>JAZNGT010000046.1:0-7627 GCA_045576635.1 Congzhengia sp. | reverse complement strand
ATCTAAAGACGCAGGACTTATCATTTCTTTTGCTTTTAAATACCAGTCATACTTAAGAGCTGCATTCGTTATGATACTTTTAAGTTGTTCCTCTGTTGCATCAGGATTTGCAGATACAAGTTGCTTAACTTTTACAAAATTTCGCCACTGATTATCGCTTATTCGTATTAGTTTTAATTCGTGGAATAAATCTGCCATCTCAAAGCGTATGTATGCACAGATTGTATCAATAAATCTTTTTTGGTCAAAGTCTTTGGGGCTATGCTTGTAGTAGGCTAAAACACCTTTCCATAGACCGATTAAGCCCACATGGCACAATTCGTCTCTTACGGCAGGGGATACAAAGTAATAAAAACGCCTGACGATTTTTTCTGGATATTCCCTATACTGTTCAATTAATGTTTCAATCTCTTCATTTGATATTGACATAATTCAAACACCGCCCATTACTCGTTTTGCATACTCTTTGGCCACATACTGCCCAAACGAAAGATGTTGTAGATCTGCCTCTTTTTTCACTTTTTTTATAGAAATCGGCACCATAACAAACGACGATTTTACGGCATTTTCATTACGAAGGCAACGTCCGCATGATTTTGTATATCCGCTCTTTAATGCATCTCCACGAATCATTTTTTTATTTCCGCAGTCGCAAAGGCAATTCCATGTTGTTCTTCCCGGGCCTTTGCTTTCGCCCTTGCCTAAAACAACTAGTTTTCCAAACCGTTGCCCTGTAATATCATAGCCTTGATTTTTAGCCATACCTTTTTCACTCCTTAAAAAAGGGGTTGCCGTATTGACGACAACCCCTTAGGCTTTTATTCTGTTATATCTTCAAATATAGGTTCTTCGCCGATGTTTCCGGTTTCATACCAAAGGTTAACACCTATAATGCGCTTTTTGGCACGCTTTTTATAATTTCCGCTTTGCCATTCTACAGAAACGACATCGCCAAGGGCATAATCACACTGGTTCTTCTGATACTCTTCTTCGCTGCCAAAATGTACCCCGACAGTTTTTCCTTGTATTTCGTTAGTGCTTTGCGTATTATAGAGATCTAAAAGCGCCTCGTTTTCGCTGCTGCCAGACAATAAACTTTCCCATCTTAAAATTCCTGTATTAGACGAAAGTGTTGAAATTTTTGCCCAGAATGTATCAGCTTTATCTGATTTTTTAAGTATTCCTTTTTCGTTGTCGCACACTACAAAATCTCCTGGGTACAGACGTACTCCAAACTGTTTATACGATGTGTATGTTGAGCCTTGTTTAAACTGGACCTTCCAACACTTGCCAAAATTATCAGAAACAGGATATTCTTCTGTTCCGCTGGAGATGGCTGTTCCTGATATGGTGTTGCCGTCGGAATTCAAAAGTGCATTTGCCTGCGGGTCCCATTCGCCCATGTTTTGATATTGCCTTTTGTACCATCCCACACTGCATAAGTTTAGAAAATCGCTCTCGGTTGAAACATCATAAGCGTTTCTGTTCACAGTTGATATAACGAGGGGATTGTCCTCGTTTCCTTTTCGTATTCTAAAAATCCACGAAGAATTGATAGGATCAAATTCTAATTCATGTCCTAGATTTTCTAATTGTAAACTTTCCTGCACAAATGAGAAAGTTTCGCACTTATCGTCACGACTTAAAGTAAGCGTAGGAAGATTAGGCATGGCAATTCCTTTAAAGTTTTCAACATCTGAAAATGCTTCTTGAACTTTTGCGTTTAATAATATATCAATTTTATCAGTAGTAGTGTCAAACGCATCCATAACACGCTTTGTAAGTAACCAGTTACAAGTACGACCGTAAATGACAAGCTCATTTTCCACTTTTTTCCCCACGATAATAGCGGATAGATTTCCTTGTACTGCCACGAGGAAATCGTTATCCATAACCACAGGCAATGTATCGCTATTTAAGTCAAAATGTGCCTCGAACGTGCCGATGTCGTTGTAGTAAATTGTCCAATTACTGCTCAAAAATTCATTTTCCGTATGAAGCAGTTTAAAATTAAAGTCAAAAAAACGAATATCGGGACTTGCCTTACTCATCCAATCACCGCCTCAATGTATTTGTTGGAAAATTCGCACTCAACAACACTTGATTCTGATATGTAGTTATCTACACAAATCTGATTTTGTCCCTTTTTAAGCCAGAAATCGCTTAGAAAACTGGTGGGTGCAAGATGGTGTATTAAGTTTTTGTTATCCTGACTGAATATTTTTCTGTTGGGAATATCTATTACGATCTCTGCGGTTTCTACAGCATCCTGCAAGTTTAACTCGATTTGCTGGTTTGTAGTTTCATTGCGAATCACAAGTGTTCCCGGAGTTCCCGCTGTGCCGTTATATGTTCCGCCGTTTAAACGGATTCTGATAATCGGCTCTGTATCAACATCTCCGGTATTCACAACATTTGCTTTTGTTATACGGCGTGTGAACATACACGGCAACACAAATGTGCCATCCAAAAGCTTTTCGACTTTAAATAGCGGAACAGTTTTTGTTTCCTTATCTTCAAAATACGGATAGTCGCATACAAACTGCATCGCAAAGACGACATAACCGCCATAGCGCTCTCCCTGTACGGCTTCTACACAGCGGGCGTTGATTTTTCTCGTTCTTGTGCCATCGGAAATTAGTAATGTGCCGGGTTCGTTTAAAATTTTTAGTGCATTAGATATTTCCCAACGGTTGCTTGACGTTCCGCCGTATTGACTCTTGATAGAATTCACATCGCACTGAATGGTGATTGTTCTTGCATCGATTGATTCAGATAATGTACGCTGACCGATGGTGGCGGGGTACTGGGCTGTATTAAAGCTTTTTGGAGCAATGCCGAGTCCGTCAATTTCAAGAATTCTCCAAGAGTTTCGTCCGTTTCCTCCTCTAAAATCAAGCTTTCCGTTTTCGTTTTGGTATGTAATATGTAACATATTATCCCTCCTTATCTTGTAGCAAACAGCATACGCTGCATTGTCATTTGGTTTTTGATTGCATCTATAGTTGCTTTGGGCGAATTGTTCGCCGCATTGATTGTGTAGTGATTGTTAAATGTGTTTCCGTTGTTGTAAGTGTTGTTAGCACCTGCCATTGCGCCTGCAAGTTGCAGGGATGCTGCAAACTGTGTGTTTAAAACATCCTGTGCGCGTGTAATCTGCGATTTTACAAAATCTAAAGACGGTCTTATTTTTTCTTTAAACGCCTCAAAGTCAATAGATTTTGCTGACACTTCAGGCTCTACGCTAAGGTTAGAATCGGCGACCACATCTGCCATTTCAGACATTGCGTCGGAAACCAGGTCGGTATTTTCTAAAATTCCCACAGCTACACCTTCGGCAATTCCTGCACCGACGGTATCGCGCATAACTTTCGATGGAGAATTAATTTCAAACAGACCCTTGATGTAATCAATTACATTGCCTGCCCAGCCTTTAAGTTTTTCATATAACCATGTAACTGCATTTGATATGCCGTTGAAGATTCCCTCTATGAGATTTTTTCCTACTTCGCGCATTTTTTCCGGCAATCCTAAGAAAAAGCCTACAACAGAAGAGATCACGCCAGGTAATACCTCACCTGCTTTGCTGATTAAGCCTGATGCCCATTCACCAAGTTTACCTACTGTCTGACTCAAAAACTCCCATATTTTTCCCGGTAACTCGGCAAAGAAATTCATTGCTGTTTCGAGTGCAGCAGGCAATGTTTCTGTAAAAAATAGTGCAATTGCGTCCCAAACCGCTGAACACACCTCAGATATCATATTCCATGCACCAATAAGAGCATTTTTAAAGTCTTCATTTGTGTTCCACAAGTAAGTAAGACCAGCGACTAGTGATGCAATAGCAATTGTGACTAACGCTATAGGATTAAGATTCATAACAAGGTTCAATGCTGCTTGTGCAATAGACATAGCCTCAGTTGCTATTTGTGCTGCTTGTAAACCTTCCACCAATGGTCCGCAATTTATTCCCATGTTTTCCATTAAGCTTGCTGCTTCAGTTAGCATACCGATGCCTTCCGGGGTGCATAATGCTAAATTTCCCATTCTACTTCCTCCTTTATTTTCGTTTTTAGGCATAAAAAAAACACCCTCTTCGGTGCCTGCTTGTTTTTCTTCGTTATATCGGTTTCGTTCGTATTTGAGTATTGATGGTCTCTCTCCATCCTCAAATGGTATTGTTGTTTGACTTTTTTCATCATAGTAGCCGTTGGTGGGGTTTCGGAAGTTCCCACCGTGGGCCTTAAAATGGTCGCCGTCTTTGGTTTGCCCGTCCTCTCTGATTTGTTTTAAAAATTGTATGTTGTCCGGATCCCCGGCGTATTCAGGATATGCCATAACAGACTTCATATGATGTCCTTCATAGCCGGGAATCTTTTTTCCTTCTTTTAAGAGTTCAAATTCTTCGTCTGTCCAGTCTCTGGTTTGCAACCCTTTTTTGGAACGCTCAAATTCTCTTTCCCATGCTTCATTTACGGCTTTGTATGCCTGGGCTCGTAGTTTACGTATCTCTTTTTTAGTCATTTTTGTTGCGATATCAATCACTCTCCTTTTCTGTTATAAATCCGATTAAATCCTCTTCGATATAGGAATAAAAATCGTCGGCTAATTCACAATATTTGTCTTCCTCGTCTTCGTGATTCCAGAAAACTATCTCGCCTGTCTCAGTATTGATACCTGTTAAAAAACTTGCAACGTCCATGGCGAAAATCAGAAGATTACTGTTTCTTGCGCCGGCGATGTCGTAAGCGTCGATTTCCGGATCGATGTAGTTCATATCGTACATACTGGCGCTTCCTGCAGTCTCACTTACCCCGAAAAACTCCACACTAGCTTCTCCCAAATCGGCACCGTTTGTAAATTTTAAAAACTCACGGTAGGGTGCAGGGATGGTAACACCTAAAGTTTTTTCAAATTTCACGAGTTCTTCTTCTGTTGCGCCCTCGTGGAATTCCATGTGAAATTTATACTTTTTTTTCAGCTTATCCTGTGCTTTTAAAAGATTGATAAATGAGGGGTGCATTCCTGCTTTTTTAGCCTTTTTTATCATATCCTTTACTTCTTTGTCTTTTTCCTTATGCCATTTTTTTGCTTCTCTGTCCATGGTGTTATTCCTCCTCTTTGTTGTTAATAAAATCAATTAAATCTTCTTCAAAGTAGGTATATAAATCTGTGTTAAACTCAAAATATCCATCTTCGATATCACGATAATCCCAACCCACTATTTCTCCTGTTTTCGTGTTGATGCAAATCAAAATATTCGCCACATCTTTACCGATGATTAATAGGTCTTTCTCAAAAGCACCTATAATATTACTAGCTTTTTCAGCATTATTAACGCTATATAGTGTGTGTATTTTTCCTTCATCGTTATTTGCACCAAAAAGAGCTATCATTCGAGAGTCTTTATCTGATTCGTCGGCATATTTTAAGATATTACGATAGGAAGCAGGAAATATGCGGTGTTTTTCCTCGTTATCGTTTATGCCAAAGAATTCCACCATTGCTTCTCCAAAATACGCTCCATCGGTAAATTTTAAAATTTCACGGTATGGTGCAGGAATAGTAACACCAAGGGTATTTTCAAACTTTACAAGCTCATCTTCTGTTGCACCATCGTAAAATACAGTAGGAGGTTTGTTGTCGACATTTGCTTTATCATGCACTTCCAAAAGATTGATGAACGAAGGATGCATCCCTATCTCTCTTGCTTTTTTGATTCTGTACTTTAATTCCTTCACGGTTTTTTCATGCCATTCTATAATGTTGTCTGCTAGATTGTTTTCTTGTGTTTCCTTTTTATATCCCAAGAATTGAATGTTGTCCGGGTCCCCGGCGTATTCAGGATATGCCATGACGGATTTCATATGATGTCCTTCATAGCCGGAAACCTTTCCTTCTTCAATTAACTGTTCGAATTCTTCATCCGTCCAATCCCTTGTTTGCAATCCCTTCAAAGCTCGTTCACGCTCGTTTCGCCAAGCCAATCTAATAGCTTTGTTGCGTTCTGCATCAAGCTTCTTTTTTTCGGTTATTGTCAATTCAGTCATTTTTCAGTCCTTCCCTCTCAATTTCATACATAAAACCAATCAAATCCTCTTCTATATAAGTATAAAAATCCGTATTTAAAAAGCACTCTTCATCTCCAACATTATGATAATCCCAACTATATATTTCTCCTGTCTCCAGACTTATACAAATTAAATTGCTTGCTATATCCTCACCAATAATTAGCCAGTTGTTCGCTATAACGCCTGAAATATTTTCTATTTTATCGGCGTCATTGATGGTATATAAGGTATAGAGTGAATTTTTGTTTTCTTCCAAACCGAAAAATTCAACCGAAGCTTCTCCTAATTTAGCTCCATTGGTGAATTTTAAGAGTTCACGATAAGGTGCAGGAATTGTAACATCCATAGCTTCCTCAAATTTAACAATTTGCTCTTCGGTTGCTCCATCGTGCAATACCAGTGGTAATTTATGTTTTAAATTAATTTTGCCTTGTGTTTCTAAGAGCTTCATAAATGTGGGATGCACGTCTGCCTTTTTCGCACGTTTGATAGCCTCTTTTACTTCGTTGTCTCTTTTTTCGCAGTATTTTTTTATTGAGTCAAAGTTAATTTTCATATATCATCTCTCCTAAAATTTTTTATATGAGTTTATTTTATTTTATCATAGAACAGTGTTAATATCAAGCAAATATTATGTCACAATCATATCTATCACCACCGCCTTTCGACTCTTTATTTATTAAGGGCTTATCAAGAGAGTAACAAATAACCTTCTTGACAAACCCTTGGTAAATAATAAAAATGTTTCGTATTTCAGCGTACAATTTATCTTGTAGCAAACAGCATACGCTGCATAGTCATTTGATTTTTGATTGCATCTGCAGTTGCCTTTGGTGAATTGTTTGCTGCGGTAATGTTATAATTGTTGTTAAAATTAGTTGTTTTGTTATAAACACTTTCCATAGTCGCGCATGTTCTTGCTGCTACAAGCTGTGCAGACGCACTAAACTGTGCAGTCATTGTATCCTGTACCATTGAAATCTGTGATTTTATATAATCTAAAGACGGTCGTATTTTTTCTTTAAAAGCCTCAAAATCAATGGACTTTGCTGTCACTTCAGGCTCTACGCTAAGGTTAGAATCGGCGACCACATCTGCCATTTCAGACATTGCATCAGATACTGCATCTTTGTTTTTGCTGATACCCTCTGCCACACCTAATGCAAGGTTTTTACCTACTTCATCGCGCATAATGGCAGATGGCGAGTGGATGCCGAATAACCCTTTGATGTAATCAACCACATTGCTAACCCAACCTCTAAGTTTTTCATATAACCATGCAATTGAGTTAGATATACCATTGAAGATTCCCTCTATGAGATTTTTCCCTATTTCGCGCATTTTTTCCGGCAATCCTAAGAAAAAGCCTACAACAGAAGAGATAACGCCAGGTAATACCTCACCTGCTTTGCTGATTAAGCCTGATGCCCATTCTCCAAGTTTACCTACTGTCTGACTCAAAAACTCCCATATTTTTCCCGGTAACTCGGCAAAGAAATTCATTGCTGTTTCGAGTGCAGCAGGCAATGTTTCTGTAAAAAATAGTGCAATTGCGT
>JAZNGT010000045.1:0-2131 GCA_045576635.1 Congzhengia sp. | reverse complement strand
CAAAGGGCAAGCTTCGGAAATTCTGCAAAACGAGATTAACGTTTGGAGAACTGAAAAGGCTGAATCTAATCCGGGCTTTTTCTTCGTTTTGCGCCGGATTTCGCCTTAACAAAGCCCTTTTTGGCAAAGTACAAATCACCTCATTTTTCTAAAAAAACGCATTTGCTGCCTTTGCGATACCTATCCAAAAACAGCATCCGCCGTTTCCGGCAGATGCTGTTTTTGTTTTGGGGGTATTTGTCCATGTATGGATTAGCTTTTTAATTAATCCTGAACGGCAACAAGACGGCCTTTGACTTCACCGCGTTTAAGCATTTCAAGGCCTTTGTCAATTTCTTCAAAAGGAATAGTGGAAAGCTGGGGATTAAATTTACCGGTTTTAAAATATTCATATACACCGGCAACATCTTCAGGATATGCGCCGCAGGAGCCTTTGAGGGAAACTTCTTTACGGATAAGGCCGTCGCCTGCGGTAACAGCTTCAAGAAAAACATCGTCCTTTGCCATGCCGACAAGAACAACTGTGCCGCCGTAAGCAACAGCTTTTACTGCATCGCTTGTAGTTTTGTTGAATCCGGCAAAATCAACGATAAGCTGAGGTTCAACTTCTTTAAGGTCAAGAACGTTTGCATAAACGCCTTTGCATCCCATTTCTTTTGCAAGCTGGCGTGCTTCTTCATTTACATCAACTGCATATACTTCACATCCTGCAGCAACGGCCATTCCTGCTCCAAATTGACCAAGTCCGCCGATACCAACTATGGCAACTTTCATTCCGGGTTTTGCGCCACCAACACCAAATACTGCATGATGAGATGTTTGACCGGCATCGGTTGCTGCCGCACCTTGAACAAAGTTTACCTCATCGGGCATGTGAACGCACTGTCTTTCTTCAACAAGAATTTTAGTTGCATAACCGCCATCACGAGTATAGCCTATTGCTTCGTGAGCTTCTCTGTTGGAATGAAGATAAACACCAACTCTGTCACCGGGTTTTACTTTGGTTACGCCTTCACCGATGGATTCAACAACACCGGCACATTCGTGGCCAAGAATAAGCGGTGCACCACGAACAATGTGCATCCAGGCTTCGTTTTCCATTGCGGAAACGTCAGAATGGCAAAGTCCGGAGGCTTTGATATCAATTACAACCTGTCCGGGTCCGGCGATTGGATCTTCCTTTTCTATAAGCACAAGCGGATCGTGAGTTTTTGTAAAAAGCCAACCTTTCATAAAGTTTATATCCTTTCTTTTTTGCGCAGCTATATGCTGTTATTATATTAACTCTATGATACAATCAACAACTGTCGATTTCAATCTACAAAAACATCTATTTGTCGATTTCAAATTTTCCGCATGGGGTACTTTCCTGTCGAGGCAAGTTCAAACACTATATTCATTACGTCTTCTATTGAAAGATTTTTTTCTGACTTGAAATAATACATTATTGCTGATATTGAACCGGAAAGTTTGTATTCGTGGATATATGCGTTCTCCTCTTCGTTATCACTGAACACCAATATATTATCATAAAACGGCTTTAATCTTTTTCTCATTTTGTAAGGAAAACTGCTTCCCTTTTCTTCATCGGCAAGAAGTTTTAGGTATTTTTTATTTTTTTCGTACACTTCCGCAAATCTTTTTGCGTATGGAAAATCAAAATTTGAAGCCAGCTTTTCATCAGAGTAATCAATAAGTTCGTTCAAAATATTATCTTCGATTTGTTCAAGAACGTTATAAACATCCGAAAAATGATGATAAAAAGTACTACGGTGATAACCTGCAAGTTCGCAGATTTCCTGCACTCTTATTCTATTTATGTCCTTTTTTTCATAAAGTTGCCAAAAGGCATCCATAAAATTCTGTTTGGTTTGTTCAGACATTTCGTTATATTGCATTTCGACAAAACACCTCTTTCTGCTATAAATCATACAATATTTATACAGCATTATCAACAACTTAACGTTATAACGTGAATTAGTTTTATTTTTGCATAAAAAAAGAACCCCACCGAATGGTGAGGTTCTTGAAATTCTCTTGGAAACGATTAACGTTTGGAGAACTGGTCGCGCGTTAATAAAACAGTCCTGTGGACTGTTTTTAGCGTCGACCCGCAGCAAGCTGTGCTTGC
>JAZNGT010000044.1:0-10408 GCA_045576635.1 Congzhengia sp. | reverse complement strand
CGTACCGCCGACCGTTAAGGTAAGTGTATCGCCAATGTTTGCTTCGTAGCATTTTGCACATGCAGGAGCATCGGCAATGCCTGCGATTAAAACATTTTTAAGTGACGATTCTATCACGCGGTTTAACATATATGCGTTGTCGCCTGCCGCGCCTGCTGTTGTATTATCGCCGGAGTCGGAGATAAATACCTGACGCTCGGGGGCTTTTTTTGCAAGTTCAATTGCATCTTTTGGCTCAACCGCTTCAACTAAGAAAGTAAAGTCGTGTCTTACTTCGTAGAATTTATCAGCCAAAAGTTTTGCATATTTTTTAGCGAGATCTGTATCAGATTCATGCGTTACAACAAAGTTCGGTCCCATATAGGGAGCATCCATCCACGGCTGACCATTAAATACCTGAACGCTCATCATTCCGGGGGTGGTTTTTTCAAGTTCTTCTGCAAGTTCCATAATGCCTTTTAAAGGCGGAAGAGAAGTCTGTACAGCGTCGCCACAAATCACAACGTTTGCTCGTTCAATCTGCGGAGAAGGCAATATGCCTTTTTCAATACATGTAAACAAGTTTTCCATTGCGCGAATCTGTGTTTCGGTATGGTCTGTATGCGGTGCAGTACGGAATGCCGTAATGCAGTTTGCCATCTTCACAATTTCGTCTGTATTATCTGCGTGGAAATCCATCGCGAGCGAAATGGGCACATCGTAACCGACTTTGTCGCGAATCATTTTTAAAAGATACGCATCGCCTGAGCCGATTTCCTGCACATATAAAGCACCGTGCAAGTAAAGCCAGATGCCGTCAAATCCGCTTTCGGGAATGGCGTCAACCAGTTCGTTTGCAAGACGCAAGAAATCTTCTTTGATTACAGCACCGCCGGGAAGCGCATGGCCGTATATGGTGGGAATGATTTCGCAATTACGCTCGCGTAAAAGGTCAATTACTTTTACCTTTTCATACATCGCTTCGCCCTTGGCGTAATCAAAATCTTCATATCGTGTAAAAACGGGGGAGAGACTGTTGCCCTCGCACTGCAATGAACCAATTACAATTTTCATGTTTTTCACGCACCCTCTTTATTAATATTACTTTTATTATATGATACAAGCTGTTGGAATTGAATACATTTTTATGCTGAAAACATGTCTTTTTGTAAACCTAAAACAACGGTTATTTTTGTTTTTCTGTATTTTTGTATTCACTTGGCGACATGCCTGTAATCTTGTGAAATACCCTAGAAAAATATAAAGGGTTTGAAAAACAAAGCATATCGGAAATCTGCGTAAAATTGTAGGTGTGTTCACGGATTAAAAGTTTGGCTTCTTCAATTTTGCACTGCGTGATATACGTACGGATGGTACAGCCGACTTCTTTTGAAAAAATTCTCGAAAGATACGCTTTGGAATAGTTGAGTTCCTTGCAAAACTGTTCTACGCTGATGTGCTGATAAATGGACATATTGAGTTTCTTTTTCATTTGGTCTGCCAAAAGTTCTTCTTTTGTCATGCGGTCGGGAAGTTTGGGAACGCTTACGTGGTATTCCTGCCTTAAAAGCAGAATCAAAAACTGTTCCAGATAAGTTTTAATCATCTGCTGTCCGCCGAAAAGTTCGTCAGGAACAGTTTTCAGGCGCTGGTCTTCCGGCTTGTTAAAGGGTAAGTCAAACACTTTTTTGGATTCACCAAGTATTGCTAAAAGAAGCGCCCGAAGTTGTGGCGTGAGTTTAAATTGTTTTCCGCGGAAACTTTGCATGTGTGAGGAGTTGCAGACAAAGCCGATTACAAAATACCGCGGCGCCACCACGCCGTCTGCCTTATGTACATGAAATTCGTTGGGTTTGTGAAACACACATTCGCCTTTTACAACGGGGAAGGTGCCCTCGTTTGCTTGAATCAACAGTTTTCCCTCATCTACATAAACAAGTTCCCAGAAATTGTGGCGTTCGCCCTTGTACTGGAAGTTGTTTTCAAATTCAAAATAGTTTAAAATAACTACTTTGTGTACGTTAATTGTATTCGAAAGCTGGTGCTTCATGTATTCGGTCTGCATAAAAAGCACTCCTTTTTGTTTACAAAATGACAATATTATTATGTAAAAATGTAAGATTATTGTATCAAAAATTGAAAAGAACGTCAATATGAAGATGACAAAATTCCCCAAAAAAATCTGACATTCTTACAAATTTTTGTGAAAATTAATAAATTTGTTGACTCTGACATATCTGAATGCTATAATATAAGGTAAGATTATTATAATCTATAATGCGGTTAGTTTTGGTTTTGCTCTAAGATAATAATTGGTTTACCGCGTATGAAAGGTTACAAAATCATGAGACGGATTTTAATTACAGGTGCAAACAGTTACATCGGTAAAAGTTTTGAACAATACATAAAAACGCATTATGAAGATGCATTTGAAATTGACACGGTTGATATGATAGGCGATGCTTGGAAAAACTACGATTTTTCTCCATATGACAGTGTGTTCCATGTTGCAGGGATTGCGCATGCAGACACCAGTAACGTATCGGAAGAGACAAAAGCACTCTATTACAAAGTCAACACAGACTTAACTGTTGAAACAGCAAAAAAAGCCAAGCAATCGGGCGTAAAACAGTTTGTCTTTATGAGCAGTATGATTGTTTACGCAACGAACAGCGATTGCATTACGAAAGATACAAAACCAAATCCCGACAACTTCTACGGCGACAGCAAGTTAAAGGCGGAAGAGGGCATTTTAGCGCTTAATGATGAAACGTTCAAGGTGGTTGTTTTAAGACCGCCTATGATTTACGGACCGAACAGTAAAGGAAATTATCCGCTCCTTTCTAAGTTCGCGAAAACATTTCCCGTGTTCCCGTACGTTACAAATAAGCGTTCTATGCTGTATGTCGAAAATCTCGCGGAATTTGTACGCCTTATAATTGAAAACGAAGATGCGGGCATCTTTTTTCCGCAGAACACCGAGTATGTTAACACATCGGAATTGGTAAGGCAAATCGCAAAGGTTCATGGCAAAAAAGTGATTTTAGTAAAAGGTTTTGACGGTATCATAAAGGCATTGGCAAAAAAAGTTCCGCTTTTTGGAAAAGCATTCGGAAACCTTTATTACGAATCATCTATGAGTGCGTATAAAAGTACGTACCAGACAGCAGATTTTGAAAAATCTATTATAAGAACAGAAGGAGAAAACCATGATTGACGCAACCGCAATTATCATGACGAAAAACGAAGAAAAAAATATTGTAGACTGCTTAACATCCATGAAAGGCTTTGCAAAGCGGTGCGTTGTCATCGACTGCGGAAGTACGGACGCTACGGTAGAACTTGCAAAGGAAAACGGCGCAGATGTGTACAACCATGAATTTGAGTATTACGCAAAACAGTTTAACTGGGGCATCGACAACACCGACATTGATACAGAATGGATTATAAGACTCGATGCCGATGAGCGTTTTCCCGAAGAACTTTGCAAAGAAATTGAAACGCTTATCGAAGAACATAAAGATAAAGATATGAACGGTATTACCATTGAAGCAGATTTTTATTTCTTAAACAGATGTATGAAACACGGCATCCGTAATAAGCGGAAAATGATGATGTTTAAGCGCGAATTCGGCAGAATTGAAGACAGAAGACGTGATGCACACAGCATCATTTCGGAAGGGTATTCCGTAAGTACAAAGAATCGTTTTCTGCATTACGATTTTAAAGATTTAGACAATTACATCAAACGCTATAACTGGTATGCAACCCGCGAAATGCAGGACTACATAGACTTTGTAAACGGTGCAAATGTAAACGTAAAAACCGACAAAGCAATTTTAAAGCAGCGCAAAAAGAAGTTTGGACTTTATTATAAAGCACCCAGATATTTCAGAGCGTGGCTTTGGTTTTTGTATAACTATGTTGTAAGACGCGGCTTTTTAGACGGAAAAGAAGGTCTCATTTTCTGCTTTTTAGAGTGCTACTGGTATCGCTTTTTGGTGGACTCTAAAATTTATGAATATGAACTTAGCGAAAACAAAGAATTTGAAAAATTAGTTGCGTTAAATTAGGTGTAAATGATAATAATTCGCGTAGTGTAAGAAAGGATAGGGATGGATGAAAGATACAATCGTTAGCGTAATCATTCCGTGTTACAACTGCAAAGAATTTTTAGGTGAAACCCTGGACAGCTTGGAAAACCAGACGCAGAAAGACTTTGAGGTTGTTTGCATCAATGACGGTTCGACAGACGACACTTTAACTTATTTATATGAACAGAAAGAAAAACGAAATTTAAATCTGACTGTAATTGATAAGGAAAATGGCGGGGTAAGCAGTGCCAGAAACAAAGGAATAGAGGCTGCTTCGGGTGAGTATCTTTTGTTTTTAGATGCGGATGATATTTATCATAAACAGTTCATTGAAAAAATGTTAAAACCTGCAGACAAACATGATGTTGTATATTGCAGATTGAGCAGAGACTTAGACGAAGTTCGAAATTTCACATGTAATGCAATAGATTATAAAAGTGAAACACAGGAAAATGCTGCATATAAACTACTCTACAAAATGGGAGAGTATGGTTTTTATTGCTATTTGTACAATCGAAAAATAATTGACGAGATCAATCTCCGCTTTGACGAAACAACAAAGCGATTTGAAGACAGGGAATTTAACTGGAAGTACTTGTGCCATTGCAATACAATAGCTTGGGTTGATGCACCACTTTATGGGTATCGTATCAATGAAAATTCTGTTACCGCTGCAAAGGCTACGTGGAGAACAGAAGACGGGTTGACAGCTGTAAAAAGGACGATTTCTTACGTGAAAGAACACAACTGTCCTTTGGCGGATGAGATTGGTACGTATCTTTACGCAAGAGTAATGTGGGCGCTGGCAAAAAGTTATTCTGCAAGCAAGCGAAAAGATTTATTTATCCGTCTAATTACGGAATATGACGTTAAAACTTGTATGCAACGTACAGCGAAGGATAACAGCAATTTAGTAAAGATTGCATCGAAATTGTATCTTATTCATCCAATGCTATTTTATTATGCAATTGTCTGTGGCAGCAAGTTATTTTAGAGGTGAAAAAATGATTAGTGTACTGATGAGTGTTTATAACGAAACACTTGATGAAATGAAGCAATCAATTGATTCTGTTTTGGCACAAACTTACAAGGATTTTGAGTTGATTGTTGTACTGGACAAACCGGAATATACAGATGCTCTTGCGCTTTTAGAAGAATACGCAAAAAAAGATGCACGTGTAGTTGTTAAGGTAAATCACGAAAATATCGGGCTTGCTATGTCTATGAATGTAGGAGCGGAGGTAGCAAAGGGAGAATATCTTCTTCGCATGGATGCAGATGATATCTGTATGCCTGACCGATTCCAAAAAGAATTTGATACCATTACAAATGGTGGTTATGATTTTGTTTGCGGCAACTATGACATTATTGATGAAAACGGGGTCCTTTTATCTGGAGAACAACCGTATTACACACAGCGGCAGATAAAATTATTACTACCGCATAAAAATATTATTCATCATCCGACCGTTATCATGCGTGCAGATAAATTCCGCGAGGTTGGCGGATACAGAAACTACAAATGCGCACAGGATTATGATTTGTGGCTCAGGATGCAAAATGCAGGCTACAAATTTTATATGATGCCCGATAAGCTCATTCATTACAGGGTAAGACAAAAAAGTACAACAGTTCATCAGCGATTTAAGCAGATGTGTACACTCAGTTATATCCGTACACTGTATCATAATAAACCCTCTATGAGCGGGTATTCTTATGAAGGGTACTTAAATTATCTTGCCAGGCACAAGGCTGAGGATAAAGAAGCACAACAGGATTATGCTAAAAACTTTGGCATGTATCAATCCTCAAAACAAAAAATAAAAAAAGGCAATATTATTGGCGGAGTATCAGAACTTTTTAGCGTTTTATGCAAATCCAAATATTACAGACCAAATATTGCGAAAAGTTTTCTGATATCTTTTGTTACAAAATTTGTGAAATAATCATAGGATGGTTTTAAAATGGAAACAGAGACTTTAACTACAAAAGAGAGCAGTTTTGGCTTTCTTGATTTGCTTTTTTTAATCTTGTGGGTAATAACCGCATATTTTACCAGAAACAGGCTTTGTCAGGCTATGATGATTGTGTTTTGTGCTTCTGTTGGCGCAAATATGCTCATAAAGCCTCCTAAGAAAAAACGAACGTTTTATTTCTGGGGAAATATTCTGTTTATTTTATACGGACTTATCGGTATCGTCAATGAAACGGCGCTTAGAGAATCAATTGTAACCACGATGGTACGTTCGCTTTCGTTGAACCTCATCATGGTATATGCTATTGCACAGTACGTACTGTGGAAAAAAGATTTGCGTTCGTTTCTTTCGCTGGTAGAGTGGGGAATATTTTTAGTTGCTGTCATCGTTCTTGTTATGTCAGGTGGATCAGTCGGTGAGGGAAGATTGGGCGGAGAAACTGAAATGAACGCAAATACACTTGCGATGCTAGTTGTCTCTGGTATGATTTTGTGTGCATATATGATAAACACGGGGGCCCCACGGGGAAGGTACATATTCAAAATTATGTTTTATGTTGCAATTGTACTTTTAACTGGTTCCCGAAAGGGCCTCATTATGATATTGCTGGCAGTTATCATTATTAATGCCATTCACGGAAGAAGACAGATTGTTAAAAACATCATTATCACTGCCGGGGTAGGTTTCATACTGTATTTTCTTGCGATGAATGTTTCGTTTTTCTATGATATCATAGGTCATCGCTTGGAAGAATTGATCCATATGGCTTTTGGTGACAAAACGCAGGATACATCTCTGATTAATAGACAGGAACTTATTGAGATTGGATGGGACTACATTAAAAAAAGGCCTTGGACAGGATATGGTTATGACTGTTTTAAACTGGTTTCCGGTATCGAATCCAATACAAGTTCATATTTTCTTTATTCCCATAACAATTATATTGAACTTTTGTTTGGCGGAGGGATTATAGCGCTTTCATTATATTATCTTCCGATTTTATTTTTGATTTTTGATATGCTCAAACTTCTTAAAAAAGAACCTTGTATGACGTATTTGCTTGCTATTTTATTAACAAGATTATCGGTAGAATATGCGGTTGTTTCTTATTATAGCCGAATCAATGCGTATATTACGGCGATTGTGCTAGGGTGCGTTTTGTTTTGCAAGGAAAGAGAAAGTAAGCGAAAGGAATGATATTTATTATGTCTTCGGTATTAAAAATTATTAAGAATCCGTTTAAAATAATTTGGATTATGGATAGATTAAAAATCAGTCGCATTTTCACGGATGTATTGTATATAAAATTAAAATACCGTGCGATTTTTGGTAAAAAGTTAAATCTTATCAATCCAAAGACATATAACGAAAAGTTACAGTGGCTTAAACTCTATGACCGTAAACCCCTCTATACCACACTTGTGGATAAATATGCGGTAAAGCAGTACATAGCAGAAAAAATCGGAGAAGAATATATTATTCCGACACTTGGTGTGTGGGATAGATTTGACGATATAGATTTTGATAAGCTACCTAACCGATTTGTATTAAAATGTACACATGACAGTGGTGGACTTGTGATCTGTAAGGACAAATCAAAACTCGATATTCCGGCAGCAAAGAAAAAAATAGAAAAAAGTTTAAAACGGAATTACTACTATGTGTGCCGTGAATGGCCATACAAAAATATAAAACCAAAAATTATTGCTGAAACTTTTCTCGAGAATAAAATGGGGCAACTTCCTGATTACAAGTTTTATTGCTGTAATGGAGAACCGAAGGCGATGTTGATTGCAACAGACCGCTCAACGGATGTGAAATTTGATACGTATGATATGGATTTTAACTATCTGCCGATGATAACGGGTCATGCACATGCCAATAAAAGACCGGAAAAACCGCAGGGGTTTGAGAAAATGAAAGAACTGGCAAGACAATTATCACAGGGCTTTACGCATGTGAGAGTCGATTTTTACGACGTAGAAGGTAAGGTGTATTTTGGAGAAATGACGTTTTCGCCTTGTGGAGGATTTAAATTATTTGATCCCGAAGAATGGGACGAAACATTCGGTTCGTGGATTGAATTGCCGAAAAAATGAAGTCAGAAGATGTTTTGAGAGGATATAAATTATGTTAAAGAATATTTTAAAAGAATTAAATGCAAGAGGGTTGTTTCGTATCATTCCGGATGCACTTTTTTTGAAACTTTCCTATTTTGCACATTTTCAGAAAAGGTTAAATCTTAAAAATCCTAAAACATTTAATGAAAAACTGCAATGGCTGAAACTTTATGACAGAAAGCCTTTGTACACCA
Source organism: Congzhengia sp. (assembly GCA_045576635.1). Lineage (GTDB taxonomy): Bacteria > Bacillota > Clostridia > UBA1381 > UBA9506 > Congzhengia. The sequence continues at coordinate 2,045 of JAZNGT010000044.1, read as the reverse complement.
CCCTTGTGGATAAGTATGAGGTAAAAAAATACATAGAAGAGAAAATCGGAGAAGAGTACATTATTCCGACGCTTGGCGTTTGGGAAAGGTTCGATGACATTGATTTTGACAAACTCCCCGAACAGTTTGTGTTAAAGTGTACACACGACAGCGGAGGGCTTGTGATTTGCAGAGATAAGTCCAAACTCAATGTTGAAGAAGCAAAGAAAAAAATAGAGAAGAGTCTCAAGCATAACTATTATAACATTGGTCGAGAGTGGCCGTATAAAAATGTAAAACCACGCATTATAGCGGAGCAATATATGGAGGACGGCTCCTGTCAGGGTTTGACAGATTATAAGTTTTATTGCTTTAACGGTGAAGCAAAATACTTATATATATCAGAAGGATTGGAAGACCATAGTACTGCAAAAATCAGCTTTTTGACAAAAGATTGGGAGTTTGCTCCTTTTAGAAGAACAGATTACAGACCCTATACAGAACTGCCTGAAAAACCAAGTAATTATGCGAAAATGCTTGAGTTGGCAAATCAATTATCGACAGGATTCCGTTTTTTGCGTGTCGATTTATACGAAATCCAGGGGAAAATTTATTTTTCAGAATTGACATTTTCTCCTTGTGGAGGTTATATGCCGTTTGAGCCCAAGGAATGGGATGAAACATTTGGTTCGTGGATTGAGTTACCGAGATAATTATTTTTTATGAAATATTCAAGGAGAAACGATAATGCAGAGACTAAAAAAGAAACTGTTAAAGATGCTCCAGGACAGAATCAATTTGAAAAACAGAAAAAGGTTGATACAAAGAGAACACAGAACCATCATTGCAAGTAACCGCATCGGCGGCTTTTTGTCACATTATCTGGGACTCCAATTTCAGTCTCCGACTGTAAATTTGTTTATAAAACCTGATGATTACTTAAAAATGCTTCAAAACTTTGACGACTATTTTCATTCTGATGTAAAGATAGAAGAAGTTGATAGTAATTTGCCGTATCCTGTTGGAAAAATTAATGACTGTACGATCTTTTTTATGCAGTATCATAGTTTTGACGAGGCGGCTCAAAAATGGAAAGAGAGATGTTCGCGCATTGATAAAAATGCATTGTACATCCTTATGACCGACCGTGACGGATGCACAGAAGAACAAATCCGGTTGTTTGATGTGCTACCTTACAAAGACAAAGTAATTTTTACACATAAAGAATATCCCGAAATAGAATCTACGTTTTATATTAAGGGATTTGAGAATGAGGAGAGCGTAGGTCAATTACAAGAAACAATGTCAATTAGCGGAAAACGATATATTGATCAGTTTGATTATGTTTCATTTTTTAATCAGGGTTAAATGTAGTTGATATGTTATCGTACAGGAGGCTTTATGAAAGTAAGTATTGTTACTGTTTACAACAGCTATAATTGCGGAAGTTTTTTGCAGGCATACGCCTTATACCGCACGTTAAAGAAAAAGGGACATGATGTTACTTTTTTTAAGCGTAAGACGTATAAAAGCAATAAACTATATTCCCGTATGATTCGTGCGGCAAAATATTTTTTCAGAGGGCGGTTTAAACGTGCGTATTTTGTTCCGGTAGAATATTTTATGTTTCATAAAATTCAGAATAAACTTCCAAAGACAAAGATACTTACAGGAAAAGATCTTGTAGTATACGGTAGTGACACGATTTGGAATATGCAGGACAACTACTTTAAAGAAGATTGGAAAAGGTACTGGGGCAAAGGTGTTAATGAGAAAAAGATTACGTATGCTGCATCGGTAGGTTCTACAGATGCAGAAGTGTTTTATCAAAATCCGGTATTCAAAGAATGTATAAACGCATTTTCTGGCATTTCTGTAAGGGATGAACATACGTATCAAATTGCCGAAACATTGCTCGAAAACGATAAAACGCCCCAAATGGTAGTTGACCCTACAATGCTTTTGTCCCGTGATGAATACGATGATGTTACGGGAAAATGCAAAGAAAAGGACTTTATTCTTCTTTACTATTTTGGAAGAATGACAAAAATGCAAAAGCATAATTT
>JAZNGT010000043.1:0-5073 GCA_045576635.1 Congzhengia sp. | reverse complement strand
TAAAGACGTTTGAGCGGAAAATAGTATCCGAAAATATCATTCCCAGAGAGCTGCGAAAGGTGAAATGCAGTAGTGTAAAGTCGGTGAATTCATTCCGTGAGTCGTTGGCTGAAGGGTTTTTCTGTGTAGGTGAAACGGGTTCGACCGTTATATCGACAAGGGTGTGTTTGCACTCGGAGGCCGTTATCGTGAGATAATGGTAAATAGAGGTGGTACCACGGGAAATTTCTCGTCCTCTGTGTTCCGAATTGGAATGCAGAGGACTTTTTGTTTGCTTCTGCAATCCAAAAACTACCTATTCCATTGCAATTTGCAGAAAGGACGAAAACAAAATGGAAAAACGTTACTATCAGAAAGAAATGGAAACCATGCCCGTTGAAGATATCAAAAAGCTTCAGTCGGAAAAATTGGTAAAACAGGTAAAGCACGTTTATGAGAATGTGAAATACTACCGCAATCTTATGGATGAAAAAGGTGTGAAACCCGAAGACATTCATGGAATCGAAGATTTGCACAAACTCCCGTTCCTCACAAAAGCAGATTTAAGAGATGCTTATCCTTACGGATTACTCGCAAAACCTCTTGAAGATTGTGTACGCATCCAGTCTACATCAGGAACAACAGGACGTCGCGTTGTTGCATTCTACACACAAAATGATGTAAATCTCTGGGAAGACTGCTGTGCGCGTGCTATCGTTGCAGCGGGCGGTACAAAAGGCGACGTATGTCAGGTGGCATACGGTTATGGGCTTTTTACGGGCGGCGCCGGTCTCCACGGAGGTTCCCATAAGGTTGGATGTCTTACGCTTCCTATGTCATCGGGTAATACAGAACGTCAGATTCAGTTCATGCAAGACTTAAATGCTACGATTCTTTGTTGTACGCCTTCTTATGCGGCATATATCGGCGAAACCTTAAAAGAACAAGGATATAAACCGGAAGATATTCCGCTTAAAGCAGGTATCTTCGGTGCAGAACCCTGGACAGAGGAAATGCGTCAGAATATTCAGGAAACACTTGGAATCAAGGCATATGACATTTACGGCCTTACAGAAACATCCGGTCCCGGAGTTGCATTTGAATGTGAAGAACAGACGGGTATGCACATTAATGAAGACCACTTCTTTGCCGAAATTATAGATCCGGATACCGGTGAAGTTCTGCCCGAAGGCGAAAAGGGTGAACTTGTGTTCACATCCCTTGATAAAGAAGCGTTCCCTCTGCTCCGATACAGAACAAGAGATATTTGTGTTCTTTCACGCAAAAAATGTTCCTGCGGCAGAACACTTGTAAAAATGGCAAAACCGATGGGAAGAACCGATGATATGCTCATCATAAGAGGTGTTAACGTATTCCCAAGTCAGATCGAAACCGTTCTTTTGAATGAGGGATATCAGCCAAACTACCAGATTATTGTTGACAGAGCGAACAACACGGACACATTCGATGTGCATGTAGAAATGTCACCCGAACAGTTCACGGACAAAGTAAGCGATATTCAAAAAATGGAAAAAGCACTTGCCGGCGCTATGAAAACAATGCTTGGAATTAACCCTGCATTACATCTTGTTCCGCCAAAAAGCATTGTAAGAAGCGAAGGCAAAGCAGTTCGTGTAATTGACAAACGTAAATTGGTTTAACCAGAAAGGAGATTAAAAACATGGCTATAAAACAGTTAACAGTATTCGTAGAAAACAAAAAAGGAAGTATTGTAACAGTTACAGATATCTTAGCAAAAAACAATGTAAATATAAGGGCGCTTTCCATCGCTGAAACAGAAGATTTCGGTATTTTACGTCTTATTGTAAACAACGAAAATTCAGCTGAAAAAGTGCTGGAAGAAAACGGTTATCTTATCAAAGTTGTTGATGTTGTAGGTGTAAAAATCGGCGACGAACCCGGTAAACTTACTGCAGCACTTGATGTCCTTGATAAAGGAAATATTAACGTGGAATACCTTTATGCATTTATGGCTCGTACTGAAAAACACGCATATGTTGTTTTAAGAGTTGAAAATAACAGCCTTGCAGAAACATTACTCGAAAACGCAGGATTCCATCTCATTACAGAGGCAGATATAAACAAGTTATAATGTAGTTTAAAACGGCAAAAAAACAGACAGGCATAAGCCTGTCTGTTTTTTCATATATTAAAGTGTCTCTGTATTAGATGTTGCGTTTGTGCTTGGCGCTTCGCCCTCTGAAACGCCATCATGCCGGAGTACGCTTAAAATTGTACCGAAAAAGAGTTTTGTATCAAACCAAAAACTCATTTTCTGCACATACTCGCCATCAAGAGCCGCCTTTACCGGAATCGGAAGTTCGTCGCGCCCATTGATTTGGGCAAGACCGGTAAGACCGGGTTTTACATCATTTGCTCCGTATTTATCACGTTCAAATAGCAAATCTTCCTGATTAAAAAGTGCAGGTCTGGGGCCAATGATTGTCATCGTTCCTATAAAAATACAAAAAATCTGCGGAAGTTCATCCAGCGACAAAAGCCTTAACCACTTCCCTACACGCGTTATATGACTTTCGGCATCAGAAAGCTGATGCGTTGGAACATTTTTTGGCGTATCGCTCCGCATGCTCCGAAACTTTAAAATTGTAAACGGTTTTTTATGTAATCCAACACGTTCCTGCTTAAACAACACCGCGCCCGGACTATCAATTTTAATAAGCAAAGCGATAATTGCCATAGGAATAATAAGAACAACAATACCAACAAAAGAAAGCACGATGTCAATGAAGCGCTTGAATACCTTCTGATACATAATCCCCCACCTATTCTAACAAATTTATCTAAAAAACCACATGCATTCATTTTACCACAAAACGAAAGCGCCGTCAACCGCATTCTTCGCTTTATAAACGAATAAAAAATCCAAAAAAATCCTTGACAGCACCTCATATATATGGTAAAATATTCTCAGTTAGTCGAGACTAATTATTTTTTTGCAAAAGAGTTAGTCTTGTCTAATTACGCAATATAATCTTGAATTAAGGTGAAAGCATGACTTTATACGAAGCAAAAGAAGACAAAGAATATATCATAACCCATTTAGAAACAGAAGACGAAGAATTAAACGCCTTTTTGTTTTCATTGGGTTGCTACTCCGGCGAGCCTATTACCGTAATTTCGCGTTCAAAAAGCGGTTTGGTGGTTTCTATTAAAGATGCACGTTACAGCATCGACAAGGCTCTTGCCAATGCAATTTTGGTGTAGTATGAAAGTTATTTTTCTAAGGAGGAAAGTAAAATGAAGTTGGCGCTTACAGGAAACCCCAACAGCGGTAAAACAACTATGTACAATGCCCTTACTGGTCAAAACGAAAAAATCGGAAACTGGGCAGGCGTTACCGTTGAAAAAAAAGAGTATCCCATAAAAAAACGGTTTTTGCCATGCAACGAGAAGATTGTAGCGGTAGATCTACCGGGCGCATACTCTATTTCTCCGTTCACATCCGAAGAAGGGGTTACACGTGACTACATCAAAAATGAAAACCCCGATGTCATTATCAATATTGTGGATGCCGCAAATTTAAGCAGAAGCCTCTTTTTTACGACACAACTTATGGAACTTGGCATTCCCGTTGTTGTGGCACTGAATAAGACAGATATCAATGATAAAAAAGGAACAAAAATTGATATAGATGCACTTTCTGAAAAGTTAGGTTGTCCTGTTGTGCAAACGGTTTCAACCTCTGCAAAAGGATTAAAAGAGGTCATTAAAGCAGCAACTTTGCAAAAAGGCAAAATACAAAAAGCGCCCTATGAACAAGCAGATATAGATATCAACAGCAAAAAGGCAGTAGAATTTGCTGACAGAATGCGATTTGAATTTGTAAATGGCATCGTCGACGCCGTTGAAACTAGAAAAGTGCTGACAAAGGATAAGAATTCTCAGGATAAAATTGATGCAGTACTTACAAACAAGTGGATCGGTCTTCCTATCTTTGCTGTTGTGATGTACGCAGTTTTCTGGATTTCTCAGGCAGGACCCGGTGTTTGGATTGCTGACTGGCTTGTAGCGCTGTTAGAAAGCGGTCAGGCATGGATTGCAACGTTTTTTGAAAACGCAAACCCGCTCCTTTCTGCTCTTTTAGTAGACGGCATCTTAGGTGGTGCGATTGCAGTCATCGGCTTTTTACCCTTGGTTATGGTCATGTACTTTTTAATTGCACTTTTAGAGGACTGCGGATACATGTCACGCGCATCCGTCGTGTTAGACCCCATCTTTAAAAAGGTTGGTCTTTCAGGAAAATCTGTCATTCCCTTTGTAATCGGAACAGGTTGTGCAATTCCCGGCGTTATGGCTTGCCGTACCATAAGAAACGAACGGGAGCGCAGAGCCACCGCAATGCTTACGCCTTTTATGCCCTGTGGTGCAAAACTCCCCGTTATTGCACTATTTGCAGGTGCCTTTTTCGGTGACGCTTCCTGGGTAGGACCACTCATGTACTTCGCAGGCATTGTGATTATTTTCTTCGGTGCATTGCTCATAAACAAAATTACAGGTTATAAAACAAAAAAATCGTTCTTTATCATTGAACTGCCCGAATACAAAGTACCGAGTTTGTGGCGCGCAACAAAATCAATGTGCTCGCGCGGTTGGGCGTACATTGTAAAAGCGGCTACCATCATTCTGCTCTGTAATACGGCAATACAGATTATGCAGACCTTTACATGGAACTTTGCTGTTGCTGAAACCGCCGAAACCTCAATTTTAGAATCCATTGCTCAGCCTTTTGCATATCTTCTTATTCCTGTCATCGGGTATCATACATGGCAGCTTGCAGCGGCGGCTATCACGGGCTTTATAGCAAAAGAAAATGCAGTTGCAACACTGGCAGTTTGTTATGCACTCACCGATGTCACAAAAGAACTCCCCGGTGCAACTCCGAATCTTACAGCAGTTGCAGCACTGGCATACCTTATGTTTAACCTGTTTACGCCTCCCTGTTTTGCAGCAATCGGTGCTATGAACGCCGAAATGAAAAGCGCAAAATGGCTTTGGGGTGGAATTGCACTTCAACTTGGTGTAGGCTTTACTGTGGGTTACCTTGTTTATCAA
>JAZNGT010000042.1:0-35541 GCA_045576635.1 Congzhengia sp. | reverse complement strand
CCGGCGCTTTTCAGCATTTCTTCATCGTTTATACTGTCTCCCATGGCAACACACTGCTCTTTCGGAATTCCGAGTTTTTCTGCCGCAAGGAGCATACCATTTGCCTTGGTACAACCTTTTAAACCGATTTCAAAATATTTCCCGTGGTCATAGAGCGTTATTTCGTCTAAATAAGGCGTAAAGATTTCTTTATCAACCGGCTCTGTGGTGAGTTTTGAAATTCTTGCATTTTGATAGATTGTGTGAAAGCTTTCCGTTTTGTTTATCGGGATACCGTCTACCACATCATACCACGCCTTTGTGTAGTACACGCGTTCTTCTCCCTCAAAAAGCGCAACTACGTCCGGCATATCGAGAAACGGTACAGAAAGCTTTTGCAAAAGTTCTTTGGGTAACGTTTTTGACAGAATTTGTGTCCCTTTTACTCTTACATCAGCACCAAGCCCCGAAACAAAGCCGTCAAAATTGGCGCAGGCGGTAACAAATTCCGGAATATAGGCATACGACCGCCCTGTGTTTAAAAGCACGTAGTGCCCCATTTTTTGAGCCTCTTTTATAAGCCTTGCATTATCAGGATGCACCACCCCGCCTTTTGCAAGTGTACCATCAATATCTAAAAAGAACGCATATCGTTTCATTTTCTCACCTATTCGTTTCATTTGAAAAAAATATCCCCCATTTTAACTGGGGGATATTGATTTTATTTTAGAATCCCATTCCGCCGGGCATTCCGCCAGCCATCTGGGGTGCTGCTTCCGGAGCAGGTTTATCTGCAACCAATGATTCTGTTGTTAAAATCATTGCTGCAACGCTTGCTGCATTTTGAAGTGCAGAACGTGTTACCTTTGTAGGATCTACGATACCTGCCTTCATCATATCAACATACTCTTCTGTAAGTGCGTTAAAGCCGATTGCATCTTTTGATTCTCTCACCTTTTCAACGATAACAGAGCCTTCTAATCCTGCGTTTTTCGCAATCTGTTTTACAGGCTCATCTAACGCTTTGAGTACAATCTGTACACCGGTTTTTTCGTCGCCGGTTAAAGTATCTAAAAGTTCTGCAACTGCTTTTGTAGCGTTGATATAGGTCGTACCGCCACCGGGAACAATTCCCTCTTCTACCGCTGCTTTTGTTGCAGCAAGTGCGTCTTCGATGCGAAGTTTCATTTCCTTCATTTCGGTTTCGGTTGCAGCACCAACTTTGATAACTGCTACACCGCCTGCAAGTTTTGCTAAGCGCTCCTGAAGTTTTTCTTTATCGAATTCAGATGTGGTTTCTTCAATCTGTGTTTTAATCTGTGCAACACGTGCTTTGATTGCTTCTGCATCGCCAGCACCGTCAACGATAATGGTATTTTCTTTCTGTACTTTTACCTGACGCGCACGGCCGAGCTGAGAAATCTGTGTTTCTTTGATGTCTAAGCCAAGTTCTTCTGTGATAACTTCGCCGCCGGTTAAGGTTGCAATGTCTTTGAGCATTTCTTTTCTTCTGTCACCAAAGCCAGGTGCTTTTACAGCAACACAGGTAAAGGTGCCGCGGAGTTTGTTCACGAGCAGTGTTGCAAGTGCTTCGCCTTCAACATCTTCTGCAATGATAACCAATTTTTTACCCTGATTTACAATCTGCTCTAAAACAGGCAACAGGTCCTGAATATTTGAAATTTTCTTATCGGTAATCAAAATGTAAGCGTCGTCTAATACCGCTTCCATTTTGTCGGTATCTGTTACCATGTAAGGAGAAATGTAACCGCGGTCAAACTGCATACCTTCTACCACTTCGGAATAGGTTTCAGCGGTTTTGGATTCTTCAACTGTGATAACGCCGTCATTTGTTACTTTTTCCATTGCGTCGGCAATGAGTTCGCCTACCTTTTCGTCAGCCGCAGAAATTGCAGCAACACGTGCGATATCTTCTTTGCCTTTTACTTTTTGGCTTGCAGATAAAATGTACTTTGTAGCTGCGTCAACTGCCTTTTGAATACCCTTTTTTACAATCATCGGGTTTGCGCCTGCCGCGATATTTTTTAAGCCCTCGTGTACCAATGCCTGTGCGAGTAACGTAGCGGTTGTGGTGCCGTCACCTGCAACATCGTTTGTCTTTGTTGCAACTTCTTTTACGAGTTGTGCGCCCATGTTTTCAAAGGGACATTCTAAATCAATCTCTTTTGCAATGGTAACACCGTCATTTGTAATTAAGGGTGCTCCAAATTTTTTATCTAAAACAACATTTCTGCCTTTGGGACCCATAGTTACTTTTACTGTATCTGCAAGCTGATTTACGCCTTTTTCAAGCGCTTTTCTTGCCTCTTCTCCAAATAAAATATCCTTTGCCATTTATGTTTACCTCCCGTTACTGAATCTTAGCAAGAACGTCACTCTGCTTTAAGATGGTGTATTCTGTGCCGTCAAGTTTGATTTCTGTTCCTGCGTATTTGCTTGTAATGACCTTGTCGCCAACGGAAAGTTCCATTACGATTTCTTTTCCATCAACCATTCCGCCAGGGCCAACCGCAACAACTTCGGCAATCTGCGGTTTTTCTTTTGCAGAGCCGGGAAGCACGATACCGCTCTTGGTTGTTTCTTCTGTTTCTACCATTCTGATGACAACTCTGTCACCCAAAGGTTTAATGTTCATAACTGTTACCTCCTGTATGTTCAAATGACATGATTAACATAGAAGTTAGCACTCTATGAAAGAGAGTGCTAACATGTTCTATCTTACCCAAAAAATGGAGTTTTGGCAAACTTTATGAATTGTCAAATTTTAAAAATACCTCTTGTTTTCTTGAAATTTCTTTAAAATCGTTTTATTTACTCCGTTTTTCCTATTGATTGTAAAACACACAGTTTTCTGCTATACTAAATATATAGAAATCGGAAAGGGGGTATTATGTATGAAAGTGGTCGTAGTAGGCGGCGGTCCCGCAGGGATTATGGCGGCGGCAGCAGCGGCATCTGGGGGTGCTTCGGTTTTGCTCTTTGAGAAGAATGCGTATCTCGGAAAAAAACTCGGTATCACCGGAAAAGGACGCTGCAATATTACAAATGCCGCAGACATTTCAGAATTTATTCATAATATTCCCGTAAATGGAAAATTTATGCACAGTGCATTCTACGCGTTTGACAATCAGGATATGCTGGATCTTTTATCCCGCTATGGCGTCAAGACCAAAACAGAACGCGGAAACCGCGTATTTCCCGTAAGCGATAAAGCAAAATCCGTGGTCGATGCATTAAAGCAATATGCAAAAGATATGGGCGTTTCTGCAAAACGAGCAACCGTGACTTCGATTATAAAAAAAGAAGATGGTTTTTCCGTTTTACTCGAAAACGGAAAATCTGTGTTTACAGACAAAGTAATTTTAGCAACAGGAGGCGCTTCGTATCCTGGGACGGGTTCTACCGGCGACGGTTACACCTTTGCAAAATCACTTGGTCACACCATTTGCCCGCTAAAACCATCTCTTGTTCCCCTGACCGTTCGCGGAGACATTCCCAAAAAACTGATGGGGCTTTCGCTCAAAAATGTTTCTGCTACATTTTATGATGAAAACAAAAAAAAAATTTACGAAGACTTTGGCGAAATGCTCTTTACACATTACGGTGTTTCTGGACCCATTATTTTAAGCGGTAGTTCGCATCTTACAGATTTAAAAAACAAACGCTACACGCTTACGGTTGATTTAAAGCCTGCGCTTGATGAAGTCGCTTTGGACAAGCGCATATTAAGAGATTTTGAAAAAGAATCAAACCGTGACTTTATCAATGCATTGGATGCGCTCTTGCCGCAAAAAATGATACCGATTATAGTTTTACTTTCCGGTATTCCGGAGCGAAAAAAGGTGCGCGATATCACAAAAAAAGAGCGTCTTTCTTTGGTGCACACAATTAAAAATCTCACATTTGAAATTACCGGTACACGCCCGATTGCAGAAGCAATTATAACATCGGGTGGCGTTTCTACAAAAGAAATCAATCCCAAAACGATGGAATCTCGTCTTGTGCCAGGGCTTTATTTTGCCGGTGAACTGATTGATGTAGATGCATATACAGGCGGATTTAATCTGCAAATTGCCTACTCCACCGGCCATCTTGCTGGATTAAGTGCAGGAAAGGAACTTTCATTATGATTCTTAAAGAAAACGAAGCAAAAAAAGAACGCGCCGTTTTGGCGGGTGTGCATACGGGGTGTCAGGACGTACTCTCCGACACAACGGAAGAAACCATAGAAGAACTTTCCCGTCTTGCCGAAACCGCAAACGCCGAAGTGGTAGGCACGATGATTCAGAATAAATCCGCTTTCGAAAAAGCAACGTATCTTGGCGAGGGTAAAATTGAGGAACTTAAAAACGCCTGTGCAGAACTTGATGCAAATCTTGTAATTTTTGATGACGAACTTTCACCCATGCAAATCCGTAATTTAGAAAATGCACTCAAAATTCGTGTCATTGACCGAAGTATGCTTATTTTAGATATCTTCGCACAGCGTGCTGAATCCAGCGAGGGCAAAATCCAGGTAGAACTTGCGCAGCTTCGTTATCTTCTGCCGCGCTTAACGGGTATGGGCTCTAAAATGTCCCGTCTTGGCGCAGGTATCGGAACGCGTGGCCCCGGTGAAACAAAACTCGAAACTGACAGACGTCACATTCACCGCAGAATTTTGCACTTAAAAGAAGAACTGGAAGATGTAAAAAAGCACCGCGCGCTCATTCGAAATCGCAGAAAAAAAGAAAACCGCTATGTGCTGGCGTTGGTTGGCTACACAAACGCCGGAAAATCGACGCTTTTAAATCGCTTAACGGGCGCAGATGTTTTAGCAGAGGATAAACTTTTTGCAACGCTTGACCCAACCGCACGCGGACTTACGCTTTCTGATAAGCGCGAAGTAACACTTGTAGATACCGTAGGATTTATAAGAAAACTTCCGCACCATTTGATCGAAGCATTTAAGTCAACCTTAGAAGAGGCAGTGTATGCTGACGCTCTCTTAATCGTAGCAGATGCAGCGGATGACGAACTTTCCGCGCAACTTACCGTAGTGTCACGTTTGCTTTCTGATATTGGAGCCGAAGGAAAACCATCTCTTATTGTGTTTAACAAAGCAGACGCCTTAAAAGATGACAAAAACCTTGCGCTTTTCGCAAACAATACTCCTTACATTGAAATCAGTGCAAAAAGCGGAAAAAATGTTGACAAATTGTTAGAAGAAATTGAATCCATTGTACCCGGAAAAAAGAAAGAAATTAAACTTCTCATTCCGTTTTCTAAGGGGCAAATTTTATCAGAACTTCACAGAGAACACACTGTGCTTTCCGAAGAATATTTACCGGAGGGCACGTGCATTACCTGTTTATTGGATGCCGACGCTTTTTCGCGGTATCGGAATTTTGTGATAGAGGAAGATTCGCATGAATAAAAAGATGACGTATCGGACGGTTTTAAAGCACGCGCAGGAAGAAATGATTGAAAGAAAATCACGATTTATTGCCACCGTAAAGCCGGTAACGACCGAGCAGGAAGCAATTGATTTTATAAACGAATGCCGTGCCAATTACCGCGACGCAACGCATAACGTATATGCATACGTTGTGCAGGAAAATAACATAAGCCGTTACTCAGACGACGGAGAGCCAAGCGGTACCGCAGGCGTCCCCGTGCTTGAAGTAATCAACAAAGAGCACTTAACCGATATTGCAATCGTGGTTACAAGATACTTTGGCGGAACACTCTTAGGCGCGGGCGGTCTGGTACGTGCCTATGGAAAATCCGCAAAACTCGGGGTTGACAAAGCATCAATTACCGAAAAAATTTATTGTTATAAACTCAAAATGAATACCACTTACGATATGCTGGGTAAAGTCCGCTATATGATAGAAACCGGCGATTACATTTTAGGAGAAATCGAATACACCGATTTTGTTACTGTTACAGCGTATGTAAAATACGATTTATTGGAGCGGTTTTTAAAGGAACTCGAAGAAACAACAAACGCGCAGGTTACAGCCGAAACTTGCGGAGAAATGTATATTGATAAAGTAATATAAAAAGGGTTAAGGCAGTTTGCCTTAACCCTTTTTTATGCATTATAAAATACTTTTTAAGAACTGTTTTGCTCTTTCGTCTTTGGGATTTTGGAAGAATTCTTCCGGTGTTCCCTCTTCTAAAATTTTACCGTCGCACATAAAAATCACTCTGTCTGCAACGTCCTTTGCAAAGCCCATTTCGTGCGTTACAACAACCATGGTCATACCCTCTTTGGCAAGGCTTTTCATAACGTCTAATACTTCGCCTACCATTTCGGGGTCAAGCGCTGATGTCGGCTCGTCAAAGAGCATTACATCAGGATCCATGCAAAGTGCACGGCAAATAGCAACACGCTGTTTTTGTCCGCCGGAAAGTTGCGCAGGATATGCGTCTTTTCTGTCAGCAAGGCCTACACGTGTTAAAAGTTCCATCGCTTTTTTCTCTGCTTCTTCTTTGCTCTTTTTCAAAAGTTTCATAGGAGCGAGCGTGAGATTTTTTAAAACCGTCATGTGCGGAAATAAATTAAACTGCTGGAACACCATACCCATTTTTCTTCTGTGTAAATTGATATTGACTTTGGGGTCGGTAATATCTGCACCTTCAAAATAAATCGTTCCGGATGTCGGCATTTCCAAAAGGTTTAAAGAGCGGAGATACGTAGATTTTCCGCTGCCGGAGGGACCTACGATAACAACAACCTCACCCTTTTTAATCTCTGCCGAAACACCGTCTAATGCATGAATTGCATCGCCGTAATATTTACACAGATTTTCTGTCTTAATAATTACATTATCGTTCACTCTTACGCAGCCTCCTTTCAAAAATTTCAAGAAGTTTTGTAAGAATTACAACAAGCACTAAATAAATAAGCGCTAAGCTGATGTATGGTATTACCGGCGTATACGCCTTACTTACAATGACCTGCGCTGCTTTTGTTACGTCTTGCAGTGCAATTACCGTAACCAAAGAGGTCTCTTTTAAGAGAGCAATAAGTTCATTGCCAAGCGCGGGTAAAATATTTTTTATCGCCTGCGGCAAAATGATGTGATACATAGTTTGCGTATAGTTAAGACCCAAACTGCGTCCTGCTTCTGTCTGTCCCTGACTGATGGACATAATGCCGGAACGTGCAATTTCTGCTACATACGCACCCGAGTTGATACCCAGCGTCACAATGGCGCAAACGTTCGTTTCGAATGTCGTTTTTGGAATCATTACTACAAAGCCCATAATAAGAAGCTGTACCATAAGCGGCGTTCCGCGGAGTACCGTAACGTAAATCTTACAGATTGTATTTAATATCCGTAATAAAAAATTGGGCTTTTTCGAAATACTGTCATGTGTGGAACGGATAAGTGCAACAATCATACCGATGATAATACCGAGTATAAGCGCACCGATGGTTACCACAAAGGTTGTAACCAAACCGTCCGTAAAGAACTTCCATCTGTTTTCAAATACAAAAACCTGATAAAACTGAAAAATCAAGCGCTGCAAAGATTCCGGAAGAGAAAGAATCCATCCCGGTGCAGATGCAATCCAGTTCGCGAATGTTAAAACTACCATTTTAACACTCCTTTCTCTCGAACTTATAAAGGGGACGATACAAAATCGTCCCCTTTTGTCACTATACGATAGGGTTTTTATTACTCAGCTTTGATGTACTTGCCGATGATTTCGTCAAGTTTGCCTTCTGCTTTGAGTTCAGAAAGTGCTGTGTTAAACTTTTCGAGCAACTCTGTATTTTCTTTTGCGATTGCTGCTGCGTAGTTTTCTGTGATGTATTCTGTATCAAGAATTTTAAGACCTTCGTTTGCCTGAACAAATGCTTTTGCAGGCTCATTGTCGATTACAACACAGTCAACCTGACCGTTTTTAAGTGCTGCAACTGCCAAAGCGCCGTTGTCGTAACGTGCAACTGCATCTTCGCCGTAGTCGTCTGCACAGTAGATGTCACCGGTTGTACCGGACTGAACACCAATCTTTTTGCCGTCTAAATCGTCAATTGTTGCAATCTCACTGTCTTCGGGAACGATAACAACCTGAATACCTGTTGCATAAGAATCAGAGAAGTTTACAGATTCTTCACGTTCAGGTGTTACGGTCATACCTGCTAAAACAACATCAACAGAACCTGTTGAAACTGCTGTAATCAAAGAATCAAATGCCATATCTTTGATTTCTAATGTCATGCCAAGTTTTTCAGCTACTGCTTCTGCGATTTCAGCATCGATACCTACTACTTTTCCGCTTTCATCAACCATTTCGTAGGGAGGGAATGCTGCGTTTGTTCCCATTGTGAGAACTTCTTTATCTGCTGCGGGAGCGCCACAAGCAACCAAAGAAAGTGTCATAAGAGCCGCGAGTGCGATTAATAATACTTTTTTCATGATAAAACTTACCTTTCTGCTCACAAAATATAGTTTGTATGTACAGGTGAGCGCTGCATATTAAATTGCATAAAAACTAATATTTATGCATAAAATCTTTTTCAATTATATCACTACTTTCAATTTTTGTCAATCATTATCGAGAATTTTTATAAGGCTCTTAGTTTTTCAAAATAATTTGCAAATTAGCATTGATTTTTGTGTAGAAAATGGTATAATATATAATGTAATAATTTAAATGCAAATGATACCGAATTCAATTGTATTCTGTTTTACATAGCACATACTTTTGAATCTGTATTTCGGAGGGTTGATAGATTTGGAAAAGTTGGTTGTCAGGGGAAACAAGCGGCTTTCTGGCGAAGTAACAATTGCAGGCGCAAAAAATGCTGCCGTTGCAATTATTCCCGCTACCATTTTGGTAGACGGTCCTTGTACCATTGAAAATGTTCCGGCAATCAAAGATGTTGACGTTATATGCGGCATTTTAGAAGAACTTGGCGCAAACGTCGAATTTTTAGATAAATACACGGTTAAAATTGACTGTTCCAATATTAATAAATATACCGCCCCCTATGAAATGGTACGCAAGATGCGTGCATCTTATTACCTTTTGGGCGCACTCTTGGGAAGACTTAAAAAGGCGGACGTTGCGCTTCCCGGCGGTTGTAATTTTGGTTCACGCCCCATAGACCAGCACATTAAAGGGTTTCGTGCACTTGGTGCAACCGTTTTGGAATCGATGGAAAATGGCACAATTTTAGCAGAAACTGACGGTTTAATCGGTACCAACGTTTATCTTGACGTTGTAAGTGTTGGCGCAACGATAAATGTTATGCTTGCCGCAACCTTGGCAAAAGGCGTCACCATTATCGAAAACGTCGCAAAAGAACCACACATTGTTGACGTTGCAAACTTTTTAAATGCAATGGGTGCAAAAATCAAAGGTGCCGGAACGGATGTTATTAAAGTATTTGGTGCAGAAAAACTCCACGGCGGTACATATTCGATTATTCCCGACCAGATTGAAGCAGGCACCTTTATGGTAGCAGCTGCTGCAACCGGCGGTGATATTTTAGTAAAAAATGTAATTCCGAAGCATATGGATTCAGTAAGTGCAAAACTGATTGAAACCGGCGCCGAAGTGATTGAGTATGACGACAGCATCCGCGTACGTGGAAATGGCACTGTTCGTCCCGTCAATATAAAAACGCTTCCCTATCCCGGTTTTCCGACAGATATGCAGCCGCAGTTTGTTACACTTCTTGCATCTGCAAAGGGCACAAGTATTGTAACAGAAAGCGTTTGGGAATCCCGTTTTCAGTATGTCGATGAACTGCGCAAAATGGGCGCAGATATTACGATTAATGGAAGAACTGCTGTTATAAAAGGCACACAGAATTTAACCGGCAGTATCGTTCGTGCAACAGACCTTCGCGGTGGCGCAGGTATGGTAATTGCGGCACTTATGGCAGATGGCGTAACAGAAATTACCGACATCCACTACATCGACCGCGGCTACGAAAAAATGGAAGAAAAATTTAAATCACTCGGCGCAGACATTAGCCGAATCGAAGAGTAAACAACTTTAAGGAGATGCATATAAAATGAAAAGCAGTCAAATTATTTTAGCAGGATTTGGCGGACAGGGTATTCTGTTTGCCGGAAAAGTGCTTGCTTATACAAGCCTTGAAACAGAGAGAAATGTAACATGGCTTCCCTCTTACGGACCCGAAATGCGCGGCGGTACATGTAATTGCAGCATCGTAATATCAGACGGCAAAGCAGTAGGTTCTCCGGTTATTTCAAATCCCGATATTTTAATCGCGTTAAACCGTCCTTCGCTCGACAAATTCGAGGACACCGTAGCACCGGGAGGTTACATTATTTACGATAATTCTTTAATCGACAGAGATGTAAAGAGAACAGATGTAAACGTAGTAAAAATCCCCGCAACCGAGCTTACCATGGAGCATCATTTAGAAACACTCGCAAACATGATTGTTGTAGGTAAAATGTTAAAAGAAACCGGTCTTTTTACAACCGAAGAAATCAAAATCGGTATTGAAAAGAGCGTTCCTGCATCTAAGGCTTGGTTAATTGAAAAGAATATTGAAGCAGTAGGATTAGGATTTAACTATGAAAAATAATTTTTATAAAATACAGGCAGATAACGGCGTTGTGTTTTATAAAGATACTATGCTGGACGCAACAAACCTTGTGTGCCACGCATTTAGTACACGCATCGGAGGAGTAAGCAAAAACGCTTACTCCTTTTTGAATTTAGGCACAACGACGGACGATGAACAAAAAAACGTACAAAAAAACTTCCGTTTGTTTTCAGAGGCTACAAAAATCCCTGTGGGATGCATGGTACTTTCCAATCAAGTGCACGATGACGCTATCCGCATCGTGACAAAGGAAGACTGTGGAAAAGGTATTTTAAAAAAATCTGATATCTTACGCACCGATGCACTGATTACTGCAGAAAAAAACGTCGCCCTTGTAACGTTTTATGCAGACTGCACCCCGCTTTTGCTTTTGGATACAAAGAAAAAAGTAATTGCCTCCGTCCATTCCGGTTGGCGCGGAACGCTTTTAAAAATTGCGCAGAAAACCGTTTTGAAAATGGTGAATACCTTTCACTCTGACCCAAAGGATATTGTATGTGCAATCGGACCTTCTATCAAACAGTGTCACTTTGAGGTGAAGCGTGATGTGTATGATACATTTGTTTTAGAATTTGGTGATTTGGCAAAACAAAATACGGTGCAAAAAGGCGACAAATATTACATCAACACAGACGCCTTAAATAAGGATATGTTACTCTATTCAGGAATTCCACAAAACAACATTTCTGTATGTCCCCTTTGCACGTATTGCAATAATGATGTATTCTTTTCTCACCGCGGTGACGGCGGATTAACCGGAAGAATGTGTGCCACAATTATGTTAAAATAAAAAAAGAAGGGATTCGTCAAATGACGAATCCCTTCTTTACGTTTTACATTGTTTTAACTTTTAAGGCATATCAGAAAGAATTTGTTATGCGTTTTCTTTGCCTTGTGTGGTGTGCGCATTTTGCTACACCCTCTTTTATTTGCCTTCTACAATTTTCTTTGTATCTCTTGCGATGGTAAGTTCTTCATCTGTGGGTATAACGAACGCTCTTACGCGTGCGCCTTCACCTGTAATTTCGGTTTCTGTGCCGCGTACCTTGTTTTTGGCAAGGTCAATTTTGATTCCCATAAATTCCTGACCCTCTAAAATCTGTGCACGCATATCGCAGTCGTTTTCACCGATACCACCTGCAAAGGTAACAACATCTACGCCACCCATGATGGATGCATATCTGCCGATATAACTTTTTACGCCGTTTGCAAACATATCAAGTGCAAGTTTAGCACGTTTGTTTCCGCTTTCTGCCGCGGCAGATAAGTCACGGAAATCACTGCCAACGCCGGAAACACCTGCAACACCGGATTTTTTGTTTAAAATTGTGTCCACTTCTTCTACTGTAATGCCTTCATTCTTTACTAAGAACGGAATTACCGCAGGGTCAATCGAACCGGAACGAGTACCCATTACCAAACCGTCAAGGGGAGTAAAGCCCATGGAGGTATCTACTACTTTTCCGTTTTTCACTGCTGCAATGGAAGAACCATTACCTAAGTGACAGGTAATAATTTTAAGTTCTTCAATCGGCTTTCCGCAAAGTTCTGCTGCTTTGTGCGCAACATAGTTGTGGGATGTTCCGTGGAAACCGTACTTTCTGATTTTATATTTTTCATAATATTCGTAAGGAATACCGTACATATAACTTTCCGGCGGCATTGTCTGGTGGAATGCAGTATCAAATACACCAACATTCGGTACACCGGGCATTGCTTCTTCACACGCTGCAATACCGATTAAGTTTGCAGGGTTATGGAGAGGCGCCAACGCATTACACTCTGTAACTGCTTTTTTAACATCATCTGTTAAAAGCACGCTGCCGCTAAAATATTCACCGCCGTGTACAACTCTGTGACCAACCGCAGAGATTTCGCTCATATCAGCGATTACGCCGTGTTCTTTATCGGTAAGAGCAGCAAGCACAAGCTGAATTGCCACGCCGTGATTGGGCATATCTTTTTCGATTACAACTGTATCATTTTCGCCGGGTGTGTGTTTCAGTCTTGACTGGTCAAGACCGATACGTTCGCAAAGACCTTTTGCAAGTACGTTTTCGTTGTCCATATCAATGAGTTTATACTTTAATGAGGAACTTCCGGCATTAATTACTAAAACGTTCATATTAAATTCCTAACCCTTTCTGCCATTCGGCAATTTTAAATTGTGTATGTATTATTTCTGCATTTGTGCCTGAACACAAGTAATAGCGCAAACACCAACGATATCTTCTGCCGAGCATCCGCGTGATAAGTCGTTACACGGCTTTGCAATACCCTGGGTAATCGGGCCGTATGCTTCTGCTTTTGCTAAGCGCTGCGTTAATTTGTATGCAATGTTACCTACGTTTAAGTCAGGGAACACCAAAACATTTGCTTTACCTGCAACCGGTGAGCCGGGGGCTTTGGATGCACCAACAGACGGTACAATTGCAGCATCTGCCTGAAGTTCGCCGTCTAATAAAATATCAGGGCGTTTTTCTTTTGCAAGTTTTGTTGCAAGTTGCATTTTGTCAACCAATTCACTCTTTGCACTGCCGTACGAAGAATATGAAAGCATTGCAACGGCAGGATCTGCCTCGATGAGTGCTTTAAAGGAATCCGCAGAAGAAATCGCAATTTCAGAAACTGCATCTGCATCAGGATTTTCGTTTAAGCCGCTATCTGCATAAATGAATGTTCCGTTGTGACCAAACTCACAATCCGGTACAACCATTACGAAGAATGCACTGACTAACTTTGTTCCCGGTGCTGTTTTTAAAATCTGTAAGCAGGGACGAAGTACGTTGGATGTAGAATTTACCGCACCTGCAACCTGACCGTCAGCCAAGCCCTGTTTTACCATCATAACGCCAAAATAAAGCGGATCTTGCATAATTTCATATGCTTTTTCAGGTGTCATGCCCTTTGCTTTTCTCATTTCATAAAAAGCGTCTGCAAATTCCTGTCTCTTTTCGTCTGTCACAGGGTCTAAAATCTGTGCTTCGGAAATATCGAGTCCCATGGAAAGTTCTGCGATTTTTTCCTTGTTTCCCAAAAGGATGATATTTGCGATACCCTCTTTTAAGATCATTTCTGCCGCCTGGACGGTACGAAGGTCCTCACCCTCTGCCAATACGATTGTTTTTTTGTCCTGTTTTGCACGTTCTTTAATTCTGTCTAAGAACTTACTCATAACAAGTGTTTCCTCCCTTTATGTATGTAATTAAATTATAAACATGATAAGGGGAAGCGTAAAACTTCCCTTTTTAACCGATTACTGTGCCATCTAAAATGTCGCTGTCTGGTGACAAAAGCGCCAAATTCTTTTTGTCGCCTGCCGCCAGAATCATACCCTCTGACAAAACGCCGCGAAGTTTAACAGGTTTTAGATTCGTCACTACAGCAACCTTTTTGCCTACAAAGTCTTCCGGTGCATAAAATGATGCGATACCCGATACAATCTGCCTTACTTCGTCGCCGATTTTGATTTTGGAAACCAAAAGTTTATCTGCGCCTTCTACTCTTTTCGATTCTAACACAAGACCAACCTTTAATTCTACTTTGGCAAAATCGTCAATCGAAATGTAGTTTTCTTCCGAAGGTTTTTCTTCCTTCTCTTCTTTCTTCGGTTCTGCTTTCTTTTCTATATTTTCTTCAATCTCTTTTAATTTTTTTGCTTCATCAATTCTGTTAAAGAGCGGTTTTCCCTCGCCAACGCTTTCGCCTGATACGGTTTTTCCAAATTCTTTTAAACTTTCCCATGCCGTATCTTTTGCATTAATTTGCTCAAAAATACTCTCTGCGGTAGCCGGCATAAAGGGCTTTAAAAGTACGCCGATAAAGCGAATGCTCTCTATAAGGTTATACAAAACGCCGCCCAATCTTTCTTTTTTCTCTTCATCTTTTGCAAGCGCCCAGGGCATTGTTTCATCAATATATTTATTCGAACGACGCGCAAGTGTCATAATTTCTTCCAAAGCATCTGACGTTTTGTATTCGTTCATTTTTTCGGTAACCATACGTGCAGAAGAAAGTGCAACCTTTTTAAGTTCATCGTCAAATTCTCCGTGACAGGAATTCGGGATAACGCCGCCAAAGTATTTTTGCACCATCGCAACCGTTCTGTTTACCAAATTGCCGAGTGTATTGGCAAGATCGCCGTTAAAGCGCGAAATGATATTTTCATACGTAATCGTTCCGTCCTGTGCATAAGGCATTTCCTTTAAAAGATAATAGCGAATAGCATCTACGCCGAAAAGGTCTGCCAAATCATCTGCGTACATTACGTTGCCTTTGGATTTACTCATTTTATCTGTTCCCGACAAAAGCCACGGGTGACCGAACACCTGCTTCGGAAGCGGAAGACCAAGCGCCATTAAGAAAATCGGCCAGTAAATTGTATGGAATCTTAAAATATCTTTTCCGATAATGTGAACATCACACGGCCAGTTCTTTTGAAAGAGTTCTGTATTTTCTTTTTCGGGATCGTATCCAAGCGCCGTGATATAGTTTGTCAGCGCATCCATCCAAACGTACACTACATGACCGGGGTCAAAGTCTACGGGAATACCCCAACTAAACGAGGTTCTCGATACACAGAGGTCCTGAAGTCCAGGCTTTAAGAAATTGTTTACCATTTCTTTTTTGCGGCTTTCAGGTTTTATAAAATCAGGATTTTCTTCAATGTGCTTCATTAAGGCATCCTGATATTTTGCCATTTTAAAGAAGTATGCTTCTTCTTTTGTCTTTTTAACTTCTCTGCCGCAATCGGGGCAGCAACCATCAACAAGTTGGCTTTCTGTAAAGAAAGATTCGCAGGGCACGCAGTACCATCCCTCGTATTCTCCTTTATAGATATCGCCTTTTTCGTAAAGTTTTTTAAAGATATGCTGAACAGAGGTTTCGTGATAATCATCTGTTGTTCTTATGAACTTATCATAATCTGCGTTCATTAAATCCCAGATTTCACGGATTTCACCCGCAACTTTATCTACATATGCCTTGGGTGTAATTCCCTGTTTTTCAGCCTCTATCTGAATTTTCTGTCCGTGTTCGTCGGTACCGGTCAGAAAAAACACGTCATAGCCCATTTCTTTTTTAAATCTTGCGATAGCATCTGTAAAAACCACCTCAAAGGTGTTACCAATATGGGGCTTTCTAGATGTATATGCGATGGCAGTTGTGATATAAAATTTCTCCTTGCACATCTTATAATCCTCCAATGCATAATTACTTACCTTATATCATACCACTTTTTTCTTCCATTTAAAAGGGTTTTTCCAAAAAAAAGTTAATTTTTTAGAAAAAATACATATTATTTTTGCTTTTTGTGAACAATAGCATCAAAAAAATCATATTGGAGGCGTATCTTATGCGAACTGTGCGAACAGATTTAGCGCTCGAAACTCACGAACTGCTCATGGAAGCAGCCGAAGAATTGACAGGCATTACCGTAACTGACGAAAGCGAGGATTCTATAAAAGTCACCAGTGTTTGCGTGAAAGACAAAGAGGCAGAGCGCAGGATCAATAAGCCGATTGGCACATACGTTACCTTGGAAACACCGGATCTTCGCTATATTGATAAAACGCTATACGAAAAAATCTGTAAGTGTGCGGCAAAAAAAATAAAAAACATGTTAGGAAAAATCCCCCTCGAAAAACCGGTTTTGGTTGTGGGGCTTGGAAACCGAAGTATCACCTCAGATTCTTTGGGACCGCAAGTTTTAGACCGTTTAATGATTACGCGTCACTTGTTTCGTTATGCACCGGAGGCGCTTACGGATAATCTGGCTTCTGTATGTGCAGTTGCGCCCGGCGTATTGGGTGTTACGGGTATTGAAACGAGCGAAATAATAGAAGGAATATGCAAAAAAGTAAATCCTTGCGCCGTTATTTGCATTGACGCATTGGCAGGAAGAAGCGTAGACCGCATACTCAAAACCATTCAGATTTGCGATACCGGTATCCAGCCCGGTGCCGGCGTTGGAAACAACAGAAAAGAACTGTCAAAAAATACTTTGAGCGTGCCTGTCATTGCTGTTGGCGTCCCCACTGTTGTAGATGCAGCAACCATAACAGATGACACGTTAGACTGTATTATAAACAGTCTGATTTCAGAAAACGATGACAACAGTCCCTTTTTTCAAATGCTTAAAAAGATGGACGACGACGAAAGATTTCGCCTGATTCAAAAGTCTGTTTCAAAGGCGATGCCAAACTTTTTAACCACACCAAAAGAAATTGATATTTTAATCTCCAAAGCGGCAGAAGTGGTTGCCAACGGCATAAACTTTGCCCTGCACAAAGATATTACCTTTGAAGATATTTCCCTTTATATTTCATAAAAAATACGGCAGTAAAAACAAAATTGTTTTTACTGCCGTATGTGTTACACTTTTTTAAGTCGGGCAAATGAGCCCATTAAGGATTTCGTTCCCACTTCGTCAAATACGATTTCAAGTTTTACGTCATTTCCTGCCGGCGTAACCGACAAAATCATACCCTTGCCGAATTTTTTGTGTTCTACCATGTCGCCCGCCTTAAAGTCGTAAGACACAGGGACTTTTATGCTGCTTTCGCTTTTCCGTTCAAAAATTTCACGGAACAAATCTGTCTGACTTTTTGTATTCGCGTTTCCAAACACATCTCTTTTTACGCCGCCATCCAGAGAAATCGTTTCTGTATATTTTTTCGGAATTTCGTTTAAAAAGCGCGACGGTTTTGCGTACATTGAGCCACCGTACATAGAACGCCTGATTGCATAAGAAAGCGTCAAGCGCTTTTTTGCTCTTGTAATACCCACATAACAAAGGCGTCTTTCTTCTTCGATTTCATCTTCCGAATACAACGAGCGTTGTCCGGGGAAAAGGCCTTCTTCCATGCCGCACATAAACACCACGGGAAACTCCAACCCCTTGGCGGAGTGAAGTGTCATAAGTACCACGCTATCCTGCGATGCATCGTAGTTATCTACATCTGCAACGAGCGCAGTGTTTTCCAAAAATTCAAACAGCGTCGGCTCTTCGCTTTCCTTTTCGTATTCCTCTGCCGACAAAATAAATTCGTGAATATTTTCAATTCTCGTCTGGTTTTCGACGGAGTTTTCCGATAAAAGCATATCCATATAGCCGGACCTTTTGTAAAGTTCCTCTAACATTTTTGACGGTGTAGATTCTGAAACATCTTCTTTTACACCTAGTATCAGTTTTGTAAATTCTTTTAACTTTTCAGCCGTCTTTAAAAGTTCCGGAAACTTTTCTGCCTGCTCCATTGCAGAAAACATACTGATGCCGTTTTGTGCTGCGACGCTCGCCACTTTTTCTACTGTGGTTACGCCGATTTTTCGTGATGGCTCGTTTACTACACGAATCAAAGACAAGTTGTCATTGGGGTTAAACACAAGTCTTAAATACGAGAGTAAATCTTTGATTTCTTTTCGGTCGTAAAAGCGAAGTCCTGCAAGCACGCGATACGGAATGCCACGACCGGATAGCGTTGTTTCTAGCACACGAGACTGTGCATTTGTACGATAAAGGATAGCGCAATCGGAATAGGAAAATCCATCTTTTTCGACGCTTTTTTCTATGGATTTTGCAATATAATCCGCTTCGTCATACTCGTTGTTTGCTTCAAAAAGGAAAATCTTTTCGCCATCGCCGCGATTGGTCCAGAGTTCTTTTCCCTTTCTTCCGGCATTGTTTGCTATCATTGCATTTGCAGCATCTAAAATATGTTGTGTGGAACGATAATTCTGTTCGAGTTTTATCACTTTCGCATTTTCAAAATCCTTTTCAAAGTCTAAAATATTGTTGATGTTTGCACCGCGGAATTTATAAATACTCTGGTCATCATCACCCACCACGCAAATGTTTTTATATTTGCCCGCGAGTTGACTCGTTAAAAGATACTGTGCGTTGTTGGTATCCTGATACTCGTCCACAAAAACGTATTTAAACTTATTCTGATAATATTCGAGCACTTCATTATCCACAGAAAACAGTTTGACAGTCAGAATAATGATATCGTCAAAGTCTAATGCATTGGCTTCAAAAAGCCTCTTTTGATAGAGTTTATAAAGTTCTCCTACTTTCGTTTTTCTAAAATCGCCCTGGTATGCCGCCAAAAACACATCCGGCTCCATTAAGTTGTCCTTTGCAGCCGAAATTTCAGAAAGCATAGATTTTGGCGGAAATGTTTTTTCATCCATTGAAAGTTCTTTTAAACACCGCTTAATAAGCGTTTTCTGGTCCTGCGAATCGTAAATTAAAAAGTCATTCGAATAGCCGAGTTTTGTGATGTTTTTGCGCAGAATTTTCATGCAGACAGAGTGAAACGTACCGAGCCACAAACCGTCTGCACCTTCTTCTAAAATACGTTCTACACGCTCTTTGAGTTCGTTTGCAGCCTTGTTCGTAAAGGTAATGGCTAAAATCTCGTACGGGCGTGCTAACTTTTTTTCCAGTATGTATGCAATTTTGTTTACAACAACGGTAGTTTTACCGCTTCCCGCGCCCGCCAGAATCAAAAGCGGACCGTCAGCACTTACAATTGCTTCCCGTTGTCTTTCATTAAACTGTGTAAGATTCATAATTCCCTCTCTATGATTTCGCGCATAACAAAAAGCGCTCTTTCTGAAATTTTTGCGTATCGTTCGCGCTTGTTTTTAATGCGTTCATTTAAGCCGTCAATAATGCCGAAGTTTATGTTCATCGGCTGAAAATCGTCGCCTGCAAATGTAGAAATATAATTTGAAAGCGCACCGGTTGCAGTCGTCGTCGGAAATACAAGCGGTTCTTTTTCTTCTAAATACCGCGCCGCATTGATACCTGCCACAATACCGGAGGATGCCGATTCTACATATCCTTCCACTCCCGTCATCTGTCCTGCAAAGAAAAGACCTTTTCGCTTTACGGTTTCATACGTTGCCGTAAGTTTTTTCGGAGAATGGATGTAGGTATTTCTATGCATAACACCGTAGCGCATAAATTCAGCATGCTCTAATCCCGGAATCATAGAAAATACGCGTTTTTGCTCCGGAAAAGTAAGGTGCGTCTGAAACCCCACGATATTGTAAAGCGTTCCCTCTTTGTTGTCCTGACGAAGTTGGACAACGGCAAAATAGCGTTCTCCCGTTTCGGGGTGCTCTAATCCTACCGGTTTTAAAGGACCGAATGTTAGCGTGTGCGCTCCCCTTTTTGCCATAACCTCAACAGGCATACAACCTTCAAACACCTTGTCATTTTCAAATTCTTTAAGATGTGCACATTCTGCGTGAATAAGCGCATCGTAAAATGCCTCATACTCTTCTTTTGTCATGGGGCAGTTTAAGTAATCTGCCGTACCCTTGTCGTATCGCGCCTTTCTGTAAACCTTGTTTAAATCGATGGATTCTAATGTTACAATGGGCGCTGCAGCATCGTAAAAATACATATAATCGTTTCCGAAAAATTCGCCGATGCTTTCTGAGAGTTTATCAGAAGTCAAAGGTCCCGTGGCAACCACGACACAATCGTCATCCGGAATTTCGGTAATTTCTTTTTCGACTACGGTAATGTACGGATTTTCTTTTATTTTTTCTGTCATCATTTTGGCAAAGCCAACTCTGTCAACCGCCAACGCGCCCCCTGCGGGGACTTTTGTTTTGTCTGCACATTCTGTCACCAAAGAGCCTAAAAGCCGCATCTCTGCCTTTAAAAGTCCTGCGCCGTTTTCTAACGTGTCTGCCCTTAACGAATTGGAACAAACAAGTTCGCCCAAATATTCCAGATGGTGCGCAGGTGTTTTTACCTTTGGTTTCATTTCATAAAGTGTGACTTTAATTTTTCTTTTGGCAAGTTGCCATGCCGCCTCACAGCCGGCAAGTCCTCCGCCTATTACCGTTGCTTTCATATTATCTTCCCTTGTATTCTGCGTTATATTTTTCAATCAGTTTTACGGGGCGGTATGCAAGTTTTGCGCGCCGCAAGCCTTCAAGCCCCATATCTTCTTCTCTGTTTATATAGGTGTAATCTTTCCACTCGTTTAAAACAAACTGTTGGTTTATGATGTTAAACGCGCCGCGAAACGATGTGTCGGCATATTCAATATGAATGAGCGCCATATCGTCTGTCTGCGGCTCTCCCGCGGAAAAAGCAATCAGTTTTTTATCTACATAAATGCCGCCTACTGTAACGCCCAGTTCTTTTGCATGATCTAAAAGGCGGAGCGTTGGCATTTTAGAAAACCGTACTGCCTCCTCGGGCTGTGTTAAAAGCCAGTTTTCAAAAAGTTCAATGCATTCTTTTGTGTCATCAATTTGCCTGTACGAAAACTTGTATGTGTTTAAAAATGCGTTTAAATGATTTTTCTTCTGATGAAATTTTTTGCCTGAAAGATGAATTAAGTCATCAGAAAGATAGACATAATCTGCGTTATCTCGGACAGACGTAATGCAAAACTCTTTTCCAAACGTTTCGTTTAATTCTTTTGCCATTTCTTCCGTCATTAAAATAAAGCGCGGTTTTTTGCTGTGTTCTTTCATATACGAAAGTGCTTTTTTAGCCGCCGCTTGTCTGTCACCATCTCCTATGGGATACGTGCAGCACAGTCCGTTTTTGCTGCTTTTAAAGAAAAGCACCAGACAGCCATCTACGATGTCGTATAAAATTCTTCCGTCTACTGACCACATAAAAATTGTGGTAAAATGAAACATAGAGTTTTCACATTTACCAAGCATAGATTCAAATAAGGGCTTGTCGGTCAGTCTGATTTCTTTTGGAATCATCATGCTTCACCTTAATTTAAAAATTAGAAAGTTTTTTCATAAGTAAATCATAAAAGAGTTTTCGGTCAAGTGTAATGTCATGGAAAAGTTCAAATGCCAAAATTCCCTGACACACAAGCATTCCAAGACCGTTTATAATAGTTGCTTTTCTTTTTTCAGCCGCCTTTAAAAATTCGGTTTTTTCAGGATTATAGATAAGGTCGCAGCAGACTGTTCGCTCCGAAATCATATCCATAAAATCGCACGGATTTTTCTCCTCATAAGGATGCATGCCCAAAGGCGTGGTATTGATCACAAAATCATAAGTACTTGACCTTTGTATTGTGTCGTAAAATTTTACGTCTGTATATTGTTCCAACATATCACCGATGATATGTACCTTTTCCATAGTTCTTGCTGTGACAGTAATGGATTTTGCTCCTTTTTCTGCCAGTTTACAGCACAGAGAGCGGGCTGCACCACCTGCGCCCATCAAAAGAATATGCTTGTCACGAATGCAATGTCCTTCGATTAGCAAAGATTCACAAAATCCGTCTCCGTCGGTATTGTAACCGTGCCACACACCGTTTTTGTTCACAACCGTATTCACAGAACCTATTTTTTTAGCATCATCAGAAATCACATCTAAATGTTTCATGACACTGATTTTGTGCGGTGCTGTAATGTTAAATCCCAAAAAGCGAGACGTTTTTATGTTTGTAAAAAATTCGTCAAACGCATCACTTGAAACGTCAAATGCACGATATTCCATGTCAATATTGTTTTTTTCTGCAATAAAGTTATGCATCATAGGAGATAGTGTGTGCGAAACGGGTGAACCCAATATTGCAAACTGTTTTGTGTTGTTTGTTGTAGTCATATATTTCCCTCAGTTTAAGACTTATTTTTTTCTTTCACAGGTGCAAAAAAACTTGCAACCTTTCCCGCCATAAACACAATTTCGTGTGATTTTGAAATAGCCATGCGTTTTCCAACCGCTTTTCCGCCAATGGTAAGTGCAGCAACAACGGCGGTTAAAAGCACCGTCAGTAAAAACTCGCTTGAAAAACCGCTTTTACTATAAATCATTACAACAATGGCAGATGTTGCACTACCCGAAATAATGCCTGCAATATCACCGATTACATCGTTACAAAACGATCCTACTTTGTCGGCATTTCGAATAAAACGTACCGCCTCTTTTGCGCCGCGCACCTTTCTTGATGACAGTGCGTGAAAGGGAGTCTCATTTGCAGATGTTACGGCAACACCAATAACATCGAACAATATACCGATTACTATAAAGAAAACTAAAATAAGAAAAGCCACAACGAGATTAACCTTGCTCATAAGTCCTGCCTGAATCGTCTGTAAAAAAGACGAAATTACAAAGGTCAGTAAAACAACGGTTATCACCCATCTATGGCCACCTTTTTTCTCGTTTTTTCGATTTTGTTTTTGTCGTTCCAATCGCTTATTACTGTCGTCTGACAATGATAACACCAATCCTTATCGTAAAATTTAAAATGAACGCCGTAAAAATAATTTTACGGCGCCTTTCTTTATTTAAATTACAGGTGGTAATACAGCCGGGTAAATTTTGCGGTTTAGGTTCGGTAGGATTTCCCGACGGACTGCTGAAATGTCGCCAAATCAGCGGTTTCCCTTTAAAGCCCGACCTGAACGGTTTCCCAGAAACAGAACCGAATCGCCACTTAAGTCCGCACTACAATCCCCGATGTATCTCATATAGAACAGCCTAGAGGTTTTCCCAAACAGTCAGACTTGCTCTTAGCCTCTTTTGCAGATAAGGTTTCAAGCAGCAATAACCTTTTTATTTTGGCCGAAACAAAAAGGTCTGTCCGCTATCCGCCATACCCACTCAAGGCAGGCTACGCTGCCCACAGCACGCGTGTAATGCGGCCGCTAAACCGCACGACATTTGCACCGAGCGACAGGTTTAATCCTGCTTCGTACCGCAGTAAGTCACACAGAGCAGTACGGCTTTGTGTGAGCATATGAAGCACAATAGCAGGTCTCCACGGAAAAGGGGTCGCGATTCACATGCCATTGCGAGACGCCCCTAAACCTTAACTCCCAGCACCAACCCCCGACTGGGCGTCGAAAGCAAGCACCAGGAACTTCATCGATGTGCCCTTCAACGGATTTTTAGGCCCGTCCTGGGAGCAAGCAGCTCTGACTAGGATACTGCACCACCTAAATTTATTTACAGTGATACTATAACATATATTTTGCCGTTAGTAAAGTGTCATGTTCAATTTTAACAAAAAATTAAAAATAAAACGTGTTATCTGTCTCGGTCTAATAAAAACTTTGAAAGATTGATCAAAAATTCTGCCTTCTCACCATATCTGGAAAGAGAATCAATTGCTTTGTTTGTATAGTCTTTTAGCATACTCTCGGACTGTTCCATTCCATAAATGGTAACAAATGTGGATTTTTGACTCACTGAATCTTTTCCCACGGTTTTACCAAGCACTGCGGCATCTCCCGAGACATCTAAAATATCGTCTTTTATCTGAAAGGCAACGCCTAAGTATCTTGCGAATTCTTCCACAGAAGTTAAATCCTCTCGTCCGCCGCCGCCAAGCAGTGCACCGATTTTTGCAGATGCCATAATAAGCGCTGCCGTTTTGTGCATATGAATGGTCATAAGCGTGATAGCATCAACCGATTTTCCTTCGGATTCAATGTCAATGACCTGTCCGCCAATCATACCTTCAACACCTGCACTTTCCGCCAAAACAGAAAGCGCTGCAAGCGTCATATTGGGCGAAACCTGTGAGTTTTTTAAAATCGTTTCAAATGCAAGATTTAAAAGTCCGTCGCCCGAAAGCGTCGCAATTGCCTCTCCATACACTTTATGATTCGTCGGCTTTCCGCGGCGGAAATCGTCGTTATCCATACATGGTAAATCATCATGAATGAGCGAATAGGTATGTATCATTTCAATCGCACACGCAAACGGCATCAGTTTTTCTGTATCTGCGCCTAAAAGTTCACCACACGCAAGCATTAAAACAGGACGGATTCTTTTCCCTCCGGCATGCAGACTGTAATTCATTGCCTTATATATGGTTGCCTGCGGATTTTCTTTTTCTTCTAAATATTTATGTAGATACTTATTGACTTCTACAATTTTTGCTTCAAATTCTTGTAAAAAATCCAAAATCAGTTATCCTCCTCACCATCAAACTCCGTCTCACGCAATGTGCCGGTTTCATCTTCGGTCAAAAGTCTGATTTTTTGCTCTGCTTTTTCTAATGTATCGTGACATTTTGCAGATAGTTTTACCCCTTTTTCAAATAGAGATACCGCCTCGTCTAACGGCGCGTCCCCACTTTCTAACAGAGAAACGATTTCCTCAAGTTCTTTTATGGATTCTTCAAACGTCTTTTCCTTTGCCATTTGGATTCCTCCCATATTGTCAAAGTAATTTTGCCTTTAATCCTCTCTTCCCGTCAGTTCTCCTTCTTCTTTCAGAAGCGAAAAATCCTGCTGACGAAGCGCCTCATACAATACAATTGCAACGGAATTGGAAAGGTTTAAAGACCGCGCTCCTTCTGCCATAGGAATGCGGATACACTTTTCATAATTTTCCTTTAAAAGTGGTTCAGGAAGTCCATGTGTTTCTTTTCCAAACACAAGATAATCCCCATCCGAAAAGTTTTGGTCACTGTGGCGAAGTTTTGCCTTTGTGGTACAGAAAAAATAATTTCCGGGGCATTTTTCAAAAAAGTCCTCTATATTTTCATAGTACCGTATGTCCAGTTCGTGCCAGTAATCGAGTCCTGCGCGCTTTAATTTTTTATCGTCAATGGTAAATCCCATTGGCTTTACAATGTGCAGCACGCTGCCTGTTGCTTTGCAGGTTCTTGCAATGTTGCCCGTATTTTGCGGAATTTCAGGCTCAACAAGAACAATATTCATTGCCATTTTTTCTGTCCTTTCTTGCCTTAAAGGCTCTTTACAAACCGCTCAATTCTCGTAAGCGCTTCGTTTATATTTGCGATAGAGTACGCATAAGAACAACGGATAAACCCTTCTCCACTTTCTCCAAATGCAGTTCCGGGGATAACCGCAACCTTTTCCTGTCTTAAAAGCGTTTCACAAAAATCAGAAGATGTCATACCGGTACTTCTGATATCAGGAAATACGTAAAATGCGCCTTCCGGCTCAAAACAGGTAAGTCCCATCTGATTAAATCCGTCTACGATGGTTCGTCTTCTGTAATCATATTCCTCGCGCATTTTTGCTATGTCGTCATCGCCTTTTTTAAGTGCTTCAATTGCAGCATACTGACTCGTGGTAGGAGACGACATAATTGCAAACTGATGAATTTTTATCATCTGCTGCATAATAGGTGCAGGCGCTGCGGCATAGCCTAAACGCCATCCCGTCATTGCATAGCTTTTGGAAAAACCATTTACATAGATTGTGCGCTCCTGCATGCCCTCTATGGAAACAATGGAAGTATGCTCTCTTCCGTAAGTAAGCTCGGAATAAATTTCATCCGTCAATACTAAAATATCGGTACCGCGAAGTACATCTGCAATTTCCTCTAACTCTTCTTTTGTCATAATGCCGCCCGTGGGATTGTTGGGATACGGCAAAATAAGGAGTTTTGTTTTCGGTGTAATTGCGTTTTTCAGTTGTTCCTTTGTAAGTTTAAACTTGTTTTCAACCGTTGTCACAACCGGAACCGGTGTGCCGCCCGCCAAAATGGTGCACGGCTTATAGCAAACAAAACTGGGCTCGGGAATTAAAACCTCATCACCGGGATTTACAAGCGCACGAATTGCAAGGTCAATCGCCTCACTTCCGCCAACCGTTACTAAAATCTCGTTTTTCGGATTGTAGAATGCACCCGTTTTACGTTTGATATAATTTGAAATTTCGCATCGAAGTTCTAAAAGTCCTGCATTTGCAGTATAGTGCGTTCTTCCTTTTTCAAGGGTATAAACGCCTTCGTTTCTGATATGCCACGGTGTGACAAAGTCAGGTTCGCCAACACCTAAGGATATTGCGTCTTTCATTTCTGCTGCCAAATCAAAAAACTTTCTGATGCCGGACGGCTCAATGGTTTTTGCAGCGTTCGAAATTAAATTTTCGTACTGTATCATAATGTTATCATCTCACGATCATCTTCGGTTTTTTTGTTTAAAATAACGCCCTCTGTCTTATATTTTCTTAAAATAAAGTTGGTTGAGGTGCTGATGACTTCTTCCATAGGAGCAAGTTTTTCGGCGACGAACAGTGCAACCTCTTTTAGTGTTTTTCCCTCTACGATAACCGCAATATCAAAATTTCCGGAAACCAGATATACAGACGAAATTTCATCGTACTGATAAATGCGTTCTGAAATTTTGTCAAAGCCAGCACCGCGCTCGGGCGTAACTTTCAGTTCAATGATGGCAGAAACAAGTTCACGCTCAGTTTTTTCCCAGTCAATGATCGTTTTTTCGCCTAAAATCGTTTGATTTTCTCTGCACTCTCTCAAAACGCTTTCAACATATGCCTTGTCTTTTCCGAGCATAACTGCAATTTCTTCGGGTGATAAATGAACGTCCCGTTCAATGAGTCTTAATATTTTTTCTTTTTCCTGAACCATTTTACGCTTCCCCTTCCTCTTCGTCGTCATATAAAACATAGTCATAAATATAATCCCAGAAGTATTCCGCGCTCTCCATCGTTTTGGTAGAGAACGGGAGCAACACATCGCCGTCAGTAAGATTTAATGTTTCGATGATTCTGTCTAAACTTTCTTCGAGTTGCTTTTTGGATAACTTATCGGTTTTTGTGGCAATTACAACTGCCATACCGCCTGCGCTTTTGATTGTCTCTGCCATACGAATATCGTCCTCTGTGGGCTTATGCCGTGAATCCACCAGCAAAATTAGCTGCACAAGTTGTTTGCGCTCATTTAAATACTCGCCGATGACATCGCTCAGCGCTTTTCTTTCTCCCTTACTTGCCGCCGCAAAGCCGTATCCCGGCAAATCCACAAGCATGAGTTTTCCGTCTACATCGTAAAAATTGATGGTGGCGGTTTTACCCGGTGTTGCGCTGACGCGGGCAAAATTTTTGCGATTTAGTATTTTGTTAATCATCGAAGATTTTCCCACGTTGGACCTTCCGGCAAACGCAACCTCCGGCATGGTACTTACGGGGTAATGTTCTTTTTTTACACCGGAGAGTAAAAATCTTGCGTTGTGTATATTTACTTTCATAACTGCACTCCTTAAACAAGCGCGATATGGAGCACCTCATCCATGTGGTGCACCGGCTTAATGTCTACATTTTCTTTTACAACCGTTTCTAATTCATCCATATCCTTTTTGTTTTCCTCGGGGATGATAACGGTTTTAATGCCTGCCTGATATGCAGCAAGCGTTTTTTCTCGGAGGCCTCCAATGGGGAGCACTTTACCGCGAAGTGTAATTTCACCCGTCATTGCAACATCATGCCTTACCGCTTTTTTACCAAGTGCTGATGCAAGTGCAGTGGCAATGGTAATGCCGGCAGACGGACCGTCCTTTGGTGTTGCGCCTTCGGGTACGTGGATGTGTATGTCGGAATTTTCATAAAAAGCACCATCAATATCGAGTTTATCCGCATTGGCTCTTACGTAACTGATTGCGGCTTTTGCGGATTCCTGCATCACCTCACCCAGTTGTCCGGTAAGTTCCACTTTTCCGCTACCCTGCATGACGTTCACTTCAATCTGCAACGTATCGCCGCCGACCTGCGTCCACGCAAGACCTGTGGCTATGCCGACTTCGTTCCGTTTTAAACCCTGCTCTCTGTCGAACAAGTGTTTTCCGAGATAATCTTCTATATTTTTTGCGGTAACTTTCACCTTTTCATCGGGCGCATTTACAATGGAAAGCGCTGCTTTACGAAATACGCCTGCAAGTTTACGCTCTAACGTACGAACACCTGCTTCTTTTGTGTAGTG
Source organism: Congzhengia sp. (assembly GCA_045576635.1). GTDB lineage: Bacteria > Bacillota > Clostridia > UBA1381 > UBA9506 > Congzhengia. The sequence continues at coordinate 7,252 of JAZNGT010000042.1, read as the reverse complement.
TTCGATGATTGCCTTAATCGCGCTGTCACTTATGCTGACGTTTTTCGCTGTTAAGCCGTGCTGTTTGCGCTGTTTCGGCAGAAGATGCCGTTTTGCAATCTGGAATTTTTCTTCCGATGTATATCCCGGAATTTCAATGATTTCCATTCTGTCTAAAAGCGGACGCGGAATGGTGTCTAACGAGTTTGCCGTGGCAATAAAGAAAACCTTGGATAAATCAAAATCAATTTCCATAAAGTGGTCACGGAATTTTGCATTTTGCTCCGAATCCAAAACTTCTAATAAAGCAGCAGACGGGTCGCCTTTATAATCTGAACCCATCTTGTCGATTTCATCAAACAACATAAGAGGGTTATTGGTTTTTGCCTGTTTGAGTGCTGTGATGATTCTTCCCGGCATCGAACCGATATACGTTCTTCTGTGACCGCGGATATCTGCTTCGTCACGGATACCGCCAAGAGAAATTCTTACATACGCTCTTCCCATGCTTTCTGCAATGGATTTTGCAATTGAGGTTTTACCCACACCGGGAGGGCCTACGAGGCAAAGAATCGGGCCTGCCATAGAACCCGTAATTTGTTTGACCGCCAAAAATTCTAAAATGCGCTCCTTTACCTTTTCAAGACCGTAATGGTCTTTTTCGAGCGTCGCTTTTGCTTTTTCAATGCCTTGTGTATCGGCTGTATAAGTGCCCCACGGAAGTTCCGTTACCCAACTTAAATACGTTCTGATTACGGTCGCTTCGGGGTTACCAAACGACATTTTTAAAAAGCGGTCCAGTTCTTTTTCGCACTTTTCACGAACTGCATCGGGAAGCGCGAGTGCATCCAGTTTTTCTCTGAATTCTTCGGCTTCGCGTTCAAAGCCTTCTTTGTCGCCCAGTTCTTCCTGAATCACTTTGAGTTGTTCTTTTAAGAAATACTCTTTCTGGTGCTGGTCAATATTGCTTTTTACTTTTTTATCGATTTTGTTGTCTATCTTTGCGATTTCCGTCTCTTTAACGAGCAGAGTAATCAGCATCTCCGCACGTGTCTTTACGTCCACAGTATTTAAAATTTCCTGTTTTTCGGACAAAGGAAGCGGAAGATTCGATGCAATGTTATCTGCGATATGCGACAAATCGTCTGTATTCTCGCCGGAAAACAATGCATCGCTGCTTAATTTTCGGTTGTACTCCCGATAGTGCATAAATTCGTCTATGAGTTTTCGTTTTAATGCCTCTTTTTCTAAATCGCCTACATCATTTTCTTCAGGCTCTATTTCATCTACCAGTGACACAAAATACGGTCTTGTTTTTAATATTTCGCAAATTTTAGCGCGTTTTAAGCCCTCAACCAAAACACGTACCGTGTTGTTTGGCATTTTAACAACCTGCGCAATTTTACAGATAGTTCCCATTGTCTCTATATCGGCAGGCTTTGGATGTTCAATTGTCGCATCTTTTTGCATTGTCACAAACGCCAGTTGCTTATTTACCATCGCATTTTCAAGCGCTAAAATGGACTTTTCGCGTGCCATATCAAAATGAAGAAGCGTATTGGGAAATACCACAAGACCGCGAATGACGATCATAGGTAGTGCTGACGTCTGCTTCATAGTAATCTGATCCATTTTTACCTCCAAATTGTGCGTGCTATTCACGCACGGCTAACATATCAATATATCTTATTTATTTTATCACATTTTACCCAAAATTACAAGTCAGTTGTGCTGTTTCCAGATGTCGACATTTTTCTCTGAAATCAAAAGGTTAAGGCTATCTCCAAACTGCTTTGAAAGGAGTTCCTTTACCTGCTTACAGAATATAAATTCAGCAGAATAATGCGGAACTTCAATCGCCGCAATCTCGTTTTCATAGGCAAAGCGCGCCTGGTGATACTTAAAGTCACCAGAGATAAAGCAGTCGGCTCCCAATTCCTTAGCAATGGATACGTATTCTGCACCACCACCGTTTACTACTGCAAGTTTTGAAACCGCCTTGTTTTCATCCCCAATATACCGGACGGATGGAAGGGAAAACGCCTTTTTAACGGTTTCTAAAAGATCGGAAAGGCACGTTGGATTGGAAAGTTCTGCAATACGGCCGATGCCGTCTTTTCCTTCGCCTTCTACGGGCGTTCTGTTTTTCGTTTCTGCTATGGTGTCTAAAAACAAATCGCCAAGTCCTAAACTCACACTGTCAAAATTGGTGTGCATGGAAAAGAGTGCAATATCATTTGATGCCAAAGAAAGCACTGTACGCTGTCCTGCGTCTTCGGTTGTGATTCTGTCAAGCGCTTTAAATATAAGCGGATGATGGGAAATGATAAGGTCAATGTTTTTTTCTTTTGCCTCTTCTGCAACATGCATATCGACATCAAGCGTTATGAGAACTGATTCGATTCCTTTGTTACGGTCTCCAACCAAAAGACCTACATTATCATAGTCTTCACAAAGCGCCGGAGGCGCAACTGTATCTAAAAAGTCAGTGATTGTTTTTAAATTTACCATGATGCACAACCCTCCCGTATCTCTTTCATCTGGTCGCAAAGAGAGATAAACCGCTCTCTTTTTTCCTGAACAGCCTTACCTTCTCCTGCTTTCATAGAGAAAATCGCTTTTTCGAGTTCATAAATTTTGCCGTCTAAGTAAGGTAAGAGTAACGCGTCCCTGTTTTTAATAAGGGATTCCCCAACATAGTAGCCGATTTCGGTTTCAATTTTCATCGTTCCGCGGATAACAGATAACACTGTGTAAATCTTGTCATCTTCTCTGGAAAGACGCTCGTCCTCTATAAGAAAACCATTTTTCTCCAAATATTTTCTTGTTTCTTCCACCGCAGTCATGGGTTGCAGAATAAAATGACGGATGCCTAAATTCAAATGCTTTGCATTTTCTAAAATTTCGTTAATTAAGATGCCACCCATGCCCGCAATAATAACTGTATCGGCTTCCCCCGGAAGCAGTGCCTCCAATCCGTTTGACAAACGTGTTTTTATGTTATCTGAAAGCCCAAACTTTTTTATGTTTTCTGATGCCCGTTCAATCGGTCCACGGTTAATATCCATCGCAATCGAAGAGCTTGCAATTCCGTTTTTTACCAGCCATACAGGTACATAAGCGTGGTCTGTTCCTACGTCTGCGACGTGACTTTCGGGACGCACAAATCGCGCTACGGTTAAAAGTCTTGGTGTCATAAAATTATCTATATCCGGCATACACATTACTTCCGTTTCAGTCATACTATTTTGGCTTTTTTATCATAAAAACAGTATACCATATTTGAAAAAAAGTGTCAACAAACTTAAAAGACTGTTTACATTTTTTGTGATTTGTTATATAATAAAACAAATTTCATTCATTTTTAGATAGGAGGAACAAAAGTGCAAAACGCAGACCAACTTCCGCGCGCGTGGGACGAACTCGTAGAAAAACTTACCTATATGCCCGCGATTGTAAAAACCATTGAAAAAATCCACGACACCACGTGGTCGATGACGACAAACTCGCACGACCATTTTGAAATGGTTTATATCAAAAAAGGCAACGCAATCTTTCAGATTGAGGGAATTGATGTAAATATGACGCCCCATTCCATCATCGTTATAAAACCGGGACGTGCACATAAATTTGTGGTAAAATCTGATGTTTGCGAGTTTATTGTTCTGAGTTTTACCTTTAAAACGCAGAAAAACGATTTAGACAGCCACGTATCACTTACAGATTTTATAGAGTATATTGAAGACGAGGCAACCGGCGATTACCTCCATTTAACGCTTTCTAAAAAGAATGATATCATACACGTAATGAACCGAATTTTAAGAGAACGTATTAAATATCAGGTTTGGGGCGATTTTTTAAGTTGTCTTTTAATCATTGAACTTTTCGTTTTGCTGTCTCGTACATTAAAACTGGAATGGGAACAAAGCGCGAAAAACCGAAACTTGAAACTACACGAACTTTTAGGCATCGCCAAAGAGTTTATAGACAACAATTACGACAAAGATTTAACGCTCACGAAAGTCGCAAAATACGTTTATCTTTCTGACAGTTATTTTGCACACTCGTTTAAGGATAAATACGGCATCAGTCCGAAAAGTTATATCTTAAAGGTTAGAATTGAAGCCGCAAAAGAGTATTTGCAAAATACCGACTTAAAAATTTCAGACATTGCAAAAATGGTTGGGTTTTCAAGTCAGCAACGATTTAATGATATTTTCAGAAAACACGAAAATATCACGCCGCTTACTTACCGTCAAAAATGTAAAATGGAGCGTTTGAACGTAAGCGATTACGAAAACAGAATTATAAATGCGTAAAAAAAGACTGCGGCTTTTGCCGCAGTCTTTTTTTAACTTAAAATTAGTACTGATTTCTGTTCTGGTTCTTATTCTGATCCTGGTTGTTTTGATTTCTGTTCTGATTGTTGTTCTGATTGTTGTTCTGCTTATTCTGGTTGTTGTTCTGATTTCTGTTTTGATCGTTCATGATTATCCTCCAAAGCTTCACATAAAGTTTTATCCGAGCACACGTTTTGTGCTCAATACTATTATGCAAATTTCGCTTTGGAATTATGCAAAAAATGAAAATTCCATTTTTTATTTTTTATTTTTTCCATTTGAATTTAAAATCGCATCTGTAAATTCTTCATTGTTTTTGGTACGAACGAGTGCTTGAATGAGTCGTTCCGTTACGTCCTGCGGAACCTGCGATGACAATTCCTTGCGAATCGTCCATACGGCTTCAAGTTCTTTTTTTGTCTGCAAAAGTTCTTCTTTTCTTGTGCCGGATTTGTTGATATCAATTGCAGGGAAAATGCGTTTTTCCTGAAGTTTTCGATCTAAATGAAGTTCCATATTGCCGGTGCCTTTAAACTCTTCAAAAATGACGTCGTCCATACGACTTCCTGTTTCGACAAGCGCGGTGGCTAAAATCGTCAAACTTCCGCCATTTTCAATGTTACGTGCTGCGCCAAAAAACTTTTTCGGCTTATGAAGCGCACCGGGATCAAGTCCGCCCGAAAGCGTTCTTCCTGACGGTGGCACAATTAAGTTATAGGCTCTTGCAAGTCTTGTGATGGAATCTAATAATACGACAACATCTTTATTCTGCTCTACAAGACGCTCGGCGCGTTCTAAAACAATCTCCGCCACCTTTGCGTGATGCTCTGGTACCTGATCGAACGTCGAATACACTACATCACCTTTAATAGAGCGTTTCATGTCGGTTACTTCCTCCGGTCGTTCGTCAATCAAAAGTACAATGAGCGTAATCTCCGGATGATTCTTCTCGATGTTGTTTGCAATCTCTTTTAAAAGCGTAGTTTTTCCCGCTTTTGGCGGTGCTACGATAAGTCCTCGCTGCCCTTTTCCGATGGGAGCGATTAAGTCTACAAGCCGCATGGAAAAATCAGTTGATGTTTGCGAAAGACGAATTCTTTCGTTCGGAAAAATCGGCGTTAAATATTCAAACGGCTTGCGCCTGATTGCTTTATCGGGCGTATCGTCGTTTACATGTTGCACATAAATCAGCGCAGGAAATTTTTCGTCCTCCTTGGGACTTCTTGCAATACCGGTTACTTTGTCTCCCGTTTTTAAATTAAAACGCCTGATTTGTGTAGGAGAAACGTAGACATCTTTCGGCGTAGAAAGATAGTTTTCGCCGCGCAAAAAACCAAATCCGTTGTCCGGTAAAACTTCTAATACGCCGCCGACCAAGTTGTCTGTTCCCGTTACGGTAAGTTCCTTGTGTCCTTTATTCTGATTTGACGGCACGGCGGGTGCTTTTTCTTTTAACGAAGCCTCCGCACACGTATTCTGTTTGCCTTCCTGATTTAATTGCTCATTCATGTACGCAATTAAATCATCTTTTTTATATTTTGACGCATTTTTAATGCCATATTCTTTGGCGAGTTCGCGCAGTTCACCAAGTTTTTTATTTTCTAATTCCATAAAAAACCTCCAAAAAATTATGTCGTTTTTTCATATATGTACGGGGAATTTGTCTTAAAAGAAAGAAAAATGTGTGAAAAGAACATTTCGCAGCACATTACTGTGCTGCGAAATGAAAGATATCAATTAAAGTTTGTATGTGAATCCAAATGTATCTTCGACTGCGCCTTTCTGAAGGCCTGTGATGGTATCGTATAAAAGCTGTGAAACCGGTCCGATTTCGTTTCCGTTGATTACCATTTTTTCATCACGGTAGCAAAGTTCGCCAACAGGAGAAATAACAGCAGCTGTTCCGGTGCCGAATACTTCTTCGAGTTTTCCGTTTTTATATGCTTCGTGAATTTCATCAATGGAAATCCTTTTCTCTGATACTTTGTAGCCGTTTGCACGGAGTACCCGAATTACGGAGTCACGGGTAATACCTGCTAAAATACTGCCGTTTAATTGAGGTGTAACAACTTCGCCGTCAATTTTAAAGAAGATGTTCATTGCGCCAACTTCTTCTACGTATTTCTGTTCTACACCGTCTAACCAGAGCACCTGAGAATAGCCCTCTTTGCCTGCAACTTCCTGCGCTTTTAAACTTGCCGCATAGTTACCTGCTGTTTTCGCAAAACCGATACCGCCACGAACGGCACGTACATATTCGCTTTCAACCCAGATTTTTACCGGTGCTAAACCGCTTGCATAGTAAGAACCTACGGGGCTTAAAATCACGATAAATTTATATGTGTGAGACGGATGTACGCCGAGCGCGTTATCTGTACCGAAAATAAACGGTCTTATGTATAAAGATGTGCCGTCTCCATCCGGAATCCATTCTTTGTCAATGAGAACCAACTGTTTGATTGCTTCTACTGCAAAATCCACATCAACCTCGGGAATGCAAAGTCTGTCGTTAGAACGGTTCATACGTTTCATATTTTCAAACGGTCTGTATAAAAGCACTTCGCCATCTTTTGTTTTATATGCTTTTAAACCCTCAAAAATAGCCTGGCCATAATGAAGAACCATGCAAGAAGGATCAAATTCAAGCGGACCGTAAGGAATGATTCTTGCGTCATGCCAGCCTTGTTCCGGATTGTAATCCATTACAAACATATGATCTGTAAAAATAGTACCGAATGTTAAGGGATTGTCTGCTGACGGTTTCTGTTTCGGTGTTTGTGTTAATTCATATCTGATATTCATCGAAATCACCCTTCTTTCTTCTCATGCTTATTTGCATTTTTACTTTACTATTATATTCTTATCCCATAAAAAGTCAACTCACAATCTTAGTGCACGTCTTTATTTTTCATAAAACAATATCTCCGACAAGG
>JAZNGT010000041.1:0-29078 GCA_045576635.1 Congzhengia sp. | reverse complement strand
GGGCTGTAACAATTACTCAAATCCAACGACGGTATTGTTTTTAGTTTGCGGCAACGATTAAACATATCGTAAAAACTTGTGCCCTTACTTGTATCCAGTGGCGGTATGCTTTCGAGTTCCGTACAAAGATGAAACATATACGTAAACTTTGTTCCATTGCTCGTATTTAACTGTGGTATATTTGTTAGGTTTTCACAGCGATTAAACATATAACTAAAATCAGTACCCTTACCGGTGTCTAACTGCGGTATCGTTTCTAAATTGTAACTGTCCTCAAACATATGACTAAATGTTACGCCGTTTCTTGTATCTAATTTATCTACAATGCATAACAAACTGTGGTTGTAACAAAAATAGTCAAAATACGTAATTTTTGATGTATTTACATAGAGTTCTTTCTCTTTTGCATATTGTCTTCCCGCATCGAACACCTTTTGCTCATTTTCCGCTACGATAGCCAATTTTTCTGCAACTGTCATTTAGCGCTACCTCCAATCAGTTTTTTTTGAATGGAAAGAATGGTATCAAGCGCAGTTTCGATATCGCCCACACTGTTTAAAATTGTGGTTGCACGCTCCAGTCTATTGTTTATTTCAGAAAGAAGTGTGACATACACAGAAGATGTGTTTCCTTTGGTTTCGTCGGTTTCGCCGATGCCCTCTAACACGGTGGCAAGAACGATTTTTGTGGTGATGTACTTGCCGAGGCTGTCAGAAAGCGCAAGTTCTAAACAGAGTTCTCCGGGAACTTGATAGATGTCGTTATTCAGCGCAATAACCGCTTTTCCGTCCACGATGTTTCCGCCCTGGGAAAGTGTGCATCCGTCGGCACGGCGCGCCTTTACAGAAAAATAATAAGGCGAGATGTCAAGCGGTTTTCCGCCTTCAGAAAACGTGACAGAAAGCGTGTATGCGCCTACGTCGCCCGACACAAACGTCATGTCGGAAGACAAAAGCGCGGGCTCATTTAAATCTATGTGTAATGGATATGTTTTCAAAAAAGTCCCCCCTTAAAAGAGATAGAGCGTAATGGGAATATCGTATGTATTTGCGTACGAGGTATACTCTTCAGTGCAGGTAACAGAAAGCGTTAAAATACCGTCTTGAAAGGTAACATCTGCCATAATAAGAAGTGTTCTGGACCCATTTCCGCTTTTGTGAAGGCAAAGTTTGTTTTTGACATAACTTGCATCGTTATTTGCCGTGTAATAGGAAAAATGCGAGTTATCTGAAAAGTTATAAATTCCCAGATATCCGTTCTGATAGGTGTAATACTGCGTCCACTCCCCTTTTCCCTGTGACATAAGAAAAGAGCAATGATGATTGCCGACGTCATAGGTCTTGGTAAAGGTTGCTGTACCCATGTTTCCGCTGTTATTTGTAAGCGCCACGTGGTAGGTATCCTCAATTTTTAAAACGCAGAATGCATCTGACGCATACCCCGGAACTTTTCCCTTTGCGTAGGTACGGGTGTCCGTGATTGTGCCGTCAGTTTCGATTTCGGCAAGAGATACAAAGTCTCCCGTAGGTGCGCTTTCGGTACATGCAGGATAGCACGTGTTTGTGTTTTCCAGATCGTTTTTTAAGTACACGTAGTTTTTCTTGCCTGCGGTAAAGGAAAGCGTTTCACCGCCCGATAAGATTTCGATCACCGCGCCGTCTTGAAAAAACGCCACACCGGGTGAAATTGTAACCGTATCGCTCCCCCTTTTTGCCACCTTTAAGGTGTTTACTGTTTCGGGAACGGCGCCCGATGTGTAAAGGCGTGCGCCAATTTCGTTAAGTGACGATAAATTGTACGGCATACCGTCTTTGAAACTATCTCCTACACCTTTTGTTACCAGTCGGCTTGTAATTTTGTTGATATCAGATGCGCCGTATATGCCGTTATCGGCAAACGTAAACTTATATGCCATGTTCTTCCTCCTTGAATCTGATTGTTTCGCCCGTTTGACCTGACTCTGTGAAAAGGTCTACGCCGTCTACCATCTTTTTGACCGCGCGCGTTTTTGTTCCCACGTTTACACGAACGCGGAACGTGTCTCCCAACTCGTAATCCTTGCCGTAGGCAATCCCCACCGCATCGCCTGAAACTTTGCCTTGCTTGTTACACAGAAACAGTGCGTTTTTTGCCTCTTGTTCCGATGCAGTGGAAAGCACCGTGTCAAAGCGGTAAATGCCCGTTTTTTCTCCCGCAAGGTACGAATAGAGCACAGGAAGTTCAGAATACACAGAAAACGCGCCCGTTTTTTCGTCAGCCGAAACGATGTACGCGCCATCGGGGTAGGCGGCGTTTTGGGCAGCATCCTTTTCGTAGGACACAGTGTAGTAACTTCCGTATTTTTGTTTTTCGGGCGTGGGGAATGTGTCTTTATTCGGGTTCCACTTTCCGAGGTTTTGAAGTTCTTTTTTGTAAAACCCCGAAGTAAAAGCGTTTTGCATATCCTCCGAAAGCGTAACGTCTTTAAAGTTGCGGTTTTCGTGCGATAAGATTTTGGCGCGTTCTCTTCCCTTAAAAATGCGAAGTTCCCACTTTTTTTCAGGGATTAAAAGCCTTACTTCGTGCCCAAGTCCCAGTGGCGAAATCCCGTCTTTTATAGCGTCAAAAAACGTTCCGATGTTCTCCTTTTCGAATGCAGAAGCATCAATATCATCGGGGACGGTAACCGAAAATTCGGGTACGTCCGAAAACGTCTCGCCCAAAAGATACCCAGAAACACTTTGTAAAGACGTGTCAGAAATTGCGCCACTTTGTTTTAACAAAGTCGCCGAAAACGGCTTTACCACACGGCGCGTTAAAATCCAGTTCGGCGTTCTTCCGTAGATGGTGACAGTTTTTTCGAGCCTCTTGCCCGTGACGATTGCTTTGAGGTTTCCCTGCGCCAGAATCAGATGGTCGTTTGAAAATAAGACGTCTATGAGTTTATCATCTTTTAAAAATACGCCCTCGAACGTGCCGATATCGTTATAAGAAAGGCTCCAATACGCCGATTTTACGTTGTGCACAATATAGAGAAGGCGAAACGAAAAATCGTAAATTCTAATATCATTCATACATTGCCTCCCCGTAGTTATTGCGGTACGTCACAAAAAGATACACGCTTTCTGCTCCCGTTTTGACCGCAATATGATTGTTTCCGCGCGCTAAAACAAAGCCCGAGAGCGATGTATCGTCGGAAAGTGCGTAAAACAAGTCGCCCGCCTTGTCGGATGTGATACTTCTTAAACCGATATCTATCGTAATTGTCTCGTCTTTTTTGGGCAAATACAAAAGTTTGATAAAACCGTTTGTCGTTTCGTTCCTGATTAAGAGTTCGTTTGTGCTATTGGTATGTTTTATACCTGTGCCACGAATTAAAAGTTTCGGTTCTGAATCCGTATCGCCCGTTATCACAATATCCGCCTCGGTTTTGCGCTCGGAAAACACAGTCGGAAGTACAAAAGGCGAAGAAAGCAGCGCGCCCCTTTGTGCGACTGTTACGTTTTTTTCCGTTTCGTCAAAAAAGTAGGGATTATCTGCCTCAAACTGCACCACCGCCTGCGTGATGTTTTCTTTTCTTTCGGCTTTTGTAAACGATACGGTGCGCACATTTATGCATCGCTTTTTATTCTTGGTAAGAATGGATAACACGCCATCGTGCGACAAAATTTTTGCGCCCCGCGTTGCCGTAACTGAAGCATTTTTCGGGATATCCACGCTTACCGTAACGGTGCGCGCATGTATGATTTCGTCTTTTGCAGAGTGGCCGGGAACGCCCGGAAACGCATGATATGTATAACTTTTTTCGGGGTACCCGAGCCCCGTAATTTCCTTGATGTGCCAGTTTAAATCGGCGCCCGTACCCGAAAACTTTACGGTGCCGAATTCGTTTTCAAATATAAGTATCATTTAGTACCCTCCTGCCATGCGTTCGCGCTCGGAATGTGCTTTTAGCGCACGGATGCGCTCTGTATCCGTTTCACCGCTGCCGTACAGGTGATACGTCGGCGAAAAGACGCGCGATACCGTCTGCGCACCGCCTGCGGAAGAAAAAGAGACACCCTCCAAAGCACCGCGAAACGTTTCCTGCATCGCACCCGAAATCCTTGTTTTCACATTTTCCACCAAAGCATCCAAGTCCAGCAAAAAGCCGTCTTTAAACTCCGAAAACGACGTTTTTCCGATTTCAAAAAACGTGTCGGGAACGGTAAATCCCGCACTTTTTAGCGCCTCGGTCATCTCCTCTGCCGCAGTCTTTGAAGCGTCGGAAAATGTTCCGCCCAAAACCGCTTCGTTTAAGGCTGCGCCGATTGCGCCCTCGTCGCTTTCTTTATCTAAAAGTGCGGAAAGCGACTCCACGAATGAGCGCGAAAAGTTATCACCTGCCGCCTTTCCTATCCCTGAAAACGTCTCGGGTGCGGAAAGTCCTATGCGATTAAACGCCTCTTCTGCCGTTTTTTCGAGCCCCTCTGCCGCGCTTTGCCACTCTTCACGGAACGGATTTTTAGAGACCGTATCTAAAAGAGAAAGTTGTTCTTTATAATCTTTAAAGTACTCCCTGAATTCGCCGTCTGTGGCGCGATTTAAAGCGTCTGCAAACGCTGACGCCTCACGCGGATCAGATGAAAGAAGCGTATCGTAAAGATTTGACGCAACTTCCTTTTCTACGCCGAACTCTTTTAAGCGCTTCGTGAGAGCGGAGATTCTGTCAGCGTATTCTTTTAAAAATAAATTGTCTTTATCTAAATTGCGGAGTGCGGTAAACGTCGTCGCACCGCCGTTTTCATAAAAATTTTCAACCGTTACGGTATCAAAAAGGCGCGTTGTGCGCTTTAACGAATCGTAAAGTTTTTCCTGCTTTTTTATGATATCTAAAAGCGTTTCGTCTGCGTATGTGCCGATTTCTTTGTACGCATCTTTTATCTTTTCTACGTTAAAATCGCGGATTTCTTCGGTGTAGCGCCACCAGAGGTCTGTGCCTTTTTGCAGGTGCTTATCGCGGCACTCGGCAAGTTTTCCGTAGTACTCTTCTTCGCTTATAACCCCCATCGTGTGCGCACGTTTTAACTGCTTTTCTTCTTCGAGCGCCGCTTTTTCACGGAATTTGAAAATTTCTTTTGTCGAAGAAAACCACGCCTGTTCGTCTTCAGAAAGGTATTTGTCGCGCAGTTTCGTAAGTTTTTCGTAATACGCCTCGTGGGAAAGGCCCAACTTTTCCAATACGGAAAGTGCGCTTTTTTTGATATCGTACGTTATATGATTTTCATTTTTCAATCGTTTTCACCTCTTGTCACATAAGTGTAGAAAGCGCGTCCGCAACTTTTTCGCCGCCTGCATCTTTTCCGTCCGGCAGGCGGTAAAGCGCTTTCATTTTTCGGTAAAACGCGCGTTTTTTTGTGTCTTTTATGTCAGATAAATTCACGCTACGCCACTTTACAATGTCAAACAGTTTGTGCGTGCCCGAAAGACCGGAAAGCATCGCTAAAAATAAGTGCCAGTGCGGATTTTCTCGCGTTAAATCCACCCCGTACTGCGACAAAACAGCAGCATAAATATAAGGCGCATCGTGTGTTAAACTGAAAATTGCGTCGCCTTGTTTGGTGCTTTTCTTTCGGTTTTTTGTTTCTCCGCCTGCGTAAAACAAAAGAAGCGCGTCCATCGTCTTACCGAAATCTTTGGGAAGTTCTTTTTTTAAAAAAACGAGACGAAAAAGGCAAAGGATTTTTTCCTCTGCCGATTTCGAATCATCCGAAAGGAGCGCATAAAAGGAGACCCATGTGCGAAAATCGGTGCGGATGGGATAAGAAATTCCCTCCACCGCGATGCTTTTGGGTAAGGGGTTTGTAAAGAAACTCATCTTGCGCCCTCCTTACCCATTTCGCGTGTAAAAAAATATGTCTTGCCCACGTTTTTCATAAAAACACTCACTTTCGTATCCCGTTCACTTACGCGTTTTCAGAAAATGTAACGGTTTCAAAATTGTCGTCAGATGTGGCGGTACCCACCACGGTTTCGCCGGCGGTTTTTAAGGTGCCGGTGTAGGTGTAGGCGTCAAAAGACGCGCCCTCGCCGTCGGGAATGACGGAAAAATCGCGCTTTCTCGCCTTGTATGTATTCTCGCTTATCTTTTCTGTAAAATCGAGAATGATAATCGTTCTTACAGAAGATGCGCCGACCAGTTCCAAATCGTGAATGGAGGCGATATCGTCGTGTACGGGATCGCCTTTGTGTTGATCAAAGCCATAAGACATCGAAGTCGCATAGCCTACCACATCGGTGCGCTCGTATGCCTCGTCCACGTACTGTCTTGCGTATTCTTTGGGGTTTTTGCTGACAGAAATGTCAGTAAACCCTTTCATTCTGTAAAACTTGGTGCCGTTTTCATCTTTTACGCCGAAATAGGCAACCTTGTCGCTTCTTTTTACCACTTCGCTCATCGGTTTACACTCCTTTTTTCGTATTGTAATTCAAATTCTATGCCATAAATTGCGCTTTTTGCGTCGCTTTTTAATAGCGTACGGGCAGAAAGCGGAGAAAATCCCACAAAGGTTTTTCCGTCTGAAAGAAAAGATGCGTGGCGGTTGTTTGTAAGCCAGTTTGAAAAATCTTCAAAAAAGGCAGCCGCCTTTTTTTCGCCCTCTCCGTCTTCTCCGAAATACGTGCGGTAAGAAAGTAAAATGACGCACTTTTCGCGCGTACCGCCGTCTGTATAGCGTCGTACCACAGGCGATGTCGAGACAGACGAAAGCGAAACTGCTCCCACGCTCTCCGAGAGGTAATTTACCCCCACCGTTTTACCCAAAAAGGCGGGGCACTTTTCTGTAAAATATGTTTTTACGGTTTCTAATATCATAAAAATGCCCTCCTTTTTATTCTGCGATGCAGGTAAGTTTAAGGTGCGGATTCGTAGAATCAAAATTTACCGTAACGCCTGTTACTATGGCACTTTTTGCCTTGTCGGGCGCCAAAATTTTGCCTGAAAAGTAAGGCGATGTGCCACTTATTTTTAATGCCGCCTCGGGCGGAAAAAAAGCGCCCACCGTAAGATAATCGCCCGGCACGATGGTAGATTCCGGCGCAGCATTGTCTATAAAAAACGCGTCGGTATTTACGGGAATCCGTACGGTCATGCGCGTTGCGTCTTCTTTTCTGCCGGCAGAAAACGCGGCTTTTTTTTCAGAAAACACGTGCGCTTTTAAAAACGAAAGCGCAATATATGCGTTTTTTTCGGCATCAAAATGATACACCGTAACGGGTGCGTTTGTTAGCATGGCGCCATCCCCCTGTATAAAAGTCCGCTCGCACCATAGTAGCGCGTGACGATTTCGCTCGCGCGTTCTGCTGCGCTTTTTTCGTCGTATAAAACGCGGTAGCCGTCGGTTGTTTCTTCTTTTACGCCGCGTCTTTTGCGTTCTCTGTAAAAAAGTTCTGCCACTTCAAAAAGGCACGGATAAAAACGTTCTCCGCCTGTTTCTTCAGTGATTTTACCCATAGAATACATGGTCAAAAACGCGGTTGCCTCGCCCAAAAGCGCAGAAAAATGCGCTTTCGGGATAAGGTCTTCTCTATTTAATGCATAGTTTGTGGCGTAATCGTTATACTCAATAGCCATAGCGCTACCTCCTTATCAGGAGACAGACTTATGCACATAAACGCCTGCTTTTTTGTTGTCGTAAACAAAGCAATCGTGATACAATCTGAACTGGAATTTCCACATATCCATATTCTGATTTTCGTCGGGCGTAAAGATTTTGGGCATGCAAAGTTTTTTCGCCTGGAGCACAGAAGATGCGTTCACTAACATAAAGTTAATGGATGCGCCGTCTTCTGCCTTTTGAAATCCCCAGTCGGTTTTTCCGTCGTTTAAGGTAACGGCGGTATAAAATCTTGACTTCGGCACGTACAAAATCGGCATATTGTTGTAGTTATAAAGCATGGAGTTAATCGCAGATTCGCTGCCCCATGTGCGTGAAAACGCCTCGTTAATCATCGGCTTTAAGTCAGAGTTGATAAAGAGCACTCTGCCCTCTTCGGGAACTTCGTTTTCGTCCATTTCGCGTACGGCTTCATCGATTGCGGCTACAAAATTTTCTTTTGTAAGTGCGCCTTCTGCGCCTAAAACGCCGTCTGTGCTTGCGTATTTTGCAAAGCGGTATGCGTCGATTTCGGGGCAAACCCATTCGCGCATAAACTGACCTGTCACGGCGCCAAACGCCATGCCGAGTGTTTCTTCATCGTCCATACGGTCAACGGAAAGTTCCTTGCCGCGCTCTTTTTCGAGTTTTAATGTTTCCCAAACGGCAGTCACATCGCCTTTGGGGTAACCCTCGGTTCTGGAATAGTCGCCGAGACCTGTGGTCGAAATTTTTAATACTTTGACTTCATTTGCGCCTGAAAAATCGGCTTGTGTTTTGGTGTCTAACACCGCGCTTACGGACGCCGCTTTGTAGGTGTCATCAAGCACGGGAAGAAATTTCTGTGAGAGAGAAATTGCATTTGACATAAGTAAAGTTTCCTTTCGTAAAAAGTTTTGTCGGAATTCTGATAGGGATGTAAAAATGGCGCCGACCGCGCAAAGCAAGGGTTTGAAAACCAACAAAATCCAATTTGTCAAAAACTTTTGTTTGTGAAAACGGGTAGAAATTTGTAAAAGCAAATTTCATTTTTTAACGCTTTGCGCTACGCACAAACGTCACCTCTCGGCGTACCATCGTACGCCTTCGGGTAACCCTTCGGTTCCGTTTGTGTGTTCTGCATCCATTTTTCCTATCCCTTTGGTATAGGGGTTATTTATAATCCTGCGCCACTTCTTATACTCGAAATAAACGCGTCGTGCACTTCGTGCGTTTCTCCCTGACGCATGCCTGTTTTAAGGTTTGCGTCCGAAAAAAGAAAACCGTTTTCTTTTTTCATTTCTGTAATGGCGGCGCTTAAAGCCTCGTCCGCGTTTTCGCTTTTCTTTATGCGTTCTTCATCTAAAAGCGCGCGTGCGCACGTTATGTTTTTGACGCCGTGGCGCACAAGTTCTTGATTTACTTTTCCGTTAAACTTTTCGTTTAAAATCTCGTTTTTCAGGGCTGCGATTTCATCTTCGTAGCGCTTTTTTGCTATCTCATCTGTCTCTTTCTGCGCATCTTTTAGTTTATTGACTTCTGCCTCTAAATCGGCGTATTTTCGCTTTGAGACGTATGCTCCGCTTTCAAGATTTGCAAGTTTAACCGGGCTTTCGGGGTGCGCATTGTTATACGCATCTATCGTTTCTGAAAACGCTGCAAAGCCGTCACCCAATACCTCTTTTAAAAATTCCATGTTGTTCTCCTATGCCGCAGTTTTTAAAGGTGGTGCCTCCACGGGCAGCAAAAGTTTATATCCCATTTTGCAGGGGAAATGTATGTGCAAACGGCATTTTAAACGCCCTTTACAACTTGATTTGTGTTATCGTTATTTTTATTTTCTGTCGCACTGTTTACAAGTGCGCGTTTTGCCTCGTCTTCTGATTCGTGAAACCACCACATACGAAATTCGTGCGGCTGCATGAGTCCTGACTCAACAAGTTTTAAATTTCGGTTAAAATCGGTGTCGGTATCGGTAATGATACTGTCGTCAAACGAGACCGTAACGGTAAAATCATCCCGTTCTGCTTTTTGTTCGCCGTCTAAGAAAAGCACGGCGCGCACAAGACCTTTGATCGCGCGTTCTAACAAAAGCGCATGCTTTTTTAAGTTCTGGTAAAGCGCGCTTTCTTCCGAAATCACCTGCGTTGCGGTTTTTACCGCATATACACTGCTGTTTCGGTCGAACTGATACCGGTCGCTGCCGAGTCCGCAAAGGTCCGACAAAAGATGCATACTCTGTGACAATCCCTCCGTGTGCTCGTTTGCGCGGATTTCCATATTGATTTCTTTTAAATCCGTAAGATTTTTATCGGCAAACGCGTAAAATTCGGTATCGTTGTCGTCGAATACGGGCATAAAGCCGGTTTCTTCGTGTTTTAATTGCGCCATACCGACCGGCACAACAATGCGCTTTTTGCCGAGACGAAACTCGTTTTGATAACTGTCGTACACAAGATCTATGCCCTTTAACACATCGATTGCGTTTGCAAACACCGACACACCCATCGGCGAATCGGGTGATGCGGAATTTACGATATTGGGCATTACAATCTGAAAAAGCGGCAATCTGCTTTCGGTGTAAAACACGGGCAAAACGCCCTCGGGGAGCGGAATTTCCTTTTTCGTTTTTTTGTCGAACAGTCTGTTTTTGATAACGTACTTTCCGTCTTCTTTTACGTGCAGTTGCACGTAAAGGCAGGGTACATTCCCTACGGTTTTTACACTTCCGAACGCACATTCTGTGATTTCGCCGTTCTCCCACGAGATGGGATAAATCATATCGGCGCGGATGTAGTCTACCACTACGCGTCCGTTTTCGATAAATTCTACAAACGCACCCGTGCCGAGCGCAAACGAAAGTTCTACCAAACGATTCGCGCGCACGCGGAAGTTGTTGGCATCCAAAATCTGTTTCGCGCGATTGGTTAATTTTTCATCGCTCGCTTTAAAATCGACACGCTCGCTGAGCAGCAGGTTTGCCCAGTCTTCGCACACCTTTTTGGCAAGACCGAGCGCAGCGCGGCGGCGCTTTACTTTTTTCTTACCGTTATACTGATTGTAACTGTGAAACGCGTCTACCTTTCCACGATACCACGAAAACCACTCGCCAATACGGGAAAACGTCTCGCCGTCTACGGTTTCGTATCCTAGTTGTTTTAAAATTTCTCGCATGGTCTACTCCCTAACTGTAAATTTTTTAAAGTGCCAAAAGGTCTTTCATATAGTATTCGAGCGAATATTCGAGCGCATCTAAACTGTCGACGTTCTGCACGCCGTTATCGAGCCTTGTATCTGTAAGGCTTTTTTCATCCCACACGGCATTTGCGATGGCGTCGGCGATATGTTCTAGTCCTTTCAGCACAAAAAAACGTTTTTTTGAAATCATACTGTTTAAAAAGCGGATGCGCTCTAAAATACGGCCCTTTATGGCGCGGCGGACGGTGATCGGGAGGCCGTGCGCTGCCGCCGCCTGTTCGAGTCCTAAAATGAGCGTGCTTTCGGCGCTGTCGCAAAAGGCGTCAAAAATGGGGTACTTTTCTGCATTTTTTTCGATAAATGAAACAAACTCTGCCTCTAATTCCCTGGGGCTTAACGTCTTTTTGGTGTAGAACTCATCCAGCACATAAACGTCAAAATTTTCGGTAATGCCGGAAAGCACAAACGCCGTAGCAGAGCGGTTTCCACCAAAATCGACGCCAACGGACGCGACGCGAATTTCAGGCGGCGTGTCTTTTATAAATGCTCCTTGGTTATCCGCAAAATCGCGGTAAATCACGCCCTCTGCCGCCACCCATTTACCCAAAATAAAGCGGTCGTAAAAAACGCCCGTGTACTCTTTTTTGAGACCCCTTACGTACTCTTCGGGCAAAAACGTGTTGTCGTCTAACAAAAAGCGCATGACGAAAAGGTCAAGTTCGTCTTTTCTGTCGAGATACTTTTTCTTAACGTAATGCGAGGGATGGTCGGGGTTTGTGGTTGCAAAAAGTTTTGCGTTAGGCTCTGAAAGACGCGACAAAAGCATCGTAAAAAAGTCCTCCGGGATGAGCGTAAGTTCGTCAAGGTATGCGCCCGAAAGCGTCACACCGCGGATTTTTCCCTCTGCACGCACATCACTTGCGCCCTCTAAAAGCACTTTTCGTCCAAAAAGCCGTCCCTCTTTTTGCGTGATGGAGTATGTAAAATTTCGCTCGCCGAAAAGAGAAACCAGTAAATCCAGACAGTTTCGTTTTAAAGACGTCACCGTTTTTGCGGCGAGCAAATACGTCTTGTCGCGCGGCATGGTAAGAAGCCAGAGCGCAAAGAGCACAAGGCTTATGTACGTTTTTCCCGAGCGCACCGACCCTTCGAAAACGTTGATACGTTTTAACTTTTTTTGTTTAAAAAGCGTAAGCAGCGCGCGCTGTTTTTCGGTAAACATCATTCTTCTAATAGTCCTTTCATGATGTTTTCAAGTTCACCTACATCCGATGCCGACGCATTCGACTTTACAATGTCACGCAAATCCTTGACGGACTGCACAAGCTGACGGAGCTTTCCCGTGTCGGTGTCGGTGTCGGATAGTGATAAAATGGCGCGCTCTGTCTTTTTAAGAAGCGTCACGGTGAGCGCTTTTAACTGCTCACGCGGGTCGGGCGTGTTTTTCAAAGATACACTTTCTTCCGCGTACGTTTTCGCGTCGCTCTCCTTATTTTGCGCCAAGCACCGCACCGCGCGATTTTGCTTTTCGCACTTTTTATGATACCACCCCTCGCGCGCAGAGCGATGCGCAATCGTAGATAGCGAAGCGCCGTATCGTAACGCAAGTTCACGCTGCGATATGGGCGTTTCGATATACGTTTTTCTGATTTCGTTTAACTTTGCCTCCATGGTTGTCTCCTTTTTTTGCGGCAATATTTTTTTACAACACCACTATACCACACAAAAAGGGTGACATACCATGACATCACGACGCGCTCTTTTTTGCTTCTATAAAAAGTTCTGCCTCTTTAAGTGCGCCCTCGTGCAGACGGTAAACGTGCCGCGCGTCGCAGCCGAGTTCTTTTGCTATCTCCTCCCACGTAAAGCACGACAAATACCGCATAAACAAAAGCGTGCGGCTTACGGGGTTTTCGATTTTTGAGATAAGCGACAAACGTTCGACCTTTAATTCCAAAAGTTCCACCGTCTTATTTAGTAGCATCGTTTTATAATTTAATTCTCGCACTACTTTTTCCTGCTTTAAGAGCCGTTCATCTTCTTCTGATACAGAATCTCGATTTGGTTTTTCCGAAAGCGCCGAAATTTCACGCTTTAAACTTTTGATTTCACCGTCTAAAAGGCGTGTTCTGTTAAACCATTCCTTTACTGTCATAAAAAACTCCTTTTATCTTGCATGCGTGCGCTTTAAAAAGGCGCGCTGTCTGTCTAAAAAGCCACGTGTCGTTTCAAAAAAACTGCATCCGCGCGTTCTGCATACATCTTCTTCCAGTGCTCTGCACTCTTTTTTGCGAACGTCGCACCAATAACACTTCTGATTTATGGGTTTTGACATTCCGAATCATCCTTTCTCAATCCTTTTGTTACGTTTAAAAATGTAATCCTCTGAATGCGGTCATAATCGTATCGGGATTCTTTTTTCGGTTTATTATATTTATATTTATTATATGTATTTTTATAGGTATGCTGCCCTGCCAACGCCCCTTTTGCTTTTTCGCCTACCCCGTTTTTGCCGTTTGGGGAATTCTGAAATACCGTAAGCCGTTCGCCTTTTAACGTACGCCAGAGTTCGTAGTCTTTTTGCAACGAGTACCGCCTTACAAACGCCTCTTTTCCGTGTGTTTCTGACGGTTTGCGTTCTAAAATACGCATCGAAACAAGACGGCCGATTTCTTTGGATATGGTAGACTTGTTTCCGCCGAGCATCCCACAAAGGTACGAAAGTGGAAGTGCACAGTCCTTTCTATGAAAGCCGTAACTGTTACGAAAATACAAAAGCAAAATGCGCAGTTGCGTGCCGTTTAAACGTGCGCCCGAAAGCGCCTCTAAAAGTTCGTTGGCAAGGGGTGTATAGCCGTTTTCCAAGTTGGGATTTGCCAAAAAAAATCACCCCTTTACCAAAAGACGACCGCCGATTTTTGCTAAAAATTCTTTGGTGCTCATGTTCATATAACAATCGTCGCAAAGCACCGTGTGCCCGACTTCGATGTACGTTTCAAGCCGTAAAATCGGGCGATTGCAACGATTGCAGATTACGTTATCCATCGTTTTCCCTTTCCTTATGCCGTGCGTGCGGTGTGAACGTTTGTCACCGCTTGTTGTGTCGTTTGATGTTCAATTGTCGAAATTGCGATTTTAGCGCTCATAAGAGACAGCATAAAGACCACCGCGATAAATGCAGGCGCTAAAAAAATCGCTTTTACGCAGTTTTTCAAAAATACGTTCTGATGTTTCATATTGATTCCTCCCCGTTCGTCTCATTATTGGGACGTATTGTGTAAAAAAATATTCCGTTTCATTTTCGGGACAAGACAATCATAGCACATTTCCCGATTCTTGTCAACCCATTTTTGAGACGTGTAAAAAATGTGACAAAAAACTGTTGCAATTTTGAAACGAATTTGATATACTAATACCAAAAGGAGTGAGTCTGATGCAAAATTTAAGCAGGAAACTACTCGACGCAAGAGAAAAATCCGAGATGAGTTTGTCGGAACTTGCCGCGCGCACCGGCATTGCAAAATCGACGCTGCAACGATATGAAACAGGCGTGACAAAAAAAATTCCGTCCGATGCAATCGAAAAAATCGCAGCGGCAACCGATATGCCCCGCCACCACTTTTACGGCGGAACGGGCGCAGAAAAACCAAACCTTTCGCTCACTGACGCACGCGACGTAACAGAATTTCGCGTCATCGGCGATATTGCCGCAGGCTACGACAGACTCGTTTCAGAAGACTGGTCGGGCGAGACGGTCGAAATCCCGAACTCCTATCTTTACGGCAGAAAAAAGGAGGATTTTATCGTCCTTCGCGTAAAAGGCGACAGTATGTATCCGCTCTATTTAGACGGCGATAAGGTGCTGATTTTAAAACAGACAACGCTAAACCACTCGGGCGAAATCGGTGCCGTTTTGTATAATGACGAACTTGTGACGATTAAAAAGGTGGAATACGCCTACGGCGAGGACTGGCTGCGCCTTGTGCCCGTAAACCCCGAATTTAAACCGCAGCACATTGAGGGCGAAGAGTTAGAGCACTGTAAAGTCATCGGGATTCCAAAACTACTCATTCGCGAGTTTTAATGTTGATGTAAAAATGGCAAAACTCATCCATTTTTCCTATCAACCGGTTTTTGTAAAGAAAGAGCGTTTTGTAAAACGAAAATTTTACAAAACGCTCTTTGTTTTTTATCTTACTTATTTCATGCCGTTTTCGTAAGCTTCGATCATTTTTTTAAAAGTGTGTCCCGTACGACTATCGTAAATAGCATCTCCGCTTTTAATGGGTTTGTTGCGTTTTTTAAGGCTTGTCAGATGTTTCTCAATGGTTTCACCTGTAAATATCTTGACCGCAATTTCTACAACGCCGTCTTCAACGGGTGTAACATATATTTTATCAATATACTTATTTACAAACGCTGAATCTATCATATTGCGACTGGCTTCACTTTCCGCTTTAAGCAAGATGCTTCGAATCTCTTCGATTTTTTGTTTGTATTCTGTTCTTGAACCTATTTCATTTTCGAGTTCTTCAATGGTTGAGCAAATTTCAGCAGACTCATCCGAGATTTCCTTGTTCATCTCGACAAAATCCCTGTCACTGATTTGCCCGGCGATATTATATTCGAGTAGCTTTGATTTTTTCTTCGAAAGTAAACTAAGACGGTCTTTAAGTTTACTAAGTTCCTCCGAAGAGCTATCCTTTGCCAATATTTCAGCATACATATTGGTATATTCTTCAATGATTAACGCTGCATCCTCGGCGGTATCTTTAAACACTTCATAAAGAACCTCTTTGATTTCTTCTTCGTAAATGGCAAACGAAGGACAAGAGTCTTTTCCATTATTGATTTTACCACTGCATATCCAGCGGGAAGCCACATTTCCCTTTCGGTCCTTGCTATCTTTTCGGTAATACAATTTTCCGCAGTGCGTACAGTACATTTTGCCCGTCAAAAGATTTGGGTGGTTACATAGGTTTTGTCTTCCCTTTACATCACGGCTCCGTCTTCTTAAAACTTCATTGGCTTGCTCCCAAAGTTCTTCGCTAACGATTGCAGGGACGATTTCGCCTGTTTCATCCTTAAACATAACCCACTCTTCGGGCGGTAAAAACTTTTGCTTTTTGGTAAACATATCCACGATTTTTACTTTGTTACCAACGTAATAACCCTTGTATTTGGGGTTGGAAATTGTGTTGGACATCGTGCTGTGACTGATGCGTTTGCCGTTGTTGTTACGGTAACCTTTTTCCCAGAAAATGTCTTCTATTTGGTTCATGCTGTACTTGTCAGTAGCATATAGGGTATAGAGTTCACGCACCATTTCTGCTTCTTTTTCATCGATAACAAGTCTTTTGTTGTCTTTACGATAACCAAAAATTCGGCTATTGCCAAGCACTACATTTTTCTTTATGGCTTCCTGATGGCCAAACTTTATACGGCTTGATAATTTGCGAAGTTCATCCTGCGCGATACCCGACATAATGGTAAGTCGAAGTTCTGAGTCCTCATCAAGTGTATTGATATTGTCGTTTTGAAAAAATACACCTACACCACAGTTTAGCAAATCGCGCGTATACTGTATACTGTCAAGCGTATTACGCGCAAAACGAGTGATTTCCTTTGTGATAACAAGATCAAAAAGCCCTGCCTTTGCATCAGAAATCATATTGTGAAAGTTCTCACGCTTTTTGGTGCTCATGCCCGAAAGGCCTTCGTCTATATAACCTTCAACAAACTCCCAATTGGGATTTTTCTTGATAAACTCGCGGTAGTATGAAATCTGGTTGTCTAAAGAATTCAACTGCTCATCTTTTTCAGAAGATACACGCGCATAAAAAGTAACACGTAGCGGAATATCATAAATAGTGCTCGTTCTCATCTTTTGACGAATTGAATGTACATCCATTCTATGAACCTCCTTTTTAGAGATAACACACAAAAGTTTTGTTGTTCATTGTCAAATTATATTGTCATTATACCACATACGTTTTTTATAATCAAGCATGTTTTAATCAATTATTAAAATTTTTTGAGTTTTGTTTCCTTTTTAAAATATCTGGGTATACTGTACAATAAGAACTCGAAACACATAAATTTAAATAGAAAGGAGTGGCAGAATGAGTAGCAAGGATAGTAACCTTACATCAAAGACAAGATTAATCAGATTAACCTACTATAATGATGTTCTTTTAAAAAACGGCAACATCACAAAAAGAGAGCATCAGAGAATGAATGATGCTATTCTTGCAAAATATCAGAAAACTTTTTTAAAAAGCATAAATAAATAGCCCCGGAGGGCTCTACTGCACAACGACAGCTATAATACAGAAATATTGCTATAACAGAAAGGTGTCTTTTGAAGATTATGTTATCCTTCTACATCCATAATCACTATCCCCCATATATGAAAACAGCGCCAGCCAGAAAGGCCGGCGCTGTTTGTATTATTCAATTCCTCTATAACCATTCTTTTCAGCATTGCCAAGCAAATACAAAAAAGCAAATGCCGGAATCCTGAGTAAATCCTTACTCTTATTTGTGTTGTGAACTCCAAAATCATCTGCATTTTTTGTAACTACAATAGCCGCAGATGCTTCTTCACAAAGCTCTACGATTGCAGAATCATTAGCTATAGGTGCTCCTTCTCTATATTTTACTTCAATCAACATATTTTTTATATTTGGATAATCCACTACCACATCAATTTCTTTTCCTTTTCTTCCACCACGGAAATATCCTACAGAAGTAGCAAATTGATAATAGAATGCGGTAATATGCTTATATACTGCGGTTTCAACTACTTTGCCCATTTCAGTAGAATCTGTCAAAATAGAATCATCCATCAATACAGCGTTACGAATCGCAGCATCCGCTATATAAATTTTAGGACTTGCCTTTAAAACCTTTTTACCAGCCATATCAACAGGCCAGCTTTGATAGATAAGGTTTGCACTTTCTAAATAACCGATATAGTTTTCTACGGTTGTTCGCGACACTCCATTTAATTCTTTTGTGATTGCTTCAATAGAAACCACTTCAGATGAAACATTGCATAAATACAAGAAAATCCTTTCAAGCTCTGTTGCATTACGAATATTATAAAGAGATGGCAAATCTCGCTTTAAAACCTTATCAACAACATCTTCTCTCATAATTTGCTGTGACATTATATCATTATCTGCTAGAGCAAGCTCAGGGAAGCCTCCAACTTGCAAATATCTCATAAAATGATTCTGTACCTTCGAAAGCTGCATCATGATTTGCGCTCTCTCAATTTGCGTTTTATGCAAAAGCGACGTCACCTTCAAGTCTTCGGGAATCTCCGGTTTATCTACTTCAAGCAGTTCGCAATACTCATAAAAAGACAGTGTCGGAACCTGAATAACAGACCATCTTCCAGCTCCGCTCTCTCGACTCCCTTTCATTAATGCCGGACTAGCAGAACCTGTTGCTACCACATGTGTGTCAGGCTGTGTATCATATATAGTTTTAAGCCATCTATCCCAATCCTGAGCGTATTGCACTTCGTCAAAAAAGTAATACACATCCTGCTCGGGATAAATATTTTCATGATAACATTCTAAAATCTCTTGAAATTGACTTAATTTAAGCATTGGATGATCCATTGAAATAAAAACAATTCTCTGTGGTGATACACCTGCCTCCAACAAACTTTCTATCATCTGATACTGAATTGTTGTTTTTCCAACACGTCTCGTTCCTGTTAATACAACTAAACGACGAATGTCTTTTTCTTCAAGTCTACGCATTGCTTCGTGAAAAGCAAAACGTTTATATGTCTTACTCATTTTAGGATTTACTACACCTGTTTTCCACCATGGATTATATGCAGTAAGAACTTTTAAAATTCCGTCTTTTGAAATAATAGACATAATACCACCTCCATCTTTGTATGTATTATACACTTAAAATCAATATTTGTCAACAATTATTTATAGTATACTTATAATATTTCGTGCTAAATATTGTTTTTTCGACCATTTTATATACAATATTTGTTTTTCACGTAACCTCCCGACAATAAAAAGTCATTGCCCTAGGGATGTTCGTTCTTAATTTTAGTTTGTACGTAAAATAATAACTCGTACTCGCCCTCCGTCCGAGGTCGCTTTGTCTGTATAAACATATGCCTGATATTTATCAACCATTTCAGCCAATTCATCAACTGTTATCATACTGTACACATAACCATACGATGAATTTTTTACATAAATCTGTACTTTGTCAGACATAATGTATTTGTTGTTATTCATAGTGATTGTAGAACCGATGATATCTGTAATTTTTGTTGCTTTAACCTGAGAAAGAGGTGTCATAGAAGTTACTTGTCGTCCGTCGCCTTTGATTTTAACCGCCTGTCCGCTGGATACACTAAAAGTTTTGTTTTGCGTGTTTAGCGAGCCCTCGGTTCCGTTTACTATATATTTGTAACTGCCCGATAATGGTATGTCGTTGTTACTATTTTTAGCGTATGTCACCACGCCATAGGAGTGTGTATCACCGGTTATGTCGTTCAGTATCAATGCATCAATATTTCCCGCAGAATTTTTTGAAACATATAAAATATCGTTTTCTGATAATCTAATTCCGTTCAGTCTCTGGGGATAAACCGATGCCACGGTTGCTGTTTCATAAGATTCTGTGGTGGAGGTTTCAAGGATTTTGATATCAGAAGCCAGAGTGTGAGAACCCAACGAGCCAACACCGGAATCCCATGTGACTTTTCCCGATATGTTGTGTTTTGGTGTGGTCGAAGACAATGTTGCGAGACCATCAACCAAATTTACTGTAACAACCCTGTTTAGGTATGATTCATAATTTTTTTCTGTGATATACTCACAAACCTCTCCGGTTGGAAGAACAACCCTGACATAAGGCTTTGTCACAGTTGTACCTGAAACAATGGTTTCCTTCGTTCCTACTGCGGATAAAAACCCTGTTACCTTTGTATCATCTGTCAGATTTGTAGCAACGCCTGCTACGTCTCCTGATTTACCAAGCAACAATGTAACCGTATCGCCATAATTAAAATTTCCGCCGGATGAAAGTTTTGAATATGCGTCATCACCTTCAATTTTATATGTAATACCTGATACTGTTACAGAAGTAGGAGTATCCTTATTCGGTGA
Organism: Congzhengia sp.; assembly: GCA_045576635.1. Taxonomy (GTDB): domain Bacteria; phylum Bacillota; class Clostridia; order UBA1381; family UBA9506; genus Congzhengia. Next base: position 9,133 of record JAZNGT010000041.1, on the reverse strand, counting down.
GGCATCCTCATAAATGCCGGTAACCTTCTTTGAATACACAAGCACTTTATTATATTCAACCATATAATACGCTATATCATTTGTTCTGACCTCAGAAACGGATGCTTTCACACCATCGCGCATAACTTTAACAAACGAATCTGCTCCAAGTTCTTCGTACCAATCTGATGAAGTAACTGTTATAGGGCCAACTGTTCTGTTAAAAGCATTCAAATATTTCTCCTGAGAGCCTTTTGCATTTGCATTTAGTGTGTTGTAAATCATTTTCGAAACATCTCGACGTGTAAGATCCTGACCAATGGACTTGTTTACGCCGTCAAGCATACCGATTTTTTTTGCCATATCAATCTGGTCATAGGGCCAGTCATTGCCGGTGTCTTCGTCCGTGTAGTCCAGAACGCGCAGAAGCATTGTTATTGCTTCTTCGTATGTAACTGTATTGGAAGGACGGAAGGTAGCATCAAAATATCCTTTAAAAAGACCATTTTTGATGCCAGTTGTAACATAAGGTGCTGCCCAGTGGTCATAGGTTACATCTTTAAAAGGCGAGCGCTTGCTGTTTATATCTACAAGCTCACGATATTTGGATGCTGCAACGACAATTTTTGCACATTCCGCACGTGACACCTTATCTCCATATCTCATATTGCCATTAGGGTCGCCTTGCATAATAGATAGATCCGACAAAAGCTCAGCTTCGTAACTTGATGCTGCGAAAACATTTGTTCCCGTCGTTGAAACTATTATCAAGATTGTAATAAGTAACGCAAATATTCTTTTCATTGACAAATTCTCCTTTCAATTTTATTCAAAACGCAGTGCGTCAATCGGATTAAGATTCGCTGCATTTTTTGCTGGCAAGAATCCAAATATTATGCCAATAGCCACAGATACCGAAAATGCAAGCACTACCGCAAATAAAGACGGAACAATGGTAATATCTAAAAGTTTACCTGCGGCAAACGACACTACTGCGCCGAACAGTATTCCAAGTATTCCTCCTACACCGCTTATAGTGGCAGCTTCCACCACAAACTGAGAAAGAATATTTTTCTTTTTTGCACCCAAAGATTTTCTTATGCCGATTTCTTTGGTGCGCTCAGTTACGGTAACAAGCATAATATTCATAATACCGATACCGCCAACCAAAAGAGAAATGCCTGCAATACAAACAAGGGCTGCTTTCATGGTGCCTATAATCTTATTGAGTTCCTCTAATATTTCCTGTGTAGCAATAATTCTATAAAAATCACTGCTTCCAAGAATTTTTGTAAGTCTTTCCTCCAGAATTGCTTTGGCTTCATCTAATCGGTTTGCATCGGAAAGTGTGACAGTATAGGAAGAGATAAATCTGTTTTGCGACATTTTGGAGGCAATCGTATATGGTATATAAACACACTGATCAGAAGAATTTTCAGAGGAGTCAACTTTTTCCTCCAGAACACCTACGATGGTAAAAGGTTCGCCGTTGATTTTCAAAATCTCACCAAGAGCCTTGCCCTTGCCAAAGAATTCTTGTTCGTAATATGTACCTATAACGCAAACTTTAAGTTGTTTCTCGATGTCGATAAACTGCAAAAATCTTCCCTGCTCAGTCTCCAATTGATTTATTTTGTCGTATGTTTCATCTATTCCTGTGACAGAAACAGATTCACTATCAGAGGAGTTTTTTGTTTTAACCGTTGCCATCATCGAAACATTTGGTGTGCAATATGTAAACAACGCGGGATTTTCATCGATAATTTCATACATATCGTCAGGTTCAATATAACGCGTGCTGCCTCGGGAAGTCATAGAAACGGTGATGTTATTCATACCGAAACTCTCAAAAGCATCCGTTACTTGTCCTGTAACACCATCCATAATGCTAACGAGAATGATTACCGCACCTACACCGATTATAATACCAAGCATAGTAAGAAGGGAACGAAGTTTGTTTGATATTATACTTCCAAAAGCCAGCTGAACTGTTTTCGTAAATTTCATATAGCTCCCTCCTTCTGCATGAGCACTGTGGAGCGTATGATGGAATCTTCGGAGGGGATACCGTCATATATTATTTTTCCGTCGTGTATGCGTATTACACGTTTGGCTTTTGCCGCAATAAAGTTGTCATGCGTAATAAGAATTATGGTATTTCCAAGCGAATTTAATTTTATTAAAAAATCTATTACCTCGGTGCTTGTTTTAGAGTCCAGTGCGCCCGTGGGTTCATCTGCTAAAATTACCGAAGGTGAACCCGCCAAGGCTCTCGCTATGGATGCACGCTGCTGCTGACCGCCTGATAATTGCGAAGGTTTATGATGATATTTATCGTCTATACCGACGCGCTTTAATGCCTCCATCGCACGCTCTGTTTGTTCAGATTCTTTCAGACCTTTGTACATAAGCGGAAGTTTCACATTTTCTAAAATATTTAATTTGGGAAGGAGATTATATTGCTGAAAAATAAACCCCAGTGTTTTGTTTCGGATTTCAGATTGTTCATCATCGGTTAATTTACTCACGTCTTCTCCGTTCAAAAGGTAAGTTCCTTCTGTTGGGACATCAAGGCAACCGATTATATTCATACAGGTAGACTTACCGCTGCCTGACTGACCGATAATAGCAACAAACTCTCCTTCAAAGACCGAAAAGGAAACGCCGTCCAATGCACGCACTTCGGTGTCTCCCATTTTATAAATTTTATATATATTCTGAAATTCTACCAAAGGTTTTTGATTCATAATTCTCTCCCTTAGCGCATGCCGCCGGGCATTCCGTCACCGCTTGGCATTCTATTACCACCTGTCATACCGCCGCCTGGCATAACTCCACTACCATGCATGTCTCTCATACCGCCCATCATCTCTTCCATCGCAGAACCCACACGGGATGATTGTATTTGTGGTGTATAGACTATGTCTCCCTCTTTTAAACCTGATTTAATTTCTATGTATTCGTTGTTATAAACACCTGTTTCGACCCTGACAGATTTAAATCCTTCGGGCGCTTTGTCAGTATCTTCTGTTTTTTCGCCCTTGATATAAACAAGATTGCCCCGATTTACGGCAGTGAGCGGTATTGTCAGAACATCTTTTGCCTGTGAGGTTGTAATTTCAACATCTATATTCATTCCCGGAAGCAAATCCTCATCAAAATCGGTAATCACGATTGTAACAGGATATGTAGTAACGCCGTTTGATGTTGTTCCGTTTATAGATACACTTTGCACCTCGCCGTGATATACTTTCCCGTCAACTGCATCGGATGTGATTATAACACTCTGGCCGACCTCGACGTTTTTGATATCCAATTCATCAACGGAAAGTTCACATTCTAAACTTGACATATCATAAATTACTGCCATTTCGGTAGACATATTTGTGTTGTCGAGTTTATCTCCTGCTTTTATATTTTTTGTAACAACAGTACCTGATATAGGTGCCGTAATTGTGTAGTCATCGAGTTTATCCATTGCGTTTTCACGCGATAAAGCTGATGAACGCAAAGATAAAGACGATGATTTGAGATTGTCAGACACAGTTTCAGAATCAATATGAGCAATAGCAGTACCTGATGCAATTCTCGTACCTTCTAAAACATAAATATTGTCAATTTCTCCGGACGCTTCTGCTACGATTGTTTTAGATGCGGCATATTCAAAAGTTCCCTTGTCAATGCCGGAAACATTTCCAACTTCTGCTGTTGCCATTTCCGAATTTGTCAAAGCCCCCGGATTTTGAACCTCTATTTTAACAGTACGTACTATCATATTCCCTCTGGTAGCATATCCGGAAGAAGCAACTCCGATTACAGTTCCGTTTAAAAATTCGCCATTTGAAGAAATTCTCACAGTGGCGCTATCGCCCGGCAGAATGTATTGCGCATCTGTATCATTGAAAGGAATTGTGAGAGTAAGAGCAGAATCGTCATATATCTCTGCAATTTTTGTTCCTGCAGATACGGAATCTCCTGTTTTTACATAAATGTTCCTCACCGTTCCCGAAAAAGGAGCTTTTACCGTTAAATCGTTGTAATTTTTCTGCGCTTTATTATAATCCATTTGTGAACGCTGATATGAAATGTCGGCATTTTCTATTGAGTTTTGTGCATCGGAAGAATCAATCTGATATAAAATATCGCCTTCGTTTACAATATCGCCCTGCTCAAAATTTGCCGAAATAATATCACCTGAAACAAGAGCAGTAATAGAGTATTGGTCCTTTGGTTTTACTACCGAAGAACCTGTAATCGTAGACGTTATGTCACGTCTTTCGGCCTTGCTTTCAACTCCTACAGCACCCATTGTATTTTTAGTTTTACCGGCAGACATTCCAAAAGCAATGACAGCAAGCACAGCAACGGCGCATACTATAACCAATATTTTTTTCTTCTTGGAATACCCCTTAAAATCCTTAGGGAAAGATATTACTTTTTTCGACAATTCTTTCATTGCAGACGTTGAATTTTTTAAAATTCGTTTTGTTCTCATTGTGTATTCCTTTCGCTTTTTTATTTCGTTAAAACATCAATTTAACTTTTAACGTTTAAATTTTAGAATACTGACATTAAATTTTCAATAGCAAAGAGACAATATTGATTCTTTATTTACATTTTATTAATAACGTTTAGCTGGTTATTATATATATATATATGGATTTGGAAGCAACTTATCTCTTGTTTCTTTTGATTATCATCTCCTTGATTATGCCATAAGGCTGAAAGCATATGAAACAGACGTTTTAAACAATAAAAATTTTGTTGTAGTGACAGTTCCCAATTGTGATGTGTGATTCTTCCCTATTACTATTTCCTCCAGTGTTGCCAAACAATGGCCTGATGTCTCCGGATACAAATATGAATGAAACAGTTCTTTTGCTTCTTTAAATTTCTGTGGTTTTATTTCCTCCTTATGTACATCCTCTAAAAAATTGACAAATAAGTTAATAGCATTATTTGAAATTTCCACTAATTCTTTATATTTCTCTACCGCACGCTCCTTATCTTCTCTGTGCTTTTTGCGTTGCTGTTTGATCATCTCTTCATAATTATGTATTTTCTGTTTTTTCTTTAGGAAATTCAAGCATATAAGCCGCCTTTTTTGAAACAAGAACATCAAAACCATTATCCTCGAAGAAACGATACCAAGCAAGAATATGCTTAAAAGCATCCGCTTTTGAAATAAGTATGCTTTCCAGCAAGAAAAATTTGCACTTTTCGGAAAACTCGCCATCAATAAAACTTATCTTGCCGTTTATGACGTCTCTGCGTTTTTAATGCGGATTTTTAATAGTTGTTTTTCCTACATAAACAACCTTGACATCCGGTTCAATTACTGCATAGATGTGATGCGGTAATGTTTTTTTATAATTTTTACTCATAAATTTTCACGCTCCTTTGTTCTTTAGACATTATACCTTTATATTTTGAAAAGGAAACAAATCTCACGTTTTTTTGAAAAAGTTCCTGATTTTGTTTCCTTTTTTAAAATTCAGGGTATAATGCATATAGGAGTAAAACATTTTGCACAGAAAGGAGTGGCAGAATGAGTAGCAAGGATAGTGATATTGCGAGAACTACCAGGCTCATCAGATTAACCTACTATAATGATGTTCTTTTAAAAAACGGCAACATCACAAAAAGAGAGCACCAAAGAATGAACAATGCTATTCTTGCGAAATACCAAAAAACGAATTATGCAAGCAACTGCTCTCCTTTGAAATCTTTCCATTCGCAATAAAGTGTACGGATATCATAAACTTCTATTACTGCACAACACAAAAATCACACGGGTCGTACTTTTTCTTTTTTTGTGCATCGTTCGGCGTGCCTGACTCGATGTTACTTCTGCTTTTTATGATCGGGCAATTTCTGTTTGCATGGTATGACCCGCCTTCTTTGTCGGTCCAATAATAGATGCCTTCTGATTCATACACGACTGATGACTTTACTTCTGGTAAAATGTTTGTAGAAAAAACCTGATCATTATGTATCTTTTCCTTTGCAACAACGCCAAACGATAGAAATGCTAGAATAACGCCAAATACAAAAAACGCAAGTAATTGTTTTTTAGATAAGACAATTGCTCGCGTTTTTTTATGTCTTTTTTTGTAAAGTTCCTTTGTCAGAAATTGTTTTGAGAATAGGTCCAGCGAAATATCTGCCAATTCACAAGCCTTTTGAATCGGCGAAAAACAGTATGCGGTATTATATTTATCTGATTTCATTCTTTGATAACTGCTTTTGGAAACTCCTATTTTATCTGCAAAATCCTCAACGGATATATGGAGTATTTCCGTCCTGATAAATTCAAAATTATGTCTTTGTAACTCTCTCATTTTACTTTTTGTCCCCTCTCCTAAAATTGACACCATAAATCTCAAAATTGACACCATCCATCGCAACATTGAACATTGCGCCTGTAGGTTTGTAAGCATACAATAATGTCGTAATTTAAAGAATTATGTCGCACATCTTAATTATACCACAAAAAATTCAAATTGATACCTATGGGAATTTTATAATTTGTAAAATAGAGGTACTGTATTTTAAAACAAACGAAGGGAGGGTGTCATCGTGAGGCATTATCAACCAAAAAAGAATAACGAATATCAATTGCCTCACGATTTATATATGAGGATGCTGTATTTGGTGCGAGATTATGAACGAATGAAAAAAGAGGCAAGTGAAATAGTCAATAGTTTTCCGATACCGGATGGGCAACCCTCTAAAAACACCATTTCTGACCCGACGGGAGAAAAAGCCATAAGGCTTTCTGCAATAAACCGTGATTGCGATGCTGTAGATAAAGCGCTTTTGCAAATCCCAGAAGAATACAGAAAAGGTATTATAGGACACATGCTGTACAAAACACCCTACCCCATTGACGCTGGCGAAGCTACATATAAACGTTGGCGTTGCCGTTTTATTTATTACGTAGCAAAAAATTTATCATATATCTGATAAAAAAATACAATGATACCCACGGGAAAAAATAAGGGTTTAAAATGGTACTATGAAAAACTGTATGAAAACCATCGAAAGATGTAACGGATAAAAATACAAAAGGAGGATGTTGATGAAAAGAACAACACGTTATAGCTGCCGTTCCCCGAGCAGCTAAACAGGGCTTTCAGTAGCCGTTTAGGGGAAGAGTGTAGGTTTATGAAGTATGTGACGTCCGTGCAGCATAGAACTTACACGCAATATGCAAGAAAACGCTGTATGAAAAGATACATGTTCCCACAAACATACACTGCCCAAGACCCCCGTATCAAGCGGAAAGGACTCTCAACCTATAATTTAAGGTCAACTTATGTCCGCATTGATACATGCACAGCGTTTTTAATGCAAACAAAGGAGAAAAGCAACTATGATTCATACCATGAAAGCTTTTATGACCGCTTGCCCGACTCTTACAGATATTGATATTAACGTCAACTATCTCGGTGAAAATGAGGCAAACGGAGCGGTCGAAAACGTGTCTTGCGAGCCGGTCATTAAAAATTACACAGACGGCGGTGCGTTAAGACAGTTTTTATTTACGGTTGCCTTACGCGAAAAATATGGGCAGGATGCGGCGGAAAACACAACCGCTATCCAAAAGTTAGAACACCTGTCAGACTGGATTTATGAACAAAACAGACTCGGCATTTTGCCTGTTTTAGATGGCAACAAAAACGCAGTCAGTTTGGAAGTTATAAAAACAGGCTGGGTGGAAGAAAAGATGAGTAATACAGCAAAATATCAACTGCAATTGAGATTGGTGTATTACCAGGATTAAAAAAAGGAGTTAAAAACTATGAGTACAGTAAAAAGAAATGAAAAATTAGCCTTTTACGGCGTAAAGGGCGAAACAGGCGCAGTTACATATCACAGAATGAAAGGTTTTACAGATATGTCTGGTGCAAAAAACCCCATTGAGTACACAAGACGATATGTGGATGAACCTTTTGAACAGAGTGATGTTGTAGGTTACTCACCCTCTTTCTCTTACGGCTTTGACCAGCACAAAGGCAACGCTGTGCATGACGATATTATCAAAATTCATAATGAAGAATTGGTTATGGAGGAAGCCATCCGTGAAATCATTTTCGTTGACTTAACAAACGGCGATGAAGAAAACGGCTATGCTGCTGCAAAGCGTGAATTTGCAGTGATTGCAGATACAGAGGGCGGCAGTGTTGACGCATACACTTATACCGGCACTTTAAAAGTAAAGGGCGAAAGAGTAAGCGGTACAGCAACTTCAAGCGACAACTGGCAGACAATTGAGTTTGTTGAGGCGTAATTAATTAAAGTCAGGGCGGGTGGCAACACCCGTCTTGATAATATCATTTAGGAGTTGTATAGGCGTGAATATCATTTTAGACACCATGCCTGAATTTTTAGAGGTAGGCGGAGAGAAAATTCCTGTCAATACTGATTTTCGTACGTGGATAAGGTTTGATGAAGCACTTTTTTGGAGCGATAAACCCATAGAAGAACGGCTTTTTTCTGCATTAGATATATGCTATGACGGAAAAATACCTGCTGATATTACAGGTGCGGTGCATGCTGCTATCGGGTTTTATGCTCATAAGGATGCGCCAATAAAAGAAATCGGGGAAAACCCCAAAAACGAGCAGCAAAACTCCGCACGAGGAAAACAAACATACAGCTTCACTTATGATGCATCGCTGATTTATGCGGCATTTATGGCACAATACGGCATCGACCTTACAAAAGACGATTTGCATTGGTGGCTGTTTCGTGCACTTTTCGAGGGTCTTACTGATGAAAATAAAATCTGCAAAGTGATGGAAATACGAAGTGTTGATTTATCAAAAATAAAAGACAAAGAGCAAAAAGCGCATTATCGCAGATTGAAACGCATATATCGCTTGCCCGACCCTCGATGCGAGGAAGAACAGGAAGCTGATATGATAAGTGCGCTGTCAGTTATGTTTTAACAGAATATAAAGAAAGAGGTATATAAAAATGAGTTTATACAAATTTGGAAATTTTGAAGTTGAGTTTGACCCCACAGATGTTGCTTTTGTGGAAAAGTATGAAACTGCTGTAACAGAATATCAGGAACGCATCGCTTCCGTTTCAAAAGAGGGCAAGGTATCAGAAGTGATGATGCGTCTTTGCAATGTATTTTACGATG
>JAZNGT010000040.1:0-8630 GCA_045576635.1 Congzhengia sp. | reverse complement strand
TTCGGACCTAAAATGTGATGTCCACCACATCCATTACACATGCTTAAAAACTGCACAGTATGTCCGTTTTTAATAAGCTTCGACGCAAGGCCGCCACATTGAAATTCATTGTCATCCTGGTGTGCACCAATCATTAATACTCTCATTTTGCCGTCTCCTTGTAAATATTTTTGTAGTTTTAAATAATTTAAAAAAAACGGAACAAGTAATGCTTGTTCCGTTTTGGTGCGAGTGACGGGACTTGAACCCGTACGTCGTAGACACACGCCCCTCAAACGTGCCTGTCTGCCAGTTCCAGCACACTCGCTAACAGATATATATTATACTACCTATTTCTTAAGATGTCAAGCATTTTTTTATAGAAAATGAAAAGAAAATCACGAAATTTAATTTCTCTATTTAGCAAGTGCATTTGCAAGTAAAACAGCATTCTCATGACGTTTTTTTAAGTCTTCATCCGCCTCATCGTAATTCATTCTTACTGCTACATATAAATCAGATGCATCAATGTTTAGTTCTCTTAAAATAGTGCTATCCTTTAACGAAACAGCGCAGTTTACGCCATCACACTCAAAAAAAGATATGTTTGTATCTTCAGTCGTAAAATATGTCTCCACGGGCAGAAAAATACCTTCCGCTGCATTCATATTTACTACATCATTTAACATCATTGTGTCAAAGATATAAAACATTTGGTCTTCAGATGCTAAAACGGAAGCCAGCTTATTTTCAAGTGTCATTGCGGTATTTCCGTCAGCAATCGCATCAAGCGTAAAGTTCAACTGATTAAAGGAAACATTTTTTTCACCATTTTCATCAATATCACGGATAAATATTTCCGATTTTCGTGCAATTTCTTCTGCAATTTCGCTTGGGATTACACCGCCTGCAATAAATTGAACATCCAAATCATAGCGAACAGTATTTTTATAATCATTGTATGTGATAAAGAGGAGAAAAAGCCCTACTAAGACACAGATAATATGTACTTTATAATAGTCCCAAACGTAAGAAAACCATTCTTTTGAAAAACGTTTCGGTTTATGTATTATCTCTGCCATGTCAGACTCCCCTTTCTTTCTATTTAAATTATAAATGTTTTGAGAAAAAAAGTCAATGCGATGCGAAAACGTTTACAATTTTTTAACGGTTGACATCTTTTTAAAAAAATGCTAAAATTTTAAGAAGTGAGTTCGAGACCTTCCTCACTATAAACAAAACTAAAGGAGAATTTAACATGAATCAAAAGAGCAAATTTTTGGCGCAGGCGGCACTGATTTCTGCGTTGTACGTTGTTTTGACGTATCTTGCATCTATTCTTGGGTTATCAAGCGGCGTCATCCAGATACGGTTTTCGGAGATGCTTTCAGTGCTCCCGATATTTACAACTGCGGCAATTCCGGGACTTTTTATCGGGTGTTTTTTGGCAAACATATTTTCAGGATGTGTATTCTGGGATGTAATTTTTGGAAGTTTAGCAACGCTCATCGGTGCAATTGGTACATATCTTTTACGCAAAAACAAGTGGCTTGCACCAATACCTCCAATTATATCAAACACACTGATTATCCCTTTTGTACTCTCGTACGTTTACGCAATTCCAGGGAGCACTAGCTATTTTATGCTTACAGTAGGTATTGGTGAGGTTATTTCATGCGGTATTCTTGGAATTTTATTACTCAAGACGTTAAAAAAATTTGAAAACCGAATAAAATGGTAATAAAAAAAGCGGAACAAAATGTTCCGCTTTTTTTATTACTTATTAATAGTTAATCTTTTCACGAGCTACATAATGTGTATGTAAAAGTTCGTGCGCTTTGTGTCCGCAGGGTTCACCTAAGAATTCTTCGTAAAGTGCCTTTACAAACGGATTTTCGTGTGACTTTCTGAGCGGCAAGCTTTCGTCTTCGTCATAGAGTGCTTTCGCGCGTGCAGCCTTTAAATCAACTTCTCTTAACGTTTTAGAAGAAACAATCGGCTGACCACCACCGGTTACACATCCACCGGGGCAACCCATGATTTCGATAAAGTGATAGTTCTTTTCGCCACTTCTTACTTTTTCAAGTAATTCTCTTGCATTACCAAGACCATGCGCAACAGCAACGTTAACATCCATATCACCGATTTTAACAGTAGCCTCTTTGATGCCTTCTGTACCTCTTACAGCGTCAAATTCAACTTTTTCAAGTTCTTTTCCGGTTAACACTTCAGAAACTGTACGAAGTGCTGCTTCCATAACACCACCAGTAGCGCCAAAGATAACTGCTGCACCTGTTGCTGCATCGCCAAACGGATTATCAAATACAGAATCCGGAAGGTTTGTAAACTCGATACCTGCTGTTTTAATCATTTTCGCAAGTTCGCGTGTTGTTAAAACAGCATCTACATCAGCGTATCCGCCGTTTGTAAGTTCTTCACGTCCTGCTTCAAATTTCTTTGCAGTACAAGGCATAACAGAAACAACATAAATGTCTTTCGGGTCAATGCCTGCTTTTTCAGCATAGTAGGATTTTAAAATTGCACCAAACATTTCGTGGGGAGATTTAGCACTGGAAAGATTTTCTAAAAAGTCAGGGAAATTGTGTTCACAGAACTTAACCCAACCAGGACTACATGATGTAATCAAAGGAAGTTTGCCACCGTTTTTGATGCGGTTAATAAGTTCTGTTCCCTCTTCCATAATGGTAACGTCAGCACCAAAGTCTGTATCAAATACTTTGTCAAAACCTAAATATTTAAGTGCTGTCACCATTTTGCCTGTTACGCGGCTGCCAATAGGCATACCAAATTCTTCGCCGAGCGCTGCACGAACAGCGGGAGCTGTCTGTACAACAACGTGTTTAGATTCATCTGAGAGTGCGTCCCAAACTTCTTTTGTGCTGTCTTTTTCATAAAGCGCACCAACAGGACATGCAGTGATACACTGACCGCAGTTTACACAATCTGTAGCAGAAAGCGGAAGCGCAAAGCTTGATCCGATTTTTGTTGTAAAACCTCTGCCCATTGCATCAATTGCACCAACGGTCTGTACGTTTTTACAAACAGCGATACAACGACGGCAAAGGATACATTTGTTGTTATCACGAACGATAGAAGCAGACAAATCATCAATTTCGTGTTTTGTAATTTCACCTTCAAATTCGATATCTGTTACACCTAAGTCTTCGCAAAGTTTCTGAAGTTCGCAAGCTTGGTTACGTGTACAGGTAAGACATTTTTTATCATGGTTTGAAAGTGTAAGTTCTAAAACGGCTTTTCTCGCTTCGCGAACCTTTGCAGTGTTGGTATATACTTCCATACCTTCGTTTACGGGGTAAACGCAGGCTGTAACCAAACTTCTTGCGCCTTTTACTTCAACAAGACACATTCTGCAAGCACCGATGCCGTTAATGTCCTTCATATAGCAAAGTGTAGGAATGTTAATGCCTGCATCTTTAGCAGCCTGAAGAATTGTATAATTTTGTGGAACCGCCAAATCAATTCCGTTAATTTTTATATTTACCATATCCATTCTCGGTTACTCCTCCTTCGATTATTGTTTACTGATTGCATCAAACTTACAGGTGCTTTCACACACGCCGCACTTGATACACTTATCAGTATCGATAACAAACGGACTCTTAACCTCGCCGGAAATTGCACCAACAGGACATTTTCTAGCACAGAGGCTACATCCTTTACATTTTTCTGCATCAATTTTATAAGAAAGAAGTGCCTTACATACACCAGCAGGACATTTTTTGTCTACCACGTGTGCTACATATTCGTCTCTGAAATAATGCAGCGTACTGAGAATGGGGTTGGGGGCTGTCTGACCAAGTCCGCAAAGCGCTGTGCTCTTGATTGTAGCACCAAGCTTTTCGAGTCTGTCAATATCTTCTAATGTGCCTTTGCCCTCTGTAATACGCTCTAAAATTTCAAGCATTCTCTTTGTTCCAACACGGCAAGGTGTACATTTACCACAGGATTCGTCAACCGTAAATTCCAAGAAGAATTTTGCGATATCAACCATACAGGTATCTTCGTCCATAACGATAAGACCGCCGGAACCCATCATAGAACCGATTTCAATTAAGGAATCGTAATCGATAGGTGTGTCAATTAAGGATGCAGGAATACATCCGCCGGAAGGACCACCTGTCTGTGCAGCTTTGAACTTTTTGCCGTTCGGGATGCCGCCACCGATTTCTTCAACAATTTCACGCAATGTTGTACCCATCGGGATTTCAACAAGACCTGTGTTTTTAATTTTACCACCAAGTGCAAATACCTTTGTACCCTTACTCTTTTCGGTACCAATTGTTTTAAACCATTCAGCACCGTTTAAGATAATCTGGGTAATATTTGCATACGTTTCAACGTTATTTAAAAGTGTAGGTTTCTGCCAAAGACCTTTAACAGCCGGGAACGGCGGACGAGGTCTGGGTTCACCTCTGTGACCTTCGATAGAGGTAATGAGCGCTGTTTCTTCGCCACAAACAAACGCACCTGCACCAAGTCTAATATCTAAGTTAAACGAAAAATCTGTACCAAAGATATTGTCGCCCAAAAGACCATATTCTTTTGCCTGGTCGATCGCGATTCTAAGTCTCTGTACTGCAATCGGATACTCAGCACGGATATAAATATAACCCTGGTCAGCACCTACTGCATAAGCAGCAATTGCCATTGCTTCGATTACAGTGTGCGGATCACCTTCCAAAATGGAACGGTCCATAAATGCACCCGGGTCACCTTCGTCGGCGTTACATGCTACATATTTGCCGTCAGGACCTTCCGCATTTGCAGTAAACATCCATTTCATACCGGTTGAGAATCCGCCGCCACCACGACCACGGAGACCGGACTCTTTGATTTCGTTGATAACATCCTGCGGTGTCATCTCGGTTAACACTTTACCAAGTGCTTTATAGCCGTCTGTACCGATGTATTCTTCAATGTTTTCAGGGTCAATCACACCACAGTTACGAAGTGCGATACGCTGCTGTTTTTTATAGAAGTCAACTTCGTTTAAGGATTTGATGGTATCGTCTTTTACTGTTTCATCGTATAAAAGACGCGTAACAATTCTACCTTTTAAAAGATGTTCTGTAACGATTTCCGCTACATCTTCTTCTTTTACCATGCTATAAAATGCACCTTCAGGGTACACAACTACAACCGGGCCCAAGGCACAAAGACCAAAGCAACCTGTTTTAATTACTTTAACTTCTTTTTCTAAATTGTTAAGCGCTAACTGCTTTTCAAATTCTGTAATGATTTTTTCACTGCCTGAAGAGGTACAACCTGTACCGCCGCAGACTAAAACGTGCGATCTTGCAAAATCCATTTACTGTTCCCCTCCCACGATTATTCTTGAACTGCGCCAACAGTATATTCGGTAACAACATTACCGTTTACTATGTGCTCAGCGATAACCTTTTTTGCTTTTTCTTCTGTCATTTTTACGTAAGTAACCTTTTCTTTGCCGGGTGCTGTTACTTCAACGATAGGTTCTAAACGGCACATGCCGATACATCCTGTCTGAGCAACTGTCACACCGGATAAACCTCTTTTACCTACCTCGTCAACTAACGCAGAAAGAACCGGTCTTGCGCCAGCTGCGATACCGCATGTTGCCATACCAACAACAATTCTTATGGTATCAGCATCAGAATCGGTACGAACGCCAACCTGATTTTTTATCTTATTCTTAATTGCTTCGAGTTCTGCTAGGCTTTTCATATTCTAACTCCCTTTCTTTACAATTCATTTTTAAGAGATTGCAGTCCTTCGGTGATATAGTCATTAAGCCACATCACAATTTCGGGACTGCCTAAACTTACCTCATCTCCGAGGATCTGTTTTATTTCCCGTGTATCAAGCACAAATTCTTTTTCGTTCACTGTGTGCCTGTATACAAAATCAATTGTTTCGTTGCCAGAAATAAGCGTCAGCATCGTTTCTGCCATGTTGCCCAAAGGTTGTCTGTCAATATGGTCATATGTAAACCAAACCGTAACACACGTACCAACACCTTTTTTAGAAGAAATTGTCAAATCACCGCCAGTATTTTGCGCAGCCGCTTTAAAAAGCGATAGTCCCATTCCTACCTTACGCGTAACACGGGTTGTACGAAACGGGTCTGTAACTTCTTTTAAAAACGCTTCATCCATTCCACATCCGTCATCTTTGATGGTGATGGTCAAACGATTTTTTTGAATTTCTTCTAAAATGGTAACAGAAATAAGACTTGCTTCAGCTTTTACTGAATTATTTGCAATATCTAAAATATGCAACGACAATTCCAGCATGACAACCTCACAAAATTATTCGTACTTTTCTAAAATGCCGTAAATATCATCAGGCTCAAGTCTGCCGTATACGTCTTCGTTTACGGTTAAAACAGGAGCAAGACCGCAAGCACCGATGCAACGTGTTGCTTCGATGGAATATTTGCCGTCCGGTGTACATTCGCCAACATCAATTCCGAGTTTTTCTTTGATTTTGTCAAGAATAATACCGGAACCTTTTACGTAGCATGCTGTACCAAGGCAAACTGCGATGTTGTATTTACCCTTTGGTTCTGTTGTAAACTGCGTATAGAATGTTACTACGCCGTAGATTTCACTCATTGGAACATCGAGTCCGTCGGAAATCATTTTCTGTACTTCAATCGGAAGATAGCCGTATATGTTCTGTGCTTCATGCAGCACGGGAATCAGTGCACCATCTTGTCCTTTGTGTGTTTGAATGACCTGCATCAACTTTTCTTCCTGCTCTTTTGTGCCGGAAAACGCGATTTTGCTAATTTCGCTCAAGTGATTACCCCCTTAAATTTAGTCGTTAATGAAATACAAAACAAAAGATTGTGAAGAAAATAACAATCCTTTGTACATTATCAAAGATATTATAGCAGAAAAATATTGCCTTGTCTATACAAAATAATATTTTTTTACAAAATTCTTTCATTATAATATTTATAATCTAAATTATCCAAAATTTTGACATAACAAAACCGGATGCATTTTTTGCATCCGGTTATCATTTGTAGTAATTTAGCGCATAATAACGCAAACGAATTTTGCAGGTTTTCCGTCCAGTGCTTTCATGCCGTGCGGATAGTTGGAATCAAAATATAGGCTATCCCCAGGTTCTAAAATGATATGATTTTTATCAATCATAATTTCCATACGACCTTCTAACATATAGTTAAATTCCTGTCCGCTATGTGAAGTTTCCGCCATCGGCTCATTCGGGTCTGAAACCGGAACCGTTACAAGCATTGCCTCGGAGTGTGCGTTTGCAAAATTGAAAGAAAGACTCTGGTATCCGTATTCTTTTCTGCGGTTGATATCAAGGCCTTTTCCTTTTTTAATATGACTGTAAACTTTAAGTCTTGGTGCAGAACCCGATAAAAGTTCGGTAAGTTCTAAACCAAACTGTCCTGCTACATCGTAAAGTACACTGACCGGAATATCTTCTTCGGCATTTTCGTACTTTTTATATAATTCAATTGGAACACCAATCATGCTTGCAAGTGTTTCAGCAGTCATGTCTTCTGCTTCTCTCAAACCAACAAGCCTTTGTGCAATCTGTTTTACCTGTTCTGTCATGCTTATCACTCTCCTTATTTTTTATTATAGCAGAAAGAGCAAATAAAGAAAAGGGGTTTTATTAAATTTAAGTGAATTTTTTTATTTTCTATTTACATAAAATTTATTTTAGTATATAATTGTATTAATAATTTACAAGGAAGTGTGTCTTTTGTTAAACCAGTTACGTTTTACGGGGTTTAGTTTTGGGAATTTGATATTTGTACTTTTGCGCGTGCTGGTCGTACTCTTCGCAATCGGCGTACACGAAATGGCACACGGGTTTGCTGCCTATAAACTTGGTGACCCTACCGCTAAATTTGACGGAAGGCTTTCCTTAAATCCTCTTCGTCATATTGACCCTATTGGTGCACTTTGTATTTTCTTTTTCGGTTTTGGTTGGGCAAAACCCGTAAGAGTTAACCCAAATTACTTTAAAAACTACAAACGCGATACGGCACTTACAGCACTTGCCGGTCCTCTTTCCAATATTTTACTCGCATTTATCGGAATTCTTCTTTTTGTGCATGTAGCACCGATTGTTGATAACCTATACCTTACGCGTTTTCTTTACCTTTTGATTATCATTAATATCGGACTTGCAATTTTTAATCTGATTCCTGTTCCGCCACTTGACGGATCCAAAATCTTTTTAACATTGCTTCCATCCAAAACATATTTTGAAATTATGCGCTATGAAAGATATGGATTCTGGATTTTATTAATTGCGCTTTACCTTGGCGTACTCGATCCGATTCTTTCTACTTGTTCCAATTTTGTTATCCGCATCCTTTATTTTCTTGCGGGAGGTGGATTTTAATGGAAGAACTTTTGACCTCTGATCGCCACGCAGTTAAGTTAACTGTTTTTGAAGGTCCGCTAGAACTTCTTTTGCACCTTTTGAAGAAAAACAAAGTAAGCATTTACGATATACCGATTGTGGATATTACAAAACAGTATTTTGAGTATATGGATGCTTTAAAAGAATTTGACATAGAATATTCAAGTGAATTTGTCGTTATGGCAGCAGAACTTTTGTATATTAAATCAAAAATG
>JAZNGT010000039.1:0-25201 GCA_045576635.1 Congzhengia sp. | reverse complement strand
ACAAATTCTGTGGGTGTTACACTTGCGAGTGCATCAGCAATCGCATCATCCCAGCCTACCTCTGTCATTTTTGCATTGGCACGCGCGCGTTCACGCTGAGCCTGCATTTCTCGGTTAAAGCCTTCTTCATCAATTTGGATGCCGCGTTCTGCTAAAATTTCGCGTGTTAAATCAATCGGGAATCCATAGGTGTCGTAAAGTTTAAACGCATCGTTTCCGGAGAAAACAGTGTTTTTCTCCATATCGTCTAACATTTTATCATCCAAGAAACTGTTTAAAATTGCAAAACCTGCGTCGATGGTCTGATTGAAACGCTCTTCTTCGGTTTTGATTTTATTTTTGATAAGTTCGCGGTTTTCAGAAAGCGCCGGATATGCATCGCAAGATGCATCAATCACTGTATCGGCGAGTTTGTAAAGGAATGTACCCTTGATGCCTAAGAGTCTGCCATGACGTGCAGCGCGGCGAAGGAGACGTCTTAACACGTATCCTCTACCCTCGTTTGAAACATTTACACCGTCAGAAATTAAAAATACCGTGCTTCTTACGTGGTCAGTTACAACGCGAACAGATACATCTGTCTGCGCATCTTTTCCGTATGTAACGCCAGCCATCTCGCAAACCTTGTCACGAATGCTCTTGATGGTGTCAACATCGAAGAGGGAAAGAACGCCCTGCATAATACACGCAATACGTTCAAGGCCCATACCGGTATCAATGTTGGGATGGTCAAGTTTTTTATATGTACCATCTTCCTGACGGTCAAACTGCGTAAATACTAAATTCCAGAATTCTACAAATCGGTCACATTCACAGCCTACTTTACAGTCAGGCGAACCGCAGCCGTTTTCTTCGCCACGGTCAAAATAAAGTTCAGAACAAGGACCGCAAGGACCGGTACCGATTTCCCAGAAGTTGTCTTCTTTTCCCATACGGACGATTCTGTCGGGTGAAACTCCCACTTTTTTGGTCCAGATATCAAACGCTTCGTCATCGTCTTCATAAATGGTTACCCAAAGCTTGTCCACGGGCATTTTTAAAACTTCTGTTACAAACTCCCATGCCCATTTGGTTGCATCGTTTTTAAAATAGTCACCAAAGGAAAAATTACCAAGCATTTCAAAAAACGTGCCGTGACGTGCAGTTTTACCTACGCGCTCAATATCGGGCGTACGAATACATTTCTGACATGTTGTCATACGTTTTTTGGGCGGAACCTGACGGCCGGTAAAATAAGGCTTTAAGGGCGCCATTCCGGCATTGATGAGCAAAAGGCTCGGGTCATTTTCCGGTACCAACGAAAAACTTGGCATACGTAAATGTTCTTTTGATTCAAAGAATGATAAGTATTTTTCTCTGATTTCATTTAATCCTAATTTTTCCACTTATATCACCTTTCAAAAAGCTTTCGCTTATTTATCTCTAATATATTATAATACTATATTCTTTACTGTGAGTCAAGCGATTCTGCAAAAAATTCACCTTGCATCGCGCCCCGCATAAAAAGCTCTTTATCAATTCCTGCAAGAACAGAAATTTTGTCTTTGCTCCAAAGCGGTGCTTTGAGGTGTTCTTTGGCTCCATCACCTGTAAGTCTTTCAATTACGCACTCTGGAGGAAGCACTTCGAGTTGTCTTATAACAACGTCAATATAGCGGTCTTTCGCCATAGGAACGATTATACCTTCATTATAATCTTCTTCAGCCTTTGTGCCTTTTAAAATGTGCAGAAGATGAATTTTTACGCTATCCGGGCGCATTTTTCCAATCACACGCGCTGATTCTATCATCTCATCACGTGTTTCACAGTAAAGACCGTTAATCAAGTGGACACAAACACGGATATTGTTTTCTTTAAGCATCCTAAATGCCTTGCAAAACACAGAAAAATCATATCCGCGGTTAAATTGTTTTGCAGTTTTATCATGGACAGTTTGAAGACCGAGTTCCACTGTCAAATGCGTTTTCTTAGAAAGTTCTTTTAACAGTTTCACATTTTCTTCGTTGATGCAGTCAGGACGCGTACCAACGCTTAAACCTACTACATTAGGAAAGAAAATCGCCTCTTCATACTTTTCTCTTAACACTTCAACATTTGCATAGGTATTTGTATGCACCTGAAAGTAGGCAATCATTCGGACAGTGCCCCACTTTTTATAAAGTCGTTCGGCTTCTTTTGTAAGTTGTTCTGTCACGGAAAGTGTTTTTTGAGGTGCAAACTCGCCCGAACCGTTTCTGCAAAATGTGCATCCGCCAACCGATACGGTGCCATCTATGTTCGGGCACGAAAAGTTACCATCTATTGACGCTTTAAATACGCGTTCGCCAAATGTCTTTTGCATATAATATGAAAGTGTATGGTATCTTTTGTTGTCATTTGAATACGGAAAGGGGCTTTTTATCGATTTATCCGTCATACAAAAACCTCACTCTTTTGTATTACTTAATTTTGCGCACTTCTGTATAGAATCGTTTGTCGCACGCCTCGCCCATAGAAAACGTTTTTCTGGGAAGCGCGCCGTCTAAAATAACAGACTTATACAAATCGGTTTTTTCCATAGCATCTAAAAGAATACCAAAGTTGGAATCATCAGATGAAAGTTTTCTTACAACATCGGCGCCGTGAATATAGTCAATCTCACCGCCGTTTGTCTCAACAAAACTATCAAGCGCTTTCTGCACAGTTGCAACGGTTAAATATTCTTTTGGATTTAAAACCGTAACATTTCTTTCTTCTCCATTCATCACAATCACAAAACGCTGACCTTCTGCATTTTCATCATAACTCACATTGTATTCTTTTTCTAATTCCTTTAAGAAAGCCTCTCCGTCAGCATGAAATATCACCCTGTGAATTGCTTCAAATTCGAGTGATTTGTCATGAAGATTGACAAGTTCGCAAAGTGCATATCTTGCCTTTGAGTTTCTTGCGTTTTCTTCACCGATTTCTTTCTTTAAATTTTCATAATGGGTTTTTGCTGTTGCGAGCGAATGATTGCCATCACCCATAGCAAAAACAAGCGGATTTTCTTCATTTACACCGTAACGTTTGTTGAAACGCTCCAAATCTTCGAGGTCTGCAAGTTTTTTTTGCAGTCTTTCACATGCCTTTTCCGACATCTTGTAGCCTTTGATATGACCCGATGATTGCATCAAATCGAAGTCATACAGAAGTTCAAATTCATCTGTCATATCACGGTTTGACTCAATGATGTCGCACGAAATATCGTCAATTAAAAGCATAATGTGCGGAAGTTCAATCTCGGCATCTTTTCTTACTTTAAGGCGCGGCGGAATTCTCGAAATAACTGTACCCTCGGTTGCTCTTACTTTTGTTTTGGAATCGGCTGAATAGTCATAATCTTCAAGGTCTACCATACCAACAATGCCAAAACGTGTAACGCCATTTTTGAGTGTACGTTCAACGAATATATATGAATTTTCATGCACTGTAAATACGCCATCACTTAAATACTGTTTCATGGTAACATTTGTTTTACTGATTCTCTTGTCAATATCTGAATCATTTAAATAAATTTCAGGGACAGTAAGATGCAGTGCAGACGGCGCATCTTCTACCTGTTCAGAAACAGAATTCCAATAATCAGGCTCTGATGTGTACTGATCGCACGCAACAACACTCCATTTTTGCATTTTATCGTTTTCTTTCGAAAACTTTGGAAGTAAAATATCTGCTCTTTGAAACGTCATAAATATCACCTTTCTCATTTTAATTGTCATACAATTGATTATGTTTTATATCTTTTAGGTGCAACACTTACCGCAAATACATCGGCGGTGCGATTGCAGCACAATTGTTCACACCTATATTTCCTACGTTGCCGCATTCTCTCTTAAAGGACAGAAAGCAGTTTTTTGTAATTTACAGAACCATTACCAATGTTCCTAAACCAATCAGTATACATCCTATCAAGGACTTAAGTGTAAACTGTTCATGCAGGAGCACAAATGCCAGAACCAGTGTAATTACAACACTTAATTTATCAATAGGAACAACTTTGGACACATGTCCCATTTGTAACGCCTTATAATAACATAACCACGAAGCACCTGTTGCCAGTCCTGATAAAATCAAAAACATCCAGCTTTTTCGATTGATTTCCAAAATGCCGCCCAATGTGTTTGATAAAATAACCATACCCCATGACATAAGCAAAACTACACTTGTGCGTATCGCTGTTGCAAGATTTGAGTTTACTCCATCGATACCCAGTTTGGCCAGTATCGAAGTAAGAGCGGCAAATACTGCAGATAGCAATGCATATATAAACCACATAAATATCAATCCTATTCTTTATATTCTGTCTTCTAAAAACATATCAAGATGCTTTATCCACAAGAATTTTTCTCCGAACATATGTCTGTATGCTACATAAGTTTCACCTGTTTCAGCTTGCTTTGCAACATCCTACACACGATACAAATTACCCTTGAGATATTTATATACAGCTCCTATTTCTAACTCCCTCTTCATTACTTAACCTCTATCTGTACTGCTTTCATTGCATCAAGTGCTGTGTTATGACTTTCCACACTGACTCCTGCACAGCAGGTACTGTCTACCGATATTTTTACCTCAGGGAATGTTGCCTTTAATATCATAGCATTTGAGATTACGCAAATATCTGTACACAATCCACACAATTCGATTTTCTCAATTTCATCATCATAATCTTGAATTATCTTCGGGAGGTCAATGCTCCCAAACGTTATTTTATCTACAACCTCATTCACATACGGCTTTAATTCATTACAAATCTGCCAACCATCTGTATCTTTAATACAATGCTCTACCGGTAGATTTTTGCCTTCCTGCGTCTTAATATAGTCGGAAAAATGTGTATCTCTGGTAAATATAACTTTACCGTCAAAGTTTTTAACCTTTTCAACTACAAACGGAACAATTGCCTTAGCAAGTTCGCTTCCAAGACTACCTGTTATAAAATCATTTTGCATATCAACCACAATTAAGTATTTCATCCTCTTCTCCTTCGTTCATTCCGCTTGGAATATCTTTTGCGAATTCCGCCGAAAATCTATAAAACTAAATTTATCAATAGCGACACATAAGGTTTAGATACAAACTTTTTTAGCGCAGTTTAGGTCATGCCGGAACAAAAAAATTGATACATTACAAATATCATTTCATTGATATTATTTTTCCGACTATAAATTTAATTAACTCAACAACTGAAAATGTTAACACTGCATGAGTATACAAACAGAAAATTATGCCTGGTCCTTCACTACCATGAACATTTATATTTGAAAGAATACACCACCATATTACACAAACCCCAATCAAAACCCCATCCAGCAAATACGTTTTTTTGAATTTCCAAAGAACCACTCCAAGTATCAAACCACAGAATATTGGCAAAACATAAAAGAAAAGAATAAACTGTATTTGTGTCATATTATTTATCTCCTTTCGACATATTTCGACATATCTATATAGCCCATTTCAAGTCAGAACCAATTACAACTTATAATGTATCACGAACATTTATTCCAATGCCGAATTCTCCTAACAAAAGTTTAAACATAATATCATACCCTTTGTCATTGGGATGCAATCCGTCTGCAAGAAGCGAATCGAGAGTTATACCTTTCTGTTCGCAGTATTCTAAAAAAAGCGAGTACATACTAATGAACGGAAAATCACATGCAATTGAAGCTTTCATATAAAGATTGTTTATATCGCTCATATGCATTACTCTCCAAAATGCATCACCATCTTTTTCATTTTCTGCCGAAGCCGGAATATTCGCAATAAAAATTACATCCTTTTTCGCTTCCACAAATTTATTATGTAATTTAACAATATTATTATAAAATTTAGTACTGTGTTCCAGTTTTGTGCGTTTAGGTCCGTCAGCAAAGTACTGATGACGGTTGTTCGTTCCGATGGAACATATAACAATATCATCATGAGCATCAACTAACTGTTCGAATTTGTCTATAATAAACTCTATATTTGTACCTGAACATGCATTATTGACTACAACACAATTATATTGAGACTCCATATAGTCTTTAAACAGGTTTGCCCAACAATATCCATCCTTATTACGGGAAAATCCTTCGACGATTGGTTCTCCATTCTGCAGAAAGCCGGTTCCGCCCACGCCATGCGTAATGGAATCGCCCAAAAGTTTAATATGAATGGTTCGCTCTGCAAGAAAGGCCTTACTGATGATTTTTGCAACATCTGTATTCATAATCATTGTCCTTTCGACAACATTTTTGATTCTTTATATGAAAGCAATTTATCTGCGGTGTATAAAACACTACTCCTCACTATTTCCAGCAATCCACCAAGACATATTGCGGTAGAAACACCGATTATATTTCCTGTTCCCACTCTTGATGCAGTTGAAACCATAAGTGCCTGGAATGATGTTAAGAATATAGGTGTATAGCGCATTGTTAATATTCCCGACTATTTCTTCAAACATGATTTTCTCACTTGTAAGTTGGTAAATCTGCGCAAAATTCAAATATATTTTTAATGCTATAATTTCTATACGCATATTTTATCACAAAGACTACATATTTACAATCATTTGTTACCTTTTTATGTATAAATCGGTTGAAAAAAATACATATTTATGGTATCATAAAAATTGAAAAATGCGAAAGGAGTTTTTGCATGGTAACGTTTCAGGATATCAAAAACAACGAAGCAATTAAGACCTATATCAAAGAGGCAGATAAAACACTTACTCAACTCGGTTACACTGAGCACAGTTTTGCGCACGTCACAGTAGTATCAGAGACTGCAAAATATATTTTAGAAACCCTTGGCTACCCAACACATGACATAGAACTTGTACAGATTGCAGCATACCTTCATGATATCGGCAATTTAATTAACCGCGTTGAGCATTCGCAAAGCGGTGCCCTGCTTGCCTTTCGCCTGCTCGACAAAATGGGTATGGCGCCGGAAGATATTGCGCTTATTGCAACCGCCATCGGAAACCATGACGAAGGTACCGGCGTTGCGGTCAATCACATTGCCGCGGCTCTCATTTTAGCTGACAAAACTGACGTAAGACGAAGCCGTGTCAGAAATCAGGACTTTGCAACGTTTGATATTCACGACAGAGTGAACTATTCCGTAAAATCTTCAAAAGTAAAAATCAACGAGGATAAAACACTCATTAAACTTAAACTGGACGTGGATAATCATTTTTGTTCCGTTATGGATTATTTCGAAATTTTTATGAACCGTATGATTTTATGCCGCAAAGCAGCAGAACATTTAGGACTTGAATTTAAACTTTTTATCAACGAGCAACAACTCATCTGAGGTGAAAAAAATGAAACTAACATTACTCGACGCAAAAACATTAGGAGACGATATAAATTTTGGTACACTTCATGCACTTGGCGAAGTTGTATCGTATGACGGCACAAAAGAGGAGGAAGTAGAATCGCACATTGCCGATTCTGACGTTGTTATCGTAAACAAAGTAAAACTTAACGAAAAAACGCTTCAAAACGTGAAAAACCTAAAACTCATCTGCATTTCTGCAACCGGTTTTGATAATGTCGATTTGGACTATTGCAGAAAAAGAGGAATTGCAGTTACAAATGTTGTCGGCTACTCTACACACAGTGTTGCACAACTTACGCTCTCTATGGCACTTTCGCTTTCTACTAACCTTCCGCAATTCACGGATTTTGTAAACGACGGCAGTTACACAAAAAGCGGAGTTGCAAACAGATTAACACCCGTCTATCACGAGTTAAACGGCAAAACGTGGGGTGTGGTCGGCCTTGGAAATATCGGAAAGCAAGTTGCACGCGTTGCAGAGGCAATGGGCTTAAATGTAATTGCGTTTAAACGCACACCGGACAATGCATACCCCTGCGTTACGCTTGACGAATTATTTTCAAAATCGGATATCATTTCCATACACCTTCCCTTAAATGATGAAACACGTGGTATTATAGGCAAAAATTTGATTGCTAAAATGAAGAAAAACGCGATTTTAATAAATGTCGCACGCGGTGCGGTAACAGATGAAACAGCACTTGCTGATGCTATTTTGGAAAACAGAATTGGCGGACTCGGCGTAGACGTGTACACCGAAGAACCGTTTTCAGAAAATCATCCGTTTTCCTCAATTTTAAACCATGAAAATGTTTGCCTTACACCGCATATGGCATGGGGTGCATTTGAAGCAAGGCAGCGCTGTTTAGATGAAATCGCAGAAAACATAAAATCCTTTACGCGCGGTGAGTTTAGAAACAGGTTAGAAATATAAAAATAAAAGAGATGCCCAAGGCATCTCTTTTATTTATCATAAATTACGTAATCTTCTTTGTGTTTTAAGGGTGCGCGTTCTTCGGCAGGATAACCTACGATGCAGTTACCGATACCGACGTAACGGTCGTCTAATCCCCACTTTTCTTTTAGTTTCTTTCCTTCCGGTGTTTCAAAAGCCTCTCGGGCACGATGAATCCAGCACGCACCCAAGCCAAGTGAAGCCGCAGCATTTAAAAGATTTCCCATCACTAATGAGCCATCTTCAACGTACGTGTAAAACTCTTTGCTTGCAAACACAACAATCACTGCCGGCGCACCATAAAAAGGGTCGGAAGTTGTTCCTAAAACGTCTGCATTTAATTTTCTGACGAGTTTTAAGGTTTCAGGGTTGGTAACTGCTACCATAACCGGTGTTTGCATATTCTTTCCGGTCGGTGCGTTAATGCCGGCTTTTAAAATTTCTTCCAGAAGTTCTTCCGGAACCGGCTTGCTTTCGTATTTTTTGATACTTCTTCTGCTTGTTAAGACTTTGATACATTCATTCATTGTTCCGACTCCATAATATTTCTTAGTCTCTGGATTGTAAAATCCTCTTCCTTAAAATTCTCAATATAATCCAAAAGTTCATCTGCATCATCTGAAATTTTAAACAGTTCAAGATTTTCTTTTGCAACAAAACCTTCCTTTATTGCTTTTTGTATCATTTCTGAAAGTGCATCATAGTATCCGTTTAAATTATAGACTGCAATTGCCTTTTTGTGTCGTTTTAACTGTTTCAGTGTTAAAATTTCAAAAAATTCATCAAAGGTACCTACACCGCCGGGAACCATTAAAAAGGCATCTGCACTGTCTTCCATAATTTGCTTTCTTTCACGCATTGTTTCTGTATATATAAGTTCTGTACAGGGTTCAAAAAGAACGCCGTCTACATTGAAAAAGTTTGGTGCTACGCCAACAATGTCTCTGCCGCCTTTATGCACTCCTCTTGCAACAGCACCCATAAGACCGGTTGCACCTGCGCCATAAACCAAAGAATGACCGCGTTTTGCCATATTTTCGCCAAGCGCTTCTACTTTTTGAATGTATGATGCATCAATGTTATCACTTGCTGCACCGTAAACACAGATTTTCATAAAAATACCCCCTTAATTTACTTAAACACTACATCTATAAAACAATTTGATCTTTAAGCTTTCTATTTAAATATATTCTTTGATGTATAACCAGTTTTTACTAAACCTTCGCGGAATGCCTTGGCGCATTCGGGTGTTTCGTTAAGTAGGTACGGCCGTGCAACAACGTTTTGAGACTCAGGATAACTGAAATCATAATCTACACAGTCAAACCAGACAGCAATTTTAATATTTTCATATTTATGAATCACATCAAACATATTGCGGATCCATTGAGGTTTATCACCACCGATGGAACTGGACGAAAATTCTGTTATCATCCACGGAAAGTCACCAAAATATGCACCGCAGTTTTGGTAAATAGCGTCGTAAATAAATTCAAACTCACGCCATTCTTCCCCAATTTCTGCATAATACGTGCCCGTATTATAGCCCGTAACGCCAAAAATCTGCACATACTCGTTTCCGGGATAGTAGTTGACAAAGTGATTGTACTCGTTCGGGGGGAAATTTCTGTCATTTGGATTAAAAATCCAGATGATATTATTCACACCCTCTTCTTTGAAAATGTCGTAAATATGCCGCCATACCAGTTTATATAGTTCCGGTTCGTTCAGCGTGCACGCACCGCCGTAACTCACCCAATCCGAGTTCATCTCATTATTTAAGCGTAGCAGAACCGGATGCGCAAATTCTTTAAACTGTGTTGCCATTTTTCTGATATCACCATCACGCTGTCCGTCAAGCACTTCAAAAAATGGAGTGTACCCGTTTAAATCTGTATTCATAACGGTTGCAATCTGTATGGTAAATTCAACAATTTTTCCTTGGATATAGGCGTCCCGAAGCCCCTCTACGGGAACATCGTCACCAAAATAAATATAATCCATAACTGCCGAGAATTTGTTTGCAATGACTTTTTCTAATTCTTCCACCTTTGCAAGATTTCGATTGCGTACTGCTTGCGGTCGATAAACGCCCCATAAGAGCTGATCACCGTTTACAATATTTTCATATACAGTTTTTGTTTCTTCATTCCAATATTCCGGAATAACTGGACTGAACGTATCATAAAACCCTGCTTTTCCCCGTTTAGAGACATTCTCGTTAAAAGATGCAACTGCACTATCTACAACACTCACAAAATCCCGGGAATATTCTTTCGTATTAAACGTCATTCTAAAAAAGGTTTGCGTGGGTGTGTATAAATAGCAGTGTGCATAAGTGTTATACGCATACAAGCCGTTTTCGGGAGCGTTTCTCGTAAAAATAATAGACTTAACCTGATAATCCCCCACCTGATACATTTTGTCACGATGGATGGTCAGGTGATTTTCTGCAATATACTTTGGATCCATAAGGTAACGGTTTTCAAAGTCAGCAACATAACCAATTGCATCTTCATACGGAGAAAATTCTTTCGTAATAGAAAACGTAATATCCTGCTTGGGAATGGTGCCTTTTGTCAAAATCTTTGCGCGACTCACATCAAACTTTGCTTCTCCCGGAAATACAACATGATATCCCATAGGATAGTTTGTATAGGATGTTTTACCATCTGTAAATGAAACTTTGTGCACATCCTGCGAAAAATGAGGAAATTTTCCCTCATATTTTTGATTGTTGCAGATGTAGTATCCTTCTGCATCTAAACTTTCCCAAAAATGCATAGCAAACACAATGAGAACGATCGTAGTTATAAGAAGTATATAAAAAAACGGATGTTTCAATACCTTTTTCATATTTACAACCTCGTGGTCCCTGGATTTCTTCTTATGATACCACAAACACCCGAAAAAAGCAAGTACTCTACTAGTTTACTCTATATTATTTCATAAAATGCCAACTTTTTATTTACACGAAATTTTAAAAATGATATAATAAGAGTACTACATAAAAAGGAGTTTTGATATGACAAAAATCGACATTTTTTCGGGCTTTTTAGGCGCCGGAAAAACAACACTTATAAAAAAAATGATACAGGAAGGATTCAAAAATGAAACACTTGTTTTAATTGAAAATGAGTTCGGCGAAATCGGAATTGACGGTGGATTTTTAAAAGATGCAGGCATTACCGTAACCGAAATGAATTCCGGTTGCATTTGTTGCAGTTTAGTCGGCGATTTTGGTGTTGCACTGAAAAAAGTGATCGAAACGTATCACCCCGACAGAATTTTAATTGAGCCCTCCGGCGTCGGAAAGTTAAGTGACGTCATAAAGGCAGTAAAAAATATAAAAAATGAAAACCTTGTAATAAATAGCGCAACCACTGTTGTAGACGCAAAGCGCTTTAAAATGTATCTTAAAAACTTTGGCGAGTTTTTCATTGACCAGATTGCACACGCAAAATGCATCGTGTTAAGTCACACACAAGGATTAAGCGACGAAAAACTTTCTGACTGTATGCATCATTTAAAGGAGCATAACGAAAGCGCAGTTATTGTCTCAACAGACTGGGACAAACTTTCACACGAAAAACTCCTCCACGCAATTGAGGGTACATCTACCATTCAAGAAAGCCTCGATGCATTAAAACACGAAGAGGACTGCCCCATCTGTTCGCACCATCATCACGAACACGAACATCATCACGACTGCGAATGTGGTCATCATCATGAGCATGAGCATGATCATAAACATCATCACCACGATTGCGGATGCGAGCATCACGAACATCATCACCATCATCACGCAGACGAAGTGTTTCAAAGTGTTGGGTTTGAAACCGCAAAAAAATATACAAAAGATGAACTTTCAAAAATTCTTTCGCATTTAGAAGATGAGGCATCTTTCGGTCACATTCTTCGCGCAAAGGGAATTGTGAATGCAGATGGCATTGAGTGGCTGCACTTTGATTATATTCCGGGCGCATCGGATGTAAGATTCGGCTCACCCGACATCACCGGCCGCATTTGCATTATCGGTTCTGAAATCAAAGAAGACGCTTTACGAAATCTTTTTGGAATCTAACAAAAAAGGAGCGCACTATGGATATTCCAATTTTTCTCTTTACCGGTTTTTTAGAATCCGGTAAAACAAAGTTTATTCAGGAAACCCTCGAAGACAAACGGTTTAACAAAGACGAAAAAACGCTCTTACTTCTTTGTGAAGAGGGATTAGAAGAATATGACTTTGCTCGCTTTTCAGGCAAAAATGTTTTTATTGAAACGATAGATAATGAAAAAGACTTGAAAGACGACCATTTAACAAAACTTATCAAAAAACATACTCCTGACAGAATCATTGTGGAATACAACGGCATGTGGATGCTGGATTCTCTTTACAACGCAATACCCAAAAACTGTATGGTAGCGCAGGAAATGCTTTTTATAGATGCCGGAACGTTTCAGAATTTCAACAACAATATGCGTTCTCTTGTAGTGGATAAATTAAAAAGTTGTGAAGTTGTTATCTTTAACCGCACCACCAACGATACCGATAAAGAACTGTTTCATAAAATTGTCCGCGCTACGAGCAGAAGATCAAACATTCTCTTTGAACACACAGACGGTCGCGTAGAATATGACGAAACAGAAGACCCGCTTCCCTTTGATTTAGATGCAGACGTTATCGCAATCAAAGACGAAGACTTTGCGCTTTGGTATCGTGACGTTTCTGAAAACGCGACAAAATACGTAAACAAAACGGTTTTATTTAAGGGAATTATTGCGCATAACGATACAATGCCCCAAAGCACTTGTTTAGCCGGCAGGCACATTATGACGTGCTGCGAAGATGATATTGCATACGGCGGTATGCTTTGCATTGTCCCGAAAGGCACGTTTTTCAGAAACCGTGACTGGATGCTGATAACTGCAACCGTAAAGTACGAATATCATAAACTTTACGAAGGAAAAGGGCCTGTGCTTTACGCAAAAACGCTTGTACATGCACCAGCACCTGATGATCCCGTCGCAACATTTTACTAAAAAAAGACTGTAAAAAACAATTTCGTTTTTTACAGTCTTTTTTAATGTCAAAGTATTTCGTCACAATTTCTGCTGTCACGTACGGCTTCCAGTTTGCTTACTGAAACCTCGTATGCCGTTTTGGTTATGCTTTCATCTTCGGAAATGCGTTTTTGATAGTTTCGGGACTGCATTCTTCCCCAGAGTTTAATATTAGCCCCTACCGAAAGCGTGCTTGCAAATTTAGCATTTCTTCCCCATGCAATACAGGGTATGTAGTCGGATTTATTATAGGCACGGTTTACCGCCACCAAAATATCGGCAATTTCTCTCCCAAAGGGCGTAACACGATAAACAACAGGTTTACAGATATACCCGTTTAAATACACCTCGTTTTCGCACTGTCTGTCGTCACACACAACGCATAAATCAAGTGCAAAAAGCGTAAGGATAAGTTTGCTTCCCTCGCCTGTGTAATTATTGTATGAGCGGAACTGTCCCAAAACTTCAATTTTCGTGCCTAGACTCAGTTCCAAATCTCCCAAAATCCGTTCCGAAACCGTAACTAAAATCATATCTTTATTTTCCGACAATCTGTCGGACATAATATAAAACTTATAAAACCCCTCCGTATGCACCTCATGGCTGAATTCTAGGTCACTTGCCACATAACCTATAATTTTAGCCTGATTATCCTCCGCGCAATTTAACATACCGTATTTCTCCTTTCAAGTAGTGATACGGTACATTATATGTGGGGCGTTTTCATTTAGAACAAAATTTTAAGATTACGATTCGTTCGCCGTTTTTACAAGTTCATAAAGTTTATTCAATGCCTCAATCGGCGTAAGCGTGGTAACGTCAAGATCTTTGAGTTCCTCTATAATGCGCGCATTTCCCAAATCCAAAATACCGATTTGGTCATCTTCCCTTTCAGAATGCGGTGCGAAGCGGTTTTCCGATTTTTCCCCTCTGTCAATCGAAAGCAAAATTTCTTTTGCGCGGGTAATAACTTCTTTGGGAAGACCCGCCAAGGCACTTACTTCAATGCCGTAACTTTCGTCTGCTCCACCTTTTACGATTCTTCTTAGGAAGATAATATCGTCACCGCGTTTTTTGCAGGCAATACAATAGTTTTTCACGCCTTCTAACTTATTTTCAAGTTCAGTAAGTTCATGGTAATGCGTTGCAAAAAGCGTTCTTGCACCAATGCGTTTTTTGTTTGCGATATGCTCTGATACCGCCCACGCAATCGAAAGTCCGTCATAGGTACTGGTGCCACGGCCGATTTCGTCTAAAATCAAGAGACTACGTTTGGTCGCGTGCTTTAAAATCTGTGCAACCTCGGTCATTTCCACCATAAATGTACTCTGTCCTGCCGACAAGTCATCCGATGCGCCAACACGCGTAAAGATTTTATCGCAAACACCAATTCTTGCACTTTCTGCAGGCACAAAACTTCCGATTTGTGCCATTAAAACAATGACTGCAACCTGACGCATATACGTAGACTTACCCGCCATATTCGGACCCGTGATAATAAGCATTCTGTTATCATCGCAGTCAAGCACAGTGTCATTCGGAACAAAAAGTGCATCGTTTAACATTTTTTCTACAACAGGATGACGTCCCGACTTAATCTCAACTTTGTCCGATGTATCAACGCACGGCATGGTATAGTTGTTTTTAACCGCAACTTCTGAAAGCGAGCACATTACATCAAGATGCGCAACAACAGATGCAGACTGCTGTATTCTGGATGCAGCGCACGCTACCTGTTCTCTGATTTCGGTAAACAGTTCGTACTCGCGCGCCTTTAAAAACTCGGACGCGCCCAACACTTTCGTTTCGAGTTCCTTTAATTCTTCTGTAATGTAACGCTCGCCGTTTGCGAGTGTCTGTTTTCTTATGTAACGGTCAGGAACGCTATCACGATAGGATTTTGAAACCTCAATATAATAGCCGAACACACGGTTATAACCGGTTCTGAGCGTTTTTATTCCGGTTTCTTCCCTTTCCCTTGCCTCAATCTCCAAAATAGCAGACTGACCATTTTTTGTTAAGTTACGGTACTCATCAATCTCTTTATCATATCCCGCTTTTATAATACCGCCATCTTTTACAGATATCGGTGTGTCTTCCTCTGTGATGGCACTTTCGATTAAATCCTTAATATCGGTAAGTAAATCGAGTTTTTCATGTAACTGCCTTAAAAGCGGTGCATCTGCGCGTGATAACAACGCATCAATTTCCGGCAGGTGCTCTAATGACTGTTTTAAAGAAACGAGTTCTTTCGGCGATGCATTTTTGCATGCGACCTTACCTAAGAGACGCTCCATATCATAGATGTTTTCAAGCACTGCTCTTGCTTCTTCGCGAAGCGCAGTCTCTTCTACCAATTCCGAGACTGCATAGAGGCGCTTTGTGATTTTTGCACAGTCTACAAGCGGTTTTTCTAAAAACGAACGCAAGAGTCTTCCGCCCATTGCGGTTTTGGTTTTGTCTAAAACCCAAAGAAGCGAACCTTTTTTTGATTTGCTGCGCATCGTTTCCGTAAGTTCTAAATTGCGTCTTGAAAAAACGTCAAGACTCATAAATTCGTTTTCCGAATATGCATTCACATGCTTTAAATGACCGATTTGCATTTTCTGCGTTTCTTCAAAATGCATTAAAATCATACCGAGTGCATTGACAGAAAAATAGTCATCCGGAAGGCAAAATGACGAAAGGTCTTCTATATGAAACCACTCAAATATCAGGGCTTCTGATGCGTCACGCGCAGGATCTATTTTAGAAAGTTCAACCGATGCAGAAAAGCGATAGGTAAGTTCATCGCGAAGTTTGGTGTTTTTAAAGACTTCACTGTTTAACACAATTTCAGTTGGGTTATAACGCGCAACCTCGTCAATTAAACGCTGTCTTCCCGACAGATTGGTCACAAACACTTCGCCTGTCGTAAGGTCTGAAAACGAGGCGCCGTAAACATCATCATGACCGTAAATTGCGCAAAGAAAATTATTTTTCTTCTCGTCTAGCATTTTGGAGTTTATAACTGTACCCGGTGTAACCACGCGAATAACATCGCGTTTTACAATCCCCTTTGCTTGCGCAGGGTCTTCGAGTTGTTCACAAATAGCGACTTTATAACCTTTTGCAATCAGTTTGTCAATATATGCATCTGCGGCATGATACGGCACACCGCACATGGGATTTTTATCTCCGTCTTCGCCTTTTGAACGGCTCGTCAGGGCAATTTCAAGTTCACGTGATGCCAAAATTGCATCGTCTAAAAACATTTCGTAAAAATCGCCCATTCTGAAAAACAAAATGGAATCCGGATAGTTTTTCTTCACGTCCAGATACTGACGCATCATTGGTGTCATAAAAACGCCCCCTATCGTTTAGTGGCAACTTGTGCAGGAACTGCAATTTCCGGAGCATCCGCCTTCGCCTGCCAGATTCTGCTCCTCGCCCTGAATACAAAAAGCGATAATGGAATTTACCTTTTTCATAATATCGTTAAAATTCGATTTTGCTTCTAAATATTCTCTTACGGTTTTGTTTGCCATAAGTTTATCCATGCTTTTTTTCATTTCGCTCTGAAACATGGAGAGTGCCTCCGGTGTCATTCCCGTTTCTTTTGCTTTTACGGTAAGTTGTGCGCGCTCTTTTTCATATTCATTCATCACGCGCTGTGCTTCTTCGTCTTCGTAAAATATTTTTTCCATTTCCTGAAATGTCTTAATTTCTTCTGTATCTTTAATTGCTTCTCCAAGTTTTTGTGCAATATCAAAAATCTCTTTCATGATATAATTCCTTTCATTATAGGCGTTCTCCGGTCAAAGACCAGGTGCTAATTTTTGTAATTTGAACAGAAATGAAATCGCCTGCGATAAGCGTATCGTCCTTGGGAAAATTTACGATTTTTCCACCGCTAGTTCTCCCGCACATCATTTCCTCATTTGTTTTACTTAATCCCTCAACCATAATCTCAACTGTTTTGTCCTGATACGTTTCGTTTATCTCGCGTGAAATCTTATTTTGGACATCCAAAAGAATGTCAAAATGCTTATGTTTCACATCTTCCGGAACCTGATTTTCCATTTTCGCTGCAGGTGTTCCCTCGCGTTTTGAATACAAAAACGAGAATACACTGTCAAACCGAACACGCTTTATAACATCTATCGTCTCAAAAAAATCTTCTTCTGTTTCGCCTGGAAATCCCACAATAATATCAGTGGTAAATACAGCATCCGGCATAACGGCACGAATTTTTTTAACAAGTTCAATGTACGCCTCTTTTGTGTATCTGCGATTCATTTTCTCTAAAATCACATTACTTCCCGCCTGAAACGGAAGATGCATCTGTTTGCAAAGTTTTGTTACTTTCGGAAGTGTTTCAATGAGTTTATCTGTCATATCTTTTGGATGTGATGTCATAAAACGAATACGGCGGATTCCCTCTACCTCATTTGCCATTAAGAGCAAATCCGCAAAATCAATATCACGGTCTAAATCCTTACCGTAAGAATTTACGTTTTGTCCCAAAAGCGTAATTTCCTTTACGCCTGATTTCGCAAGCGCCTTGATTTCGTCCATAATTTTTTCAGGTTCACGACTGCGTTCTCTTCCTCGCACATACGGTACAATACAGTATGAGCAAAAATTGTTGCACCCATACATGATAGAAACCCAGGCACTCGCCGACTTTTCGCGATAAACCGGTACGTCTTCTAAAATTTTTCCTTCGCTTTCAATGTGGTGTATCACTCGTTCTTGCTGATACACGGCTTTATACAAAAGTTCGGGAAACTGATACAAAGAATGCGTGCCAAACACCAAAGACACATGCTTATATTTCGATTTTAATTTTTTAACCATGTGCTCCTGCTGCATCATACATCCGCAAATGCCGATAATAAGATCATCGCGTTTTGCTTTTAGATGTTTTAGCGCTCCAATGTTTCCAAGCACGCGCATTTCAGCACCTTCTCGGACAGCGCAGGTGTTATAAAGAATTAAGTTTGCTTCATCACGGTTTTCCGTAAATGTAAAACCCATGTTGGAAAGCATACCCTTTATACGCTCCGAATCGTTTTCGTTTTGCTGGCAACCATACGTTTCAACAAGTGCCTTAGGCGAGATTCCTTTTTTAAGATATAAGTTACGTACCTCATCCGAAAACTCTTTCTGACGGCACATTTCTTCTTTTGATATGAACACATCTTTTCTTTGCATGATGTGAAAACCCCTTTTTATTCCATAAAGTATGTAGCTTCCATATCCGCAGTACTAAGCGCAAATGCAAGCGGATATTTTTCAAACGCCGCACCTACATTATTTTGCGGCTCGCTTCCGGAAAATCCCATATGATAGCGGATTGCAAAGGCTTCTTCTCTGGTAAGACGCATAAATCCGGATATAATATACACAGATTTTTCACCGTGACCGTACGGCATATCGTCTTCATATTCAAAGGTGGGCACAGTCTGCCACACGCCGTTTTTGTCTTTTTTATTTCTTGTGCCCTTTACATAGCAATTCACTTTGCAAAGGTCATGCAAAAGAGAGACAATCGCAACAGATTCTTCGGAGCAGGAAATTTTATAAAGGTCTTTTACCCGCTCGCGCGATAAATAATCTGAAAGACAATGATACACATTTAATGAATGCTCTAAAAGACCGCCCTCATACGAGCCGTGAAAGCGTGTGCTCGCAGGTGCGGTAAAAAAGTCGCTCTGCGGAGAGTCTAAATACTCTAAAAGTTTATCTGCCCCTTCGCGCATAATTCTGGATTGATAAAGTGCAATAAATTCTTCTCTTTTTGTCACAGAAAACCCTCCTTTTGAAAAGGAAAAATAAATATATGTTCAGTATATCATATTCTTGTCTTTTTTTCAAACAAAAAGTATATTTTTTGACACAGAAACGTAGTTTGTGATAAAATAAATAAAAGAATATTTTTAAATTCCAAGTGAAATCGGGTGAACACTATGACAATCATTGAATTTTTTGACCACGAAATGCTCGAAAATATCATTTCTGCAATTCATTTAAATCCCGAACGTATGATTTTGTTCGGAAAAGAAAATGACGAACTTTTACGCGCTAAAAAGAATATTGACAAAGTTTTTCAATCAAAGAGCATGAAAACAACCGTACTTACCGAAGTGGTTGATACAAACGACTACCCTTCTCTTTGTAAAGCGCTGAACAGTCTGATTGACAAGTATCCTGACGCAATTTTTGATTTAACCGGCGGCGAGGAACTTATCTTGGTTGCAATGGGTGCAGTATCACAAAAACACGGTATCAAAATGCTTTCGCACGATTTTGAAAATCATGTTTCCAAAATCATAGAAGGTGAAAAAACGCTAACAAAAACCACAGAAAAACTTATCATTACGCCGGACGAAATTATTTCTCTTTACGGCGGAAAAATTCAGTATGGTGATTTGGAAAGCGGCAAAACATATCCACACAAAATCACAAAAGATACAGAGCGCGAAATTTTAGCACTCTGGGAAATTGCGAAGAGAAACACCAACGCTTGGAATGTAGGTATCGAAGCACTTGCGTCATATATGGCAATACCGTTTTGCGAAAACAAAGGACTTACCTTTTCATTGTCCGATGCATTTTATAGTGAGAAAAAAGGGGAACAAACTTCCAAAAAACACTCTGTAGCACTTCTTTTAGAAAGACTCCAAAGTGCCGGACTGATTGAAACAGTCAAAAAAGACATACATCCCCAATATCGCTTTCAGAATGAATTTATAAAATATGCCTTGTCAAAATCAGGAACCGCGCTTGAACTTTACACACTCCTTTGTATCCAAAAAGCAAAAAACGAATCCGGCACAAAACTTACAGAACACGCTTTAAGCGGTGCAGTGATTGATTGGGAAACCTATAACTATGACCCGGATGATGTAAAAAATGAAATCGATGTATTTTTAACCAAGGGACTTACGCCGGTATTTATTTCCTGCAAAAATGGAAGTGTAGAAACATCAGAACTTTATAAATTAAACACCGTATCAAAGCGTTTTGGCGGTGTCTACTCCAAGAAAATTCTTATAATGAGCAGCTATCGTGTAAGACAATCTTTTTTAAACCGGGCGAATGCTTTAAACATTAAACTGATACGAAACGTACAGAAAATGACGCAGGAAGAATTTATAAAACAACTAGAAGAAAATATACGATAGGAAAGGACGAAAACAGGTGCTGTTTTCGTCCCTTTTTCTTTAATATGCAACTTTTATATCTTTTTTATAATTTTTATTGCATTTTTCTGTTTAGTGTGCTACAATGTATTAGGATTTAAATGAAAGGGAGTGAAAAAAGTGCCATTTTTGTTCAGCAAGGCAAAAGATGCCATTCAAAGCGCCTGCGATACGCGTACGTATGCTGTCTGCTATTCCGAAGAAGAAAAGTCAAATTCCGGTATTCATTTGCACGACTGTTGCGAAATTTTACTGTGCCTTTCGGGCGGAAACAGTTTTTTAATAGACGGTAAAATTTACGAGGCGAAAAACGGCGACCTTTTTATTTTAAACCAGTATGAACCACATATTATTACAACAGACACTTCCCAGACATTTGCGCGCTTTGTTATGCAGATTCACCCCGATTATTTAAAATCACAGTCGACTCTAGCTACGGATTTATCCTACTGTTTTTATAACAGAGGTGACAATGTTTCAAATAAAATTTCACTTTCTGACAAAGAAATTGCAGAATTCGAAAAACTTTTCGTTTCATTTCGCGTGTTAAATGATTTTGGAGAAGACGTTTTGAAAAACGCCGCTGCAAATAAACTTTTGGTGCTTGTAAATCAACTCTTTTTAAAAAGGAGCGGAATTAAGCGCACAACAAACGAAGATGACAGAATCATCGAGTCTGCACTTTCTTACATAAACGAACATTATTTTGAAGATTTAACGCTTGAAAAACTTGCGAAGGTTTCGTATATTTCAGTCAATCAACTTTGTAAACTTTTTAAAAGCAGACTCAACACCACGGCTGCAAAATACATCATCACGAAACGAATTGCCGAGGCAAAAAAACTGCTTGCAGAAGGAAAAAGCGTCGCGGAGACCGCAACGCTTTGTGGATTTCAGGATTACGCAAACTTTATTCGCGTGTTTAAAAAGTTCGTGGGTACACCACCCGGAAAATACAGTAAATTATAAATCCATAATTACGCTGTCAATTTTAATTGCACGCGTCTCTGCATTTTCAGCAATACATTTTCCGCAATTATTACAAATCTTTGTACGGTCTAAGTCACAACGGTCGCATTCGCCGCAGTTTTGACATGGACCGTCTTTTAATATGCACTGCTTTAAAGCATTCACTTTTTTCATCTCCTTGTGTTCTCCTGATTTTTATATATTACAAATTTCGAGAACAAAAATTCCAAAACAAAATTGGAAAGCATGGTAACAATCAAAACAATGTAGCCGTTTACGCCGTTTGATTCCGCGATATGCCCAAGCCAAGTAGAAAGAGGTGTAAAGACAAGATAAAACCCAAAAAGTTTGAGCATCGCAATCGGAATATTTGCCGCTGACTTAAATGTATACTGTCTGTTGAGCGTAAAATTCCATACAATAGACAGAATAAGCGACGTTAAATACGCCGGCCAGTATATCCAATGAAACAAAACGTCAAATAGTGTAAACGAAAGCACTTGTATAATGCCGGCAGACGCAGAAAAGAGCGTAAACTTTATCATTTGAAAAATCGATTCTTTTTTCATTTGGCTCACCTTTTTTAAATTTTACTTACTTTGATTTGGTCAAAGTACTTCTCTACAAGTTCTTTGGTCACAAATCCCGTTTTTCTAAACTGTGTGTTTGCCACGCCCGATGCCATAGAAAGTTTTAATGAATCTATCATATTATACCCCATATCGAGTCCGGATGCAACCCCTGCGACCGCACTGTCTCCTGAACCCACAGCGTTTATAACCGTAACGTCTGGTGCTGTCAGTTTATAGACCTCGCCGTCTAAGAGTGCCACAGCACCGCCTTTTCCAAGTGATATAAAGGGCACTTCTACGCCTTTATCCAAAAGAAAGAAAAGCGCTTCTTTTAAGTCTTCGTCTGTTTTGATTTCTTTCTTTAAAAGGCTTTTAAGTTCATCCTTATTGGGTTTTACCATAAAAGGATTTGCCGAAAGAACGTCAAAAAGCGTGTCCCCACTTGTGTCAACAATGATCTTTTTGCCTTTTTCTTTTGCCATAAAAATAAGTTTTCTATAAAACTCGCTTGTAAGGCCCCTGGGGAGACTGCCAGAAACACAGATGATATCATAGTTTTGGAGTGAAACAGCAAAAGTCTTCAAAAAGCGCTCCGCTTCATCGCTTGAAATCTCAGGGCCAGGCTCTAAAATTTCGCCGGATTTGCCAGTACCGTCCGAAATGTTTACATTTGTGCGCGTTTCACCAGCAATATCGGTAAAAAGGGTTTTAATGCCCATGTTTTCTATCTCAGACTTTATAAACGCGCCCGTAAAACCACCGACAAAGCCCATTGCAGCAGTGTCTCTGCCTAAAATTTTGGATACTCTTGCGACATTAATCCCCTTGCCGCCGGCAGAACGCGAAACGTCTTTTACTCTATGTACATTTCCGATTTTAAAATCTTCCACAACGTACACTCTGTCAATGGTGGGATTTAAGGTAACCGTCAAAATCATTGGTATACTCCTTTTTCTTTATCCTAAAACATAAGTATTAAAAATTTTTCGTTATATCAGTTCTTTACATACGCTATCAAATCAAAAATCTGGTTGCGGTCACAAAA
Source organism: Congzhengia sp. (assembly GCA_045576635.1). Classification (GTDB taxonomy): domain Bacteria; phylum Bacillota; class Clostridia; order UBA1381; family UBA9506; genus Congzhengia. Next base: position 2,050 of record JAZNGT010000039.1, on the reverse strand, counting down.
ATCACCGTCAGCGTCACAAAGTTCAACCAGAAGTTTTTCCATAGGGGAAGGATTCTCCTTAGAAAGCATAATCTTTTTCAGAGATTTAAGTGCAGTTCTGTGCACAACGCTCAGTTCTTCAAGAATCATTTTGCCCGTAAAATGGAAAAGTTTTATTTCGTCAGGCACTCCTTTTTTAAAGTTTTTTTCAACTACCAGTTTATCATAATATTCCGTACAGTCAAGAGGTGTAATGCCTGTTGTATAAACTGCAATCTTTTTATCTTTCAATCTATCAATGTTTTTTGTGATGAGGCTTACGCCGTTTATAACTTCGGCATAAAGACCACCGCCATATATTATAGTATCATACGATTCCAGTTCCTGCACACTTACATCTTTTGCATCTTTCACTCTGCACGAAAGTTCTTCGCCTATCCATTGTGCATAGGTTTTTGCCGAGCCATATTTAGTTTTATAAATAACAATTGCGTTCATATAATCGCCCTCCTTTTTTATCATCATATGAAGACGCAATTTTCAATAGAATCGTTACCCTTATTTTAGTCTTAGTCTTCAAAAAGCGGAGTGGAAAAATACCGTTCTGCCGTATCGGGAAGCACTGTAACAACGGTTTTTCCCGGTCCTAAAAGCTTTGCAAGTTTAATTGCCGCAGCAACGTTTGTTCCACTTGAAATACCGCACATAATACCTTCTTTTGAAGCAAGTTCCTTTGATGTTTTTATCGCTTCTTCATCTTTTACAATACAGATATCATCATAAATGTTTTGGTTTAGTATCGCCGGAATAATTCCGTCTCCAATGCCCATCTGCACGTGTGTTCCGATAGAACCGCCTGATAAAATCGCTGCATTTTCCGGTTCTACTGCCCAGATTATCATGTCGGGATTTTGGGATTTTAAGGTCTCACCGATTCCGGTAATCGTACCACCGGTACCGATACCTGAACAGAATCCGTGAATAGGACCATCTACTTGTTCTAAAATTTCTCTGCCGGTCTGCTCTCTCTGAATTTGAAGATTTGCAGGATTTTCAAACTGCTGCGGAACAAATACGTTGGGGTCTTCCTTTTCCATAGAAAGCGCTAAACGCAGACACTCATCAATGCAGGCACCAATATTGCCTGAATCGTGCACCAAAATTACCTCGGCACCATAGTGGCGAACAAGTTTGCGACGCTCTTCACTTACAGAGTCCGGCATAATAATTTTCGTCTTGTACCCCATTACTGCTCCAACAAGCGCAAGACCGATTCCCTGATTTCCGCTTGTAGGTTCTACTATCACGGTATCTTTATGTATCTTACCGCGCGCTACGGCATCTTGAATCATGTTGTAAGCCGTTCTTGTTTTAATGGAGCCGCCAACATTTAAGCCTTCCACCTTTACTAAAATGTCAGCCCCATCTTTCGGCGCAATGTTTTTTAGTTTTACCATCGGCGTGTTGCCGATTGCTTCTAAGATGTTGTTATATACCATAAAATTTCACCCCAAAATTTATTTGTCATCTCTACTGTTTTTCAAATCTGTATTTCTGCTCGACCTCGGGATATTTCTTGCGGTCTACTTCTTCTAAAAACATAGCAAGAGGTCTGACCCAAAGCGATTTTTCTCCGTACATCTGTCTGTATACCACATAGGTTTCGCCTGTTTCAGAATGCGTTGCAACATCCTCCACGCGATACAAATTACCCTTAAAATGTTTATAAACAGAACCTATTTCCAATTTTCTCATAAGTATGTAACCCCTTATCTCAACTATTTTTTAAATTGGCATACGTCAAATATACCAAAATAATCAATGCTCAATCAAAGTGGTTTTTATCGCAATGTTATTCTCAAATTCAATTCGATAACCAAACGGATCTATAATACTTTCACCTACATAATATTCGTATATGACATTCTGTGTGTCACTGATAGATGTCGGTTTTCCTAACAAGTCAACAATTTGTTTTTCTGTCTTCCCTAATATTCCATACCTTTGCTCCAAATCATCAATCATATAAATTCGAAGTCTCGCATTGTCGTTCCATTTTTCCTGATTAAAA
>JAZNGT010000038.1:0-79469 GCA_045576635.1 Congzhengia sp. | reverse complement strand
AGATGCTCTTTCATAAGGCTGTACACCTTTACAAATTCTTCTTCTGTGATGCCGCCTTTTATATAAGAAAGCACGGTTTTGTAGGTATCCGAAGGAAGCGCACGTGCTAAAATGGCAAGCACTTTTGCCTTATCGTCTGTGGGAATTTTGCCCTCTAACGCATTTACGGTGGTACTGTCTAATGTCACAAAAACCTTTTCGCCGTCTTTACCCGGCACCCAGATACCGCCGACACCGTCATCTAACATATTGTTCTGGCTTAAAGACTTTGTCACTTTTGAAAACATCGTGTTTACGGCAATATAAAACGCGCCTCCCAAAAGTGCCAGAATCAAAACGGCAACACCCGTAATAATCAGTATTCTTTTTTTCAAAGAAGGGTTCATCTTCTGCCTCCTTGTAAAAAAACAACGCTATTTATATCATTATACCTTTTTTTAGCGGTAATGTCAATGAAAACTTGCGGTTTTTTTTGACTTAAAAATGCACCGTTTCTTGACATATTTTGCACAGAATGTTACAATAGAAATAAGCAAAAATTTATCTGCTTAAACTTTCCCTTATGCATAATAACAGGGCGCTTTCTCATATACTAAACTGAACAGACGAAAAGAAATTTTTTGGTTCGGAAAGCGGGAGGATGTATGAATAAAAATATTGTTTTGGTCGGCTTTATGGGAACGGGCAAAACCACGGTGGGACGGCGACTTGCAAACCACTTTGGGCTCGATTTTTTTGATACCGATGAATATGTCAAAAAATGCGAAAATATGTCAGTTTCCGACATTGTAACAAAAAAAGGGCGCACCTATTTTGAGGGTGCCGAATCGTTTGCGGTGATGAATCTTTTGGAAAACGAAAACGCGCTCATCGCAACGGGCGGAGGGACTTTAAAAACACCACAAAACTTTGAAAAACTAAAATCTTTCGGCACAATGGTGTGGCTTCGCGTAAGCCCCGAAACCATTTTTGAAAACACCAAAAATTCGCACAACAAGCGCCTCGAACTCGTCGGAAAAAATGTAGAAGAAATCGCATCTTTGATGAAAGAATACGAGGCAGAATATGCGCTTTCCGACATCATAATAGACATTGATGAGCGGAATTTGGAAAAAGTGATCGAAACCGTAAAAGACGCAATCACAAATTACTGGAACCGATAAAGGAGGAAACACGTATGGAAAACTGTATTTTCTGTAAAATAGCAGCGGGCGAAATCCCGTCCGACAAAGTGTATGAAGACGATTTGATTTTCGCATTTCGCGACATTAGTCCCCAGGCACCCACACATATTTTGATTATCCCCAAAACGCACATTGAAAGCGCCGATAAATTAGAAAGCGCGCACAAAGAGTTAATTGCCCACATTCTGCTTACGGCGGGCGAAATTGCGCGCAAAGAAGGCGTCGACAAGACAGGCTACCGCATTTTAACCAACTGCGGAAAAGACGCAGGGCAAACGGTGTTTCACCTGCATTTTCATCTGCTTGCAGGCGCACCTATGGAAAACTTGGTGTAAGGGGTGACGTTATGTTTTATATAGGTTGTCACTTATCTGCGTCGAAAGGTTTTTTGGATATGGGAAAAACCGCGACAAAAATCGGTGCAAACACGTTTCAGTTTTTCACGCGAAACCCCAGAGGCGGCGCGGCAAAACCGCTTGATTTGGATGATATTTCCGCGTACCTTTCGTACGCAAACGAAAACGGCTTGGGCATGATTTTAGCGCACGCGCCGTACACGTTAAACGCGTGTTCGGATAAACAAAGCGTCCGCGAGTTTGCCAAAAACACGTTTAAAGACGACATTTTCCGCATGGAGCACATCCCCGGAAACCTTTATAACTTCCACCCCGGTAGCCACGTAGGACAAGGTACGGACGTCGGCATCACACAAATTGCCGAAACCTTAAACGAAGTTTTGTACCCCGAAATGACAACGACCGTGTTACTCGAAACCATGTCGGGAAAAGGGAGCGAAGTGGGCGGAACGTTTTCTGAAATCCGCGCCATAATCGATTTAACCGAACAAAAGGACAAACTCGGCGTGTGTTTGGATACCTGCCACGTGTACGATGCAGGATACGATATTGTAAATGATTTAGACGGCGTTTTAGAAGAGTTTGACCGCACAATCGGTCTTTCGCGTCTTCGCGCCATCCATATAAACGACAGTAAAAATCCTTTTTCGAGCCACAAAGACCGCCACGAAGTCATCGGCGGCGGTTCAATCGGAACCGAGGCGTTTTCGCGCATTATCAATCACCCTCTGCTTTCCTCTCTTCCGTTTTATTTGGAAACGCCCAACGAACTTTCGGGCTACGAACAGGAAATCGCACTGTTAAAGGAATTGAAACATGCGTAAATTAAGTTTAACAAAACGCCTTTTACGGCACCACAAAACATACACCCCGATGCATATGCCGGGGCATAAGCGAAACGTAAAAAGCCCTATTCCCTACGCGCTTGACATTACAGAACTTCCCGAATTTGATGATTTAAACGATAGTTCGGGGTGCTTAAAAGCGCTCGGAGACCGCGCGGCGAACCTTTATGGCGTAAGCGAAAGTTTCCCCCTTGTGGGAGGCTCTACGTGCGGCATTTTTGCAGGGATTTTTGCGCTCACAAACCGCAAAGACACCGTGCTTATGGCACGAAACTGCCACAAATCCGTCTATCGTGCAGTATCGCTTTTCGGGCTTACGCCTTGCTACATTCTGCCTGAATGTGACGACCTTTCCATTTCCCAAGGCATCACACCCGAGGCGGTGGAAAAGGCTTTTAACGAAAACAAAGACATAAAACTTGTCATCCTTACCTCGCCCACATACGAGGGCGTTTTGTCGGACGTAAAAGGCATTTCGAAAGTTTGCAAAAAACACGGTGCTTCTCTTTTTTTGGATGCGGCACACGGCGCGCATTTTGGTATATCGGACGGCGCGTTTTCTGAAAACCAAGTAAAATACGCCGACGTTTCCGTAACGAGCCTTCACAAAACGCTGCCTGCGCTTACGCAAACGGCACTTTTACACCGAAATGACACCGTTTCGGCGCAGAAAGTAAAGAACGCAATCACACTGTTTCAGACGTCAAGCCCGAGTTATATTCTGCTTGCGTCGATTGACGAATGTGTGGATTTTATCTCGCACATTCAAAAACCGATGAACGCGTTTTTGCAAAACCTTTCTGCATTTTACGAAAAGACAAAAGGCTTAAAACACCTTTCTGTCACACATTTCGACGATTTTTCCAAAATCATTATTTCGACGAAAAACGCCTCCCTTTCGGGCACTTCTCTTTCTGAAATTCTGCGGGAAAGATATAAAATCGAAACCGAACTTTCTGCACCGCAATACGTACTTGCAATGGCAACGGTCTGCGACACGAAAAAAAGCCTTACAAAACTTTTAAAAGCGCTTTTGAAAATCGACAAAACGCTTACGGCTGAAATCAACGTAACGCATGCCATACCAAACGAATTGCCGTGCGTACTTATGCCGCCACATAAGGCAGAAACCTTAAACGGCGAATGTTTGCCCCTTGCTTCCGCAGTGGGCAAAATGAGTTTAGAATACGTATTTTCCTATCCCCCCGGCGTTCCGTTTCTCTGCCCGGGTGAGATGATAACAGAAAGCATAGTAGAACGCATCCAAACGCTCTCCGCACATGGAATTGCGCCCAAAAGTACATATAATCGTATATGTGATAATATGTTATACGCAGCACCCCCAGAATGCTTATAGTCACGATACCGACTATGCGCTATTTTTGATACGAAAAGGATGAAAACAAACATACCCAACAAAAAAAGAGCCGCGACCGCGTGGCTCTTTTTTATCCATTGCGGCCCACATGCACTTACGGGACACAATACTTCACACCAAACAAATGCGTTGGGCGTAAGGCGCGTTCAAAAACGCGATGATTTATCCCGAAATATGCCGTATGTAAGGCAAAACCGAGGTGTCAAAAAGTTCCCTTAATAGACCCTCGGTTTTAGATGGACCTGAGCACATATATATGTGCGAATGTTCTCGTGCCTTGCATACGGCATTACCGCGTGTGTGAAAGCCACGAAATACTTTCGGTTGTTGGGATGAAAACAAAGTGGCATAAATCGAGCGCTTTTTGCCGCGCAAAACGCTTTTGGTACTTTTGGCATGACAAAAGTACGGAGAAAAGATATATACAAAATAAAAAAGCGCTGCTTTAAACGTGACTCTCATTTTATGCCCTTTTGTTTCGACAAAAGGGCGAAAACCATTTTGCGCCACAGCAAACAAATGATTGATAGCCACATATCGTACAAAGTGGTGGTATATAAAAAGCGAAACGGTGTTTTTTTAGCGAGTCCTCTGCAGTTTTCGGCACGGGCAGATGCACAAGACTCACTTTTGCAACTGCCCTAAAATCGGGGGTCAGCAAAGGAAACCGATACCACCCGATTTTACACCCACACCGCAGGCGGAATAATCAATCAATTCATTTGCTAAGGCGCATCGGAGCGCAATAATTAAAGATAATAGTTTTTACTTGTTACCAGGCGTAGACAAACGGGACACAATACTTCACACCAAACAAATGCGTTGGGCGTAAGGCGCGCTCAAAAACGCGATGATTTATCCCGAAAGATGCCGTATGTAAGGCAAAACTGAGGTGTCAAAAAGTTCCCTTAATAGACCCTCGGTTTTAGATGGACCTGAGCGCATATATATGCGCGAATGTTCTCGTGCCTTACATACGGCATTACCACGTGTGTTGAAAAATGCGAAATGCTCATGGTTTTTGATACGAAAACAAAGCGGCATAAATCGAGCGCTTTTTGCTGCGCAAAACGCTTTTGGTACTTTTGGCACGACAAAAGTACGGATAAAAACAGGACATAAAATTCTTTCCACCCTTTTATCTGTCACTAAAATATCTTATAGTCACGATACCGACTATAAGCCTTTTTCGTCACAAAGATAAAAAAAGAGCCACATTTCGTGACTCATTTTTCATTCTTATTCACTTTTTAAGTACGCCATGGGGTCTTTCGACTTACCTTCGATTCTAACTTCAAAATGCAGGTGCGGTCCCGTCGACCTACCTGTATTTCCGACTGTTCCCAAAAGGTCGCCCTTTAACACGCCGTCACCTTCTGAAACCGCGCGGGAATTCAGGTGTGCATACCTTGTAACCATACCGTTTTGATGGTCAATCTCGATTAAATTTCCGTATCCGTTTTTGTTGTAATTAGACACGGTAACAATGCCGTTATCTGCGGCATATACGGGCGTTCCCACGCTTGCCGAAAGGTCAATGCCGTGATGAAATCTGCCCCAGCGTCTGCCGTAAGGAGAAGAAAACCTACCCTCTGTCGGCATCATGAAAACGCCTGTGCCCTCGTAAGACGGTGTAATTTCTTCTGCGTCCGGCGCAAAAACTACGAGTACGTCTTCCTGTTCTGCATCCGCCTGCGTAAATAGATTTCCGCCCGGTGCGGTCAGCATTACGAGCGTAAATACCGCCGTAAGCAAAAGGCGCAAAACGCCTTTTTCCACCGTTTTCTTATTCAAAATCATTCAATCACCCTTTGTTGTTTTTACAATAACATTCTATGTAATAATGACAAAATTATTACAAAGTTGTTAAATATACTATACAACATATTACGTGATTTGTCAAGCATTTAAATGTAAATTGATTATGAACAAAGAAAAAGCCGCGTCCAAAAACGCGACTTTTTACTGCATTTTTTTACTTTTTCTCTTTAAAAACCGCGTAAGATTTCGGTAAAATTTTAACGGTTTTTCCCAAAACTTCTACCCCGTTTTCGCCGTAAATTGTTACAAACTCTTTTTCCATTGTAACAGTTTCTTCATAACTTCCCATGTTGGCAAAAAAGATAAGGTCACCGCGCACAAGTTTTATCGTATGCGCGCCCACAGCATATACCGCATACGGCGCCAAAAACGCTCTGCGGTAGTCTCGTTTGATTTTGCCCATCTTCTTAAAAAATGCGGTCAGTTCCAAATCCTCTTTTCCATAGGGAAAGCCCATGCGCGCGTACGGGTCGCGCTCGCCCGCAAGCCCTGCCTCATCGCCGTAATAAATGCAAAGCATGCCGGGAAGTGCGTTGAGCAGAAACGTTGCCGCCATAAGCCCCGCTTTTCCTCTTTCGTACTCTTCGTCGCTTAAAACGCACTGCGCCGCGTCGCGATGCTCTACCGTTCTTTCTAATCCAAACTCGTTCATCGCGCGCCTTGTGTCGTGCGTCGAAATACTGTTCATAAGACACCTGACAGCAGGCTCGGGGTAGTTTTCCAAAATGGATAAAACAGAATCTTGAAACCCTTTCGCGTCTCCGTGTTTGACAAATTCAATGACAGCCGTCCGCCACGGATAATTCATAACAGAATCGAGTTCTTTTCCCAATAAATACCGTCTTCTTGCACCGTACGATTCTTTCGTTGTGGCGTCTTCCCACACTTCGCCTATGATAAGCGCATCGGGGTCTTCGCGCTTGACGCGGTCTCTTAAAGCGTCTAAAAATGCGTCGGGGAGTTCGTCGGCAACATCAAGCCGCCAGCCCGACGCACCCATTTTCTGCCAGAACGAAAGCACGCCGTCTTCTCCCGTAATAAACTCTAAATAATCGGGGTGCGTTTCATTGACGTTCGGCAAATTCGAAAATCCCCACCACGATGCATATCCAACGGGCGAGTCATCAAACTGATACCAGTTATAATAAGGAGAATGTGCGCCCTCATATGCGCCCACCGAATCGTAATGCCCGAACTTGTTAAAATAAATGCTGTCTGCGCCCGTGTGACTGAACACGCCGTCTAAAATTACACGGATTCCGTTTCGTTTAAAGGCTTCGCAAAGCGCCGAAAAGTCTTCATTTGTGCCGAGATACGGGTCAATATTTTTATAATCCGCCGTACTGTAACGGTGGTTTTCGGGGCTTTCAAACACGGGATTTAGATAAACTACCGTAACGCCGAGCGATTTTAAGTAGTCGATACGCTCTTTTATCCCCAAAAGGTTTCCCATAAAAAAGTCATTTCCCTTGTAGTCGGGCGTTTCGTACAAAAAATTGGGCACATCAAACCAGTTTTTGTGTATGATGCGTTCATTTTTTGCGTTTTTCGGCATATACTTTTTACTCCGACAAAAGCGGTCGGGAAAAATCTGATACATCACCGCATCTTTTGCCCAGTCGGGCGTTTCAAAATTTTTATCGTACACGGTAAGTTGCCACTCGGGGAGCCAGTCGCCGACACACGCACTGCCGTCTACGTTTCCGATAAAGCGTATTCCGTCCGAAAACGAAAACTCGAATCTGTAAAAATAAAGCGCAGGTTCGTAAAATGCGCGTGTTACGGTGTACCAAAGGTACGCCTCGTCTTCTTTTACGTACTGCATAGTTGCGCGCGTCTCGTTGCTTTCTCCGTCTTTTCGGCACACAAAAAACACCTCACACGGTGCCTCGCTTTTTAAAACGGCAACGGTAAAGGTTACATTTTCTTCTGTTTTCACGGCGCCAAAGGGCGATTTGTGCGTTTTTTCCCTTGCATCAAACAACACGCGCTCCACTATTTTCACGTCCCTTTTCGGATAAATTGATATATAAAAAGAATACTATATAGTATGTGGGTTTGTCAATGAAATATCCCGCTTACTTTTTTGCCCTTTTTTCTTGGATTGTTACATTTTCATAAATTTAATATTAAAAGTTAAAAAAAATTATTACTTTTCTACAAAAACCCCTTTTCTTTTCCATCAGGCTGTGCTATACTAATATATATACATGAAAAAAGTCTCTTTATCCACGGAGGATACAAAATGAACCAGGCAGACAACAGTTTAGCAGAATATTTGTTTCACGAGGGCACCAATTTTAAGGCATACGACTATTTAGGCGTGCATAAAGTGGAAGATGGCACTTACGCATTTCGCGTGTTTGCACCTTCTGCGCGTGCGGTTTATGTCACAGGCGATTTTTGCGACTGGGACGAAACGCGCCACGAGGCATTTCGCATTACAGGCGGAGGCATTTTTGAGTGCGTGATTTCGGGCGTAAAGGAGTTTGATGCGTATAAATACGTTATCAAAACACACGACGGCAGAACGCTTTTAAAAGCAGACCCTTACGCCACCCATGCCGAAACGAGACCGGGCACGGCATCAAAGGTGTACTCGCTTTCAGGCTACACGTGGCACGATAAAAAGTGGATGAAAGAAAGAAAAACCGTCGCATTTGATAAACCTATGAATGTGTACGAACTGCACTTGGGTTCGTGGCGCAGATTTTCGGACGGAAACGCATTTTCTTATGAAAAACTTGCAGACGAAATCATCCCGTATGTAAAAGAAATGGGCTTTACGCACTTAGAACTTCTTCCCATAAGCGAGCACCCATACGACAAATCGTGGGGATATCAGGTAACGGGCTATTATGCGCCCACCTCGCGCTTTGGCACACCGAAAGAGTTTATGGCGTTTGTGGACCGTTGCCACCAAAACGACATCGGCGTAATACTAGACTGGGTACCTGCGCATTTTCCCAAAGACGCGCACGGTCTCATTGAGTTTGACGGTACGTGCCTGTATGAATATGCTGACCCCAAAAAACGCGAACATCCCGACTGGGGTACACGCATTTTTGACTACGGAAAAAACGAAGTCAAATGCTTTTTAATCTCAAACGCGTGCTTCTGGCTTGATAAGTACCACATAGACGGCCTCCGCGTTGACGCCGTTGCCTCTATGCTCTATTTAGACTACGGAAAAAAAGACGGCGAATGGTCACAAAACGAGTTTGGCGGAAACGGGAATATTGAGGCGGCAGAATTTTTAAAACGCTTAAACGCGCGCGTGGGCGAGGCGTACCCCGGCGCTATGATGATTGCAGAAGAGTCGACCGCGTGGCCGCTTGTGACCTATCCGACGGACGTTGGCGGTTTAGGGTTTCACTACAAATGGAACATGGGCTGGATGAACGATTCTTTAACCTATATGAAGCAAGACCCGTTTTTCAGAAAAGGCGTGCACAATAACCTTACCTTTTCGATGACATACGCATTTTCCGAAAACTTTGTCCTTCCCCTTTCGCACGACGAGGTAGTACACGGAAAGTGCTCGCTTTTATCCAAAATGCCGGGCGAATATGAAGACAAGTTTAAAAACTTGCGCGCATACCTTGGCTATATGTACGCACACCCCGGCAAAAAACTTTTGTTTATGGGCGCAGAATTCGGACAATTCATCGAATGGAACGAAGAAAGCGAACTCGACTGGAATTTACTTTCGTTTGACGCGCACCAAAAGCAAAAAGAATTTTCGCGCGCACTCTTTTCGTTTTACAAAAAAACGCCTGCATTCTGGGAAATGGAGCGCTCGTGGGACGGATTTTCGTGGGCGGATGTAGATGACAGCACCAATAACGTCATCGCGTTTTTAAGGTACGACAAAGAGAAAAATGCGGTTTTATCTGTTTCTAACTTTTCGTCTCTTTTATATGAAGATTACAAAATCGGCGTAGACCGCCCGGGCGTCTACCGCGAAGTATTTTCAAGCGATGAAGAACGCTTTGGCGGAAGCGGAATCAAAAATAACAAAGTCACGGCAAAAAAAGGCGAAATGCACGGAAAACCCTATCACGTATCGCTTACACTCCCGCCGTTTTCGACCATTTATTTTTATAAACGTAAGCCAAACACCAAAAAAGACAGCAAAAAATAAACCACACAGGAGGTTTTTAAGATGGGAATCAAAAAAGAAATGATTGCAATGCTTTTAGCAGGCGGTCAGGGAAGCAGACTTTACGTCCTTACCAAAGACCGTGCAAAACCTGCCGTTCCCTTTGGCGGAAAGTACAGAATCATTGACTTTACACTGTCAAACTGTGCAAATTCGGGCATTGATACGGTGGGCGTCTTAACGCAGTACAAACCGCTTGAATTAAATGCCTACATCGGCACCGGTCAGCCGTGGGATTTAGACCGTATGAACGGCGGTATTCAGGTGCTTCCGCCCTACGTTACGGGCGCAGACGGTCAGTGGTACAAAGGCACGGCAAACGCAATCTATCAGAATATACAGTTTGTGGAGCAGTACTCGCCTACGTACGTTTTGGTGCTTTCGGGCGACCACGTTTACAAAATGGACTACGCGAAAATGCTCAAATTCCACAAAGAAAAAAATGCCGATGCCACCATCGCGGTAATGGATGTTCCCATCGACGAGGCATCCGCATACGGCATTATGAATACAAACGACGATTTATCCATCTACGAGTTTGAAGAAAAACCGAAAGAACCGAAATCCACAAAGGCCTCGATGGGCGTTTACATCTTCACGTGGGAAAAATTAAAGGCATATTTAATCGCCGACGAAAACACAGAAGGCAGTGCAAACGATTTCGGTAAAAACATTATTCCCGCAATGCTTTCTGCGGGCGAGCGCATGTTTGCGTATCCCTTTGACGGCTACTGGAAAGACGTCGGCACAATCGGAAACTTGTGGGAAGCCAATATGGACATGTTAAGCCCCACGATTCCTTTGAATTTAAGCGACCCCTTATGGCGCATTTACTGCCGTCACTCGCTTACGACACCGCAGTACGTGGGTGAAACCGCAAGCATTAAAAATTCGCTTATAACAGAAGGATGCGAAGTATACGCAAATGTCAATAACTCGATTCTGTTTTCTGACGTTACGGCAGAAGAGGGCGCCGAGATTTCGTATTCTGTTGTGATGCGCTCGGCAAAAATCGGAAAAGGCGCATGCGTGCGCTATGCCATTATAGCAGACGACGCAGTAATTGAAGACGGTGCCATAGTCGGCGCACCGCCGGAAGAATTCCCCGACCGCGAAAACTGGGGAATCGCCGTAGTCGGTACAGGTGCCGTAGTACGAAAAGGCGAAATTGTCCGCCCGAAAGAAATGCTTATGCCGGGCGAAACACGCTGACAAAATAAAGTGCCGCTTTTGCGGCGGAAACGGAGTTTACTATGAACGCATTTTGCATTTTATTTACAGATTCATACGACAGTCGCGACAATAAAATCGGCGAAATTTCGGGAAAGCGCACACTCGCCTCGATCCCGTTCGGCGGAAGATACCGCTTAATTGATTTTATCCTTTCGTCCCTTGTGGGCGCAAAGGTGCACAACATCGGTATTATCACAAAAAGCAAATACGGCTCTTTGATGGACCATTTGGGCTGGGGAAAAGACTGGGACTTAAACCGCAAAAACGGCGGTCTTAAAATCTTAACACCTTTTGCGACCGATACCTTGGTGCACAGCGAAAATCAGTTTGACGTGCTTTCGAGCATCCATGGCTACATCGACAGCATGCTTCCCGAATACTGCATTTTGGCGGACGCGAACATCGTAATGAACATAGACTTTAACGACATGTTTTTAAGTCACGAAAAACACAACGCAGATATTACGGTACTGGTTTCAGAAGACGCCGTAAAGCCGTCTGACGTAACACTTACATTAAACGACGCATCGCGCGTTTCGGACGTTAAAATTCACACGCAGGAAGAAAACGAAAAAGGCACCGTTTTACGAAACGTATTTATACTTAAAAAATCCCTGCTTCTTTCTTTGATTGATTTGGGCATCACATACGGCTGGAACAATTTCGGAAAAGATGTTATCACAAAAAAACTTTCTGACCTTGCAATCTACGCCTACCGCCACGAAGGCTATATGGCACTGATTGACAGTTTAGAGGTATATTTATCTTCCAATTTAGACATTTTATCGCCCGAAATCCGCGCCGAAATTTTCCGCAAAGACCAGCCGATTTTAACGCGCATCAAAGATTCTGTCCCCACGCGCTACGGCGATGACGCCTGCGTTAAAAACAGTTATATCGCAGACGGATGTGTGATAAACGGCACAGTCGAAAACAGTATCGTTTTCAGAAACGTAAAAGTAGAAAAAGGCGCATGTATTAAAAACGCAATCGTTATGCAAAATACCATTGTAGAGGAAAACGCATCGCTTTCCTACGTGATTGCCGATAAAAACGCACGCATCCGCGAAAACAAATCACTTTCAGGGTGCGACACGCTTCCGCTTGTCATTAACAAAGGTAAAATTGTTTAATTTTAAGCGAAACTTAATAAAAATCTTGTCAGTTACGGCAATTGACAAAAAGAGATAAAATCCTTTACAATAATAGAAGCACTTCGTTTGGAGGAAAACACATGAACGTATTATTGGTAGCGTCCGAGGCTGCACCGTTTATCAAAACGGGCGGTTTGGGCGACGTTTTAGGCGCACTTCCCAAGGCGCTTACAAAAATCGGCGTATCCGCCTCTGTGATACTTCCCCTGTATTCTAAAATCGACAGAAAACAAGCCGACCTTGAATTTTTGGGGAATTTTGACGTTTCTATCAGTTGGCGCAAAAGTTACTGCGGTATTTTCCGCACGGTAAAAAACGGTGTAACGTATTATTTTATTGATAACGAACAGTATTTCGGCCGCAAAGCCATCTACGGCGAGTACGACGATTCTGAGCGCTTTGCGTTCTTTTCAAAAGCCGTTTTAGACGCACTTAATTTTATAAACTATTTCCCCGATATTATCCACATAAACGACTGGCAGACAGCGCTTTTGCCTGTTTATTTGGATGCTTACTACCGCGCAGATCCCCGCTATAACAAAATCAAAACTGTCCTTTCGATACATAATATCGAATTTCAGGGCAAATACAATCCGATTATTTTAGGAAGCATCTTCGGTCTCGATGTCGACATGCGCGCAAGACTTATGTACGACGGCGATTTAAACCTGTTAAAAGGCGGGGTTGAGTCGGTCGACAAGGTCTTAACCGTAAGCAGAACCTACGCAGAAGAAATTCTGACGCCCGCAGCATCACACAATTTGCATCACATTTTAAACGCAAGACAGTATAAACTTTCGGGCATTGTAAACGGCATTGACACAGACGAATTCAATCCTGAAACGGACGAAAAAATCTACAAAAAATATTCGTACGAAACCATCCGCTTTAAAGCGTTTAACAAAAAAATGCTGCAACGAGAGATGGGGCTTAAAGAGGACAACAACATCCCCGTCATCGGTATGGTAACGCGCCTTACGGCGCAAAAAGGCATTGACCTTTTGTGCGAAATAGAACACGAACTGAAAAACCTGCCCGTACAACTTATCGTGCTCGGCACGGGAGATACGCACTTTGAGCATTTCTTCACAAATTTAGAGTACGAGGCACACGACAAGGTGCGCGGCTACATCGGCTTTTCAGGTGCGATGGCGCAAAAAATTTACGCAGGCGCAGATATGTTTTTAATGCCCTCAAAGCAGGAGCCGTGCGGTCTTTCGCAGATGATCGCAATGCGCTACGGCACCGTTCCCATTGTGCACTCGGTCGGGGGCTTAAAAGACACGGTAACGCCCTTTAACCCCGAAGATAAAACGGGATGCGGTGTGACGTTTCAGAGTTTTAACGCCTACGATATGTTAGACGCCATAAAGCGCGCAATTGCGCTTTATAACGAAAAACCGCTGTGGCGCGCTCTTCGTAAAAACGCGATGGGAACCGACTTCGGTTGGGAGCGCTCAGCAAAAGAATATAAAGATATGTATCAATCGCTAATCTCAGAATAAGGAAGAAATTGTATGAACAAACAAAGTAAACTCTTGCAGGAAAAAATCGAATCCATTATGGAGCGTTCATTCGGCACGACGCTTGAAAACGGAAGTCCCCGTCAGGTGTACGAGGCACTTTTGGTTGCAACAAATGACGTACTCGCAAAAAAGCGGTACGACTTTCAGAAAAAAGTAAAAGAACAGGAAAAAAAGCAGGTCTACTATATGTCCATGGAATTTTTGGTGGGTACCTCGCTTAAAAATAACCTGTGGAATTTAGGCGTAGAAGAAGATATCAAGGCATTTTTGGATAAAAACGGCTTTGACATCGAAACCTTTTACGAAATGGAACCCGATGCAGGGCTCGGTAACGGAGGCTTAGGCCGTCTTGCCTCTTGCTATTTAGACTCCATGACGGCGCTTTCTTACCCCATCACAGGCTTTTCCATCCGCTACGAATTCGGTATTTTCCGTCAGGTAATCATAGACGGTTGGCAAAACGAATTCCCTGACAGTTGGCTCGACAAGGGTGGTTACTGGCTCAACGAGCGTGCCGACGAAGAAGTTGAAGTGCACTTTTTCGGTGACGTTGAAGAACACTGGACAGAAAACGGTCTTACCACCGAGCACAAAAACTATGTGTCCATCGCCGCAAGACCGTATGACCTTTTTATTTCGGGCTATAACACTGACGCGGTAAACACATTAAGGCTTTGGAGCGCAAAGGCTACAAGCGGTTTTAATATGGACCTTTTCTCAAAAGGCGAGTACGTAAAATCGACCGAAAACGAGGCAATTGCAAGTTCCATTTCAAAAGTGCTCTACCCTGCGGACGATAAAATCGAGGGAAAATCCCTGCGCTTAAAACAGCAGTACTTCTTTGTAAGCGCATCGCTGCAACAGATTACAAAATCGCACTATAAGCGCTACGGCACGTTCGAAAATTTCGCCGACAAAGCCGTAATTCATATAAACGATACGCATCCGTCCCTTTGCGTGCCTGAACTCATGCGCATTTTGATGGACGAGTACGGCTTAAAATGGGATAACGCGTGGGAAATTGCATCAAAAAGCCTTGCATACACAAACCATACCGTTATGAGCGAGGCGCTCGAAAAATGGCCGTGTGACTTAGTTCGCTCGCATCTTCCCAGAATTTATACCATCATCGAAGAAATTAACAGAAGATTCTGTGAATATATCTACAAAACCCGTCCCGAACTTGCAGGAAACATTAATCATATGGCAATCATTTCGGACGGAATGGTAAAAATGGCGAATTTAAGTATCGCGGGAAGTTACAGCGTAAACGGCGTATCGAAACTCCATTCCGATATCTTAAAAAGCGACACGTTCCACGATTTTAACTTGCTTTACCCCGAAAAGTTTACAAACGTCACAAACGGCATCACGCACAGAAGATGGCTCTGCCAGGCAAATCCCCTGCTTTCTGACTTTTTAACCGAAACCATAGGGGACGGATTTAAGAAGAGTTTATCCGGCATCGAAGAATTGAATAAATTCTATAACGATAAAACTGTTTTAGACCGCTTACAGAAAATCAAAAGAGAAAACAAAATACGCCTCGCAGAATATGTTTCTGAAAAAAACGGTATTCTTTTAAACCCCGACTCTCTGTTTGACATTCAGGTAAAGCGTCTTCATGAGTACAAACGCCAACTTTTGAATGTACTCCACATCATTTACCTTTACCGCGAAATTAAATTCCACGGCTTAAAGCCTGCGCCGAAAACGTTTATCTTTGCGGCAAAAGCCTCTGCCGGCTACTATATGGCAAAAGAGGTAATCCGCTTAATCTGCGCCGTATCGGATATGATAGAACGCGACCCCGATGTGCGCGACTTTATCAAAGTGGTGTTCGTGGCAGATTATAAAGTTTCGCTTGCCGAAATTATCATTCCTGCGGCAGACATCAGCGAACAGATTTCGCAGGCAGGAAAAGAAGCGTCCGGTACGGGTAATATGAAACTGATGTTAAACGGCGCCGTAACGCTCGGCACATTAGACGGCGCAAATGTTGAGATTTTAGATGCAGTAGGCAAAGAAAACATCTTTATTTTCGGTCTTACCAAAGACGAAGTAAATGCCCTTTACAGCCAAGGCTACAACCCGAAAGCGTATATCGATGCGTCTGCCGCACTTCGTGATGTTTTAGAATTTATCAAATCGGGCGGCATCGGCGGCAAAAACTTTGACAGCATCGTAAACTACCTGATAACTTCCGACCCGTATATGAACATGGCAGACTTTGAATCGTATAAAAACGCGCACGTTACGGTAAACGAAGCGTACGCCGATAAAACACGGTTTTTCAATATGTCGCTTAAAAACATCGCAAATGCGGGCGTGTTTGCATCAGACAGAAGCGTAACGGATTATGCTAAAAATATCTGGAATGTTACGCCTGTTGAGATGTAAAAATGGTGCCGACCGCGCAAAGCAAAACGAAAAGAGTCACTTAAAAGTGACTCTTTTTCTTTTTCGTGTTTTTCTCCGTACTTTTGTCATGCCAAAAGTACCAAAAGCGTTTCTGCGCAGCAAAAAGCGCTCGATTTATGCCGCTTTGTTTTCTTGTCAAAAACCGTAAGTATTTTGCACTTTTTAAACACACGTGGTAATGCCGTATGCAAGGCACGAGAACATTCGCACATATATATGTGCTCAGGTCCATCTAAAACCGAGGGTCGGCTAGGGGAACTTTTTGACGCCTCGGTTTTGCCTTACATACGGCATCTTTCGGGATAAACCATCGCGTTTTTGAGCGCATTTTCACCCAACGCGTCAGTTTTGTGTGAAATACGGTGTCCCGTTTGTTTCCGCGTGGTAACAAGTAAAAACTCTTATCTTTAATTATTGCGCTCCGATGCGCCTTAGCAAATGAATTGATTGATTATTCCGCCTGCGGTGTGCGTGTAAAATCGGGTGGTATCGGTTTCCTTTGCTGACCCCCGATTTTAGGGCAGTTGCAAAAGTGAGTCTTTTGCATCTGCCCGTGCCGCAAACCGCAGGGGGCTCGCAGAAAACACGCCGTTTCGCTTTTTATATACCACCACTTTGTGCGATATGTGGCTATCAATCATTTGTTTGCTGTGGCGCGAAATGGTTTTCGCCCTTTTGCCGAAACAAAAGGGCATAGAAAAAGCGTTTTCAAGTAAATTCTTTGTACTTTTGTCATGCCAAAAGTACCAAAAGCGTATCCGCGTGGTAACAAGTAAAAATTCTTTTCTTTACTGTTTGCGCGAAATGGTTTTCGTGTCTTTGTCGAAACAAAAGGGCATAAAACGAGAGTCACGTTTAAAGCAGCGCTTTTTTATTTTGTATATATCTTTTCTCCGTACTTTTGTCGTGCCAAAAGTACCAAAAGCGTATCTGCGCGGCAAAAAGCGCTCGATTTATGCCGCTTTGTTTTCTTGTCAAAAACCGTAAGTATTTTGCACTTTTTAAACACACGAGGTAATGCCTTATGTAAGGCACGAGAACATTCGCGCATATATATGCGCTCAGGTCCATCTAAAACCGAGGGTCGGCTAGGGGAACTTTTTGACACCTCGGTTTTGCCTTACATACGGCATCTTTCGGGATAAACCATCGCGTTTTTGAGCGCATTTTCACCCAACGCGTCAGTTTTGTGTGAAATACGGTGTCCCATTTGTTTCCGCGTAGTAACAAGTAAAAATTCTTTTCTTTCCTGATTGCGCGAAATGGTTTTCGTGTCTTTGTCGAAACAAAAGGGCATAGAAAAAGCGTTTTCAAGTAAATTCTTTGTACTTTTGTCATGCCAAAAGTACAAAAAACGTTTCCGCGCAGCAAAAAGCGCTTGTTCCATTCGTTTTTCCACTCCGGATGGCTTATAGTCACAATACCGACTATAAGCGTTTTTTTGTGCGAAAATGAAAAAAAGACAGCATAAAAAAAGAGTCACTTAAAAGTGACTCCTTCTTTTTAGTCTTTCATTTTAAAAATGCTTTTTAAAATCCCCGTAATTGCCTTTGGTAATGTAAGTACTACAACCTTCATAAACTTGCTCCTTTCTATCTAACCGCACAGTTTGCAAATCGCCACAAAAAGCAAAAGAACGCCCTCTATGACAACCAAAAACATCGGAGGCAGCAAAAGTCCTGCAAAAATCCCCAGACAAAATGCACCGCACACAATCGACCAAATTCTGTATTTAAGCCACATTTTGGTGCCCTCCCTTTTTCTTTGTACTACATACTATGCGCAAAAAGAAAAAGTGTTCCTACGCATTTTCCAAAACCGAAAGTACCATAACGGTTAAATCGTCTGCGGGTAAGCCTCCCGATTCTTTTACCGCGACATCTAAAATGCGGTCAGAAAGTTCTTTTGCAGTCCCTTTAAATCCTGCTAAAATTTCACTTATCTTGCTTTTTTCATCGCTTTCCAGTGCATCTGTCACGCCGTCCGATGCCAAAACCACAAAATTGCCTTTTGAAAGATAATGCACAGAAAAGTCGGGCGAAACTTCTGAAACAAGCCCTGCGGGAAGAGAGGATGCGACTACTTCCTCTACCCCGTTTTCGCTTTTTATGTACGAATTTACTGCGCCCGTTTTTACAAATTCCAACGTGCCCGTGTAAAGATTTAAAATACACAAATCAATGGTCGCAAACGAATCTTTGTCGGTATCCATCATTAAAATATTGTTAATCATTTTTACGACTGTCTCTTTTTCAAAACCTGCACAAAGCATCTTTTTGGCAAGTTTTGTCGTGATATGGCTCTGAAAATGCGCTTCTTTTCCGCTGCCCATGCCGTCTGATAAAATGAGCGCCACTTTACCGTTTTCCATTGGGAACGAAAGTACACTGTCGCCCGATTCTGTTGAAAACGCACGCGGTTTAAAAGAAACCGCAACATCATACGAAAATTTTGTTTTCTGTGCATACGAAAGATGACAAATATCGCTTTTGCACTCTCTTTTTTCCTGCGTTACGGGGACTTTCAGCACTTCGGAAACGGCACTTTTTACAAGGTGCTGACACTCAAAATTTTCACCGCAACTTACCTTGTCGAGCCGTACCGAAAGCCCGTCTCCCGAAAGAACCGAAACCTTTGCGGCAGAAACACCGCGAACGTCTAATGCCGTTTGGATTTTTTGTTCCAACTGAGGTTCTGCGTGCATTTTTTCTATCAGGCGTTCCTTTACATTTTTCAGTATCATCGAAACGCTTTCAAACTGTTCTGCAACTAAGCGCTTGCTCTGCAGCACCTTTCCTGCCCACATTCGTGTGATTTTAAACGCCTCGTAATTTTTGTTAAGATGCGCCAAAAACGCATCTTTTCTGATGCACATATCCAAAAACGCCTGCGGTGCATCGCCTTTTAAAAGGGTATGCTTTTTTTCTAAAATATCATACATTTCGTTCATTAAGGGCACGGTTTCTTCTCTTGATTTTTCCCAGCAGAACTTGCAAAGCGAACACTGCTTGCACACGCTGTCGGCAGTTTCGTCAAAGATTTTCGCCTCGTAATTTTTGCTTTCATCAAAATACGAATCTGTCACCTCGTGAAAGATTCCGCTTACCGACTCAACTGCGTCAATTGTCTCCGAAAGCGTATTCTCTACGGCATCGCGGTAGCGCGCACCGAGTTTGATTTCTTCTTTTAAAGAGCGCTCCATAAGCCCAAGATATCTGAAAATGCGGTCGGGCAAAAACAAAAGTACCACGCCTGAAAGCGCCACATACGAAACCGTGATAATCCCGCTCATTTCGGGGCACAAAAAGATAGTCGAAAACGCACTCATAACGGCAAAGGCTAAGGTCACTCCTACTCTTCCGAACCGCGAAAAAAGTCCTGATGCAAAAGAGGCAAGACAATAAACGCAAACCGTCTGTGGCTGGTAAACGGATGCAAGCGAGACAGAAAGTCCCATCACCGCGCCTGCGGGAGAGGAAATGGAAACGCCGCCCGCAACCGAGAGCGCGAGCAAAAACGTAATCGCAAAAACGTGCGCAAGCGGAAGAAGATTCTCCGTAAGCGCTAAACTTAACACCACTGCGCCAAACGTAAGAACAAGACTTACGAGTTCCGTAGGATGAAAACGTGTCCTTTTTTGTAAGGAAAACAGAAGAGTCGCCGTCTTTTGCATTGCAAAAAACGACAAAAACGCAACACCGCACTCAAACAAAAGGAGCATCGTGTCATAAAGAAATACGCCTTCTGTGAACACGTACACCAAGCCGTTTAAAAATAAGGAAAGCGAAACGGCAAGTGCTGTTAGAAGTGTCTTTCCTGAAAGTTCCTTTTGAAACAGCGTTAAAAATGCGGTTAAAATCACGAGCGCACCGCTGTATTTTAAAGAAAACGACACATACCCCAATGACCACATACCCAAAAGCGCAGAAAGGAGTGCAATTGGGTGGTGCTTTTTTTGGAAAACGGCAGCAAAAAACGGAAGTCCGAACGGCGAGATTAAATACCCGTCAAAGCAGATTCTGGAAAGCAAAAAAACCAGAACGCCCTCAAAAAGTTCGCTTTTTCGCATGCCTTTTAACACATCTTTTAAATTGAGTTTCTGAAAAAACGCCCCTGGACGAAGCGGTGTGTTGAGTTCGTGTTTCATCTTATGTATGCCTCCAACTCTTATTTGATTTCCATTATATACCAATTATCTTGAAAAAAATGTAAATATTTGGCAGCGCATACAGGCAATGTTTCGACAAAGCAAGGCGAAAAAGGGCAAAAAAATTCCGCATACAAAGCAATGTATGCGGAATTTTATTTTCTTTTTAGCGCATCTATCAATGATTTTATTGTTTTTTCTTCTACACAAATAGGGTTTTCTGTTTCATAAAATGAATCTAAATAATGCGAATCCGAATTGGTAATAAGAGAAAATTCCGAAAGATACGGAAATTTTTCTATCGCCTCTTTTTTTGTGATGTTTTTCGAAATCTCGACCGTAGTAAATCCCAAATCCGATGGCACCGTACCAAGACTTTGAATCACGCTGTACGACGTTTTATCGACATGCGCGGGAATCATCACACCGCCAAGCGATTTTACTTGCGGCGCAGCGTCATACACCGAGCACGTCGCGGCAGTTACCAAAAGGCGCTCTTCCACTCCTACCACTTCGTCTTTTTCGTTTAAATACTGCTGTTCGCCGTAGAGCGATACCTTATTTTTTATGTTTAAGCGGTAAGGCGAAAGCCATGCCTCAAACGCCTCTGCCTGCGAAAGCGTCTCGAACAGGCAGACAAAATGCGCCTCTTCTGCGGTTTCAAGTTCCATTCCAGGCACAACCAAAACGCCTTTTTCTTCTGCCACACGCATCACAGCGCCGACATTTCCCACGGTGTTGTGGTCGGTAACGGCAATAAAATCAAGACCGCAAAGAGCCGCCATATTCACAATGTTATTCGGCGTCATATCAGAGTCGCCGCAGGGAGAAAGTGCAGAATGCAGATGCAAATCGCAATAACAAATCATAAAAGTTCCTTTATTTTGGCGGCGAGTTCATACGCCGTCTCGGACGATGTAAAAATCGTTACATCTTCCTTTTCTGCTTTTTCGATTGTTTCTTGATCGGGTACCATGCCCTCAACCGTAATGATGCACGCAACCCCGCAAAGCACCGAAACCGCTGCAATATTGACGTTTGTCTGCACGGTAAGCCATATATCGCCTTCTTCTGCGCGCGACATTACCACGCTCAGCATATCGCCGATATAACAGCCCGTAATTTCTCTGTCTGTTGCGCCTTTTGCGCAAACATTAAGCGAAAGCGCATCTTTTAGTTCACTGATTCGCATCGTATCTCCCCTTTTTTACGCATCTTCTTTTTTGGCGAGCGCCTCACGCATCTTATAAATACAGTCGCCCTCTTCTGCCACACCGCGCACAATGTCTTCTGCAAAACACTTGCAGGTGGGCGCTCCGCACGAACCGCAATCGGTGTGCGGAAGTTTTTCATAAATCTGTTCCATTTTTTCCATCTTTAAAAGCGCCACGGAAAAATCTTCGTCCAGATGCTGACCGTCGCGATAGCAAACGGGCGCATTCCAGTGAAGTTCTTCATCCGAAATCGCAACGGGCGTTCTTAAAATGCCCTTTTCGTTTTGTTCTTTTCCGATTTCGACCACGCGCATCTTCGCAACGTAGCCGTTTTCTACGGTTAAAGGACCGCTTACACAACCGCCGTCACACGAAAGTGCCTCGATAAAATCAATATCGAGCGTTTCATCGTCTTCAATTTCTTCAAAGAGCGCGATGATGTTGTCAATGCCGTCAACGGAAAGACATTTTTTGTGTTTTAGCGCCTTAATCTCGCCGCCGATACGCGCCCAGTTAATGCCCTCTAAGGATGAATTACTTAAATTTTGCACATCTTTTAACCGTTTCATTTCGGGCAAAAGACGCATATATACATCTTTCATCGAAAGCACGCCGCTTATGGGGGATTTTTCCAGTCCCAACGGATTTTGCACCGTTGTTGCCTTTGCGGCGCAGGGCGAAATAAAGAACACGCCGATTTTATCTTCTGAAAGTCCCGTTTTTTCTGCCGCACTCCGCCTTGCTGCAATCGCCGCTGCCTCAACGGGCGCAATCACGGGAAGAATGTTTTGTAAAAGGTTCGGAAACCGAACGGTAATAAGACGCAACACCGCAGGGCACGCAGAGTTTATAACGGGGCGTGAAAGTTTCCCTTCGTCTAATAACTTTTTGGCATAATCGGTTACCGCCTCGGTTGCCTTTGCCGCCTCGTATACATCGTCAAACCCGATTTGTAACAGTCCGTTTAAAACGTAATTGATGTCTTTTAAATTGTTAAACTGCCCGTAAAGCGTGGGCGCAGGCACTGCAATATTGTACTCGAATCGGTTTAAAGCCTCAAACGAATCCGTCACTGCTTTTTTGGCATGGTACGGACACACGCGGATACACTCACCGCAGTCAATACAAAGTTCCTTTATAATATGCGCCTTGCCGTCACGAATACGGATCGCCTCCGTCGGACAGCGTTTTAAGCAGGCGGTACACCCTTTACACTTTTGCTCGTCAAGCGTAACGGAATGGTATAAAATTTCGTTATCGGATGGCATAAAAACACCTCCTTGAAAAATTTCCCGTCAGGCGAGGTTTATAATAATTTCAACGGTTGTGCCCTCGCCGGGTTTTGAGGTAATGTTAAGTTCGTCAGAATATTTTTTCATATTGGGAAGTCCCATACCCGCGCCAAACCCCAGTTCTCTTGCTTCGTTCGTCGCGGTCGAAAACCCTTCCTGCATTGCCTGCTCGATATCAGAGATACCGGGGCCGTTGTCACGAAAGGTAATGATAAGTCTGTCGGTGGTAAGCAAAACATCTGCTGTTCCGCCTTTTCCGTGAATGACGGTATTGATTTCGCCCTCATACATGGAAATTGCGGCTTTTCTTATAATCTCGGGCGCAACGCCTAATTGCTTTAACACCTTTTTAATGTTACTCGACGCCTGACCTGCAACGGTAAAATCTGCGCCGTCAATGTCGTAATGGAGCGTAAGATTTTGTGCCATACTTACGCCTCCCCGTTTCCGGAAAGGCCGTTTTTATAAAGTTTTCCGCAGGAAATGTATAACGGAAGTTCTGTCGAAAATACGGTCATATCGAGTTTTTCTGCAAGTGCTATGACTTCTTCGCCGGGCATTTTTCCGCGCACAAACACAATGACTTTAATGTCCATCATTTCTGCGGTACGAATCACCTGCGGATTCACAAGTCCCGTTAAAAGAAGCGCCTGGTCTTTTACAAACGCGAGCACGTCACTCATAAGATCACTTCCGCAGGCGGATTTTACTTCTGTCTCCTCCCAGCCGTCGCATCCTACGACAAGTGTTGCTCCTAAAATGTTTTGTACCTCTTTTAATTTCATATGTTTCTCTCCTCAAACGTCAATTTATATGGATAAGGGATGGTGCGTTTTGGCACCCTCTAAAAGTTCTTCCGATTGTTCTTTTACATATCGCAAAAAGCCGTTTCCAAAGCGTTTTGAAAGTTTTGTAACTGCACGCGAAATGTCGGGGTTTCTCCATTTTAAACTGTGCGCATCAGACCCGATGGCAGAAATTAAATACTGTTTTGCCAAAGCATCGATTACGCGTTTGCCCGAAAAATTTAAATAAGATGACGCGTTTACCTGAAACTTTGCGCCAATGGTGACAAGTTCTTCGAGTTCTGAAAGGGCTTTCGGCTTATTAAGATACCGCTCAATATGTACGAAAACGGGCAAAATGTTGCGTTTTGCCATTAAATGATACGCCTCAGTGATGTGCCACGACTGCACCGATGGTCCGGGAAGTTCCAAAAGCAAACGGTTTGTGCCCGAAATGCAAAGTTTTTCTAACCCCTCGCAGTTTTCGAGCGTTCTGTCAAACATGACTTCTGCGCCAAGGCAAAGGGATGGAAACTCGGTATCCCCGCTCTCCCTTGCAGCATCTTGGAATTTTAAAAGTGCCGCATTCCGCTTTTCTAAAAACGCATCGATGGATTCCTCCCATAGATAGTGCGGCGTAAGTACCACCAGTTCGGCACCGCTTTTCTTTGCCAAAGAAAGCATCGAAAGCGCATCTTCGAGAGTTTTAGCACCGTCGTCAATCCCGGGAAGGATATGTGTATGAAAATCAATGTACATGAAGGGTCCCCCCTTTTTTCTGTAACACTATTTTATGAAATAGTGTCACGCGTGTTACACAAGAAACCTACCTATAATTTCATTGTAGCAGAACGCAAAAAAATTTTCAACAAATTTTAAAAAAAATCCTTGACATCAAAATGTATATCTGTTAGAATATATTTAGAAATTAGGAATGATTATCATTCTTATTTTAAGAAAGGGGTGCGAGAAATGTCGTTTTCAAAACAGAGGGAACTGATTATCACCTATTTAAAAAACACAAAAGAGCATCCCACGGCAGAACGCATTTACGCAGAATTAAAGCCTGTAATGCCCCGTTTAAGTCTTGCAACGGTGTACCGAAATTTAGGGCTGCTTTGCGAGCAAAAACAAATTCTCCGTTTAAAAACGGGCGATGGCACCGACCATTTTGATGCAGATTTAAAAGAACATCAACACTTTGTCTGTTCAAAGTGCGGCGGCGTTAAAGACCTTTCCTTTACGCTTCCGAGGGAAACCATTTTAAACTCCCTCGGCAAGCACGCAACGGTCGACACCTATCGCCTTTACATCTACGGCACTTGCGACGAGTGTAACTTGGAAAATGCATAATTTTAAAAAATTTACAATACAATCAAATGGAGGTAATGAAACATGAAAAAATTTGTATGTCCCGTTTGCGGATACGTTCACGAAGGAGAAACGGCTCCCGAGGCTTGCCCGGTATGTAAAGTAGCCGGCGAAAAATTTACCATTATGGAAGAAGGCGCAGCGTTGGCTGCAGAACATGAATACGGCGTTTACGCAAAAACCGTAAAGAACAACCCCGATATTTCCGAAGAAGATAAAAAATATATCTTCGAACAACTTATGGCAAACTTTAACGGCGAATGCGCTGAAGTAGGTATGTATCTCTGCATGGCGCGCATCGCGCACCGCGAGGGCTACCCCGAAGTAGGTCTTTACTGGGAAAAAGCAGCGTATGAAGAAGCAGAACACGCTGCAAAATTCGCTGAACTTTTAGGCGAAGATTTAGAACCCAACATGAAAGCAACCACCAAAGACAACTTAAAATGGCGCGTTGACTGTGAATACGGCGCAACGAAAGGTAAGTTTGACTTGGCGGCTTGCGCGAAGAAAAACGGCTTGGATGCAATCCACGACACCGTTCACGAAATGGCGCGCGACGAAGCTCGCCACGGCAGAGGCTTAGAAGGACTTTTAAAGAGATACTTTAAATAAGAAATTTTTACAATACCTGCTGTCAAAAAACAGCAGGTATTGTTTTTTTTGTGCAAAATATGGTAAAATAAAATTATCATAACTATGCTATGATAATTAATAATTATTTAAAAGGAGTATTCAAGATGAAGAAATTAATTGTTTTAACTATGGTGGTTGTTTTTTGTTTGGCATTTGCAGGATGTTCTTCACCAAACGATTTGATTAAAGGCACAGGCGCTGATATAATTGGTTCAGAAGCAAGCATCTCTCTTGAGGAATTTAATAAAATCGAGACTGGAATGACATATGCACAAGTATGTGAAATTGTTGGTGGCGAAGGCACCCTTGGTTCAAGTGTAGATGTTGGAATGGGAGCGCAATATAAAACAGAAATTTATCAGTGGACTGGTAGCGGTTCAATTGGTTCAAATGCAAATGTAACTTTTCAAGGTGGAAAAGTTGTTTCAAAGGCACAAGCAGGCTTAAAATAATTTTTTTCAAAAACTTGAAGTAGTTTGCAAAAATATCTTATGAAAAAGTAAAGTCTAAACTATTGTGCAAAATACTGTGTATCATCAAAAAAGAGCCTTCAAACGCCCTATTTAAGCGATAGGTTTGCGACGAGGCAAGACATGGACGCGGTTTAGAGGGTTTACTCAAAAGATATTTTAAATAAAAATGAAAAGGGATGAGCATTTGCTCATCCCTTTTTTGTTGCACCTAACGCTATCAAAGCACCTCTGCCAGATCATAAATAAGCCGTTCTGTCTTTTCCCAACCAAGACACGGGTCGGTTATTGATTTTCCGTAAACACATTCTTCCGGCTTTTGTGCGCCGTCTTCAATATAACTTTCAATCATAAGACCTTTTACGATCTTTTTGATATCCTTACTGTGACGGCAACTATGAAGCACTTCTTTTGCAATTCGCGGCTGTTCCATCCATTTCTTTCCGGAGTTTGCATGATTGGTATCAATAATAACCGCAGGATTTTTAAGACCGGATTTCGCATAAATTTCGGCAAGATGGATAAGGTCTTCGTAATGATAGTTCGGCGTTGCCTCGCCGTGCTTGTTTACATAACCGCGCAAAATTGCGTGTGCGAGGGGGTTGCCGCCGCTTTCAACTTCCCAACCTCTGTAAATAAAGGTGTGCGCGTGTTGCGCCGCAGTGATAGAGTTCATCATAACAGAGATATCGCCTGCGGTAGGATTTTTCATGCCAACGGGAATGTCAAGTCCGCTTGCGGTGAGTCTGTGGTTTTGGTTTTCAACCGACCGCGCACCGATTGCAACATACGATAAGAGGTCCGAAAGGTATCTGTGATTTTCGGGATAAAGCATTTCATCAGCACAAGTAAAACCTGTTTCACTGATGGCTCTGATATGCAGATTTCTGATTGCCACTACGCCCTTTATCATATCCGATTCTTTGTTGGGGTCGGGCTGATGAAGCATGCCTTTGTAGCCGTCTCCGGTGGTTCGGGGTTTGTTGGTGTAGATTCTAGGAATGATATAAATTTTATCTGCCACTTTTTCCTGAACGTCTCTTAAACGCGAAATGTAATCAATCACGCTGTCATCATGGTCGGCAGAACACGGACCTATAATGAGAAGAAATCTTTCGTCTTTTCCCTCAAAGATGGATTTAATTTCCGCATCTCTTTTTAACTTTAACTGCTCGTGCTTATAGGACAACGGGTACTGCTCTTTTATCTCCATAGGGATTGGCAGTTTGCGTTTGAAATTCATATTCATTTTCAGTATCCTCCAATATAATTTTTAGAATAACGCTCTGCGTTTTGTTGAAAGACGCATCATTTCTCTCATGCCTTCTGTATCTTCTGTTTCAAGCATCGTTTTGAGTGCATTGAATTTATCGATAAACAGATGCATCTGATGAAGCAGCGCCTCCTTGTTTGCCACAAAGAGTTCGCCCCACATCCGGTCGTTGATGCGTGCAATACGGGTAAGGGCACGGAAGGAGTCCCCTGTAAACTTTTCCATATTTTCTTTGTCGTTGCAAGTCATCAGTGTGATTGCAATACAATGGGTTAACTGCGAAAGAAAGCCTATCATTTCGTCGTGTTCTTCCGGCGAAAGCGTGGTAACATTGGAAAAACCGAGAAGTCTACCAAGTTCCATTGCGGTTTCGATTGCTTCGGGCGTGTTTTTGTCTGTGGGCGTTACGATATAGTTTGCTCCCTGAAACAGCGTGTCTGTGCTGTTTTCGACGCCTGAAACCTCACGACCTGCCATTGGGTGTGCGGCAATAAATTCCACATCGTCCCTTAACATATCCTGAATTTTATATACAATACTGCCCTTGACACCTGTTACATCTGTTAAAAGCGCACCGCTTTTTAATAAATTTTGGTTTTTCTCAATCCATTCTACAAAAATGTGCGGGTAAAGGGCAAAAATAACAAGGTCCGCTTCGCCAATGATTTTTTTATCAAGTTCAGTTGTTCCCTCGTCAATCAAGCCTTCCTTTAATGCATAATCGATTGCACTCTGTTCTTTCGTAACGGCACTTATGTGAAAGCCGAATCGTTTTAAAACCCTCGCATAACTACCGCCCAAAAGTCCAAGACCGACAATCAGTATTTTTTTACTTACATCTACTATCATGTTATATCCACCACTGCTCCAAGTTTTAATAAATCATCGAAAAAGCCGGGATAACTTTTTTTGACTGCTTCAATCCCCGCTATTTCTCCGCCCGTATGCGTAAGCACAAAAGACATTGCCATAACAATTCTGTGGTCATTGTGCCCGTCTAAAACCGTTCCTTTATAGAAAAGTTCCTGCTTCGGTACGACAATGGCGTTATCGGAAAAAACAAGCCCTCCGCCGAGTTTTTTAAGTTCTTCGTGCATCGCGCGTCCTCTGTCGCTTTCTTTTTCCTTTAATCTGTTGGTTCCTAAAAGCGTTGCGCCGTTTTTAAGTGATGCGAGTGCAATAAGCACGGGCGCTAAATCGGGGCAATCGGAAATGTCAAGCGTTGGCGTTCCCGCCTGTATTTTTTCAAAGTATGTTTTGTATACCTTGTCGCCCTGCACACTGTCGGGAATGAGATTGTGTATCTTAATGTCAGAACCGGTATAATTGAATGCATCCAGAAATGCGGCATTTGAATAATCGCCTTCTATTTTGCCCGAAAACGCGTGAAGTTGCGCCTTTTTTACCTGTATGGTATATTCATCTAAAAACGCCACATCCGCACCAAATGCTTTTAAGGCAGAAATGGTAAGATGCACATACGGCTTACTTTCAAAAGGCGGAAGAATTTGAAGTTCGGCTTCTTCTCCTAAATATAAAAACGCAAAGATAAGTCCCGTAA
This sequence comes from Congzhengia sp., assembly GCA_045576635.1. Taxonomy (GTDB): domain Bacteria; phylum Bacillota; class Clostridia; order UBA1381; family UBA9506; genus Congzhengia. The sequence continues at coordinate 50,643 of JAZNGT010000038.1, read as the reverse complement.
TAAACTGACTGCTGATATCGCCTCGGACCTTATATGTCCCGCCTTGTAACGTTCCGCAAACCGTGACTGCATTTTCGCTTTTTTCAAACAGAAAGCCGTTTTCTTTTGCAAGGTCTTCGTAAACTGTAAGCGGCCGCTCAAAAAGGCGTTTGCTGCCCTTTAAGGTAACCGGCTTTCCAAGACACAGTGCAAGCGGCAATAAAAACCTTAACGTGCTTCCGCTTTCTCTGCAATTTAAGGATACAGTTTCTGCATGCATAAAGCCGCGAGGACGTATGCTTACCGCATCATTTTGCACTGTAACATCGGCACCGAGCGCCTTTAAACACTCTTTACTTGCAAGAATATCTTCGCTAAAATCGACGCCGGATATCCTGCATTCCGCATTGGAAATAAAGGCACCAATCAAGTACCGGTGCGCCAGACTTTTAGAGGGCGGCGCATCTATCGTTCCTTTTAAGTTACATGGTTTTATGTTTGCTATCATTTCAGTTACCTTCTTTTTGCAAAATGGCGCAAAAACAGTCTTTTGCCATTTCGATTACAGTTTCGCTTTTTACGGTTTTAAGTTCAAAAGAACCCACATCGTTTACCGTGACAACGGTAACCATTTCCCCGTCAGCCTTTTTGTCGTGAAATGCGGCTTTTTTGATTGCATCCCAGTCAAATGCAGGAATGGTAAAAAGGTTACATTTTTTAAGTACCTTTATGACTTTTTCCCTGATCGCCTCATCACACATAGGAATCATTCCAAGTGCAACACATTCTCCGTGATAAAGCGTTTGCACACTGCTTTCGATTCCGTGACCTACGGTATGGCCGAAATTGAGAATTTTCCTGAGGCCCGTTTCTTTCTCGTCCTCTTCAACAACATTCTTTTTGATATGGAGCGAGCGAATGATAATCTCGTCAAGACTCTTTAAAACATCCTGCGTTTCAAAGAGGTGAAAGAGTTCCTTGTCTGATGTTAACGCCATTTTGATGGCTTCTGCAAGTCCGTTTGCAATCTGACGCGCGGGGAGCGTAGATAAAAGGTCGGGGTCTATTAAAACTTTCTTTGGCTGATAAAATGCGCCGACAATATTTTTTACACCGCCAAAGTTGATTGCGGTTTTTCCGCCGATAGAAGAATCAATCTGCGAAAGGAGCGTCGTCGGGATGTTGTAAAAGTCAATCCCCCGCATGTACGCAGATGCTGCAAACCCTGAAAGGTCGCCAACGACGCCGCCGCCAACTGCGACAACGCAGTCCTTTCTTGAAAAGTTATTTTTTAGCATCGTGTTAAGAAGCGCACCAAACATTTCAAGGCTTTTTGCGCCCTCGCCCATGGGCACTGTCTGAATCACAGGCGCCTTACATTGCGCTGCAACTGTTTTTGCATACATTTCGGGAACACCGGTATCGGTTACGATAAGAACGCGTCTTTTTAAATTAAGATGCGCCCCCAAAGCCTTTAAAATGCCTCTTTCTACCAAGATATCATAACTGTTATTCTCTAAATTTAAGTGTATCTTCATTGCTTTACCTCAAATCTCTGCATGCGGCGCAAACGTTCCTGCAATTTTAAGTTTGTCGCACACATGGTTTAATTCTTCAATCATCTTTTTTCCCTTTTCGGTGTCTGTCGAGCCGTCAATTTCAATATAGAAATAGTATTGCCACGAATGTTTTTTTAAGGGTCTGCTTCTAAGTGCCGTCATGTTGTAGCCGTATTTTCCTATGATACTGATTGCTTCTGCAAGAGAGCCTGCTTCGTTTTTTACGGTAAACATAAGAACGGAATTGGAAAGCGAGGGTAACGCCGCACGCACCTTGGAAAGCACGGCAAACCGCGTTGTATTTTCATTGCTTTTATTGATGTTTGCTTCTAAAACTTTAAGTCCGTATAGTTCTGCTGTTTCTAAACTTGCAATTGCGCCATACGATTTTTGATTCATGTCGAAAACGGTTTTGGCGGAAACAGCGGTGTTACTTGCCTCTTCCGTTTCGAATCCTCTCATTTTAATATAGTCATGGCATTGCGATAACGCCTGCGGATGACTTATAACTTTTTGAATATCTTCGAGGCTTGCACCGGGAACACCAAGCAGATTCTGATGAATTTCAAGTTCGTAAATTCCATTTATAAAGAGGCTTCCGGAGAAAATAAGGTCCATGGTCTGCCCGACTTCGCCTGCGTAACTGTTTTCAATGGGAAGTATCGCAACATCGGATGCACCGTCTGCCACCGAATGATAAGCGGCTTTAAAATCACGGTACGAAACGCGGTTTGCGTCGGGGAAAATTCTTCCTGCTGCAATGTGGGCAAACGCGCCGGGAACGCCGCTGTATGCAACTTTCAACCCGCTTTGCAAACGATACTGATATGCTTTGGAAACAGACATAAGGTTTTTGATGTAGTCAATGTAATACCCTTTTAATACATCATCCTCTATCATCGCCGCGTTCTTTTCAATCACGCTATCTTCTCTTTTTGGGTCAAAAATGGGAAGTCCAAATTCTTTTTTATACGCAAAAACCATTTCGCTCGCTTTCATCCGCTGAACGAAAAGTTCTGCCATTTTTGCATCAATGTCGTTTATGATTTTTCTTGCTTCTTGTAATTTGTCCTTCATTTTAAAAGCCTCCCAATATAGAAAAACCCCACTTGTGAAATTACAAGTGAGGTTTTAAATATTATTGAATACAATTTCAAATAATTTTTAAAAACTGCTCCGCAATCTCACAAGTAACGTTTTCATAGCAAAATAAGCATAGCCAAAATAAAAGACTACGCCAAAGTAAAAGAAATATTTACTTGTGTTCATGAAAGACACGTTCATAACTGTTACCTTTTAAAATTGAATTTTCAACTATTTTACCAAAAAAAACAAGATTTGTCAAGTGAAACTCTAAATTTATTTCATAATTTTTCAGTTTTTAAATACGCGCTATACGGACATACTAACAAAAGGGAGATGATTGTTATGAAAAAAAGACTTTTTCTGCTTTTTGCAGCAGTGATTGCAGTAAGTGCAATGACGGCCTGCTCGCTGACAGAGATGACAGAGCCAATCAAAGACGAAGTAAACGATATGATGCCGGATAACAAAGAGGATGCAAAGCCGCAGATGCCGGAATCCCAGATGCCCGATGCCAATAAACAAGAGGACGCAAAACAGACGCAGTCCCAAAAACCCGACACGGCGTCTTTTATCGGAGAAGAAAAAGCAAAAGAAATTGCGCTTAAAAAAGCGGGACTTACAAAAGACGGCGTAACGTTTTCGCGCACAGAACTTGATTTAGATGACGGTGTGTGGAAATACGAAATCGAATTTAAAAAAGACGGCACAGAATATGACGCCGAAATCAAAGCAAACGACGGCACTATTCTTTCGTGGGAAACAGATAAAAACGACTAACGAACGATAGAGCCACAAAAAAAGCGCGCACTTTTTAGTACGCGCTTTTATTTTTAGTCATCCTCCAATAGTTTGGAAGGAGAAATCTTTAAGACATCCGCCATTTTAAAGAGTGTTTCAAGTGATACACCCCGAACGGTACCGGTGCCTTCAATCTGTCCCAGAAAATTGACGCTTTTGCCAATCAGTTCGGCAAAAACTTCTTGCGTATATCCGCATTTCTTTCTGTAATAGGCAATCTTTAAACCCAACGTGATGTAACGCTCGGGAAATTCTGTTTTCATCGCGCTCCCTCCTTACTCAATTCTATTTTACCAACAACTGATATAAAATATAATTGAGCGTGTGTATATGTTTCTTTACTTTATGTAAATAATGTTATATAATGATTAACATATCATTTACACAAAGGAGACACGGTATGAAAGAAAACACCTGTTGCTTTTTTGGACATCGTAAAATTGACGCAACAGAAAAAATGAAATCGTTCCTGTACCGCACAATCGAAACGCTGATTGTAAAAGAAAATGTCGATACCTTTTTGTTTGGCAGCAAAAGCGCGTTTGACGATTTGTGTCACCAGACCGTATCTGAGTTAAAAAGACACTACCCCTTTATAAAGAGAGTCTACGTCCGTGCCGAATTTCCATATATCAGGAATGATTATCATTCTTATTTATTAGAGTGTTACGAAAAAACGTATTATCCAAAGCGCATTTTAAATGCAGGAAAAGCGTGTTATGTAGAACGAAACTACGAGATGATAAACCAAAGCAAATTCTGTATCGTATATTTTGATGAAACGTGCGCACAAAAAAGCGGCACAAGAATCGCTTATACTTATGCGCGGAAAAAGGAACGGAAAATTTTGAATCTTTGCATAGAAAAAGAAAGCCAATCATTTTGATTGGCTTTCTTTTATCATATCTTTTGTTAAACCGCTTCCGGCCTTGTAAAATCTATAATCTTTCTCGGGCATTTTTCTGCACAGATGCCACAGTTTACGCAAAGGTCGTAATCAATACGCGCCAGATTATCTTCGACGGTAATTGCGCCTTTCGGACAATTCTTTTCGCAAATACGGCAGCCGATGCAGCCTTTCGCGCAAATATTTTTCAGGTTTGCGCCTTTGTCTTTTGACATACAACTTACAAATGTTCTCTGATTTTTATTAACAAGCGAAATCACGTGCTGCGGACAAACGTCTACGCACATACCGCAGGCGGTACATTTGTCGCTGTCTACCACGGCAACGCCGTCTACAACCGAAATAGCATCAAACTGGCACACATCGCCGCAACTTCCGTAGCCGATACAGCCGAAACTGCACGCCTTGTCGCCGCCCCCATAGCGGGATGCAGCAACGCAGTCTGTAATGCCCTCGTACGAGCAGTGCATCACCGCACTTGTACACGAGCCGCTGCACATTACGCGCGCAACTTTGGGGAGTACTTCTCCGGCGCTTACGCCTAAAATTGCCGCTATGCGCTCTCTGTTTTCTGCTTTCATACTGGGGCAGTCACTTACTGCCGCGTGACCGTCAAGTAGCGCCTGCGCCATCGCGCCGCAACCGGCATATCCGCAGCCGCCGCAGTTTGCGCCGGGCAAAAGTTCTGTGATTAAATCAAGACGTTCATCTTTTTCCACGCGAAACGCCTTTGCCGCAACGCCTAAAAGCACGCCGAACACCGCGCCCATAACACTTAAAATAAGAATCGGTTCTAAAATTGCTCTCATACCCTACCTCCTAAAAACTCATTCCGGAAAAGCCCAGAAATGCCATTGCAAGCAGGCCTGCGGTAATAAGCGCAATGGGAAACCCTTGTAAAGGCTTTGGAATATCGGCAGTTTCTAATCGTTCTCTTACACCGGCAAACAACACGATTGCAAGCATAAACGAAAGACCTGCAGAGAAACTGTAAACGAGTGTATGAACAAAATCAAATCCCTCCTGCACGTTTAAAAGGGCAACGCCCAAAACGGCGCAGTTTGTGGTAATTAAGGGAAGGTAAATGCCAAGCGCATTGTAAAGTGCGGGAGAATAGCGTGCAATCGCCATTTCCACCACTTGCACCAAAACTGCAATAACCAAAATAAACGCCACGGTCTGCATATATTCAATCTGAAAGAAAACCAAAAGTTTTTGCACAAAGAAAGTAACGCAGGAAGCCACCGTCATAACGAACGTAACGGCAACGCTCATACCGACTGCCGTTCCGACCTTTTTCGATACGCCTAAAAACGGACAAATACCCAAAAACTTTACCAATACATAGTTGTTTGCTAAAATGGTTGTTAAAGAAAGGAGTACAAGTTCTACAAAAAGTTTCATTATTTATCGCTCCTTTCCCCGTGCTTTTTCGTGAGAATGTTAATCACCGCAAGCACAATACCTAACATAATAAATCCGCCCGGCGGAAGTGTAAGTACGCTTACCGGTTGGAACGACTTACCAAAGAGCGCAATTCCCAAAAACGTACCATTACCTAAAATTTCACGGATCGCACTTAAAATCACAAGTCCCAGTGTAAAGCCAAGCCCCATGCCGATGCCGTCAAGCGCCGATTTTCCGACACTGTTTTTCGATGCAAACGCTTCGGCACGGCCTAAAATGATACAGTTTACTACGATAAGCGGAATAAAAATACCGAGCGATTTTGAAATCTCCGGTGCAAATGCTTTAATTGCCATTTCAACGGCGGTAACACAACCCGCTATTACAATAATGTAAGCCGCAATACGCACCTTATCGGGAATAACTTTACGCATGAGCGAAATAATGATGTTTGACATAACCAAAACCGCCGCGGTAGAAAGTCCCATACCGAGACCGTTTACCACGCTTGTCGAAACGGCGAGCGTAGCACACATACCCAGAAACTGCACGAAAATGGGATTTTCTTTTAAAAGGCCTTTGGTGAGTTCTTTAAAATTTCCCATATTACACACCTCCGTTTAAGCGTTTTACCGCATCCATTGCGGCATTTACGCCGCTTGTTACGGCACGGCTCGTAATGGTTGCGCCGGAAATCGCAACGATTTCGTCTGTCTTCGGCGTTCCGTTTTTAATAACGGTTAACGGATTTTGTATGGATTTTCCCACATACTGCGAGGGGAATTCATCCTCTGCCGCCTTTGCGCCAAGACCTGCGGTTTCCGAATGGGAAACGACTTTCACGCCGGTCAAGTTCCCGTCAAGTCCGATTCCTACCATCACGTCAATTGCGCCGCCATAGCCTGAGGGCACAACATTTGCAACCCAGCCGACGTGTTTTCCGTCCCCGCTTACGCCCTGCGAAAGTGAACGCACAAGACCGGTTTCGTCTTTAAATTCTACATCTAAAAAGTCAAATGCTTCTTGTAAAACTTCCTGTTTTGCTTGCAGTTGCTCTTTTAACGTGTTTTCTGCGATTTTGTCTTTCGTCACAGAATGGGTAAACGCCAACAAAAGCGCCACAACTGCCGAAATAACAAACAAAACCAAGGATAACACTGCGGGATTTTCTTGTTTTTGCATCAGTTGTTACCCCCTTTTTTTGTGCGGCTGCCAAAGGTTTTCGGCAGCGTCCATTTGTCAATTAACGGTGTTGCCACGTTCATGAGCAAAATCGAATAACTTACGCCCTCGGGATATCCGCCAAAGCGACGAATCACAAAGGTTAAAACGCCGCAGCCGATACCCATGATAATCTGTCCAACCCGCGTCATCGGCGAAGTCACGTAATCGGTTGCCATAAAGATAGCACCGAGCATAAGTCCGCCGCTTAACACACTGTAAAGCATGCTCTCGATTGGAGAAAGTTGGGGTGCGGGGAAAACGAAACTTAAAACCGCAACCGTACCGATAAAGGTAAGCGGAATACGCACTGAAATCACGCGTTTTGCCACAAGATACATACCACCAAGGACAAGTGCAATCACAGATGTTTCACCGATACAGCCCGGGCGGTTTCCGATGAAAAGTTCCATAATGGAAGGAAGTTCTCCTGCCGACGGGTCTTTTAAAACGGCAAGCGGTGTTGCCGCACTGATAACGTCTGCCGCGCCAAAAAATCCGCCGGAAAGCGGTGTAACCCACGTTGTCATAAGAAGCGGCCACGATGCAAGCAAAAATGCACGCGCCGCGAGGGCGGGGTTCATAAAGTTGTTGCCGACACCGCCAAAAAACTGTTTTGCGATGATAATCGCAACAAATGCGCCGACAAGCGCCATCCACCACGGCGCAACGGCGGGCAAGTTAAACGCCAAAAGCATACCGGTGACTGCCGCCGTTCCGTCCGAAATGGTGACAGGTCTTTTCGTAATTTTCTGCCACAAAAATTCAAATCCAACAGAAAAAATCATACAAAGCGCAGTCAGCAAAAGTGCACGAAAGCCGAAATATATAACCGAGCACAAAAGCGCAGGAACGAGAGCAATACACACATCACGCATAATAGACGAAGTCGAAATGTTTGCCCTGATATGCGGCGAGGATGAAACGGTTTTTAACTCTGTCATGCCTTTGCCTCCTTTGCTTTTTCTTTTGCGCGTCTTGCGGCAATTTTTTGTTTGCCCATACGAATGGACTGTACTAAATAACGCTTTGCGGGACACACATAGGTGCAACTGCCGCATTCGATACAGTTCATAATATTGTTTTTAATTAAGGTGTCTAAATCCCCTTTTCTGCTGTACATATCAAGCGTCGTCGGCATTAAGTTCATAGGACACGCTAAAACGCACCGCCCGCAGCGGATACACGCGGTTTCAGGCTTGCTGTGCGCAAAGCGGTCTGAAAACACCAAAAGACCCGATGTCCCTTTTACCACGGGTGCATCTAAACTTGCTGCCGCAATACCCATCATGGGGCCGCCCATAATAATCTTGTGCGGCTCTTTTATAAATCCGCCTGCCGCCTCGGTAAGCGCCGAAAACGGTGTACCGATTCTTGCGTAAATGTTTGCGGGATTTTTGATACAGTCGCCCGACACGGTCACAATTCTTCTGTGAAGCGCGATGCCACGCGCGAGCGCACGATAAATTTCTGCCACTGTGCCGATATTTACCACCACGCAGCCGACATCCATCGGGAGCGCGCCCATGGGTACTTCTTTACCCGTGATGGCATAAATTAAATGCTTTTCAGAGCCTTGCGGATACTTCTTTTGAAGCACTGCTACCTTTACGCCGGGAATTGCTTTTTCACCAAGAAGCGAAATCGCCTCTTTTGCGTTGTCTTCAATACCGATGATGCAAGTGTCGAGTGAGAAAAGACGCATCAGGCATTTTAAGCCACCCATAACATCGTCTGTCATTTCAAGCATAACGCGGCGGTCCGAGGTTAAATAAGGCTCGCACTCCGCTGCATTTATAATAAGATGCGTAATCGGTTTATCGGGGGGAGGCGAAAGTTTTACGTGCGTCGGAAACCCTGCTCCGCCCATGCCGACAATACCTGCCTCGCGGATAATTTTCCGCATTTCGTCCGGCGTTAAATCGTCGGGATTTTTTGTGTTTAACGGCTCCGCCTCGGTGTCAAGCCCGTCATTTTCAATCACGATGGTGGGAACCTTTACGTTAGAATGATTAAAATAAAGGCCGATATCTTTTACCTTACCCGAAACTGACGCATGAAGCGGCGCCGAAAGAAAACTTTCCGAATCTGCAATTTTCTGCATACGCATAACCGTATCGCCTACTTTAACGATAGGTTTAAGCGGCGCACCGATGTGCTGATTTAAGGGAAAATACAAAAGCGCAGGCGCCGGAATGGTAACGAGCGGCTTGTGCTCTGTGCTTTCTTTGTTTCCGGGCGGATGAATACCGCCTGAAAAAGTCAATTTTCTCATATTGAAACGTCCTTTCGTGCTGTAAAAAATGCTTTCTTCACAGCGTGCAAAGAAAAACCCATTTTACCGCAAAAATTGTAAGACTTAAATTTCCTCTCTTATCATACCATATTCATAAACAAAAAGCAATAAAAACTTGCGATTTTTCGCACAGTTACCGCATTCTTCCGCCATCAAGATTGTTAAATTTTTATCGTTTTTTGTGTTATTTTTTTCACAAATTAGCCCCGTTTTCTTTCCCCGACCGAGAGAAAACGGAGTGACTTTTTAAAAAAGTCACTCCGTTTTATTTAAAAATCATGCCGCGCCCCTGCACTTATATTATATTTTTCAAATACACGCACAATTCTTTCAACGGCCTCAAAATCAGAGCAGGTAACGTCCTGTATGATTTGCTGAATTTCCGAAAGTGCATCTAGCGCTATTGTATTCACAATTTCGTTGGCATCAACAATAAAATTATCAAGCCTCTCTTTTATAATGTCTGAAACGTAACCTCTTAATAGTTGAAATTTGATTTCCATAAAGGTTCTCCTTATATTAATTGTTTTTGTCTCATTTTTACAACCGATTATAACATAATATCATTGTAAAATCAAGATAATAATTGCAAAAAGTGAGACAAAATGAATTGGGGTGATGTTATGAAACAACGCACAAATGCGAACGGGAAAAACCTCATTGGAGAAAGACTTAAAGTATTAAGAAAAAAATCAAATTTTTCGCAAAGGGACTTAGCCCGCGAACTTCAACTTGTCGGAATAGATATGGATAAAAATGTTATTACCCGTATAGAAACAAATAAAAGATATGTTACCGATTTTGAACTTCAAGCACTTACACAGATTTTTAAGGTTTCCTACGATTATCTGATTGATGGGAAAGAGTAATTGGTGCAAATAGATGAATTTTAAAAGATTATATGAATTAAGAATCGACCATGACTTAACACAAAAACAAGTTGCAGATTTTCTTATGTGCAATCGTCAGGTTTACGGAAGATACGAAAACGGAACGAGCGAAATCCCCGTTTCTATGCTGATAAAACTGGCTGATTTTTATAATGTCACATTGGATTACCTGACAGAACACGAACAAAAGAAGTAAAGGACAGAAATTTTATGACAAAGTTTCTGCCCTTTTCATTTTTCCCTTACCATGGCGGCGGAGAAAAAACGAATTGAAATGGACAGTCTGAACCCGAAGGCGTATGTAGATACGCCGAGAGGTGAAGAATGTTCATAGTCAAAAGCATAAAAATAAAAAGAACGCAAGTTAATCCTTGCGTTCTTTCTTTATTTTCCTATTAAATAGGTTATTTTTGCTTTTGACGTTTTAAACGTTTTTTAACGCCGAAACTTATTTCATTGCTTCTTCGATAGCAACCGCTACTGCAACTGTCATACCTACCATCGGGTTGTTACCTGCGCCGATGAGTCCCATCATTTCAACGTGCGCCGGAACGGATGAAGAACCTGCAAACTGAGCATCACTGTGCATTCTTCCCATGGTATCTGTCATGCCGTAAGAAGCGGGGCCTGCTGCCATGTTATCGGGGTGAAGTGTACGACCTGTACCGCCGCCTGATGCAACAGAGAAGTATTTTTTACCCTGCTCGATACATTCTTTTTTGTAGGTACCTGCAACAGGATGCTGGAAACGTGTGGGGTTGGTGGAGTTACCTGTGATGGAAACGTCAACGCCCTCTAAATGCATGATTGCAACGCCTTCACGTACATCGTCTGCGCCGTAGCAACGAACCTTTGCACGTTCGCCGTTAGAGTAAGCCGTTTCTTTTACAACTGAAACCTTACCTGTGTGATAGTCAAACTGTGTCTGCACGTATGTAAAGCCGTTGATTCTTGAAATAATCTGTGCAGCGTCTTTACCAAGACCGTTTAAGATAACCTTTAAGTCTTCTTTTCTTGCTTTGTTTGCAGAACGTGCAAGACCGATTGCACCCTCTGCTGCTGCAAAGGATTCGTGACCTGCCAAAAATGCGAAACACTTGGTTTCGTCACGAAGGAGCATAGCGCCCAAATTACCGTGACCGATACCAACTTTTCTGTCGTCTGCAACAGAACCGGGGATACAGAAAGACTGTAAGCCAAGACCGATTTTTTCTGCTGCGTCAGCCGCTTTTGTGCAGCCCTCTTTGATTGCGATTGCCGCACCTACAATGTATGCCCAGCAAGCGTTTTCAAAGCAGATGGGCTGAATGGATTTCACTAAATTATATACGTCGATTCCTTTATCGTCACAGATTTTTTTTGCTTCTTCAATGGAAGAAATGCCGTGTTTATTGAGTTCAGCATTAATCTGGTCGATTCTTCTTTCATAACTTTCAAATAAAGCCATTATAATACCCTCCTTAATTACTCGTGACGGGGGTCTAAGAGCTTAGCCGCATCGTCAACCCTGCCGTACTGTCCGCTTGCTTTTGCGAGCGCTTCGTTTGCGTCCATACCTTTTGCGATCATTTCCATCATTTTGCCTAAATGAACGAACTTGTAACCGATGATTTCGTTGTTTTCGTCCACTGCAATTTTGGTGATATAGCCTTCTGCAAGTTCTAAGTATCTGGGGCCTTTTTCTAATGTTGCGTAGGTTGTACCAACCTGCGAACGAAGACCTTTACCCAAATCTTCCAAACCTGCGCCGATGGGAAGACCGTCTTCTGAAAACGCGGTCTGCGTTCTGCCGTAAGCGATTTGGAGGAATAATTCGCGCATTGCGGTGTTGATTGCGTCACAAACCAAGTCTGTGTTTAATGCTTCTAAAAGTGTTTTACCAACCAAAATTTCAGAAGCCATAGCCGCAGAGTGTGTCATACCGGAGCAGCCTACGGTTTCAACCAAAGCTTCCTGAATGATACCTTCTTTTACATTTAAGGTCAACTTACAGGTACCCTGCTGCGGTGCGCACCAGCCAATACCGTGTGTTAAACCGGAAATGTCTTTTACTTCTTTTACCTGGGTCCATCTGCCTTCCTGCGGGATGGGTGCCGGGCCGTGATATGCGCCTTTTGCCAAAGGACACATACTTTCTACTTCTGCTGAATATTTCATGACAAAGTTGCTCCTTTCAATACATATTTTAACAATTGTCATACCGAAACAATTATAGCACAAGGCGAAAAATTTGTCAATTTATTCATATAAAAATGCGCAAAAACAAAAACTTTCCTATTTTTTTGAAAATTTACTTGACAAACGGCATCGGTTGGGGTAAAATAAAACAGGTGTTCAGGTTTAAAACTTTACACCCTTTTGTTTGGAGGGACTGATATGGGAAAGGATTTGTCCATCGCCGTACTGTTTGACTTTTACGGCGAACTTTTAACCGAAAAGCAGGCAAAAGCGCTCGACCTTTATTATAACGAAGACTTGTCGCTGGCAGAAATCGCAGCGCCTTTGGGGATTTCCCGTCAGGGCGTGCTCGATTCTATCAAACGCGGCGAGCAAAATCTTTTAGAACTTGAAAAAACGCTTGGCCTTGCCAAACGCTTTCGCGATGTAAAGGACGAGGTACTTTCTTTACAAACAAAAGTAAAGCAGGTAAAAGACGGTCTTTTAACCCTTCCCGAAACAAAAGAACTTGCAAAAACCTTATCGCAAGTAGAGGATTCACTTTTAAACATTACCGATAAATTATAATTCTCGCCGAAAGGAGTGCTTGATTTTGGCATTTGAAAATCTGTCCGAAAAATTAAATGCTGCCTTAAAAAAACTAAAAGGCCGCGGCGTTGTTACGGAAAAAGATTTAAAAGAATCCATGCGCGAAATTAAACTTGCACTACTCGAGGCGGACGTAAACTACAAAGTCGTAAAAGACTTTATAGCGAGCGTTTCCGAGCGGGCGCAGGGGGCAGACGTATTAGAAAGCCTCACCCCCGGTCAGCAGATTGTAAAAATTGTAAACGACGAACTTTGCGCGCTTATGGGTAGCGAAAACGCAAGACTCGAATTCGGAAAAGGAACTCCCACCGTAGTCCTCATGGCAGGTCTTCAAGGTGCCGGTAAAACGACGTTTTGTGCAAAACTCGCAGGCTATATGCGTAAAAAACACAACAAACGCCCGCTACTCGTTGCATGTGACATTTACCGTCCTGCCGCAATCAAACAGTTGCAGGTAGTAGGAAAACAACTTGATATCCCCGTGTTTGAAATGGGAACAGATAAAAGTGCAGTTGCAATCGCAAAAGAGGCAATTTTGCACGCCAAAAAACACGGAAACGATTTCGTGATTTTAGATACCGCAGGTCGCCTTCACGTAGATGACGATTTGATGCAGGAACTTTCCGACATCAAATCTGCCGTTTCGCCTGACGAGATACTTTTAGTTATCGACGCAATGACCGGTCAGGACGCTGTAAACATTGCCGAAAGTTTTAACGCGCGCCTTGAAATCACAGGCGTTGTTATGACAAAGTTAGACGGCGACACGCGTGGCGGTGCTGCGCTTTCTGTAAAGGCAGTCACGGGAAAACCCATTAAGTTTGCCGGCGTCGGCGAAAAACTTTCCGATATCGAAGAATTCCACCCCGACCGTATGGCATCCAGAATTTTAGGCAGCGGCGACGTGCTTTCCTTAATCGAAAAAGCGCAGGAGGCGTTCGACGAAAAAGACGCCGAAAAATTAGAGCAGAAAATCAGGCAAAACACCTTTAATTTAGATGACTTTTTATCGCAGATGCAGCAAATGAAAAAAATGGGGCCCTTGTCAAAACTCGTGACAATGATTCCCGGCATCGACGCAAAAGCGATAAATGAAAGCGACATAGACGAGAAAAAACTTGACCGCGTCGAAGCGATTATCAAGTCTATGACCATGAAAGAGCGCGAAACCCCCGCAATTTTAAACGCAAGCCGCAAAAAGCGAATTGCAATGGGTAGCGGAACGCAGGTTTCTGACGTAAATCTTTTGTTAAAACAGTTTGAGCAAATGCAGAAGATGATGAAACAGTTTTCAGGCGGTATGGGAATGCGCCACTTTAAGAAAAAGAAAAAACGCAAATAGGTTTGTTATTTCATTAACATAAACAAAAACTTCGGGAGGTGAAACCACATGGCAGTAAAAATGAGATTAAGAAGAATGGGCGCAAAAAAAGCTCCGTTTTACAGAGTTGTAATTGCAGATTCCAGATATCCCAGAGATGGCAGATTCATCGAAGAAATCGGCACATACAATCCCTTAACAGAGCCTGCTGAAATCAAAATCGATGCTGAAAAAGCAAAGAAATGGATTGCAAACGGCGCACAGCCCACAGATACCGTAAAGGTACTTTTGAAAAAGAGCGGCATCACAGAATAATGGATGACCGAAAGGATTTATGAAGGAGAAAACAATGAAAGAATTGTTATCAGTCATTGCGAAAGCATTGGTGGATGAACCGGAAAGCGTTTCTGTAAACCAGGTTGACGGCGAACAGTCCATTGTATTACAACTCAGCGTAGCAGAGTCTGACATGGGCAAAGTCATCGGAAAACAGGGCAGAATTGCAAAGTCCATCCGTACTGTTATGAAGGCTGCTGCAAACCGTGAAAACAAACACGTTGTGGTAGAAATTGTGTAATAACAGAGCATTCCATAAATCAACAAAAAACCCGAGCAAAATGCTCGGGTTTTTTTGTGCTGATTCATACTTTTGTCATGCCAAAAGTACCATAAACTTTCCATCGCACATGAACCTAATAGGACAAAATAGTAATACCAAACAGGTGCGTTGGGCGTATGCGCTTTCGCCGAAAGCGCAAAATGGTTTTCGTCCTTTTGCCGAAACAAAAGGACAGAATAATCAACCTTTCTTTTCTGTCTTTTTGCATCCCTTAAACCATTTTCTCTTGTTTTACTTTTTTATCTATTACGTGGCGGGATGCAAGTTCTTTATGAATATCTTCAAGCGAAATTCCCATTTCAATCATCATAACCATTACGTGATACGTAAGGTCTGCAATTTCATAAATTGCCTCTTTTTTGTCATTTGCTTTTCCGGCGATGATGACTTCTGTGCACTCCTCGCCCACTTTTTTCAGGATTTTATCAATACCCTTTTGGAAAAGGTATGTAGTGTATGACCCCTCTTTTTGCTCGGTTTTGCGCCCCTTTATCAGTTCCATTAAACTTTCCAGCGAAAACGCACTGAATACATCGCTTTCATACACAGAATCGCAAAAACAAGAATCGTTCCCCAAATGACACGCAGGGCCGTCCTTTTTTACCAGAACAGTCAAAGCATCTCTGTCGCAGTCTGCCGTAATGCTTATAATGTGCTGCACGTTACCCGAGGTTTCGCCCTTTCGCCAAAGTTCGTTACGGGAACGGCTGAAAAAGCAGGTTCTTTTCTCTTCCATTGAAATTGTAAGACTTTCTTTGTTCATATACGCAAGCGTTAACACCTTTTTTGTTTCTGCATCTACCACAATCGCAGGAATTAACCCTTTTTCATCAAATTTTAGTTCGTCAATATTCAGCATAATTGCGCCTCCCTTTATATTCTCACGGTAATGCCTTTTTGGGCAAGTGTTTGTTTTAAATCCGAAATCGCAACTTCTCCAAAATGGAAAATCGATGCCGCAAGCCCTGCATCAATGGTGGGAAGTTCTTGAAACAATGTAACAAAATCCGAAATACTGCCTGCACCGCCGGATGCAATGACCGGAACATTAACCGTTTCGAGCACGGCTTTTAACATGGGTAAGTCAAACCCTCTCTTTACGCCGTCGGTGTCAATGGAGTTTACCACAATCTCGCCGGCACCCATCTCAACGCCCTGCTTAATCCACGAAAGCGCTTCCATGCCGGTGTTTTCGCGTCCTCCTTTTGCAAACACGCGGAACACGCCGTCTACCCTTTTTACGTCAACACTCAATACAACGCACTGGTCGCCGTAGCGTTTTGCGGCTTCTTCAATGAGTTTTGGATTTCGGATGGCGCCTGAATTTACACTCACCTTATCTGCGCCGCACTTTAACACGCGGTCAAAATCTTCGAGCGTATTGATGCCGCCGCCTACGGTAAGGGGAATAAAAATGGTGGACGCCACTTCTTTTAAAATATCAGTAAACAAAGCCCTTTTTTCAACCGATGCGGTAATATCGTAAAACACAAGTTCGTCTGCACCGTTGTCGCTGTAATACTTTCCGAGTTCTACGGGCGAAGATACGTCTGAAAGTCCTTCAAAGTTTACACCTTTTACGACTCTTCCGTCTTTTACGTCAAGACAGGGAATAATTCGTTTTGTAATCATTTTGTGCCGCCTTTCTCTGCCACACGGACAGCGTCCGCAATCGAAACTGCGCCGGTGTAATAAGCCTTTCCGATAATCGCACCAAAAACGCCGATATCGGAAAGTGCCTCAACATCCGAAAGCGACGAAACGCCGCCGGATGCAATAATATGCATCGAAACCTTTTGGCTTAATTCTCTGTATAAGTCAAGATTTGTTCCATTCATTGCGCCGTCTTTTGAAATGTCGGTACAAATTAAGGTTTTTATGCCCAAATCTTCCATTTCTTTGCAAAAGTCAAGATACGGAAAGGCTGACTTTTCTGTCCAGCCGTGAATGGCAACATGGCCGTCTTTAATATCAACGCCAACCGCTATTTTATCTTCAAAGTTTTTCACTGCCTCTTTTAAAAACGCGCGGTCTGTCACTGCTGCCGTACCTAAAATCACGCGGTCAACTCCTGCATTTACGTACGTGTCAATGACCGAAACCGAGCGGATTCCGCCGCCGATTTCTGCTGATAACGGCGCGGCTTTTACAATGCGTTTTACCGTTTCAAGATTTGGCGTATCGCCGCTTTTTGCGCCCTCTAAATCAACAATATGAATGTAGCGCGCGCCGTCTTTATAAAACTTTTCTGCAATATGCTCCGGTTCTTTTTCGTAAACCGTCATTTTATTATAATCTCCGTGCAAAAGCCGTACCGCTTCGCCGGAAAACAAATCAATCGCAGGCAAAATAACCATACTGCTCCTCCTTTTTACGCTTTCAGTTCGTCAAATGCCCGTAAAATGTTAAGTCCTACGCGGCCGCTTTTTTCCGGATGGAACTGACAACCAAAAACAAGCCCGTTTTCTGCCGATGCAGTAAGCGGTGCGCCGTATTCCGCGGTTGCGGTCACAAAAGGCGCACAGTCTGCGCAGTAAAAAGAATGCACAAAATACACGTGCTCGCCCTCTTCTACATAACGGAAAAGTTTGCTTTTTTCCTTATCTTTCGGAAAGGTGAGCGCATTCCAGCCAATGTGCGGAATTTTAAACTCCGCAGGAATGACACCTTTTATAGGACGCACGTTGCCCGAGATAAGCCCGAGTCCTTCGTGCTCGCCGTACTCAAAACTTTTTTGGAAAAGCATCTGCATACCAAGGCAAATACCCAAAATGGGTTTTCCCTTTTGTGCCTCTTCTTTTAAAAGCGCATCCATGCCATATTTTTTAAGACTTTTTGCCGCATCGGAAAACGCACCAACGCCGGGCAAAATAATTTTTTCACTATTTTGAATCACGTTTTCGTCGCGTGTTACGGTAACGGACGCGCCGATGGCATCGAGCGAACTTTTGAGAGAATACAAATTGCCGACACCGTAATCAATGATTGCAATCATTTAAATCAGAACTCCTTTGGTTGACGGGATTTGGTCTTTTCGGGCATCATCAATTGCCACCGCTGTTTTAAGCGCGCGTGCCAAGGCTTTAAACGCGCCCTCTATGATGTGGTGCGAATTTTTGCCGTCGAGTTTTTTGATATGCAGCGTAATATTTGCGTTTCTTACAAATCCTAAGAAAAATTCTTCGACAAGTTCTGTGTCAAACTCGCCTACTTTTTCTGTCGGAATGGTAAGGTCGTAGCACAAAACGCCTCTTCCCGAAACGTCTGTTGCTGCTAAAATCAAGGCTTCGTCCATAGGAAGTGTAATGTCTCCGTAGCGCACAATACCGCGCATTTCGCCAAGCGCCTCTGAAAACGCTTTGCCCAAACAAATGCCGACATCTTCTGTCGTATGATGAAAATCAACTTCTTTATCGCCCTTGCAGGAAAGCGCTAAGTCAAACCCGCCGTGCTTTGCAAAGAGCGTCAGACAATGATCCAAAAAGCCGCAGCCGGTCACGATATCACTGTTTCCGGTGCCGTCTAAATTGATAGAAAGTTCAATGTCTGTCTCGTTTGTTTTCCTGGTAATATTTCCAATTCGCATGGTTTATGCCTCCTTTTCCATCTTCTGTAAAACAGAAATCAGCGTCTCCATCTCACGTTTTGTTCCGATGGTAATGCGGTTATAGTCTTTTATTTTTTCGTCGTTAAAATGACGCACCAAAACGCCGTTTTTGCGAAGATACTGGTAAATCTCTTCTCCCGATACGCCCTCTTTTTTGGCAAACACAAAGTTTGCGTAAGAATCGGTAACGGTAAAGCCCATGTTTTTAAGTGCTTCTTTTGTAAACTCGCGCGTTTTTATAATTTCTTCGCAGTTTGCGTCGTAATACGCCTTTGACTCTATCGCTTTAACCCCTGCAACAAGTGACAATCTGTTAATGCTATATGGATTGGTCGAAAATTTTATAGTTTCAAGGTCTCCTATAAGCGCCCTATTTCCCACCGCAAAGCCGAGTCTTGCGCCGGCAAGACTTCTCGACTTTGAAAACGTACCTACCACCAAAAGATTTTCGTACTGTTTGGTAAGGCACGCCGCACTTTCTCCGCCAAAATCTATGTACGCCTCGTCAATTACCACAACAGCGTCTTTGTTTTCTTGTACAATGCGTTCGATGTCCGAAAGCGAAAGCAAAAGTCCCGTCGGTGCGTTGGGATTTGCAATGACTACAAGTTTTTTCGCGTGAAAATAATCTTCGGGATTTATGGAAAAATCTTCTTTTAGCGGCACGGTTTCAAATGATAATCCGTGAAGTGCTGCAAACACCTTGTAAAATCCGTAACTTATGTCGGGAAACACGACTCCTTTTTCTCCAAATGCCAAAAACGCAAAGTTTAAAATATCGTCAGAACCGTTGGAAACAAACACGTTTTCACGTTTTACGTCATACTGTTTCGCCAGCGCATCTTTCAGCGCACTGCACGTAGGGTCGGGATACAACCTTAAATGTTCTGTTTCCGTTTGGTTTACTGCCGCAATGACGTTCTCCGACGGCGGATACGGCGATTCGTTGGTATTTAATTTAATATACGCCATATCCTTTGGCTGCTCGCCGGGGACATAGGGGGCAAGGGCAGAAAGCCTTGTGTTAAAAAATTTACTCATGGCGCCCTCCTTACCTTTCTTTTCGCACTGTTGCGCTCCTTGCGTGCGCGGAAAGTCCCTCGCGCTCTGCAAAGCAGGCGATTTTATCTGCAACGCGCAAAAACGCGTCTTCCGTGTAGTAGGTGTACTGCGATTTTTTCACAAAATCGTCTACCGACAAAGGACTTGAAAACCGCGCCGTACCGCTTGTGGGAAGCGTGTGGTTTGCGCCGGAAAAATAGTCGCCCAATGCCTCGGGGCAGTACCTTCCCATAAAAATCGAGCCGGCGTGTTTGATTTTGTCTAAATAATCAAAGGGGTTTGAAACGCAAAGTTCCAAATGCTCGGGTGCAATCTCATTTGCCACCGAAATAGCAGAAGAAAGGTCTTCTGTCACAATGATTTTTCCGTTTTTGTCAATCGATGCGCGCGCAATTTCTTCTCGTGGAAGTGTTACAAGTTGATTTTCAATTTCTTGCTGCACGCCTTTTGCAAGGTCTTCGCTGTCACAAATCAAAACAGCGCTTGCGTTTTTGTCGTGCTCTGCCTGCGACAAGAGGTCTGCTGCAACGTGTTTTGCGTTACTGTCTTTGTCTGCAATGACTAAAATTTCGCTCGGGCCTGCAATCATATCAATTGCAACTTTTCCGAACACCTGACGCTTTGCCTCTGCCACGTACGCGTTTCCGGGGCCTACAATTTTGTCCACTTTCGGAACGCTTTCGGTGCCGTATGCAAGCGCTGCAACTGCCTGCGCACCGCCAATTTTAAAAATGCGGTCCACACCCGCAACTTTTGCCGCCGCCAAAATCGCAGGATTTACCGTTCCGCCGGTTGCAGGTGTTACCATCACAATTTCTGAAACGCCTGCAATTTTAGCAGGAATGGCGTTCATCAATACAGAAGACGGATACGCCGCTGTGCCTCCGGGCACGTAAAGTCCCACTTTTTCTATCGGAATTATCTTTTGTCCTGTTACGATGCCGTCTTTTTCGTTGATCACAAAACTGTTTCTTACCTGACGGGAATGAAACGTCCGGATATTTTCTTTTGCCTCTTCTAAAATGGCAATAAATTCGGCGTCCATGCTACGAAAGGCTTCGTCAATTTCTTCTTTTGTAACTTCCAAAGAAGTAAGACTTGCGCGGTCAAACTTTTCTGAGTAAGCATAAAGCGCACGGTCTCCCTCTTTTTTTACCGTTTCTATGATTTCTGTTACAACGCCGGAGACATCTACTTTGTCTTCCTCGCGCGCAAAAATTTCATCTTTTGTAATATCGTTATAGTTTAAAATGGAAATCATGTTATTCCCCCGATTCTTCGCACGCTTTTTTGAGTGCGTTCATGATTTTTGTAATGCTTTCGTTTTTAAACTGAAAACTTGCCTTATTTGAGACAAGACGCGCCGAGATGGGAACTACCGTCTCAATCGGCTCTAAATCGTTTTCCTTTAAGGTAATGCCGGTCTCTACAATATCGACAATTACGTCGGATAAATCCAAAATCGGCGCAAGTTCAATCGAGCCGTTTAATTTAATAATATCAATGTCGCGTCCTTTGTTCTCGTAATATTCCCTTGCGATGTTGGGAAATTTTGTCGCAACGCGAAGTGTTTTTTCCGTCCGGTCGCGAAAGCCTTTTTTCGCGGCTACTGCCATACGGCATGTACCGATATGTAAATCCAAAAGTTCGTAAACATCCGGCTGGTATTCAAGTAAAATGTCTTTTCCTGCAATACCGATATCTGCGGCGCCACGTGCAACGTAAATTGCAACATCCGTAGGCTTTACCCAAAAATAGCGGATGCTGGATTCGGGACTTTCAAAAATAAGGCGTCTGTCGTTTTCTTTTGCCTCGGGGCAGGAAAAACCCGCTTCACGAATCATATTAAGGACCTTTTCGCCAAGTCTTCCTTTCGGAAGGGCTATATTTACTGTTTTCATTACCTTACCCCTCCGTTTGAAAGTGTGATTACTTCGCGTGCGCGCACGCCGTTTTCTGTTCCCTTGCTTACAAAAACAGTTTTTCCTTCTTCTGAAAGTTGTTCTGCTTTTAAAAGCACATCTTTGGACGGCACGGTTTCGTCATAAACGATTAAAACATCCGCATCAAAACCGCCCTCTTGCTCTTTTAAGGACTCTAACTGGTCCAAATACACCGCAAAGCCGATGGCTTTTGCGGGTTTTCCCATTTTTTGCATGAGTTTGTCGTACTGACCGCCACTTAAAACGCCGGCAGGAACGCCCTCTACGTAGCCTGTAAACACAATACCGTTATAATAATTCATATCGTTTACAACAGAAAAGTCAAGGTTTACGTAACGCTCTTTTCCGCACGCTAAAAGCGCATCGCAAATGGCACAAATGGTCTTGTTTGCGCGTTCCATTTCTTCGTTTTGACAAAGAGCCGAAAGTTTTTCTGCCACATCTTTTATAGGGCCGAAAAGACCGATCAATGATGTTACGCAATCGGTTTTTTCTTTTGAAAAACCATTCTCAGTGCAAAGCGATAAAAGCGCCGGCATATTCTTTTCGCCGACCGCACGAAGCGCCTTTTTCTTTTCCTCGCCGTCAAGTCCCAATGCGTCTAACATGCCGGACACAAAACCCATGTGCGAAAGATTTAAAACGAAACTGTCACTTATGAGCGAAAGACTCTTTACCGCAAGCAAAACAACCTCTGCAATCTGGTAGGTGTCCACATCGCCGATGCACTCTAAGCCTGCCTGCATAATTTCGCGAAACGCCGTTGTTCCGGGCGCAACACGGTACACATTTTCGTTATAATACACCTTGCTTACGCCGTCTTTGGTGTCGCCTAAATTTTTAATAATCGACACCGTAACATCGGGCTTCATGGCAAGAAGTTTTCCGTTGGTATCGGTAAAGGTAATCACTTTGTCGCTGATTAAAAAGTCCTTTACCTTTGCGTATGTATCATATTCTTCAAATTTACTCATTTTAAACCGGGTATAACCAAAGCCGCGGTAAAGCGTGCGAAGCGCCTGCTTTAACGTAACTTCACTGTATACCGGACTGCTATTATTTTGCATCGCTTAGTCGCTCCAATACAATTTGATATCCGCCGCTGCCGTAAGAAATACATTTGTTCACGCGGCTGATGGTCGCCGTCGATGCGCCGGTTAATTTTGCGACATCGTTATAGGGCTTACCCTCTTTTAAAAGGCGCGCAACTTCTAAACGCTGTGCGATTTCCTGAATTTCTTTAATGGTGCATACATCTTCAAAAAACTGATAACATTCCTCTAATGAAGTAAGACTTAATACTGCTCGAAATAAGTTATCTGTTACTGCTTTTTCAAACTTTTCCATTTCGATTGCCTCCTTTAATACTTTAGCGCACTAATATGATAGCACAGTTAAGCGTTAAAGTCAATACCTTTTCCCATAATTTTCTTTGTTTCGTAAACAAAAAAACTCCTGCGCTAATATAAGCGCAGAAGCATTTTTTATAAAATTGGTTCAAAATCTGATGCAGGATGCTTGCAAAGCGGACAAATAAAATCGTCGGGAAGCGTCTCTCCCTCATACACATACCCGCAAATTTTGCAGCGCCATCCTTTTTTCTTTGGCGCACTTTCGGGCTTTGGCTTAATCTCCGCCTGATAAAAGTCGTAGGTAACAGTAGGTTTGTCTGACAAAATTTCTGCCTCGGTAACGTCCGCTATAAACAAAAGATGCGTACCCAAATCAATTGTTTCTGTCACAACGCCGCTAAAATACGCATTCGTGTGCTCCGTTACATATAAAACGCCGTTTTCTGTGCGCTTTACAAACGGGTAAGTTTCAAATTTATTCACATCGCGCCCGCTCTGAAACCCAAAACGTTTAAACTGCTCAAACGTTGCACCGTGGCACAAAACCGAAAGATTAAATGCTTTCGTGCGGGAAATCATTTCGGTTGTCAAGTTTTGCTTGTTGATAGCAAACGAAAGACGGTTTGGCGTGTTGGTAACCTGCATCACCGCATTTACGATGCAGCCGTTATCTTTGCCGCTATCGTGTGCGGTCACAATGTAAAGTCCGTAGCCTATTTTAAAAAATGCGTTATTGTCCATCGTTTTACTCCTTTTCAAGATACTTTAAAATATGGGGAAACGGCTCAAGGCTTCGTTTTAAAATGCCGTTTACATGCGCAATTAAAACGCCGTAATTGGTAACGGGAACACCCGACCGTTTGGCATATCGTATGCGATTTCTTACTTCCCGCTCGGAAAGCATACATCCGCCGCAATGAATGACCATTTTATAAGGCGTTAAATCCTCGGGAAACTCTGTGCCCGAAACGGTTTGAAATGTGATGTCTTTTCCCGTGTGAGACAAAATCCATTTTGGAATTTTTACCGTTCCAATATCGTTACACTGGCGGTGATGCGTACACCCTTCTGCAATGAGCACCGTGTCGCCGTCATTGAGTTCTGCAAGATGCGCGATTCCCTGCACGGCGTCTTCTAAATATCCTTTATGGCGTGCCATCAAAATAGAAAACGAGGTAAGCGGGATTGTTTCCGGCACGTTTTTCTTTACAAAATCGAACACCTGACTGTCGCATACCACGAGCGCCGGCGGCGTTTGAAGTTTTGATAGCGCGTCTTTTAATTCGGTTTCTTTTACCGTCACAACAATTGCGCCACGGTCTAAACTGTCACGAATGGTCTGCTGCTGCGGAAGAATGAGTCTTCCTTTCGGCGCCGCCTCATCAATGGGCGTAACGAGTAACACCACATCGCCTGCATGGAGCAAATCCGCCACAATGGGAATTTCCTTTTTCTCCGGCATTACGTTTGCGATGGTGTTTTTAAGGTCTTCTATCCCAATGTGTTCCGCCGTGCTCACAGAAAGTACATTTTCGCCCTCGGTGGTAACTTTTTTTAAATCACTCTTATTATATGCAATCACGTACGGAATATTTTTTTCTTTAAAAAGCAAAAGCAATGCGCGGTCTTCTTCGCCAAGACCTTGTGCGGCATCCACCACCAAAACGGCAATATCGCACTTATTTAATGCCTGTTTTGCCTTTTCTACGCGTTTTTCCCCAAGTTCTCCCTCATCGTCGATACCCGGGGTATCTATTATCACAACCGGACCCAGTGGCAAAAGTTCCATCGTTTTATAAACGGGGTCTGTTGTTGTGCCTAAAACGTCCGACACCACAGAGAGCGCCTGACCGGTAACGGCGTTGACTAAACTTGATTTTCCGGCATTTCGTTTGCCGAAAAAGCCGATATGAATACGTTCACCTGTTGGGGTTTGATTCATTCCCATGGCGTACCTCCTAGAATCTAAAATCGCGGCTTCCCGTTTCGATTTTTTCAAGATTCAGTTCGCAAACGGCTTTTACCTTTTCTTTGGGGATATTCAAAAGTTCTTTTTGAATGAGTGCCTCGCCTATCTTTTTGGTTTCTTCCGATGCGTAATCCATCAAAAATTCTTTTAACGTCATAAGTGCGTTTGGCTGACAACAGTTTGCAATCTGTCCGCTTTTTAAAAGACTCATAAAACGGTCGCCCGTTCTGCCCTCACGGTAGCACGCGGTACAAAAAGACGGAATATAACCAAGTTCCATAAGCCAGCGTACCACTTCGTCTAACGTTCTCTGGTCGCTTACATCAAACTGTTCGGTGTTTTCTTCTATCGTTTCGTCGGAATAACCGCCCACCGAGGTTTTAGACGCTCCGCTTAACTGCGACACGCCCACGCGAAGTACCTTTTCGCGCACCTCTTTGCTCTCACGCGTCGACACAATCATGCCCGTGTACGGAACACTGATACGAATGAGCGCACAAAGTTTTGTAAACGTCTCATCGTCGATGCCGTTATCAAAATCATCGGGGTTTACGTCGTCGGCGCGCTTTAAACGGGGCACGCTTATTGTATGCGGACCTACGCCGAACGTTGCTTCTAAATGTTCTGCGTGCATAAGGAGCGCCGCAAACTCGTATTTATAAAGTTCAAGACCGAACAAAACGCCAAGGCCAACATCGTCAATGCCTGCCTCCATCGCGCGGTCGTGCGCCTCGGTGTGATAGGCATAATCGTGCTTAGGGCCCGTAGGATGAAGCGTTTCATAACTTTCTTTATGATACGTCTCTTGGAATAAAATATAAGTGCCGATGCCTGCATCTTTTAGTTTACGGTAATTTTCTACCGTCGTTGCCGCAATGTTTACGTTTACGCGGCGGATTGCGCCGTTTTTATGCTTAATCGAATAAATGGTTTTAATACTTTCTAAAATATATTCAATGGGGTTTATGGTGGGATGCTCCCCTGCTTCAAGCGCGAGTCTCTTGTGACCCATATCTTGAAGCGCGGTTACTTCACGCACGATTTCTTCCTGTGTAAGTTTCCTGCGCGCAATGGTTTTATTCTGCATGTGATACGGACAGTACACGCACCCGTTTACGCAATAATTGGAAAGATAAAGCGGCGCAAACATAACGATACGGTTTCCGTAAAACTCCTGCTTGATTTCTTCTGCGAGTTTATAGCACTCTTTTATTTTATCTTCTAAATCGCACGCCAAAAGAACAGACGCCTCGCGGTGCGAAAGACCTTTTCTTTTTTTTGCTTTTTCGATAATTTCATCAATCAGCGCAACATTTCGCTTATTTTCTTCTGCGTACTGTAAGGTGTCTAACACCTCTTCGTGCGAAATAAATTCTTCTGCTTTTTTTGATGTTACGTTATACATGTCTAAAACTCCCTTTCTTTCGGGTCAGAATCTCTTTCCCGTTAGCAAATACTGTTTAACCTATCACATTGGAATACGCGGTTTTGGCGCTTACGCCGGCGAGTTTTCCAACTTTTCCGGAAAGGGCACAAATCACATCTTCCGGTGCATCTACCGCAACACTTATGATATTGATATCACGCTCGCGATAAGGAATCCCCATTCTGCCGACGATATACTCCTTATACTCGTGTAAAAGTGCGTTAAGTTTTTCTACCGCATCGCTTTCTTCCACAATAATACCGATAATGGCAACTCTGCTTTCCATGATTGTTCCCCTCCTTTTTCTCTTTTTATCGTATCACAAATTTTAAAAAATGTAAACTGTTTTCGAAAGAAAATCGGTACAAAAAAAGGCTGTAACAACGCGTCACAGCCTTTTTTCTTATTGGTTCTCTTTTTTATCGAGCGCAAGATTTCTGAAATACAGACACAAATCTGTCCCTACCATAATAAGGTTTAATACGTAAAAGAACAACACATACCATTTGGTAGCAAATTGTGCCATATACGATTCGTTAATCAGTTTGGATGCAATCCCTGCTATGTAACCGAAGAAAATGAGGAGCAAAAACGCCAGACTCTTTCCCTTCGTTGTTCTTGCCTTGTAGGATTTGATTACGTTTAATGGCCACGAAAAACCAAAACTTACAATCATAAGCACTTCTAATAATTCTGCCATTTTGTCACCCCCCCTTAAATCTTTAAGATTCCGAACGCGTCAAGCACGGAAGAGACTAAAATCAGCACGATACAAATCGGCGCGATATACTGAATCATCACGCTGAAGAGTTTTTTGCGCTTAAATTTGGCAGAAAGTTCAACCTCGTCAACAATCGCCTGGGGCTTTATGACATAACCGATAAACACACAGGTTAAAAGCGCCACAATCGGCATTAGCACGCTGTTACTTAAAAAGTCAAAAAAGTCTAAAAACTGCATGCCGATGACAGTAACATCACTCCACACGCTGTAACCCAGCGCAGAGGGAAGACCAACCAGAACGGCGCCTAAAAATACAATCAGGCAGGCGAGTTTTCTGCCGGCTTTAAATTTATCCATCACAATCGAAACCACGGTTTCCATAAGCGAAATAGACGAAGTCAGTGCTGCAAACAAAACAAGCACGAAAAATGCAATTCCGATAAACGTTCCGCCAAACATGGTGTCAAATACCTTGGGAAGCGTCACAAACATAAGGCTGGGACCTTTTCCCAGCGCTTCGGGGCTGCCGCCCGAAAATACAAACACGGCAGGAATAATCATAAGACCTGCCAAAAAGGCAACGCCGGTATCGAAAAGTTCAATCTGTTTTACAGAAGACTCTAAGTTGACATCTTTTTTCATGTACGAGCCGTAGGTAATCATAATGCCCATCGCAAGAGACATAGAGTAAAAAAGTTGTCCCATAGCGGCAAGCACAGTCGTTACAGAAAATTTAGAAAAGTCCGGTAAAATGTAATACAAAACACCGTCTAACGCACCGGGCATACAAATCGAATATATTGCCACAAAGATGGACAGAGCAATTAAAATCGGCATCATAACACGGCTTACTTTTTCAATCCCTTTTTCTACGCCCAAAAGCACAACCAGCGCCGTTATACCTAAAAACAACAAAAACCAGAACACCGGCTCTATGGGCTGAGATATAAATCCGCCAAAAAACGTATCTGCCACGGCAGTTTTTCCGTTGCCGCTTATAAATACGTACAAATATTTCATAATCCATCCGCCGATAACGGAATAATAGGGCAAAATAATCGCAGGTACCAGTGCTGCCAGATATCCCAAAAAAGAAAACTTTTTAGAAAATACACGGAATGCACCGATGGCGCTTAATCCCGTTTTTCTTCCAAGTGCAATTTCGCCCACCATCAAAGCATAACCAAAGGTAAGCGCCAAAACGATATAAACCAAAAGGAAAATACCGCCACCATATTTTGCTGCAAGGTACGGAAAACGCCATATATTGCCAAGACCAACAGCAGAACCTGCCGCCGCAAGCACAAACCCGATTTTTCCGGTAAAACTGCTCCTTGTTTCATTTGTCATATACCTTGACCCTCCTAAACGTAGTATAAACACTTTGTCATAAAATATCCTGATACACGTTTTTTATTATACATAAAAATACGTAATTTGTCAATCAATGTCAGGCTAGCGATTACTGTATCTCGCGGTTTACTTTTTCTTCGTCCAGTTTGGAATAGACAATGGTCTGGCTCTTATAAAGACCAAAATACCCTGAAAGCATGTAACTTACGCCGCAACAAAGAGAAAAAGCAAGCATTCCCCCGCCGCCGAACACCTCAAACGCCAAAAGAATAGATGCCACGGGACAGTTTACTGCCCCGCAGAACAGCGCCACAAAACCGACTGCCGCACCAAAGGACGCCGGAAGTCCCAACATACCGCCTGCGACACAGCCAAAGGTTGCACCCACGAAAAAAGCAGGTACAATCTCGCCGCCTTTAAACCCTGCGCCAATGGTAATGGCAGTAAAAATCAGTTTGAGTAAAAATGCAAACGGATGTGCTGTACCACCCATGGCGCGCGCAATCACATTCATGCCTGCACCGTTGTAATCATGGGTGTTTAAGACGAGCGTTAAAAGCACAATCGCCGCACCTCCCAAAAAGGCGCGTACATAAGGATTTTTTATCCAGCGCTTGAAATAATGCTCACTTTTGTGAATGGAAACACAAAACAATATACTAATAAGCGCACACAAAAGCGCGAGTAGAACGGTTTTTGCCAAAACGCCAACCGACATGAAAGGAAACACAACATCTAAAAACTGTACGGCTTCTACGCCAAACCATTTTGAAACGCCATAGGCGACAATAGAAGACACCAAACACGGCACCAATCCTGCGTAGTGCAAAACGCCTACACGAACCACTTCAAGCGCAAAAAATGCTGCTGTAAGGGGTGTGCCGAAAAGCGCTGCAAACACTGCGCTCATACCTGCCCTTACTACAAGATGCATATCCTGTCGGCGAAGTTTAAATGCCTTTCCAACATTGTAACCAATGCTTCCGCCAAGTTGCAGTGCCGCCCCTTCTCTGCCTGCCGAGCCGCCGAAAAGATGCGTTAAAACCGTCCCCAAAAAGATAAGGGGCGCCATTACAAGCGGCACAGACGCGTCTTTCCCAACAGAATTTAAAACACGGTTGGTATCCATATCTCCTTTTTTGCGGAAGATTCCATACATCGCCGCTATCACAAGACCACCCGCTGGAAGCAGAAAAAGGAGCCACCCATTTTCGCCGCGCAAATGCGTTACATATTCGACGCTTTCATGAAACAGGCTGCCGATTGCGCCACCCACAATACCGATAACCGCAGCCAAAAGCACCCATTTTAAAAACGTCTTTGCATACTCATAAGACGCCAAAAGCGTCTTTTTTAAATTGTTCATATAAAATCCCTCACCCCTTATCGCATCAGAACGCAAAACACACCAAAATCCGAACACATTAGCATTCGGATTTTGAAAAATTATTTATTCTTGTTGTGATGAAGCGCAAGCAAATGCTTTCTTCTATGTTTTACATGGTCGGGCATAGGCTTTATGTCGCCTGCCGCCATAAGCGCCTGACGTGTTAAAAGCGGACCTACAAGTTCATAAATCAGCACCGCAAAAAGCGTAATGTTACGGATTAAAGCGCCCTGTTCGCCAATCTGCATTGCCGTCGCGCACATACCAAGTGCAACACCTGCCTGCGGAAGAAGCGTAATGCCCAAATATTTGCAAATATTCGGCTCACAACGAACGAGTTCTGCGCTCAAATACGCCCCTGCATATTTTCCAATCGAACGCGTTATGATATAAACCACGCCGATTACGACAATCGCAACGTCGGTAAATACGCTAAGTTCGAGTTCTGCACCGCTGATTACAAAAAAGAGCGCAAAGAGCGGCGATGTCCACTTGTCTGCCGCATCCATCAAATTGTGTGAAAGCGGACAGATGTTACAAAATACCGTACCTAACATCATGCAAACCAAAAGGGATGAAAAACTTACGTGCACGGGTCCGATATGGAAGTCCAGCATGGAAAGCGATACGGTTAAAAACACAAATACAATCGTCATGTTTAAGCGATTCGTATTCGAGTTGAAGATTTTTTCAAGCATAGTTAAAATCCAACCCATAATCGCGCCAAGCGCGAGCGAGCATAAAATCTCAACCAAGGGGTTTACGATAATGGATACAAGGTCTACCGCACCGAGTACAAGTGTTTTTGCGATACCAAACGATACAGCAAATACAATGAGTCCCACGGCATCGTCTAATGCTACGATAGGAAGCAAAAGTTTTGTAAGCGGTCCTTCTGCCTTGTACTGACGCACAACCATTAAGGTTGCGGCAGGCGCCGTTGCGGTTGCGATTGCACCGAGTGTAATCACCTGCGGAACGGTAAGTTTATCGGGCATTAAAAGATGCACGCCAAAAAGTGCCAAATCTACGCACAGTGTTGCTGCAAGCGCCTGTAAAATACCGATAACCGTTGCCTGTGTTCCTGTCTTTTTTAGTTCAGACAGTCGAAATTCACTGCCGATAGAAAAGGCAATAAACCCAAGCGCCACTTCTGAAATCAACGCCATACCATGTACGGCTTCTGCGCTTGTAAAGCCAAGCCCGGGGATGCCGAGTCTGCCCACACAGTAAGGTCCTATCAAAATACCTGCAATCAAATACGCGGTAACGGACGGAAGTTTTAACGGCTTAAACGCCCTTGTCATCAAAAGCCCTGCTAAAAGCGCAATCGAAACAGATAATAAAGTACTCATTTTTTGTCGCTTCCTTTTATATGATATATGGTATTTACAAAAAGCAAAACCCTATACATTATACACATTTTCCGCTTGTCTGTCAATGGAAAACGGTTCTATTTCGTTTGATTTTCGAAAAAGGGTATGGGTTCGCCACGCTTTAAGCGGTCGCGAAATTCTGCCGTTGCGGCAAAACACACGTCACCGGCTGAATTTAACGCAGTTTCCACCGAATCCTGAATGACTCCGATGATAAAGCCAACGCTCACGACCTGCATTGCAATATCCTGATTGATACCAAATAAAGAGCACGCCATCGGAATTAAAAGAAGTGACCCTCCCGCAACACCTGATGCACCGCAAGCGCCAAGCGTTGCAAGGAAACTGAGTAATATCGCCGTAACGATGTTAACCTCCATGCCCAACGAAAACGCCGCCGCAAGCGTCATCACCGTAATGGTAACCGCCGCGCCGTCCATATTGATGGTAGCACCCAAAGGAATGGCAACAGAATAGTATTCGCGCTCTAATCCCAATTTTTCGCAAAGCGCCATATTAACGGGAATGTTTGCCGCAGAACTTCTTGTAAAAAACGCGGTAATTCCTGATTCTCTCATGCATTTAAAAACAAGCGGATACGGATTCTTTTTCAGGCACAAAAAGATAATCATCGGATTGACAAAAAATGCCACTGTAAGCATTACACCTACTAAAATCAGGATGAGTTTTCCATAATCTACAAAAATATCGAGACCATATTCATGAATCGAGCCGTAAATTAAACCCAAAATACCAAAAGGTGCAAGTTGAATGACGCCGCCTACCGCACCTGACACGGCAGAAGAAAGATCCGAAAGCATGTCTTTTGTACGAGAAGACGCGCTTTTTTTAAGCATAAGACCAAACACGACCGACCATGTTAAAATGCCGATATAGTTAGCATTTGCAATGGCGCTTACGGGGTTTTGAATCATATTGTTCAAAAGATTGGTAAGCACTTCCAAAAGACCGGAAGGCGCCGCCGCTTCCATCCCGCTTTCTGCAAGCGGAATCGAAACAGGAAACAAAAAACTTGCCAAAACGGCAACAAGTGCTGCAAAAAACGTGCTTAATAAATAAAGGAAAATCACGGTGCGAAATCTTTTTCCGATACCCTCGCCTGCTCCTGCAAGCGATGACGTTACAAGCACAAACACCAAAACCGGCGCGATTGCCTTTAATGCGCCGACAAACAAATCGCCGAAAACAGTCACAAATCTTGCCCCGGGCACCCAAAGCCCTAAGCACGCGCCGATTACAAGACCGATTAAAATTTTTAAAATCAGGGGAACCTTTACATAGTTTTCTACTATTTTTTTCATTACAAACTCCCTTATCATTTGATACACAAAAGGCAGACAACCGTATTTGCTGTCTGCCATTATTGTTTTACGTAATCTGTTATTTATGCCTCTTGTCTTAAATGCGTTGTGTTCTTTTTTGTAAAAATCTGCATTACAATCGCGATTGCTACAAGACCAAGTCCAAGCACGTCCGTTACCAAACCGGGATAAATGAGAAGAAGACCGCCAACAAGACTTAAAATTCTCTGATACCACGGCATACGGCACAACAAATATCCTTCGAGCGATGCCGATACCGCAAAGATACCAACCAGAGAGGTAATACAAATCTGAACAACCTCCATCGCAGAAGTATCAATAAAGAGCATCGCAGGATTTAGTGCAAACACATACGGCACGATAAATGCGCCAATGGCAAGTTTTGTTGCCGTGATTGCAGTTTTCATGGGATTTGCCTGTGCAATTGCCGCACCCGCATACGCAGCAAGCGCTACGGGCGGTGTTAAATCGGCAACAATACCAAAATAGAATACGAAGAAATGCGCTGCAATAATCGGAACGCCCATACGAACCAGAATCGGTGCGCAAGTTGCCGCCATAATACAATAGTTTGCAGTTGTCGGAACACCCATACCAAGCACGATACAGCAAAGCATGGTTAAAAAGAGTGCTACAATGACCTGATTTCCAGCCAAAGCAACGATGCCGTTAATCATGATATTTGCAAGACCTGTCATCGTGATGGTACCTGCAATAATACCTGCAACACCGCAAGCCGCAGCAACGGTAATCATACCCCGACCACCCGCGGCGAGCGCTTCAAAAATACGCTTCGGCGTAATGCGGTTTTCTTTGTTAAAGAGACTTACCACAATTGCTGCAACAATAGCAATCGCCGCTGCATACTGAATCGAGCGCTGACTTGTGCCGACAAGATAAATCAAAAGTACCAAAGGAAGCAAAAGATAAATTTTCTTTAAAAGTGGCAAAAAGCGCGGCAGTTCTGCTCTTGTAAGACCACGTAACCCTTCTTTTTTTGCTTCTAAATGCACGGCAATAAAGATACCGGCAAAGTAAAGCACTGCGGGTAAAATGGCACGTACAACAATGTTACTGTACGGAACGCCCACATAGTCTGCCATTAAAAATGCCGCTGCACCCATAATAGGAGGCATAATCTGGCCACCAGTCGAAGCAGAAGCCTCTGCCGCTGCGGCAAATTCAGGCTTATAGCCGGTGCGTTTCATAAGCGGAATGGTAACAGAGCCGGAGCCAACGGTGTTGGCAACAGAAGAACCCGAAACCATGCCCTCCATAGCACTTGCTACAACTGCAACTTTTGCGGGGCCGCCGGAAAAACCGCCTACCACTGCGTTGGAAATCTGAATAAAGAAATCTGCAATTCCGGTGCGCTCCAAAAACGCGCCGAAAATAATAAACACAACAATAAATTTAGAGCAAACATTAATTGGCGTAGATAAAATACCCTCTTTGCCGTAGAACAAATAGTGCACGATGTAGTTGAGTTTGCCCCAAAGTGTGGGATTGGAAAGTCCCCAAACGAGCGCATAAATGATAAAACAGCCTGCCACAATGACAATCGGAAGACCTACGCTTCGTCTGCAAACCTCAACAAGTGACAAAATTCCCACAATACCTATAATAATCTGGTAAACCTCAAAATTACTGCCCTGCTGAATAATCGTAAGCGCATTTTTTGTATAGTACAAAAACGCACCCGTGCCGAGGATCATGAAAAGCACGTCGTACCAGGGCATATGATTTACTTTCTGCACGCCTTTTCTGGCGGGATACATTAAATAACCAATGAGCACAATAAATGCCACGAACGAAGTCAAACGAATTTCTTCAAGCCAGCTGGCGAACAGCGTCACATAAATACAAAAAAGAGAAAAGAGCACGAGCACCGTATTTACCAAAATCTTTGGTATGCCCTCCCAGACCCTGACGTTCGATTCGCGGTCAAATTTTTTCATAACCTCGTCTAAGTCCATAGCGGCAGCAGGTGCGGCTGTCTTTTTCTTGCCGAATAACATCCTGTTCCCTCCTTAAATTCTAAAAAACAAAACGGCTGCGGTAAATGCGCCGCAGCCGTAAAAGTTACATCATTAGTCAACAGCGACTGTAATATTTTTCTCTGCGAAATATTTTGCAGCGCCCTTGTGGAACGGAACAATCATACCGCTTGTAGCATTTTCCAGGCTAAGTTCTGCACCTTTTGCATTTTCAGCCGTAATTGCTTCGATGTTATCAAAAATTGCTGCTGTCAGTTTATAAACATCCTCTTCTGTTGCGTCAGCATTTACAATTAAGGTTGCTTTTACAGTAACGGTTTTTACTGCTTCTTTCTGACCTGCGTATGTGCCTGCCGGAACTTCATATACGGTATAGAACGGACAATCTGCCATAAGTTTTTCTGCGATTTCGCCGTCAATCGGAACTAAGTATGCACTGTTTGTTGTGCAAAGTTCTGTGATAGCCGGTGTCGGTGCGCCTGCAACGATAAATGCTGCATCGATTTTACCGTCTTTTAATGCATCTGCACTGTCTGCAAAGGACTGATACTGTGCTTTGATATCATTTTCTGTAAGACCTGCTGCGGTGAGCACGTCAATTGCGTTAAAGTAAACACCGGAGCCGGGCGCGCCGATAGAAACAGATTTTCCTTTTAAATCATAAACGCTTTTGATTGCAGGGTCCATGGTAACAAGTTGTACTGCTTCTGCATAAAGACCTGCAACGGTGCGGAAAGATGCAATTTTTCCTTCTTTTTCAAAAGAACGTGTGCCTTCCCACGCATAAGCCATAACGTCAGACTGTACCGTACCGAGTTGATAGTTGCCGGCATCAATACCCTGAATGTTCGCCTTAGAACCGTCTGTGGAAACTACGGTAACATTTACACCCGCATTGTTTGTAATGTACTGACCGAGCACGCCGCCGTAACCGTAATATGTGCCCGATGTGCCGCCTGTACCCATTGTCATTTTTGTCCCTGCAGCGCCACATGCTGCCATAGCAAACACACATAACACTGCAAGAACGATTGCAATTATTTTTTTCATGTTAAACTCTCCTCTACATTTTATATATGTAATTACATTATACACGATTTTTTCTGTAAATTCAAGAAAATCTTTTTTCCATATAATCGGACCGTTTATGCCTCATCCTTTATGCCCTGATACTCTTTCTGTACCCGTTCGTAACTTTCGAGATTGCCGATGTCAAAACGCTTTCCGGGCATTTCCATGGCGTTGACTTCTGTTTTTTGCGAAAGCCACGCGATGAAACTTCCCGGCGCATCGACGCCGCAGCCTTCTTTAATTGCCTCACCGACACGCGCAATATCTTCCTTTTTATAAACATAAAACGGCGGACAGCACCAGTTGGATTTTGGCTCTTCGGGCTTTTCTTCCATAGCGACAACCCGGTCTCCCGAAACCGAAAGCACACCGCTTTTGGTAAGGCGTTTTCTGTCTTCTTCAAAATAGCGCATAACTGCACTCGTGCCCTTTTCTTTTGCGTAGATAAGCAAACGATTTAATGAAAAATCGAGCACGTTATCGCCCGCTATTACAAACACATCGTCTTTTACATTGAGCGTAGAAAGCGCAAACTCAATATCCTTTACGGCGCCGAGTCTCGTTTCGTTCGTCTCCGTCCCGTCGTCTATCACGGTGATTTTATAAGGCTTTGTGTCTGCCCATTCTTGAAAATGATGATAAAACACGTGGTTTGAAATCACTACAAATTCAGAAATCATACCGCCAGCCTCTAAATCGTCGGTTAGGTGGTCTAAAATGGTTTTTCCCTGTACTTTTAAAAGTGACTTCGGAAAATTTTTGGTAAGCGGATAAAGACGCGTTGCGTAACCCGCTGCAAGAATCATACAAATCATACTATCTCTCCTTACAAAGTAACGCCGTCGTGGGTGTCACAAAAATGAACAGAAAATGTTTGAGAAAGCGCAGGAAATTCTTTTAAGTAAGCATTTGTTACCGTTTCTTTCACGGATTCTTCGAACGCAGGGTCAATGAGCGCAACACATGAGCCTTTAAAGCCTGCGCCGGAAAAACGTCCGCCATAAATACCGTCTGTCGTAAGCATGATTTCATACAGTTTTTTCAGTTCGGGTGAGCCCGTCTCCCAGTCATAAATAGAACTTTTTCCGCTTTCAAACGAAAGTTTTCCGTAGGTTTCAATGTCGCCCAATCGCCACGCCTCTGCCGCTTTTTCTACGCGCTCAAACTCTGTAAAGTAGTGGGTTGCGCGCATGCGCCAATAAGCCGGAAGTTTGTCTTTATATGTTTCAAAAACTTCCCTCGGCACATCGCGAAGATGCGTTTCGTGAAACTTTCCGTATTCTAGTCCTGCATAGGCTTTGAGGGCATACGCAGCAGCACGGCATTCGTCAACGCGCATATTAAATTTTGAGCCTGCAAGTGACCTTTCAACACCCGAGAAAAATACAGCAATCCGAAACGGCTTCATATCGGGGTTTTTGGGGATAAGTTCAAATGAATCATCTTTCGTGTCCAAATACAAAAGGTGGTCTTTTTTTGAATACACCTCGCAGGACTGGTCAAGTTTTCCGCAGGAAACGCCAACGTACTCATTTTCAGCACGAAGTGCCGTTAAGATAAGTTCCTGCTGTGAAATCGAAAGATTGTTTACCTTGCAAAGCGCCGTCAAAAACGCGATAATAACCGCAGCAGATGAAGAAAGTCCGCCAATGGGAATACTACCTTCAATGACGCCGCAAAGACCTTTTTCCAAAGGATGATTTTTAGAAAGCATCAAGGCCGCGCCGCGAAGGTAATCCGCCCAGTCGTTTTCTTTTTGTTTCGGCACGTTTGCCACGTGAAACTGTGCGCGCTTCTGAAACTGGAGCGACACAAGTTCAATAATACCGTTCTGCTTGGGGCCATACGCAATGTGTATGCCCTTATCTATGGCAAATCCGGTGATTTTTCCAAGTTGATGGTCAGAGTGTGCGCCAACCGGACACACACGGTACGGACAAAACGCAACGCCCTGGGGCTCCTTCAAATATATTTCATTAAATTTTTTCACACAGTTCATACTACTCCCTGCTTTCTTATCGTTTTCAATTATTCTTTCACATCAAGCGACCATCCAAAGTCGCCGTGATAAATCATCTGTTTTGTCATACCGCCGTCGATGCAAATGTTTTCGCCCGTGATAAAGCCCGAGAGGTCCGAGCACAAATAAAGCACCATATTGGAAATGTCATAAGGGTTTCCTACTCTCGCGACAGGCTGCTGTATGCTATCGGCGCCGTCATACACTTTGTAGTCTGTGTCAATCCATCCGGGCGATACGGAATTTACTCTTACCTTTCCTGCAAGGCTAACAGACAAAGCGTGCGTAAGCGCAGAAATACCACCTTTTGCCGCTGTATAACTTTCTGTTTGGGGTTGACTCATTCTGTCCCTCGATGATGAGATGTTTACAATGCTAGCACCTTGTTTAAAATAAGGCATAAACAGCTTGGAAAGGTAAAAAGGTGCAGTAACGCCGACTTTTAGCGCATATTCAAATTCCTCGTAGGTACAGTTTTCGATACCTGCCATATAAGGCGCCGCATTGTTGATTAAAAAATCAACGCCGCCATAGTCTTTGATAACCCTATCTTTAAAGCGTTCAAGCGTTTCTTTGTCCTTTAAGTCGCCCTGAAAATAATCGTTTTCTTTTATATCGATAACGCAAACATTGGCACCACACGCTGAAAAATCTTCCGCAATACGTTTTCCGATGCCCCCGGCGCCACCCGTTACAACGGCAACTTTTCCTTTAAAATCGAACATGGTCTCACCTCTTTAAAAAACGCTATCACTATAAATTGTATCATAAAATGTGCACTTTTGCAAGCCACACTCTTTTGAGACACAAAAAAGGCTGTGCATTATTTAAGCACAGCCTTTTAAAAACTTATTTATTCATGTATTTTGCAACTTCTTTTGCAACGAGTCTTGTGATTTCTTCAATGCTTGCAGAAGGTGCTTCGCCTGCTTTGCCGTCACTTGAGAAAAGTTTCATTTTCTTCATACTCTCCTGTTTTACGGCTTCAACAGCGGCAGGAATCAAGTCGATAAGACCTTTTTCCATGCTGGAGAACTTTTTAAATTCTGCCTCAACTGCTGCAACGTTAATATCGGTAAAGATGTTAACCTTGCTGATACCGTCTTTGATTGCCTGACGGAAGTCGTTATCCGTAAGACCGGAACCACCGTGCAGTACGAGCGGCACATCAACGGCTTTTGCGATGGTGCGAATACGTTCAAAGTCGAGTTTCGGCGGAAGTTTATAAGCACCGTGTGCGTTACCTACGGCAATTGCGAGTGCGTCAACGCCGGTTTTGTCAACAAAATCCTTTGCAAGTTTGGGATCTGTAAAGAATTTGGAGGGATCTGCCAAATGGCTGCTGCCTTCTGCGGAACCTTCGTTATCGCCTACGTGACCGAGTTCGCCTTCGATGGTTGCGCCGTAAGAATGTGCAATGTCTGCCATTTCTTTTACTTTGCGCACATTTTCTTCGTAAGAATCTGTCGAGCAATCGTACATAATGGAACTGAAACCTAATTTTAACGCCTGAATACAGGTGTCATACGAAAGACCGTGGTCTAAATGTACAACAACGGGAACCGATGCTTTTTTTGCCATCGGAATCAAATAATAAGAAACTTCTTCTAACGGGCCGTACGGAAGCAAAACTTCGGCCGTACCCATAATAACCGGCGAACGTGTAGATTCTGCTGCATTTAAAATACCGCGCGCAAGTTCTAAATTGACTGCGTTAAAAAGACCAATCGCATAATGACCCTGCTTAGCGGGGCGTAATACTTCATTCATATTGACTAACATGTATGTGT
This sequence comes from Congzhengia sp., assembly GCA_045576635.1. Taxonomy (GTDB): domain Bacteria; phylum Bacillota; class Clostridia; order UBA1381; family UBA9506; genus Congzhengia. The sequence continues at coordinate 11,375 of JAZNGT010000038.1, read as the reverse complement.
CCTCCTTTTTTGACGTCTTTTGCAAAAAATCGAAAGCGTCAAACCTTTCTATTCTCTATTATACAAGAAAACACAGAAAAAAGCAAGCCTTTTTTTGTGTTTTCTTTGTTTTTTCTTTGTTTTTTTATTTTTAAACCCTGTTTTATTACAAAAGCAAACGCCAGATGTTAAAATTTCCACATAAAAAAAACGGTGAACCCATAAGGGTTCACCGTAAAAAACATTTTTTATAATTATTTTTCAAGTACGCCAAGAAGTCTTACAAACAATGTTGCGGCTTCTGCTCTTGTGGTGTTACGTTTCGGTGCGAATGTACCGTCGTCATTTCCGATAAGAACGCCGAGTTTGTTTGCGATTTCTACAGCTTCTTTTGCGTATTCAGCAATTGTAGCTTCGTCTGTATAAGAAGCTGCATCGCCTTTTACAGAAACGTTCTTGTATGCAACGTATCTTGCAATCATTGCTGCCATCTGCTCACGTGTTATTTCTGCATTAGGAGCAAATTCTGTTTCAGAGATACCTTTTACAATACCGTTTGCATTTGCCCATGCAACTGCATCTGCATAGTACTGACCTGCTGCTACATCTGTAAATGCAGTTGTACCTGCTGCTTTCGGTGTACCTTCTACTCTGTAAAGAATTGTTACGAACATACCTCTTGTGAGTGTTGCGTTCGGAGCAAATGTCGTTGCAGAAATACCGTTCATCAAGCCTTTTTCTGCTACGATTTTAACATTTTCATAATACCATGCATCTTTGCTTACGTCTGTAAACGGAAGTTTATATGCCGGCTTGCTGCCACCGCCAAAACCGCCGGTGGGTCCTACAGGTGTCGGAGTCGGGTCCGGATCGGGTTCGGGTGTAACTTCCTTGGTGTAACCGCACTTTGTACATGTTGTATCAACAAATTCGTGTGCTTCTGTGCCTTTAACATCTCCGCAAATTGCACATACGATATTATGGTAGTCTGCATCGAGTTGTTCATATGCGCTGTAATCGCAGGTAAGTGCTTTTACGATCTGATCTTTGATGTATGCATGACCTGCTGCATTTGCCTGCATGCTCGTATTTGCACCAAGTACTGCTACTGCAATCTGATTCATTTCCAGAGTGGTTACGTCAATCGGTGCTGCAAAACCGTTTATTGTTGCATCTGAAACATCTACGAAAGCAAATCCGCCATCTTTGAGTGCCAATGCGGTGTAGTAAGCATTTGTAGCATCAATTGCATATTCGAAGAAGTCGCCTGCATTGATGGTTGTGCCATCCGCTACAATCTGAAGTCCCTGAATGGGGTTATACATACCAACTACAAGAAGTGTTGCATCGGGGTTGATGGTTTCGATTGCTTCGATTGCTTTTGCAGTTTCTACTGCGTAAGCAACAACTGCATAAGCAAGGTTTTCAGCATACTGTAAAACTGTATCGTCGATGGATTCGATTTCAGAAACAATGTCATTTTTCTTTGTTTCTGCAGCGGCAATCGCATTTCTGATATACGGTACTGCAAATTCGATTGCAGCATCGAAGATTGCTTCTGCCTCTGTTACTTCTTCGGGCACGATAGCTAAAACTTTTGCTTTTACCTGCGGAATGAGTTCTGCAAGCTCTGCGTCTGCATATGCTGCCCAGTTTGTTGTGAGAACGTTTTCTGTCTCTTCTAATACTTCGTCAATGATTGCTCTTGTTTCAGCATCAATGTATTTATCCCAGTCAGCTGTTTCCATAAGTGTTGCATAGATAAAGCTGCTTGCATCGATCTGATAGGTAATAAGGTCAGCAGATGCGATTTCTGCTGCATTGCTTGTGATAAGGTCAAGTGCGTTTGCGGGAACAAGGTTTGCTTCTGCAACAGCACTGTTTGCGATGCCGTATGCTTCGCCAACCAATGCGTAGTAGGGCTTGTTGGGATAGGTGAGCGCGGTTCCGAAAGCGGTATCGCCACCGATTGCAACATATTTGCTGCCTGCTACTACTTCGTAATGCTTGTGACCTGCATTTGCAAGTGCCTTTAATGCATCTGCTTTCAGGTCGTTAACGTAATCGTTTGCTTCATTTTTAATTTCATCAAGGTAGTTATCTACTTTTTCCTTGATACCGTCAACGTAGCCGCCGAGTGCGTCTTTAATATCATCAATTGTGATGTCAGGTAAGTAGTCTTTTGCGGTTTGGAGCAAAGAATCTACATATGCATCAACAACAGGAACAACAAGTGTTTCTATATCAAAACCTGCCTGGTCAAGGAGAGCGCCTGCGCCTGCAAGATGTGTAAAGAGGTCATCGCCAAGTGCTGCTACCGCATCTATCGCACCGCTAACGCTAGCTGCTTTATCTTCATTAAGCGCTGCTTTTGCTTCTTGCAATGTTGCAACAACAGCCATCACTTCTTCTTCGAGCAACGCCTTGAATGCATCTGTCATTTCTATTTCAGAAACATCAAGTGCCAAAACAGCTGCGATTGCTGTGTCAATTGCAGCTTCTGCATCAGCAATATAGCCTGCTTCGTCTGCTTTTGTATAAGCTTCTGCGTATGCTTCGTCAACATAGTCTAAAATAAAGTCTTTTGCAATTTCAAATGCTTCTTTCGCATTCTCGATTGTTTCGTCAAGGGCTGTGTGTCCTTCTTCGTAAGCTGCAATAATGTTCTCTGCAAGTTCAGCGTGTGCAACAGGTGTAGGATGAACACTCATGCCATCACCAATCTTGAAGAGTGAATATATTTTACAAAGCGGAACAAATTCAGGAGCTGAAAGGTATGTAGCCAAACCTTCTCTAAGGATTGCAGGAGAAGAACCATCTACATCTAGACCTTCAAAAATTCCAGATAGACTACCTGCAATGCTCATAAGGTCATCAAGAGGAATGTTCATTTCTCCAACGCTTGCTGCAAGAGCATCTTCAACTGCAAGATAAATAGCAGCAGAAGTAGTCTCATCTAAACTTAGACCAGCACCAATAGCAGTCATCCAGTCGTCAGTTGTTCCTCCGAAAGTAAGTCCCTCAAAAGTTTCAATATCTTCAATAGTAGCCGCAGGAAGACCATCAGCAAAACAACCATCATAATAAGCTCCAAGTAAACCAGCGAAAGTTGAATTGAGATAATCCGAGAAAGCACCGCTAATAAGTGGGAGCAAGCTTCCATTAAAAGATTTGATTGTTCTTGAGCGAACAGTGTAACCGGAAAGTCCATCTAAAGAAGCCCAATCTGCTTCTTTTAAATCATCAAACTTCTGAACGATAAATTCTATTTCATCAATGTCAGCATAGTAGAATTCAGCGTCCTCGAAATTACCTGCTGCCTGCAATGCTGCAGGAAGACCTGCGATGTAAGCATTAAGAATGCCAAAAACGCTGTCCATTATATCTCCAAATGGAATTGGGTCCATGCCGTCAGCAGTAATTGTCATACCATAGGTTGTATTCATTAAACCAACAAGGATGATTTCTACATCAGGGTTAAGTTCTACGATACGTTCAATAACACCCTTATAATTGAGAATGAAACTTGCTGCTGTATAAGCTGTGATATCAAGAACGGCAGGAATGTTAAATTCCGCTGCCATTTCATAAGAAATATACTTGCCAAGTTCTTCTGCAAGATACTCATACGCCTGCATAACAACTCCCTGCTGCTCTGCATCAAGCATAGCAAGTGCATTTGCAAGAGTAATATCAGGGTCAATGTCGGGTGCGTTACCCATAACACCGATAGCATCTGTTACATGCTGGAGAAGGAATGCGCCAAATGATGCATTACCTATTCCCATTGTGATGAGGTCAGCTTCTTCCACGCTTTCTGTAAAGAACTGAGAAAGCGCTTCATAATCGCTGCAGTTTGTGTAATTTTCAACTTGTCCATACCAGTCATCTGCAGGCTCATTAACGCCACCGAGAAGATATAAAAGGTCTTCTGCTCTCATAGCAGATGGGGCAAGTCTTGTGTGGTTTACTGTTGAATAGGTTTCTTCGAGCCACTCAGCTATCAATTCAGGATATGCTGCATCGCCATAGACCCCATTATCGTTTTGGTTAATGAAGTCAGCCAAATCATCACCCTGATTATATCCATCAAAGCAATAGCCGTTCGTCATGGAGTCCCCCAATGACACGTAGTTAATCGTGTCACCGCCTGCTGCCGGAACTGCAAACGTTGTTGCACACATGCCAAGCAGCATTACAACTGAAAGCATGCACGCGATCAACGCGCGTCCAAAATGTTGTTTTTTCATAACAAATCCTCCTATTGTTATATATATTTATTATTGTTTGATTATTGTATAATCAAAATCTTTATATTGTTTTTCGAGTGTACGATAATCGTTTTTACCCATACCGGTAAGCGGAATTTCGTCAACTCCTATAATTGCAACAGGCTTTCCTCTTTCTTCAAGTTCTCTGTCGCAGGTGGCAAAGATTTCTTTTAAAACGGCATCCTTGTCACATTCTGTTAAGGTTGCCAAAACAAGCGGAACCTCGCCCTGTCCATGCGTTCTGTCGGGGATTCCGATTGCACAGCAGTTTCTTACATTCGGATGCTCCGAAACGAGCGTTTCGATGTTAACGGGGAATATCTTGTGCCCATCAAATCGTGTAATCATTCTTTTAATACGTCCGTTGACATATAAAAAGCCGTCTTCATCTAAATATCCGATGTCGCCCGAATGAATCCAGTACTCGCCGTCGGGGTGCTTACGCATCACGTTGTCGGTTTCTTTCTGGTTATTGTAATATCCCTTCATAACAGAGGGACCTTTTACACAAATCTCACCTTCTTCTGAAAGGTCAAGTTCTTCAAAGGTGTCGGGTTTAAAAATACCCACGGTAGTGGTAAGCGAAGGAATTCCCACGCTGCCTGGTTTATACACATCTTCTGCACAGAACGAAACTGCGGCGGAAAGCTCACTCATTCCGTACCCCTGCGCAAGCGGACGGTGCATGTTGTGTTCTTTCATAAAGTTATGAAGCTTTGCTTCAAGCCCTTCGTTCATCGTGTCTCCGCCCGAGCCCATCGTAATCAAAAACGACAAGTCAAGGTTTTTCACTTCGTCACTTTCCATTAAAATCTCGTAAAACGCCGGCACACTTATCATATGCTGCGGTCTGAATTTTTTTACAAGTTTTCCCATCTTGTGTGGCTGGAAGTTTGGAATCAAGATCATCGTAAGGCCGATTGTAAGCGGCATATGCAGACCGCACACCAAACCATATGAAGCAAACACGGGGATGATACCCAGAAATTTTTGTTTTCGCTTAACGGAAATGCTGGAATGCTTAAAGTTAAAAGCAACCGCGTTCATACTGTCATTTGTAATCATTACGCCCTTGGGGAAGCCGGTGGTACCGCCGGTGTATGTAATGGCAACCGTTGCGTCGCCCCTGTAAGGCGCTTCTTTTGCACAGCCGACGTTTGCGTGCTTCATAAAATCGTCCCACGAAATCACTTCGCCGCCGTATTTTACAGGAATTTTCGTTGTCATCTTTTTATAAAGACGCGCAACGTACGGAAGGGACCTGAAAACCGGCTGAACAATTATATGTTCCTGCGCAATTTCTTCCTGTATGCGACGCACCTTAGCAAACGCAAGGTCCAGTGTAACCAAAACCTTAGAGTGTGATTCTGTGACCATACGCTGAATGCTGTTTACGTCCATTCTTGGGTCAATGGTGTTTGCCGTTGCCCCGATTTTGTTAAGCGCATAAATTGCAATCACCGTTTCCGGAACCGCAACCGAGAGAATCGATACAACCTCTCCCTCTTTTACGCCAAGCGTACAAAACGCATCTGCGCATCTGTCGATTTGTTCAAAAAATTCTTTATATTTTATATCCGTACCATAGTAATGCAGCGCAACCTGGTCGGGATACTGTTCATTTGCGTTTTTCAAATATTGATAAGCCGAACACTTTGGCATCGTGTCCGAAAGCGCTTCGTCGCTGTAGTGTTTAAGCCATGGTTTGAATGCCGATGGTTTTTTCCCCGTCATATCCTGCATGCGACATCCCCTTTCTTCTTAAAGGAACCGAAACATTTATCTTCCACAATTGTTCGTTTTTTACCGTAAAAATTGTGAAATTCCAAACGAAATCCTTGCCCCCGCAAGCCCGTTGCGCGATTCCTTTTTGTATGTACTTCTTTTGTATTTTATAGATATAAAAACACTTGATTACATTATAGCGCTTTTTGGCGTTTTTGTCAAGAGTTTCTAGCCTTTTGCGCCTCTCTTTTTGCGTGTTTTTTGTCGACAAGTTTTGCATCCGAAACACAAAAAAGCAAAAAGTGCGTAGCTGAAACCACACGCCAAAACGTACGGTTTCAAATGCTGCGACACCCCTTTTTAAAGTACATCATAACAAATTTGTCGACATTCATCGGTAGTATTTTATCCTACTTTGCACGATTTGTCAATACAATATGCGATTTAAGTATATAATTATTAAGAGGTGATTGCATTGAAACCATTGAAAGAAAAAATAAGCATAACAATTGACAGCGATATTCTTGAAAGTTTAAGAATCCTTGCGGAAAAAGACGACCGTTCGTTATCTCAATATATAAATATTATTTTGAAAACGCATATGTCCAACAAAAAACCAAAATCCGACGCCTAAACCACATACTACAAAAGGAGTGTTTTGTATATGAACAGAGCAGAATTAAAAACAAAAGCAAAACAACAAATCAGGGGTAAAATAGGTATGCTTTTTGTGATATCTCTGATTATCGCGGTAATTTCGGGACTTGCTTCTTTTGTATTATCACTCGTTCCGATTGTTGGCGGGTTGGCTGCTGCAATTATTGTTACACCGGCATTTGCATTAAGTACATTTCGTATTTATTTGAATTTAACGAAAAACACAAATCCTGCTGCCGGAGATGCCTTTTGCGGATTTGATGATTTCTGGTCAGCATTTAAGGTAAATTTCCTGGTTGGCCTTTTTACGTTTTTATGGTCACTTCTTTTTGTGATTCCGGGTATTGTCAAAAGTGTTTCTTACTCAATGGCGATGTATATCCTTGCTGAAAACAAAGGAAAAAGCGCACTTGAATGTATTAACGAGTCAAAAGCAATGACAGACGGTCACAAAATGGACCTCTTTGTTTTGAACTTATCGTTTATCGGCTGGATTCTTTTGGGTGGAATTACGTTTGGTATTGCATTCATTTGGGTTATGCCATATATGAACGCTACGTTCGCAAATGCATATCAGAGTTTAAAGCCGGTTGCTACAAACATTGCAACCGACCCTGAAATGATCATCGACGCTACACCGGAAGAAACCGAAAACTAAACATCTCACATAAAACAAGAAAAAGGACGCCAAGAGGGGCGTCCTTTTTTTATGTAAATACATTAAAAATCATGCCGTGAGCCAAAGTCTATTTTATATTTTTCAAATATACACACAATCTCTTCGATTGCCTCAAAATCGGAATGATTATCATTCTTAATTATCGTTTGAATTTCGGATAGCATCTTAATCGCAGTTGTATCAGCAATTTTTCCTGCATCAAGTTCGAAATCTTCGAGTTTTTGTGTTATGAAGTCAGATATGTGATTTTTTAGAAGTTCAACTTTTATGTTCATTTCTTGATACTCTCCTCGTTTTAATAAAATCATCCACATTGGAATATCATAAGTCCATTATAGACAGTTTGCGTCTATATGTCAATAGAAAGTTTCTATCTATGATATTATCAATGCGAGGTGTTTTGTATGACTCTATCACTTGGCGAGAAAATAAAAAATTTACGAGAAGACTTAGACCTTACACAAGCCGAACTAGGTAAACAACTGAATATGACGCAAAGAAAAATCTCATATATTGAGAATAATAAATATGAGCCCAGCATAGAAGATATAAAGGAAATATGTATATTTTTTAATATATCCGCTGATGATTTGCTGGATTTATCGAAAAAATAATAAATCAAAAGAAGAATCACGCTTTGCGTGGTTCTTCTTTATCGTTGATGCGACCAACAAAAAGAACAAAAAAATTAAGAGTACGCACCGTTGGTGTGTACTCTTAATTTTGGAAGAGCCGAATGGTTTAGATGACAAGTTTATTAGTGAAATAGATACGGGCTACTATTTTACTATTTCATAACTAATAACATATGAACCAAGCATTGATGTTACTTCTCCCACTTTTACTGTTATTGTATCACCAACTTTAACATTGGGGTTATCCGGAGAGCAAAAGTTCAAATGTTCTCCGGCTTGAATGTTGTATCCAAACGCACTATTTGGGACAAGTTCATTTACTGTAACCACCACAGTTTTACCAGTAAGATTCTCCCCATTATTGAGTGCTTGCTCAAATGCAACAACATCATAGTCTGGTGTTACTTCAACTTTTTCGCCACATGCAGCTAATGATAGCACCAATGTGAGTGACAATAAAATAGCTAATAATTTTTTCATAGTTTTATCCCTTTTCATAAAACATTTGCTATACTTATTATGCCACAAAAATTAACCTTTTGCAATGCATTATTCTATATATTATAATTCGCGTCATTTGTATATTCCTCATACAAAACAAATGTTTATTCGCTTATTCAATATCATTTTAAAGAAGAACCGCAGTATTCGCATTCCCCTACATCACCTGCAATTGTATTTTTTGCACCGCAAGAAGGACACGCAATCACCCTTGCCGACGCTTTTGTTGATGTTGTGCTTTGGCTTTTTTGCAAATTTGAATACTTATCAAATTCAGGCAAAACAACTTCTCGTGTACTTTCATTTATATATGCTTCTTCTAAATAGCCTTTGTTGATCAGGATTTCTACATCACTACGAACAGCATCATAGGATTTTCCTGTAGTAGATGCAATTTCATCTAAACTGCGCACATTTCCATTAACAATAATAGAAATATACTGTTTCATTCTTTCTGCTTCTTTACGACCCTTTTTCGCCTTAGTTATCAACGCCAATCCGCCCAATATGAATACGGCAGCTACTACACATCCACCTAAATCAAAATCAGATGCACATCCTACAAAACCTATTGCTCCAAATATAAATAACCCTATTCCCCAGCCTTTCATATCTTTACCTCCTGCACTTATTACCATTCTTATCGTTTTTTAATACTTTCCTCTTTTAGCGCTTTTTTCTTTCGTGTCTAAGCCATCTGAAACAGCCCGGCTTTCAGGCGATTTGTTATTCTTTGATTCCACATATCCGCCAAAATAGATTATGATTACATCAACCACAACCATAATTCCTAATGAAAGCAAATTCCACAAGATATATGCTTTAACGGAAAACGGGAAAGCATTTACGAATACAATTGACAGTAATAGCACTACAAGTGAATGAAACAAGCTGATTGCAATATTTGCAACTCCAAATATCGACTTTTTTATACTAAGTGCTTTTACGGTTCCAATACATTCTGCAATAATTAAAAACATAAGGGAAACCCATCTCATTGAAACTGTAAAAATGTTATCAAATATTAGTAAGTAAAATAATATTGTTGCAACTATCGAAGCTGCACCACTAATCAAAAAAATTGTTTTTGAGTTTTTCAACATATCCGTGTCTCCTCTATTCTATTTTTGTTCCACAATCAGGACAGAATTTCTCGTCTCCTTCTATTTTGTTTCCACAGTTTTTACATTCTTTAACTAAGGAATACCCACATTCGGGACAGAATTTGCTGTTTCCACTCAACATTTTTCCACAACCCGGGCAAAGAGAGGGACCCTTGGTTCCACATACAGGACAATCTGCAGCTCCGTCCGGTATATCCGCCTTACAATTACTGCAGGGGTTATATTTATTTCCGCACTCGGGACAGAATTTTGTATCTTCTGTTATGTCTGCATTACAAGACGAACATTTTATTGTTTTACTTGTTGACTCATCATTTGACGGCTCTGATGTAGTATCAAAACCACAATGATTACAAAATTTTTCATTTACTCCGATTCTTGCTTTACATTTTGGACATTCCTTAGTGTCATTTGTATTCAAATTCTGTGTCAATCCACCAAACTGCTGACCAACGACGCCACCTACGCCGACACCCATTCCTAAACCTATTCCGGCTCCCATTAATCCTCCTTGCATTGAATTAGGATTTGTAGCAGCACCTTCCAAAGTATCAAATGAGCGTTCCTGCTGATAACTATACCCAACAATATCCATTTCTGCCCTTTTTGCAAGTGCATTCTTAAGTTGAACAACTGCCTTGTCATCTTCAGGAACATTTATATCATTAACAAAGAAAGAAACCAATTTTATTCCGTATTGTTCAAATGTTGGTGAAATCTTTTCCCGCAAATATGTGGACATTTCATCAAGATATGCGTTGATTTCCAACACGCTGATATTTTTATGAACCAAATAAGAAGATATAACATCCTTTGCTTTTGTAAGATATACGCCTCTAAAGAATTTCAAAATAGAATTTTTGTCAAACTGTGCAAGAGTTCCTACAAGTTTTAATAAAAACTTGTAGGAGTCTTCTATCTGAATACCAAACTGACCAAAAGCTCTCACAGGCACAAAAACCTTGTATTTAGGATCTTGTAATTGGATCGGTGTAGAAGTGCCCCATTTTACATCAAGAGAAAAAACTTTGTTTATATACCATACTTCGGCACTGAACGGCGAACGACCACCGAATGGAAGATTTATCAATTTATTTAGAATTGGTATGTTGGCAGTATCTAAAGTGTGTCTTCCTGCACCAAAAATATCGCAAATCTGCCCGCCCTTAAGTAAAATAGCTTCCTGTGATTCATTTACAATCAACTGAGTCCATGTTCCTAATTCGCTATTAGGATACTTCCATGCGAACACGTCAGGATTGCCGTCATATTTTATTACATCAACAATTGCCATAATAATTCCTCCATATTGAAAACTTATTCATAGAAATCGTGATTTTATGCAACATTACACTATAAAATATATGTTAATTATACTAGAAAAGTTAGAATATGTCAATATTGTGCGTAAAGTTCTACCACAGTTAATACAGGCTATATAAAACAACAAACAAAGAGACACCTTTTAGTGTATCTCTTCCTTTGCAAAGCAGAATCATACGCAATATAAAAAAACAAGCTTTCATTAAACAAAACGACCATTTCTTTTCTCTCTTCTCTTTTATCTATTCTCTGGAAACGACAATTTTTAGAGAAAAGTGAAGAGATAAGAGTACAAAAGAAAAAGCTAAGAGCCTATGCATTTGGCATAAGCTCTTAGCTTTGGCTCCTCCAGCTGGGCTCGAACCAGCGACATCATGATTAACAGTCATGCGCTCTACCGACTGAGCTATAGAGGAATATGAAGTTTTGACGAAATTAGTATGTACTCTTTTTCGTCATATATACAAACAAAGCGGACAAA
>JAZNGT010000037.1:0-58381 GCA_045576635.1 Congzhengia sp. | reverse complement strand
AATTAGCGGAAAACGATATATTGATCAGTTTGATTATGTTTCATTTTTTAATCAGGGTTAAATGTAGTTGATATGTTATCGTACAGGAGGCTTTATGAAGATTAGTATTGTTACTGTTTACAACAGTTATAATTGCGGAAGTTTTTTACAGGCATACGCATTATACCGCACGTTAAAGAAAAAGGGTAAGGATGTTACTTTTTTAAAACGAAAAACGTACAGAAAAAATAAATTATATTCCCGAATTATTTTTGCGGCTAAGCATTTTGCAAAAGGAAAAATTAAGCGTGCTTATTTTATTTTGGTTGAATATTTTATGTTTCATAAAATTCAGAAAAAACTTCCCAAGACAAATACGCTTACCGGGAAAGATCTTGTCATATACGGAAGTGACACTATCTGGAATATGGAAGATAATTATTTTAAAGAAAACTGGGAGAGATACTGGGGTGTAGGTATAAACGAGAAAAAAATTACATACGCAGCATCGGTAGGTTCTACGGATGCTGAAGTATTTTATCAAAATCCGGTATTCAAAGAATCTATAAACGCATTTTCTGGCATTTCCGTAAGAGATGAACACACCTTTGAGATTGCCGAAACATTATTGGAAGACGATAAAACGCCTCAAATGGTTGTTGATCCTACAATGCTTGTATCGCGTGATGAATACGATAATATGGCAGAGAAATGCAAAGAAAAGGATTTTATACTCCTTTACTATTTTGGTAAAATGACAAAGATGCAAACGCAGAATTTACAAGCATTTGCCAAAGAAAACAAAAAGAAGATTATAAGATTTGGTAAAGACATTCCGTTTCATCCGTCTCTTATGATTGCCTATTACAAGAAGGCAGACTATGTGATTACCGATACGTTTCATGGGAATGTTTTTTCAATTATATTCAATAAAAACTTTGTAAGTTTTGGTAAAGAAAAGAAAAAGGTCGAAAATCTTTTGAAAAGTTTCGGATTGTCAGACAGGTTATTGGATAAGGAAGATAATATTGCAGAAATTTTCTCTGTAAAAATAGACTATAACACAGTAAATGAGATTTTAGAGCAAAAAAGAAAACAATCATTAGATTATTTAGAACAGTTTTTAAACTAATTGGATGGTGAATGGTAAATGGGCAGAGCAAGTGCCTTAAGAAAAAATATGCTGGCAGGATGGGCAAGTGAAGTGGTTGCGTTAATCAGCGGACTCATTTTGCCGAGACTTATACTGCTTACGTTTGGGTCATCGTGTAACGGTCTTTTAAGTTCAATTGTTCAGTTTTTGGGCTTTTCGACTCTTTTACGTGCAGGCGTTGGGGCGGTAACCAGGGCGGCACTTTTTAAACCGCTTGCAGATAATGACAAGGGCGAAATCGATAAAATCATGGTTGCGACGCAGTCGTACATGTACAAAATTTCGTTCTTTGTGGGACTGTACATTGTGATTCTGGCAGTTGTATATCCTTTTGTAGCAAGAGGGGAATATAGCTTCTGGTATACGTTTTCGTTGATGCTTATTATAGGTTCTTCCACATTTATAGATAACCTTGTGGGAATTAAATACAAAATTTTGCTTCAGGCAGACCAAAAATACTACATAGAAACATTGGCGGTTATTATCTCACAGATTGCATCTCTTGTAGTGTCATATATTCTGATAGAAATCGGCCAGTCCATTCATGTGGTAAAAATAGGCGCGGCGTTTGCTATGCTTTTGAATCCTTTGTTTGTTACCGTTTATGCAAAAAAACATTACAACCTGGATTTTAATGTGAAAGTCAAAAGCGATGTCATCAGTCAGAGATGGGATGCGTTTGCACAGCAAATGGCAATTATCGTAAACACCAATGTTGGTCTTACAATACTCAGCCTTTTTGTCCATTTAAAAGAGATATCTGTATACACCGTACATTATATGGTAAGCCATAATATGGAAAAAATCGTTGTGGCAACGGTCACTGGAATTTCCTCTACGTTTGGAAACATAATTGCAAAAAACGAAGAAGAAAATTTAAAGAAGGTATTTTGTTTTATTGAATGGGGATTGTTTGCGGTTTGCAGCGTGATTTTTTCGGTAACAGCAGTGATGATTACGTCGTTTGTTCGCATTTATACAAGTGGTATTGTCGATGTAAATTATATAAGACCGGTTTTTGCGGTTGCAATGTCTACCGTTGCAATGGCAAATTGTATGAGAAGACCGTACCAGACCTTGGTAGAAGCAGCAGGCCATTTTAAACAAACCCGTAACGGTGCGATTTTAGAAGTTATCATTAACATCGTTGTTTCTCTTGTTATGCTGCACTTTTTCGGCATTATCGGTGTTGCAATTGGTTCTTTTGCCGGATCGGTATTCCGTTCGGTTCAACTTGCAATTTATGCAATGAAGCATATTATAAAACTACCCAAATTTCATTTGTTTAAAACGTACGTTTTGTATTTTCTTACATACATACTCATTATATTTGTTGCGAATTGCGTAATTTCTATTCCGCAAACACTTAACTATTTATCATGGGCGTGCTATGCCGTGCTTGTGACAATAATCGCAGTAGTGATTGTGGCAATTATAAGCGTAATTTTTAGCAGAGAAGAATTGATTTATCTCAAAACACGAATGATGCAGAAAATTAGAAAATAAACTGGGGAGAAAAATTATGAAACAAAAAATCAGGCAAATGCTCACAATCGTAAGAGAACTAAAGAGAGATTTTCGTGCCACCCGGGGAAAAGAATTTTTAAAAAGTCGTATGGAAGCCGATATTATTCGAATGGTACATTCGATTGAAAAAGGGTTAAGCATTGAAAATCCACGAAAAGGCTTTGGCGTGGCAAAAATGAAAGAACTGTTTTCGCTCGGTGAACAGTATTTAAACTTAGAATTTGACGATAATGACTGTCTGTATTACATTCTAGATGGTGTTTCTGCATATTTAAAATTTCATGCCGATCATAATTTTGAGAACGAAGATGTCATTAAAATAAAGGAAATGTGGGAAGCTTTTCAATCTAAATTGCCGGAAAAAGAAAGTGTATACGGCGGAACAGAAAAGCTTGTGCTTTCTGATATGGATTTTAATATAGAGGAAATTGAAAAATTCTTTTATACAAGACACAGTGTAAGGGAATTTTCAGGTGAAAGTGTCGATGACGAAATCTTGCAAAAAGCAATCACATTGGCAAAACGATGCCCTTCTGCATGCAACAGACAAGGTGTCAGAGTATATTCTGTTGAAAGAGATGTATTTTTAGCAGAAGCTGGCTATGCACTTGAGGGCGTGGGCGGTTTCAAAGATGACGTAGATAAATTTTTGATTGTAACGGGAAAGCAGTCAGCGTACAGTATCAATGAAAGAAATCAGTATATCGTAAGTGCCTCTATTTTTGCGGCGTATCTTACTTTGGCGCTTCATGCTTATCATGTTGCGGCTTGTGTCGTACAAAGGGCTTTAACACCGCAAAAATATTGGATCGATTTCCGTAAAAAACACAACATTCCCGAAGATGAGCAGATTGTATTGCTTATCGGTATCGGAAAATATAAAGATAAAACGAAAGTTCCACTTTCAAAACGATTTGATACAGATAAAATATACAGAAAACTGTAAAAAAAGAGAGTATCGTCATTGTTTTAATTCAATCTGGTAAACAAGGGAGAACCTGTCATGACCAAAGACTTTGAGGCAATGCTGCGTCTGTTTGGAAAAAACGCAAACGGTGCAGAATGCAGTTTAAATGAAGAAGTGAATATTGAAGAAATCCGCAGGTATTCATTAGAGCAGGGAGTTTGGACAATGGTTTTTCCGGAACTTATTAAGATTAGCCCAGCTTCTCAGTATAAGACCGAGTTTCTTGCACTTATGACAAAAGCGATTACAAGAAAGTCGTTTGCGCTTGAAATGATTCGAAGAATCGAAAAAATGGGCATACCGTGTTGTATGTTAAAAGGTGCCACAGTTTCTGCACTTTATCAAAATCCGGAGTACAGAATATCCAGTGACACGGATATTTTAATTCATCCAAAATACGAGAAGCGTTTAAAAAAGATTCTTTTACAAAATGGATATGAAGTGGAGCAACGCGCTAAAAATGAGCATCACCTTGTAGCCCGGCATCCAATTGGTGGCATTCTTGAAGTGCATGTGATGCTATATAGTAACAGAACTTCCGAGATTCTGTTTGACGGACTTAATATGTATAATGAGCCGTGGCGAACCATTGAAATTGAAGGAAATAATTATCATACCTTAGGCGTTAATGACGGACTTATGTACTTAACTGCGCATTATATTAAGCACCTGATACTTAGTGGTGGCGGTGTGCGTCAGATGATGGATCTCCTTTTGTACATAGAGGCAAATAAAGAAAAAATAGATTTTGACCGCTATAATCGCATGTTAGAAAAATTGCGATACAAAAAGTTGGTTGATGTTATAAAAATAATCGGCGCTATGTATTTTGGATTTGATTATAAAATAGAAGACGAAGCGCTTGCAACTAAAATTTTAGAAGATACAGAAGCAGGCGGCATTTTTGGCGCAGCAACAGATAAACGAAAACGGTTTTATAACGCGTACTGTGACAGAAGAACGTCTATGTCAGGCTACAAGTATAAGTTATTTGTTTCGTTAAAGAGCGAATACAGTTTGTTTGATAAGTTTTTCCCGAAACAATCCTTGCTTGTGGATCGGTTTGGCTATCGTTATGCAAAACATAAGTTTTTCATTCCGCTTGCGTGGGTTCACAGATATTTTGATCTTTTATTTAAGAAACGATCGAAAAAAACAGAAACGCCGATACATCCGGAGTTTGTTGAACGTATGCAATTGATGAAAGATTTAGAAATGATAAAATAGGAGTAGTTTTATGGAAAATATATTAGTAACGGGAGCGGCAGGTTTTATCGGATTTCATCTTTCTGTGCGACTATTAGAAGAAGGAAAAAGTGTTGTAGGATACGACAATTTAAACGATTACTACGACCCGAAATTAAAAGATGCACGACTTGAAATTTTAAAAAAGTACGAAAACTTTACGTTCCAAAAAGGCGATTTGAAAGATAAGGAAAAGGTTTTATCTTTATTCGAAACGTATCGGTTTGAAACTGTCGTAAATCTTGCGGCACAGGCAGGTGTACGCTATTCGATTACGAATCCCGATGCATATATAGAAAGCAATTTGATTGGCTTTTTTAATATCTTAGAGGCGTGCAGGGCATATCCTGTAAAACACCTTGTGTACGCATCAAGTTCATCGGTTTACG
The DNA here is from genome assembly GCA_045576635.1 of Congzhengia sp. GTDB lineage: Bacteria > Bacillota > Clostridia > UBA1381 > UBA9506 > Congzhengia. The sequence goes on along the minus strand of JAZNGT010000037.1, from coordinate 53,121 downwards.
GAACCAACAAGAAGGTGCCGTATTCCGTAGAAGATAAAGTAGACAACCCCGTATCGCTCTATGCAGCCACTAAAAAGTCAAATGAACTTATGGCACACGCGTACTCAAAACTTTATAAAATTCCCGCAACAGGACTTAGATTCTTTACCGTTTACGGTCCTTACGGAAGACCGGATATGGCATACTTTGGCTTCACAAACAAACTGGTAAAAGGTGAAAAAATCCAAATCTTTAATTTTGGTGATATGAAGCGTGACTTTACATATATCGATGACATTGTAACGGGTATTGTAAACGTAATGCAAAAACCGCCCGCAGAAAACGAGGATGGCGCACTTTACAAGGTATATAACATCGGCAACAACAAGCCGGAAGACCTTTTATATTTTGTAGAAACCCTAGAAGAATGTCTCATGAAAGAGGGCATTATTGAGGCAAGAGCAGAGAAAGAATTTCTTCCCATGCAGCAGGGTGATGTATACCAGACCTTTGCGGATGTAGACGATTTGGTACGCGATTTTGATTTCAAACCAAACACAAGTTTAAAAGAAGGACTTTCAAAATTTGCGTCGTGGTACAAAGAATTTTACAAGGAAACGAAATAACAAAAAAACTGCAAGCATGCTTGCAGTTTTTTTATATCGTAACTTATTTATTCTGACACTGAATTCTGTTTAAGGCTTCACCAAACCGCTGGAAGTGGTTGATTTCGCGCTGGCGCAAGTATGCGATTACGCGGTTTACATCGGGGTCATCTGATACCCTTAAGATGTTATCGTATGTTGTGCGCGCTTTTTGTTCTGCCGCCAAATCTTCCACCAGGTCGGTAATCGGGTCACCTTTTACAGCAAAACTCATGGCATTAAACGGCTGACCTGCCGCAGAGGTAGGCCAAATGCCTTTACCATGGTCGATAAAATAAGTTGCGAACGGACTGTTTTCAATTTCAGATGAACTTGCATTTTTGGTGAGCTGATGTACAATGGTTCCCACCATTTCAAGATGCGCAAGTTCTTCGGTACCAATGTCCGTAAGGAGTGCTTTCACGCTATCATCCTTCATCGAAAAACGCTGTGAAAGATAGCGCATGGAAGCCGCCATTTCACCATCCGGTCCACCGTACTGCGAAATAATAAAGTTTGCAAGTTTTGTGTTTGTGTTTTTAATTTTTATCGGAAATTGCAGTTTTTTCTCATATTGCCACATATTGTTATTCCCTCCTTATAATTCCCACGGCCATGGGCCCGAAATCCAATCCCAGTTTTCTTCTGAAAGGTTATCAGAAGAAGTGAGCGGGCCGCAGGCTTCGTTGTAGAGTTTTTTCAGCTCGCGGGATTTTTCTGCATATTTATGATAGAGTGCAAGTGCGTTTTTAGAGTTGGGATGGGTATCTAAATAGAGTACCATTTCGTTTAAGGCAAAGTCGATTTCCATGATTTTCATCATCAAAGCCTCGCGGTTTTTAAATGTCATATTTGTCATATTCATCGTAGGCACTCTCCTTTCTTATCCTTGCAGGCTGCTCTGTCGTAGACGCCGTAAGGAAGATAAAGTTCGGGGAAAAGTGTGCCGCGAAGGAGCGCTTCTTCTGCTTCAAAAATTTGTTCTAAATGTTGAGGCGGAACAAAAGCGTATCCGACACGAAGTGTTTCGTATTCGTTCATATGCGTCATCCTTTCATAAAAATGTTGTTACAGTTTCACAATATGAAATAATTCTAAAAAATGTTACTTTTTTCGACGGGGAAATGCGCAAAAGCATCTTATTTACAAGATTTTTTCTAATTTGTAATACAATTGAAATTGTAAATTGCGTTTACTTATGATAAACTTAATATATATGTATACAATCGGGAGGTTTTTAAATGGATTTTATTACAAACGGTATCTATCCTTTTTTAAAAACAGTACAACTTTCGGATATTTTAGATATTTTAATTGTTGCGGTAATTATTTACTACATCATTAAGTATTTCAGAAAAACAAGAGCAGCACAACTTTTAAAGGGTATAGCAATCATTTTGATGGTTACATATCTTTCCGAATGGCTGAATTTAAACGTAATCAGTTTTATTTTAGAAAACACGATGCAGGTTGGTTTTATTGCGCTGATTATTATTTTCCAGCCGGAACTTCGCCGTGCACTTGAACATATGGGACGCAGTAAGTTCGGTAAGTGGTTTGTAGTAGAACAAGATAGCGCGGTTGATATTGTGGCAGAAGTTTCAAAAGCCGCAGAGCAAATGTCAAAGACAAAAACGGGTGCACTCATTGTTTTTGAAAGGGAAACAATGCTTGACGATATGTTAACCGGTGGCACTTTAATTGGAGCCGAGGTAACCGAAGCACTTTTAGAAAATATTTTTGTACCAGACACACCGCTTCATGACGGAGCAGTACTTATCCGAGATAACAGAATCTATAAAGCATCGTGCGTTTTGCCGCTTTCTTCCAACAAAGATTTAAGCAACGAACTTGGTACCAGACACCGTGCGGCGCTTGGTATATCCGAACAGTCCGACTGTGTAAGTTTGGTTGTATCCGAAGAAACGGGAAAAATTTCTGTTATGGAACGTGGCAATATGATTCGCAACCTTTCGGTAGACTCCCTTTACAAACTTTTAAATAAAGTGCTTGCACCAAAAGACGATATGAGCGCAAACGTAAAGAAAAATATCGATTTTATTAAGTTTTCCAAATGGAATAAGAAGAAAGATGAAACTGAGAAAAAAACAGAAAACGAAGAATAACTTTTAACAAAGAAAGGTTGGAGCAAGTAGTATGAAAAATGATTTATCCATAAAAATTATTTCCCTCCTCTTTGCTATCGTTTTGTGGTTTTACATTATCCAGGTGCAAAGTCCTGAGGTGGAACGTACCGTAAAAGATGTTCCTGTTTTGTTTATGCAGAAAGCAGAACTTGAAGAGCGTAACTTAATGCTTTTAAATGATAAAGAATATACCGTTGATTTAAGGGTGCGCGGACAGAGAAAATATCTGGTGGACCTTACAAAGTCTAACCTTTCTGTCTCCGCCGATGTAAGCGGTATTGACACAACCGGAACACATTCGGTTTATACAAATGTTGTAATTCCTTACGGAAATGTGGAAATTGTAAAACAAACGCCTTCTGTTGTAACAGTTACAGTAGATGAAATCGTAGAAGCAGAAAAGAAAGTATTTGTAAAAACCGTGGGAGACCCCAAAGAAGGCTACACCGTAGGTAAGATTACAACAGAGCCTGAAACGCTTAAAATCCGCGGCGCAAAATCAATTGTCGGCGGAATTGACCACATTTCTGCAACGGTGGACGTATCCGGAAAAAGTGAGGATATTTCTTCGGTTGAAACGCTCGAATTAATCGGAACGAGCGACACGGTTTTAGAGACAACCCACGTTGTCATTGCGCAGGATACCATTGATGTACATTGCGAAATTTTAAAGACAAAACTCTTAAAAATCAAGCCGAAATTTGCAGAGGGAATCAATAGCGAAAATGCATGGTATGTGCTGGACGATAACTCTGTAAAATCTGTTGAAATTGCAGGTGCCGCAGCACTCATTGACAGTTTGCAGGAAATTGAAACGGAATATATTACTCGCGCTATGATTTCAGAAGATGACGAGGTGCAAGTAAAGTTAAATCTTCCGCTTGGAATTGAATCGTTAGACGGCAATAAAGTCACTTTAAAATTAAAGAGAGTTACAAAATAAAGGCGCATTGTAAAGATGCACAAAATGAAGCCGAAAACGTCTTTATTTTTGTAAAATTCCAATCTTGAAACGAGTTTTAAATCGTGATAAGATAGTAAGTACCACAAACACATAACTTTTTTCATTTTCTCTCCTTATGTCATATAAGGATACCAAGAAGGTCGCACAGTTTCGTTGTGCGGCCTTCTTGGTGTTTATGTTGGAATTTATTTTTAAAAAAACAAGTATTTTTTCTATTTACTCTTTCTTTTTTACCTTAATTTATGGTATAATATAATAGTATAGGAAATCTATATTGTTTCGGAGGTAGTTTTGTTGGACAATAGATTTTTCAGAAACGAAATGCTGATCGGAAAAGACGGACAAGAAAAACTTAAAAATGCGTCAGTTATCATCTTCGGCGTCGGGGGTGTAGGTGGCTATGCCGCAGAAAGTCTTGCAAGAAGTGGCGTAGGGCATTTTATGCTGGTGGATATGGACACGGTGGATGTTACGAACATAAACCGTCAGATTCATGCAACGACAGAAACCGTCGGTATGCGAAAAACACTTGTAATGAAAGAGCGGATAGAAAAAATCAATCCGGATGCTAAGGTAGAAGAAAAAGAACTTTTTTACCTTCCCGAAACGGCGGACGAAATTGACCTTTCAAGGTACGATTATGTGATAGATGCAATTGACACGGTAAGTGCAAAATTGCACCTTGCAGTCCGCGCAAACCAGTTGGGCGTTCCTTTAATCAGTTGTATGGGTACGGGAAACAAATTAAAACCCGAACTTCTTCAAATAAAAGACATTTTTGAAACAAAGGTATGTCCTTTGTGCCGTGTAATGCGGAGTGAACTAAAAAAACGCGGTATCAGCGCATTAAACGTTGTATATTCAGAAGAAACGCCAATTACGCCTGTGTTTCAAGAAGAAAACGAAAACCGCAGAAGCGTTCCGGGGAGTATGCCGTTTGTGCCACCTGTTGCAGGAATTTTGATTGCATCACACGTGGTTTCAGACTTACTAAGTAACAGTGGAGGAAGAAAATGAATCAGTTTTTTACAGACCAAAGCGTAGTCAGTGCACTTGAAAATAACTATATGCCGTATGCAATGAGCGTTATTATCTCCCGTGCAATCCCTGAGATTGACGGTTTTAAACCGTCCCACAGAAAGCTTTTGTACACCATGTATAAAATGGGACTTTTAAGCGGCGAAAAAACGAAATCCGCCAACGTCGTAGGACAGACAATGAAACTGAATCCCCACGGTGATATGGCAATTTACGAAACACTTGTGCGCCTGACGCGTGACCATGGTGCACTTTTGTATCCGTTTGTTGATTCAAAGGGTAATTTTGGTATGCATCAGTCAAGGGATATGGCATTTGCGGCATCCAGGTACACCAACGTAAAACTGGATGCGGTCTGCGAAGAACTGTTCCGTGATATTGATAAAGACACCGTCGATTTTGTGGACAACTATGACGGTTTGTTAAAAGAGCCGACACTGCTTCCGACGGCATTTCCGAACATTTTGGTCAATGCCAATCAGGGTATTGCAGTTGGTATGGCGTCCAATATTTGCAGTTTTAATTTAACGGAAGTGTGCGATGCAGAAATTGCATATCTTAAAAATGCGAAAGCAGATTTGATGACGCAACTTATCGCACCGGATTTTGCAACGGGTGGTCAGCTTATTTATAACGAAGAAGAGTTAAGAACAATCTACGAAACCGGACGTGGCAGTGTGCGCGTGCGTGCGGTGTACGAATATGACAAGAAAAATAATTGTATTGAAATTACAGAAATTCCCTACACGACCACCATCGAAGCGGTTATTGACAAAATTATTGATTTGGTGAAGCAGGGTAAGGCAAAAGAAATTGCCGACATCCGTGATGAAACGGACAAGAAAGGTCTTAAAATCACAATCGATTTAAAACGCGGAACAGATGCCGAAAAACTTATGGCAAAACTTTATAAGCAAACGTCTTTGGAAGATACATTTTCCTGTAACTTTAATATTTTGATAAACGGTTCTCCGCGCGTTATGGGTGTTCGTGAGATTTTGGACGAGTGGTCAAAATTCAGAATGGACTGCGTAAAAAGAAGTCTTTCTTACGATTTGGATAAAAAGAATCACAAACTGCACCTTTTGCTCGGTCTTGAAAAGATTTTGGTGGATATTGATAAAGCAATTTCCATTATCCGAAACACCGAAGAAGAGGCGATGGTTGTACCCAACTTAATGGAGGGTTTTTCCATCGATATGTTGCAGGCAGAATTTATTGCAGAAATCAAATTGCGCCACTTAAACAAAGAATATATTTTAAAACGCCTTTTGGATATTAAAGATTTAAAGGCGGATATCAGTGAAATCAGTAAGACGCTGTCTTCTGATTTGGCGGTTAAAAAACTTATCATAAAAGAACTTACCGAGATTTCCAAAAAATACGGAAAACCGAGAAAAACAAAGGTAATTCAGGCAGATGAAATCGAAGTTATACCCGAAGAAACCTTTGTAGAGGACTACAATTTAAGACTCTATTTAACAGAACAGAACTATGTAAAAAAAGTTTCTTTGGTGTCGTTGCGTGCTAGTAATGTGCATAAACTCAAAGAAGACGACAGATTTGTTTGTGATATAGAATGCGCAAACCGCGACGAAGTACTGTTCTTTTCTGACAAGGCAAATGTGTATAAAATGCGCATTTGCGATTTGCCCGACTGTAAGGCCAGTGCGTTGGGTGAATATCTTCCTAATATTTTGGGGATTTCCGAAGAACGCATCATTTATATGGCGGTCACAAACGATTATTCGGGCTTTATGATGTTTGCGTTTGAAAACGGAAAAATTGCAAAAGTCCCCTTAAAGAGTTACGAAACCAAGACAAATAGAAAGAAACTGACCGCTGCGTTCTACGAAAAAACGCGCGTGACAGATATGCGATTCTTACCCCAGGACGCAGAACTCGTTGCGTTTTCTGATGCCAATAAGGTGCTTGTTTTTGATACTTCAAAAATTGCACCCAAGGCAAGCAGAAGTTCGCAGGGCGTTCAGGTACTTACTTTGAAAAAGGGAAGTAAACTTGCAAAAATCTGCACACTAGACGAAGTTGCATTTCAGGATTTTGGATATTACAGAACAAAAAATATCCCTGCAAGGGGTGCATACTTAAAAGAAGAGGATTTAGCAGGCGAACAGATGACGCTTTTATAATTCAAGAGGAATCTATATGAAAGAAACAATTTACACCATACCGCTTACCGAGGCATTTTTAGAGGGCTCTGAATGCCCGTTTTGCGCGTTGGAAAAGAAAATAGAACAAGAGCAGATTTCCTACGCATTGGGACCTGCCATGATGGAGCCTGACCACAGGATTCTGTCAAACGAATTGGGGTACTGTGCGCATCATATAGGAATGATGGCAGAAAAGCACATGGCACTTCCGTTTGCACTTATCCACGAAAGCAGACTGGATTCTGTGCTTGAAACGCTTGATGTAAAAGGTGAAAAAGGGAAAAACAAACGGAGGTTTTCTAAAAAAGAATCTTATGCAAAACGTGTTTTAGGTATTGTTTCAGGCCTCAACTCTACTTGCATTATTTGTGACAAATTAGAAAAAACAATGCAAAAGTTTGCGGATACGTTTTGGTATATGTATAAGCGTGAACCCGAATTTAAAGCGAAAGTCTTATCGGGAAACGGCTTTTGCCTAAAGCATTTCCAACTTTTGTTAGAAATGCTTGAAAAATGCGGAGGTACAAAAAAAGAAGTGTTTGCCGAAGAACTTTTTGTATTAGAGCATTCTTCTCTTTTAAAGCAAAAAGAAGAACTTTCACACTTTATCGGGCAGTTTGATTACAGAAGTGATAAAGAGAATAACAACATCAAAAAGGATGCACACCTTTCGTGTGCAAAGAAACTTTCAGGATCTTTTGAAAGGAAGTAACGCATGATGAAACTGATTGGCTTAGTAGGCGGAAGCGGTGCCGGAAAAACCACAGTGTCAAACGTGTTTTTAAAGCATGGTGCACACGTAATCGACGGTGACATCGTAGCACGTAAGGTGGTAGAAAAAGGAAAACCTGCGCTTTCTGAAATAGAAGATGCGTTCGGAACCGGTGTTTTACATAGTGACGGAACGCTAAACCGTGCGCGCCTTTCCGAAATTGTGTTTCGTGACGAGAACGCGTTACATAAATTAAACACGATTACGCATAAATATATAACAGAAGAAATAAAAAAAGAGATTGCGGAAAGTCACGCTTCTGTTGTTTTAATTGATGCGGCGGCGCTTTTTGAAAGCGGTATAGATGCGCTTTGCGATAAAGTCATTTGCGTTACGGCAAATGAAGAAATAAGAATAAAGCGCATTATGGCACGGGACGGCTTAACGGAAAAACAGGCAAAGGACAGAATCCATGCGCAAAAGCCGGACCAGTTTTATATTGAAAAAAGCGATTTTCATATCGTAAATGACGGAAGTAAGGAAGTACTTGTAAAGGCAACAGAGGCAATCTTAAAGGAAGTGTGCGGTGAAACGGTTTTTTAAAATAGTTGCAGTTTTGTTGGTAACAGTTTTTTTATTGTTTGCTTTTCTTTTTGCGCTAAAAGCGGAATATCCCGTCAAATACGAAGTGTGCGTTACGAAATATGCAAAAGAATTCGGCACAGACGAAAATTTGATTTATGCCATTATAAAGGCAGAAAGCAAGTTCAAAGAGGATGCAATATCATCCAAAAATGCAGTCGGTCTTATGCAGATTACAGAGCCGACTGCTGCTTGGATTGCAGAAAAACTAAACATGGATACGTTTTCACCCGAAATGCTTAAAATACCCGAGGTTAATATAAGAATGGGTGCGTTTTATATCTCATATCTTCTAGATATGTATCAGGGCGACAAAAAGTGTGCGCTTTCTGCATATAACGCAGGGCATAGAAATGTAGATACATGGCTTTTAAACAAGGATTATTCAAAAGATGGAAAAACGCTTTCCGTCATTCCGTTTCCGGAAACAGAGCGGTATGTAAACAAGGTTATTTGTGGCGAAAAAATTTATGGATACCTTAACAGATAAAACACCGATAAAGGACGGTTAAAGGATGAAATACGTAACATACTTTTTAACGGCGCTTGTCGTTGTTTTTGCACTTTTAGGTTTTCTTTGTGCACCAAAAAGTGCAACAGAAACTGACTTTTTGCTTGATACATATATCTCTGTCACCGCGTACGGAAAGAACGCAAAAAAGGCGGCAGAACAAGCGGTTTTGTGTGTCAGTGAACTTGACAAAAAATTAAGCGCATTCCGTAAAGACAGTGATGTGTATCGAATAAACACCGCAAAAGCAAATACAGAAGTTTCGGTCTCGACGGAATGTTTTGAGTTGATTTTACGTGCAAAAGAACTTTCTGAAAAAACAGATGGCGCGTTTGATGTTGCCATAAAACCCATAATGGATGTATGGGGTTTTGGCAAAAAAAACAAAGTACCGGATGACTCTGCGCTTTTAAATGCGCTCTCGCTGGTAGATTATAATAGCATAATACTAAATGAAGAAGCACAAACCGTCACGCTTACGAAAGATGGTATGGCGATTGATTTGGGTGCAATCGCAAAGGGTTATTGTGCCGATATGGCGGCAAAAGTACTTAAAAATAACGGCATCGAAAACGCATACCTTGATTTTGGCGGCAATGTGGTTACCATGGGAAAACGTCCGCTTGGACTTATTGACCGCATCAAATATGGTGCGCGCGAACGGGATTTTGTGGTTGGAATTCAAAATCCTCAGGCTACGCGCGGTGAAGTTATCACAACACATACGGCAGAAGGAGAATACGTTGCCATCGTTACTTCCGGCGGATATGAGCGCTATTTTGAGGAAGAAGGAAAACGGTATCATCACATCGTTAGCCCCTTTACGGGAAAACAACCCGAAAACGGAATTTTAAGTGTAACGGTTATTGGTGCGTCTTCTGAAATTGCCGATGCACTTTCGACTGCGTTTTTCGTTTCGGGCACTCGTCTTGCAAAACGTACAGACAACGGATTGTATCAAAAGGCAATTTTTGTTATGGACACAGGAGAAATTCAAACAATTTACCCGCAAGGAGAAAAGTAATGGAAAAACTTTTGATTCTCGATGCAAACAGTATTGTAAATCGTGCATATTACGCAGTAAGGCCGCTTACCACAAAGGACGGTTTAAATACCAATGCCATTTTCGGATTTTTAAATATTCTGTTTAAATACAAAGAAGAAATTGCGCCGGATTATATCGCGGCGGCGTTCGATTTGCCAAAACCTACGTTTCGTCATAAGTTGTACGATGGCTACAAAGCAACAAGGCACAAAATGCCGGACGAGCTTCGGGAGCAGATTCCCGTTTTAAAAGACGTGCTTTCTGCTATGAATATTACAATTTATGAAAAAGAAGGCTACGAGGCAGACGATATTATCGGTACGGTTTCGCGTATTTCGAGCGAAGAAAACGTCAAATGCTGCGTGCTTACGGGAGACAAAGACGATTTGCAGCTTGCTTCTGAAACTGTAAACATTCATCTTGTGACAACACGTATGGGAAACACCACGACAGAGGTTTTTGATGATAAAAAGGTGTTTGAAAAATACGGCGTAACGCCCGAAGAATTTATTGATTTAAAAGCAATTATGGGAGACTCGTCCGACAACATTCCAGGTGTACGCGGAATCGGAGAGAAAGGCGCATCGGCACTTGTTCAGGCATTTCATTCCGTGGACGGAATTTATGAAAATATTGAAAGCAATGCAATCTCAAAATCGGTTCGTGAAAAACTGATTGCGGGAAGAGACGATGCAATTCTTAGTAAAACACTTGCGACGATTGATAAAAATGTTCCAATTGCGATTGACATAGCGGAAACAAAAATAAAAGACTATGATAACGATGCGTTGTTTTCCGTTTTTAACCGTTTGGAGTTTCATTCGTTTATCAAAAAAATGGGACTTGTTCCCACAAAAGAAGATGTGATGAAAAGCGAGGCTTTAACGGTAGATGCTGTGTTTGAAACCGTGACAGATGAAAAAGTGCTTTCAAAACTTTTAGCATCTGAAAACGTATGTTTTCTTTTGGACTTATCGTCAGATATGGTAGCGTTTTCAACAGACGAACAGCATGCTTACTGTGCAGAATTTAAGAAAAATCTTTCTCAATGGAAAGTATTTTTAGAGTCTGAAAACAAAAAGTGTACGCATGATTTAAAGAAACTCATTCATTCTGTTTCTGCCTTTGGGATAGAGGTACAGTACGTTGATTTTGATACAGAAATTGCAGCATATCTTATTTCGCCTGCCAGAAAAAATTATGATATAAAGGCGCTGGCAAACGATTTTTTAGGCATAGCCTTGGAGGATTCGGATGAAGCGGGCGTGCAACTTTCGCTCGAAAGCCTTATGGAGAAAAAAGATGATACTGCCTTTATGAAACAGGCAATCATTTTGCGCTTTTTAAAAACCTATGAGGATGAAAAACTTAAAAAACTCGAAATGCAGGAATTGTTTTCTACCGTCGAAATGCCGCTTGTTTATGTATTGGCATCGATGGAGCAAACCGGTTTTTCAGTAGACCTTGTAAAATTAAAAGAGTTTGGGGAAAGACTTTCAAAAGAGCAGGAAAAACTCTCGAATGAAATTTATGATTTAGCAGGGCATACCTTTAACATCAATTCGCCGAAACAACTTGCAACTGTTTTGTTTGAAGAACTTGGTTTAAAGTCAAACAAAAAGACAAAAAGCGGATATTCGACAAACGCCGAGGTTTTGGAAAAACTAAGGTTTTCCCACCCGATTGTCGATAAAATTTTAGAATACAGAAAAATTACAAAATTAAATTCCACTTACGTAGAAGGACTTATGGATGTGGTGGATAAAAAAACCGGAAAAGTCCATTCAAGTTTTAATCAGACCGTAACAGTAACGGGAAGAATCAGTTCGAAAGAGCCGAATCTTCAAAACATCCCCGTGAGGACCGAACTCGGCCGCGAAATGCGCAAAATGTTTGTGGCAGAGTCTTCTGACTACGTGTTAGTTGACGCCGATTATTCGCAGATTGAACTTCGTGTGCTTGCGCATATTTCCGGTGACGAGAATATGATTCGTGCATTTACCTCGGGAGAAGATATTCATAAGGCAACTGCTGCAAAAATCTTTTCCGTTTCGCCCGAAAATGTTACAACCGAAATGCGAAGTGCGGCAAAGGCGATTAACTTCGGTTTGGTTTACGGTATGGGTGAATTTTCACTTTCACAGGATTTACACATAAGTGTAAAAGATGCGAAAGAATATATGAATGATTATTTAGGCAGTTACCCGAAAGTAAAACAGTATATGCAGGATGTTGTTGCATTTGCAAAAGAAAACGGGTATGTCAAAACTATGTTTGGAAGAAGACGTGAACTGCCCGAAATCAGCGCAAGCAACTACCAGATGCGTGCCTTTGGCGAGCGTGCAGCGATGAATGCACCTGTGCAGGGCACCGCGGCAGACATTATAAAACTTGCTATGATTGGCGTGCACAACCGTTTAAAAGAAGAAAAACTAAAATCAAGACTGATTCTGCAAGTGCATGATGAACTTATTATCGAAGCAAAACAAGAAGAAAAAGAATTGGTTTTAAAACTTTTAAGAGAAGAAATGGAAAATGCTGTGTCTTTAAGTGTGCCGCTTAAAGTGGATATGGAGACGGGACACAGTTGGTACGATACGAAATAGTCGGGAAGTGTTAAAATGTCGTTTACAGTAGACGTCAAAAATGAATTATGTACAATTCAATACGAAAAGCGTTGTTGCAAACGTGCACATCTTGCCGGCATTGCCGCGTTTTGCGGTGCAGTGGTATCGGATAGCGGAAAGCAGTACTTTAAAATGCGTACGGAAAACATTACCATTGCGCGCAGGGCGTATCAGTTAATTAAAGATTTGTTTGGAATAAAAGCCGAGATTTTAACCGTTGGAAAAATATGCAACATTACAGTAAAGAAAGGGTTTGAGTCGGTTCTCTCTGAACTTCGTCTTTTGCAAAACGGCATTGTCCGGTTTTCAGCAGACCCCTTTATCGTGCATGATGAATGTTGCAAAACGGCATATCTTGCCGGTGCTTTTTTAGGTGGTGGATATGTAAAAACGCCAAAAAACGGATATCATTTTGAAATCAAAACGCATTATCGCAATTTAAGCCGTGATTTAAAAGACATTATAGAAGAACTTGGATTTGAACCGAAAAACGTAATCAGAAAATCAGAATATGTTGTCTATATGAAACAAAGCGATGCAATTTGCGATATTTTAGGTGTGCTTGGCGCAACAGATGCGATGCTCGAACTTTGCAATATCAAAATTTTAAAAGATGTAAGAAACAATATTACGAGAAAAGTAAACTGCGATACCGCAAACATTACAAAAACCGCAGATGCGGCGGCAGTTCAGCTTCGTGCTATTAACAAGATAAAAGCAAAAATGGGTCTCGAAGCACTCCCTGAGCCGCTTGAAGAAATGGCAAGATTACGTCTTACAAACCCTGAGGCAAATTTGACAGAACTTGGCGAAATGTTAAATCCGCCAATCAGCAAATCGGGTGTCAATCACAGACTGAAAAGGATAATAAAACTTGCAGAATCGTTAGATGATTAAACTAAGAGGTTATAAAATGGAACAAATCGGAAAAGTGATAACGCAAAAAGGGAATATGGCAGAGGTTTTGGTAAACCGCGTTTCCGCCTGCGGAGAAAACTGTGCGCATTGTAAGGGAGGCTGCACGCCCACGAAAGTAACATCTTGGGTAGAAAACCCCATAGATGCAAAAACGGGCGATATGGTTAAAATCGAAACAGATACAAAAGATGTGGTAAAAGCCTCTTTCGTTTTGTATTTTATTCCCGTTTTGTTTGCAATGTTTGGCGCAATATTGGCAGAGTCTGTTTTACAAAACTCTTATATTTCTGTTGTTTTTGCAGTAGTATTCTTCTTTTTGGCATTTGGTATTATCAAACGGTTTGAACGAAAGATTGTACCGGTATCGAAGATTGTAAAAATCATAAACTCCTAAAAAGGCGTGAAAAGAAATGGCAATGGATGGATTCAGCGTTTTGGCGCTGACGCATGAATTAAATAGCGAACTTTCCGGGGCAAAGGTTGATAAAATTCAGCAAACGGAGCCGGACGAACTTTTGATTTCGTTTTTCGGGCCAACTGGCACAAAAAAAGTAAGGCTTACTGCAAACGCAGCAGTGCAGCGCGTGTGCCTTACAGATGTAAAAAAACAAAGCCCGAAAACCGCCCCGCTTTTTTGTATGCTGCTTCGCAAACACTTATCCGGTGCAAGACTTAAAAGTGTAACTCAGCCATCGTTTGAGCGTATTATGATACTTACTTTCGAGACATTTGACGACTTTGGAGACCCTTGCGAAAAAAAGATTGTGGCAGAACTTATGGGGAGACATTCAAATATTATATTGGTGGGTGAGGACGACCGCGTTATTGACAGTATCAAACACGTCGATTTTTCATTAAGTTCCGTACGGCAGATTTTGCCGGGGCTTACCTATGTAAGTCCGCCGTCGCAGGAGAAAGAGAATCCGTTAACCTTAGGATTGAACGAAATATTAGAAACACTGAAAAAGCAGGATAAAAACGAAAAAATCGAAAAGGCTGTCTTAAAAGCGTTTCGTGGAGTAAGCCCCCTAATTGCAAGAGAAATTGCAGCGAATGCCTTTTCAGATTCTGATAAGTTTTTAGGAGAACTTTCCTTTTCGGAAGAACTTGAACTTGCAAGTGCATGTTTGCGTCTTTTTAAAGCCGCTTTGGAAAAGAACTTTTCGCCTTGCTATCTCATACAAAACGATACGGGAAAACCGTTTGAATTTAGTGCGTTTCCTATCGTGCAGTATGGTGAAATGGCAAAGACGGTAAAAAGTGCATCAATATCTGAAATTGTGGAAGCATTTTATCAGGAGCGCGATTTTAAAGAACGTATGGCGCATAAAAGCGCGTTTTTAGTAAAACTCGTTTCGACAAATATTGAGCGTTGTGCGAAAAAACTTGTAGTTCAGACGGCAGAATACCATGACACTGAAAATATGGAAACGTACAAAAAATACGGAGAACTCATAACGGCGAATTTATACCGCATCCGTAAAGGAGAAGCGTCTGCCACCGTAGAGGATTTTTACGAAGAAAATTCTCCCTCTGTTACGATTTCTCTTGATACACAACTTACACCCGCAGAAAACGCACAGCGGTATTTTAAAAAGTACACAAAGGCGAAAACGGCACAGAAGATGCTCGCAGAACAAATCGAAAAAACAAAGCGTGAACTTTCTTATTTGGAATCGGTGGAAGAGGAACTATCAAATGCCGAAACCGAAAGGGATTTATCAGAAATCTCAGATGAACTCTATGAAGAGGGCTATATAAAACGAAAAGAAAATCCGAAAAAGGCAAAAGAAATAGCAAAGCCGATGGAGTTTTTCACATCGGACGGATTTTGTGTTTTGGTTGGTAAAAACAACAAGCAGAACGATTTGCTAACGATGAAGATGGCAAAAAATGCAGATCTTTGGCTGCACACAAAAGACATTCACGGTTCGCACGTCATCCTGCGGTACGAGCACGGAAGAACGTTTACAGATACGGCGATTTTAGAGGCAGCAGCTTTGGCTGCAAAGTATTCAAAAGCAAAGTATTCTGACAACGTGCCGGTTGATTACACCGAGGTAAAGTATGTGAAAAAACCGTCCGGTGCGGCGCCCGGAATGGTGATTTACACCGACAACAAAACAGTATATGTTACACCAAAACAATAAAGAACTGCCGTAGCATTATGCTACGGCAGTTCTTTTTATTTCATTATTCTTCTGTTTCCGGCTCTGACGGAACATATTCGCCGCTTGTTTCTTCGGGAGAAACAGTAGCGTATTCGTCGCCTTCTTCTTCATCAGTACGTGCAATAGAAACAACCGATACGCCGTCTGCCAGGCGCATTAATCTTACGCCTTTTGTCAGTCTTCCGATTCGGCTGATTTCGCTTGTCTTCATACGAATTACAATACCCTCGGAGGTAATCAGCATTACATCATCGGTGTCATTTACAACCATAATTCCGGCAATGTTACCGGTGGTTTCGGAAATACGGTAGGTGTTAACACCTTTACCGCCTCTTGTCTGTGTTTTGTATTCGTTAAGCGGTGTCTTTTTACCGTAACCGTTTTCTGTTACAACAAGCAAATCGTCGCCCTCGCTTGCAGAACTCATGCCTACAACGTAGTCATCTTTGGCAAGTCTGATACCACGCACGCCGTGCGAAACACGTCCCATCGGACGAACGTCACGTTCGTTAAAGCGGATACACATACCGCCGTATGTGCTAAGCACGATATCGTCGGTTCCGTCTGAAAGACGAACGTTTATAAGTTCATCATCTTCTTCTAACACGATTGCGGCAAGACCACCTTTACGTGCTGTGTTGTAAAGCATTAAATCTGTCTTTTTCACGACACCGTGTTTTGTACCGAAGAACAGATATTTGCCTTCTTCGAATTCGCGGAGTGTGATAAGTGCAGTAATCTTTTCGTCAGAATCAAGATTTAACAGGTTTACAATCGCAGTACCTTTTGCCTGACGTCCTGCTTCGGGAATTTCGTATGCTTTTAAGCGATACATTTTACCCTTGGACGAGAAGAACAGAATGTGGTCGTGCGTGCTTGTTACAAACAGTTTTTCAACAAAGTCTTCTTCTCTTGTGGTAAGACCTGTAATACCTCTTCCGCCGCGGCGCTGTGTTTTGTAGGTGTCTACGGGGAGACGTTTTACATAACCAAAATGTGTGAGTGTAATTACGACGTCTTCTTCATCGATTAAGTCTTCTATGTTGATTTCATCAGAGAATGCGGTAATTTCACTCTTACGTTCATCACCAAACTTATCGCGGATTGCAATCAATTCTTCTTTTACGATATCCAAAACAAGTTGTTCGCTTGCTAAAATGTCGTTAAGACGTGCAATCTGCTTCATAAGTTCTGCGTATTCATTATCAATCTTTTCGCGCTCCAAGCCTTGCAGGCGGGCAAGACGCATATCCAAAATAGACTGTGCCTGCACGTCGGAAAACGCAAAGCGTTCCATTAAGTTTGCCTTTGCATCGTTGTAACTTGCGCGGATGATTTTAATGATTTCATCAATGTGGTCAAGCGCTCTTCTTAAACCTTCTAAAATGTGCGCTCTTGCTTCTGCCTTTTTCAAATCGAACTTTGAACGACGCACAATGATAGATTTCTGGAAATCAATGTAGTGGTCTAAAACCTCGCGGAGCGGCAGGGTTTTCGGCTGATTATCAACCAGTGCCAGCATATTGATTGAGAATGTATCTTGAAGCTGCGTGTATTTGTAAAGCTGGTTTAAAATTACGTTTGCATTTGCATCACGCTTTAATTCAATAACAAGACGCATACCGTCACGGTCGGACTCATCGCGGATATCGGAAATGCCGTCAACACGCTTGTCTTTTACGAGTTCTGCAATTTTTTCTGTCAGGCGTGCTTTGTTTACCTGATAGGGAAGTTCTGTGATGATAATGCGTTCGCGGTCACCGGACATCTGTTCGATTTCGGTTCTTGCGCGCATGATAATTTTACCGCGTCCTGTTGTATAGGCACTTCTGATGCCGTTTAATCCCATAATGATTCCGGCTGTGGGGAAGTCAGGACCTTTTATGTAACTTAACAGACCGTCGACGTCAATGTCGGGATTTTCAATCACGGCAACGAGACCGTTAATTACTTCTGTTAAGTTATGCGGCGGAATGTTGGTTGCCATACCAACCGCGATACCGGAAGAACCGTTTACCAAAAGGCTCGGGAAACGGGACGGTAAAACGGTGGGTTCCATTAAGTTTTCGTCATAGTTCGGCGCAAAGTCTACCGTGTCTTTTTCGATGTCGGTGAGCATTTCAAGTGAAAGCTTTGACATCTTTGCTTCTGTGTAACGGTATGCAGCCGGGGGGTCACCGTCGACGGAACCGAAGTTACCGTGACCGTCAACCATGGGATAACGCAGAGAAAAGTCCTGCGCCATACGTACCAATGCATCATAAACGGCTGCGTCGCCGTGAGGATGATATTTACCAAGCACGTCACCGACGGTAGCCGCACACTTTTTGTAAGGCTTGTCCGGTGTTAAACCTGCTTCGTACATGGTATATAAAATTCTTCTGTGAACGGGTTTTAAACCGTCTCTGACATCGGGCAGTGCTCGACCTACAATAACGCTCATGGAGTAGTCAATGTAGGATTTTTTCATTTCGTTGTTTAGGTCAACGTTTATAATATTTTGAAGTGCATCTTCTATCATTTTCTACTGTCTCCTTTTTTCGTTATATGTCGAGGTTGTTTACGTATTTTGCGTTTGCCTCGATGAATTCGCGCCTCGGTTCAACGTTATCACCCATTAAGATGGTGAAGATTTCGTCTGCTTTTACTGCATCGTTTAACTCAACGCGAAGGAGCGTTCTCTTTTCGGGATCCATGGTGGTTTCCCAGAGTTGTTCAGGGTTCATTTCACCAAGACCTTTATAGCGCTGCACTTTTGCATCCTGTCCCATTTCCAAAAGGGCGGTCTTTAATCCTTCGTCTGTATATGCGTACTGTTCTTTTTTGCCTTTGTAAATTTTGTAAAGGGGAGGCTGTGCGATATACACATATCCGCCTTCAACCAACGGCCGCATATGTCTGAAAAAGAATGTCAAAAGGAGGGTTCTGATATGAGAACCGTCTACATCGGCATCGGCCATAATGATGATTTTATGATAACGAAGTTTTTCGACATCGAAATCGTCGCCGATACCAGCGCCAAGAGCCGTTATT
This sequence comes from Congzhengia sp., assembly GCA_045576635.1. Lineage (GTDB taxonomy): Bacteria > Bacillota > Clostridia > UBA1381 > UBA9506 > Congzhengia. Next base: position 34,519 of record JAZNGT010000037.1, on the reverse strand, counting down.
ACGGGTTGTAATTTATCGTTTCCGTATACTTTGTCAAGTCTTGCTTTTTCTACGTTTAACATTTTACCCCAAAGCGGGAGAATTGCCTGGAATTCACGGTCACGTCCCTGCTTTGCAGAACCGCCCGCAGAATCACCCTCGACGATGTATATTTCGGTAAGTTCGGGGTTTCTGTTGGAACAGTCTGCAAGTTTACCGGGAAGACGGGAAGATTCAAGCGCTGATTTTCTTCTTGTATTTTCTCTTGCTTTTCTTGCCGCTTCTCTTGCGGTAGATGCCATAATTGCTTTTTCAATAATGGTTCTTGCAACGGACGGATTTTCTTCTAAGAATGAGCCAAACTTTTCGCCCATGGCAGATTCTGTAATACCGCGAACTTCACTGTTGCCGAGTTTGGTTTTGGTCTGTCCTTCAAACTGTGCTTCAAGCACTTTTACTGAAATGATACAAGCAAGGCCTTCTCTTGCGTCATCACCTGTAAGACTCTTATCTTTATCTTTAATCAAATTGTGTTTTTTTGCATAGTCGTTTAAAATACGTGTGAGCGCTGCTTTAAAACCAACCTCATGCGTTCCGCCTTCTGTTGTGCAGATGTTATTCGCAAAACTTAAAATGTTTTCGCTGTAAGCATCGCTGTATTGAAGGGCAACCTCAACTACAACATCTTTTTGTTCTGCTTCAAAGTAAATGACTTCCTCATGAAGCGGTGTCTTGTTTTTGTTCAAGAATTCAACAAATTCTTTGATACCACCGTCGTATTTCATGTCGGCAGTTTTGCCGTCTTCGCGTTTGTCGGTTAATACAATGCGGAGACCTTTATTTAAAAATGCCTGCTCACGCAGTCTGGTGTGCAAAATTTCAAAATCATATATAAGTGTTTCGAAAATTTCACCGTCCGGCTTAAAGGTTACCTTTGTTCCGGTTTTGTCAGTGTCGCCGATTACCTTTAACGGACCGCAGGAGTGGCCTCTTTCGTAACGCTGAAAATGAACATGCTCGCCGTCAGACACTTCAACTTCAAGATATTCAGAAAGTGCATTTACAACCGATGCACCTACACCGTGCAAACCGCCGGAAACTTTATAACTTCCGCCACCGAATTTACCGCCGGCGTGTAAGATTGTAAATACAACCTCAACTGCGGGAATTCCCATCTTCGGCTGAATGCCGACCGGAATACCACGGCCGTCGTCCACTACGGTAATGGAGTTGTCTTCGTTAATGTCTACATAAATGTTTTTACAGTATCCGGCAAGCGCTTCGTCGATACTGTTATCCACGATTTCATACACGAGGTGATGGAGACCTCTCTCGGATGTGGAGCCTATGTACATACCCGGTCTTTTTCGAACGGCTTCCAGACCTTCTAAGACTTGAATTTGGGAACCGTCGTAATTGGTTTCGACTTTGATGTCCATGTTTTTTTCCTCCTAAAATTGGAACTGAAATAAAATGTAAAATTATTTAACAATATATAAAAATACATCGAAAAAATATGCTATAATCATTATAACATAAAAATACTAAAAAAGCAACATTTTTTATTAAAAAAAGAGAGAAATAGTTTTTTGAGCGTAATTTTAAAAATGCCCCAATTCTGATGGTAGAAAAGGGGCATTTTTCTCGTACTATTTTAGACCAGTGGTAAGTGTTATGATTCAGACTCACTTAAAAGTGCAGTCTGATACTTTTCCAGAATCGAATTTTCGAGTGAATCACGCATCTCAGAATTGATAGGATGCGCAATATCTTTGTATTCGCCCTCTGGTGTTTTTCGGCTTGGCATTGCTACAAACAGTTTGTCTGCACCTTCAATTACCTTAATATCGTGCACGACAAGGTCGTTGTCAAATGTAACAGAGACAATTGCCTTCATTTTTGAATCTAAATTGATTTTGCGAATTCTGATATCTGTAATATCCATACGTCTTGCTCCTTTTTGCGGAATTGATGTGTTTAGTTTTGGCGCTTTATCAAAAAATATACATAAAATCAAAAAAACACTTTTATTTTTTTAAGGTTTGATATATAATAGAAAAAAGAGCAGTTTTTAACTTGAAAAATGAAAGGTTTTTGGTCTATGACAGGATTTGACTTAACGCATACCGACAAATCAAAACCGGTGTTTTTTGTAGGCATTGGCGGCATCAGTATGAGCGCGCTTGCACATATTTTAAAAAATGACGGATATATGGTTTCAGGCTCTGACTTTAAAGAGAGCGAAACAACAAAAAGCCTTCGTGATATGGGGATTCCCGTTTTTATCGGTCATGATGGAAAAAATGTAGAAGGCGCAGGCCTATTGGTATATACCGCCGCAGTTAAAAAAGACAATCCGGAACTTGTAAAAGCAGCAGAACTTGGTATTCCTGCGATTGAACGCGCGGTGCTTTTGGGTGCGATGATGAAACGGTACAAATATCCCGTTGCAGTCAGCGGAACGCACGGAAAAACCACGTCTACTTCTATGCTTTCTCATGTTTTGTGTGCGGCAGATATGGACCCTACCATTTTAGTAGGCGGTGTTTTGCCACTCATCGGCGGCAATATGCGTGATGGTGGAAAAGATTTTTTTGTCACGGAAGCGTGCGAATACTGCGCAAGTTTTTTAAAATTCTTTCCGCTTTACAGTATTATTCTAAATATTGAAGAAGACCATTTAGACTATTTTAAAGATATTGACGATATCATTTCGTGTTTTCGTAAATTTGTGGAAAAAACGCCGGAAAACGGTGCAGTTATCGCAAATTTTGATGATGAGAATGTAAAAAAAGCCGTATCGGGAACCGGAAAAACCGTTATCAGTTATGGTACGGAAGACCCAAATGCAGATTACACTGCAAGTGATATTACATTCGGAGAACTCGGGTATCCGTCTTTTGATGTGATAAAAAAAGGCGAATGTTATCTTCATATTACGTTAAATGTTCCTGGTATGCATAACGTAAAAAACGCACTCGCTGTTATTGCAACGGCAGATTTATTGGGTGTTTCGAAAGAAGACATCCAAAAGGGTCTTGCATCGTTTACCGGAACAAACCGCAGATTTGAACGGAAAGGAACCGTAAACGGCGCATTGGTAATTGACGATTATGCGCACCATCCAACCGAGGTAAAAGCAACATTAAAATCGGCAAAGAAAGTAGCAAGGGGTAAAAAGGTGTGGTGCGTTTTTCAGCCACACACCTATACACGCTCTATGGCGCTGAAAAGTGAATTTGCAACCTCGTTTTTCGATTGTGATGCGCTTGTGCTTACCGACATTTACGCCGCAAGAGAAAAGGATAACGGAGTCATTCACGCAAAAGATTTGGTAGAAGCAATTAACCAAAACAGCAAAAATGCAGTTTATATCAAAGATTTTTGTGATGTTGCAGAGTATTTTAAAAAACACGCAAAAGAGGGAGACCTCATCATTACGATGGGAGCAGGAGATGTATATAAAATCGGCGAAATGCTGATAAAATAAAAAAGTGGCAGGTTAACCTGCCACTTTTTTTGTTATAGAATCAGTTTTACAATTTCTTTTCTTAAACGTTCTATGATTCGTTTTTCAAGTCGCGAAATATAAGACTGCGAAATGCCGAGCATATCGGCAACTTCTTTTTGTGTTTTTTCTTCTTTTCCATAAAGACCGAACCGCAGTTCCATAATGGTACGCTCGCGGTTGGAAAGTTTTTTTATTGCAGTAAATAAAAGTTCTTTGTCAACTTCGTTTTCTATATTTTTGTAGACTTCGTCACTGTCGGTTCCTAAAATATCGGATAGCAAAAGTTCATTTCCGTCCCAGTCGGTGTTAAGCGGTTCATTTAAAGAAACTTCGGTTTTCCGGTTGTGTATTTTTCTTAAAAACATCAAAATTTCGTTTTCGATACAACGCGAGGCGTATGTTGCAAGCTTAATATTTTTATCCATATTAAAGGTATTGATGGCTTTTATAAGGCCAATCGAGCCGATGGAAATTAAATCTTCTGTTAAAACACCTGTGTTTTCAAATTTTCGTGCCACGTACACAACTAGTCTTAAATTGTGCTCAATGAGCACTTTTTTTGCTTCTTCGCGTTCATCTGATTCAAGTCTTAAAAGTTCTCTTTCTTCTTCCTCGGGCGTAAGCGGCGGTGGCAAAACTTCGCTGCTTCCGATAAAGTATCCTTCGTCCGCCAAAAAGAGACGGAGCAGTCTCATTCCGTAAAAATAGAATTGTTTTAAAAAATCTACCCATTGAAACATATTGCTATATCCTTTCTGCCGAACCTGAAATTTGTGTGTCGTTTGGTAGGAGCATTTGATACGTACCTTCTTTATCAAGTGAAGTTTCTGATATTCCAACGTACACATCACCCGGAAAGACAAGTGATTGTGATAAGATACGGTCGGGTAAAAATGCAAACACACCCGTCTTTGTGCCGACGCTTCGCATGGGAATGTAAATAAATTCGTGTGGATTTTGCGCCACGTATTCTTTTAGAGTATCGCAGGAAAACAAAGGCGATACCGCATTCCATTCAGAAATTAAAACACTTTTTTGAGAAATAGGGTCTTTTAAAAAATTTCCCGTATCGTAAAGTGCAGTGTGTGTTACAAATTTTCCGTTTTTTTCGATGGTAACGTCATATAAAAAATGTGATTTAATTCTTTGTTTTTTTAAAAATCCCGTTGCGATATGGATAATAAAAAGTGCTGATAAAAAACACGCGAGCACAGTATATGCATTTATATCAAGATACAAGATGCCGGCGTTTATAAAAAAGCAAAGACCTGCATACGTATTTAAGAGCATAAGCGCCCAAAAACCTAAGCCTCCAATGATAAATGAGATAAGATAAAACAAAGAAACGTTTTTAAAAAACAGTGAAACACTTTTTGCGCCGAATGCAAAAAATACCATTAAAAACGAAACGAAAACAGAAATAAGGCATACAAAAAAAGAGGGAAGTGAAAGGAAAAAAATAATCGCAGCGAAAAGTGCACCAACTGATGCTGCGAGTAAAATTTTTATGGTTTTATTTCTTTTTTTCAAAAAGAAAGACGTGACAAAAAGCAAAAGTGCATCAATTATAAAATTTACGATAAAGATTACGTCCCAATACACTGTGACCGTCATACTGTTCCCCTCTTTTTTATTGATCTTGTCTTTATTATACAACCTTTTTTGTTTAAAACCTGTCGGATTGTGTTGTCGAATGAAAAAAATATTGCGACAGTTTCTGCATACAAAGTCATTGAAAAAAAACAGAAGATATGCTATACTGTTTACAAGAATGTTTTGCGTTCCGAAAGGATAAAAATACATATGATAAAAAAATGTAAAAAAGAAAGTTTTTTAGAAGCCGTTCGCTTTGGTCTGGTGGGAATTTTAAATACATTTATTGACTACGGTGTGTTTTACTGCTTGATAGAGTGGGGAATGCTTGACAAACGCATCTCGCAGATAATTGCGACAATTGCAGCAATGTGTTCAAGCTACCTTTTAAACCGCTTTTGGACGTTTTCTCAAAAAGGAAGGGGAGGCGCAGGAGAACTTGTAAAATTTGTAGTTGTGAACCTTCTTTCCATGCTTACTGTCATTTTATTTACGCATCTTTTTTATGATATTTTACATATTGAAAAGGTGTTTAATACGGCGCTTTACGCGCTCGGATTTCCGTATCAGGCAGAGGGCAATATGGCGGTTATGGTAAGTAAACTCTTTGCGTCGGTTTTTTCCGTGATTGTCAATTTTTTAGGAAACAAGTTCTGGGTATTTAAAGATAAATAGCAGAAAATGAAGCAAATTTGTGTTATGTAAACCGCGTTTTTCAAAAAATCTGTTGATAAATGCGTCGAAAAATATGACATTCAGAAGAAAAACCCCTAAAATCAAGGGAAAAATATTAAAAATGTGTTAATAACCTTGTTGAAAATGTTAATAACTTGGACATTAAGTAACAGTAATAATGTATTATGTAAACTTATCCGATTTGGACAGAAAATTATTTGATTTACCACTTGAATCTTTACAAGAAAAAAGATATAATATATAAGAAAAGATTTTCCAATTTTATGTACATTATGGAGGAGCACAATGGAGCCAAAATACAAAAGAATTTTGCTCAAAGTAAGCGGTGAGGCACTTGCCGGCGAAAAGGGCACAGGACTGGACGAAAAGACGTTAACTAACATTGCAGGTGTTGTAAAACAATGTACCGATATGGGTGTTCAGATTGCGATTGTTGTCGGCGGCGGAAATTTCTGGCGCGGCAGAAGCAGTAATGATATGAACAGAACCCGTGCAGACCATATGGGCATGCTTGCAACGGTTATGAATTCTTTGGCACTGCAAAGCGCATTAGAAGCGGCAGGCGTTGTAACAAGGGTGCAGACCGCAATTGAAATGCGCCAGATCGCAGAGCCTTATATCAGAGACAAGGCAATGAGTCATTTAAGAGCCGGAAAAGTTGTGATTTTTGGTTGCGGAACAGGTAATCCCTTTTTCTCAACAGACACCACAGCGGCACTTCGTGCGGCAGAAATTGATGCAGAAGCAATTTTGCTTGCAAAAAATGTGGATGCCGTTTATGACAGTGACCCTGCTGTAAACAAAGACGCAAAGAAATTTACAAAACTTTCTTATAAAGAAGTGATAAACCGCGGACTTAAAGTGATGGACACAACCGCAACTTCACTTTGTATGGATAACGATATTCCGATTTTGGTGTTCGGTATCGCAGAACCCCAAAACGTAGTAAGAGTTCTCTGCGGCGAAAATTTGGGCACCATTGTTTCGAATGATGATGAAATTCAATAACATAAAGTTTGAAAGGATGTAAAAATATGTACGAAGATGTAAAAGCAAAAATGGACAAAGCGATTGCTGCAATGGAAAGTGATTTTGCGGGCATTCGCGCAGGTAGAGCAAATCCCGGAATTTTAGATAAGATTATGGTGGATTATTACGGTACAGCAACACCGATTCCGCAGGTAGGTACGGTTTCTGTTCCTGATCCGAGAATGCTTATGATTCAGCCCTGGGATGCAAGTATTTTGCATGATGTTGAAAAGGCAATTTTGGCATCGGATTTAGGACTTACACCCAATAACGACGGAAAAGCTATCCGCCTTAATTTCCCTGCTCCCACAGAAGAGAGAAGAAAAGAACTCGTAAAAACAGTTTCCAAAAGAGCAGAAGAAGCAAAGGTTGTTGTTCGTAATGTGCGCCGTGATGCACTCGATGCTTACAAAGCACAGAAAAAGAACGGCGAAATCACAGAGGATGATTTAAAGAATGCTGAAACCGGCATTCAGAAGGTAACTGACCAGTACATTAAAGATATTGATCAGCTGGCAAATGCAAAATCAAACGAAATTATGGAAATCTGATTTTAATCGGATGGGGTGGTTTATATTTTTAACTTTTTGAAACAGAGAAAAAACGCTCTACTCATAAACGAAATTGATAAAGAAAATCTTCCCCGTCACGTGGGTATTATTATGGACGGAAACGGCAGATGGGCGAAAAAACGCGGTCTGCCGAGAAGTGCCGGTCACAGAGCGGGCGCAAGCACGCTTAAAAAAATAACCGAATTTGCAAGCGAAATGGGAATTCGCTACATTACTGCTTATGCGTTTTCAACAGAAAACTGGAAACGTCCCAAGGCAGAAGTAGATGCACTCATGGACTTACTTTTGGACTATTTAAAAGACAAAAAACTGTTAGAAGGCAATCAGGTGAGATTAAAATTTATCGGTGACAGAAGCATCTTAACCGATGAGATTAAAGAACAGATGGCGATAGCAGAGGAAGAGTCCAAAGACCGTGACAAAACCATTTTGTATCTTGCAATTAACTATGGCGGACAGCAGGAAATTGTATCTGCAATGCAGTCCATTTATGAAAAAATTGAAAACGGAAACCTCTCCAAAGAGGAAATTACCGTGCAAACGGTGGGAGAAAATTTATCTACCGATATTCCTGATGTAGATTTGATTATAAGACCCAGTGGAGAGTATCGTCTGAGTAATTTCCTGCTCTGGCAATCTGCTTACAGCGAATATTGGTTTTCCAATATTTACTGGCCGGATTTTACAGAAAAGGATTTTACCCGTGCGATTTTAGACTATCAAAACCGCAACCGCAGGTTCGGGGGAATTTAAAAGGGGTGCTACTATGAATTGGTCAAAACTGAAAATAAGAGTGATAAGTGCAGTTGTTTTGGTTGTTGTGCTTTTGGCAATTACATTTGCACCGGAATGGATTTTCTCACTCGCAGTTGCTGTTGCAAGTTTTGTGGTGCTCCACGAAATGATGGTAACCTTTAAGCAGGAAACAAAGCGTTCCATTGTGATAATTGATTATATTTTTGCCGGACTCTACATAATTTCCGGTTTCTTTCATGCATCGGCAGGCAATCAGGCGGTCTATATGCTTACCATATTCTTTGTTATGACGCTTTTGATTTCCTCCGTGCTTGACCACAAAGAAGTCGATTTTAACGATGTTTGCGCATCCTTGTTTTTGGTATTATATTCCGTTGTGTTCTTGCTGCATCTTTCGTTTTTAAGACGCCTCCAAAACGGATTGGAACTTGTGTTTTTAGCATTTATCGGTGCATGGCTTCCCGATACAATGGCGTATTTTGCAGGAAACTTATTTGGAAAACGAAAACTCATTGAGGCAATCAGTCCCAATAAAACGATTGCAGGTGCAATAGGCGCAGTAGTTGGTGCGGTTATATCTTACGCAATTTATGGAGGCGTCCTTTCTGCAATTGGTCATGACGTTAACTTCGGAAGACTTTTATTGCTTTCTCTCATATGTGGTGTAGTGGCGCAGTTTGGTGACCTTGCCGCATCTGTGATGAAGCGTACATATAAGACAAAGGATTTTGGAAATCTGATTCCCGGTCACGGCGGCCTGGTTGACCGTGTGGACAGTTTGTTGTTTGTCACGCCCGTGGTCTACTATTTTGTCGTGTTTTTCCCGGTGATATGAAATAGGTGAAGAAATTGAAAAATATTGTAATATTAGGAGCGACAGGTTCTATCGGCACGCAGTCCCTTGAAGTGATACAGGATAACGAGGGATTTCGTGCTTTTGCGCTTTGTGCACATTCTGACATTTCGCTTTTGGAAAAGCAAATCAGGGCGTTTCATCCCGCGTATGCCTGCGTGGTGGACGAAGAAAAAGCAAAAGAACTTAAAATCAAAGTAAAGGATACCGAAACGAAAGTGTTATCGGGTGCGGAAAGTTTAGAAGAAGTCGCAGCGCATCCGGATGCCGACACGGTAATTACCGGTATCGTAGGCATTGCAGGTCTTAAACCCACGCTTGCGGCGGTAAAAGCAAAAAAACGCATTGGTCTTGCAAATAAAGAGACACTTGTCAGCGCGGGCGATATCGTAATGCGTGAAGCAAAGAAAAATCAAACGGAAATTATTCCGGTGGATTCTGAACACAGTGCGATTTTTCAGTGCCTCGCAGCGCGTGCAAACGACAAAAACTATGACAGAGAATTAAAACGTATTTTACTTACCGCATCCGGCGGTCCGTTTTTCGGAAAAACAAAAGAAGAACTTTCAAATATAACCGTAGAGCAGGCACTTTGTCATCCCAATTGGAGCATGGGCGCAAAAATTACGGTAGACAGTGCAACGCTTATGAATAAAGGACTTGAAGTATTAGAAGCAAAGCATCTTTTTTCGGTTCCGCTTTCTAAAATTTCAGTACTTGTACACAGACAGAGCATTGTGCATTCTATGGTTGAATTTTCTGATAATGCGGTCATTGCACAGATGGGCGTTCCTGACATGAAACTACCCATTCAATATGCAATTACGTATCCTGAAAGACTTCCCATGCATGAAAATGAGATTGATTTTACAAAAACACCGCTTACGTTCCAAAAGCCTGATACTGACACGTTCCGCTGTCTTGCACTCGCGATTTCAGCCGGAAATACAGGCGGTACAATGCCGGCGGTTTTAAACGGCGCAAACGAGGCGGCAGTCAATGCATTTTTAAACGGAAAACTTCGGTTTTTAGATATCGCCACAATTGTAGAAGCAGCGATGGATGCACACACCGTAAAACCGACAGAATCCATAGACGATGTGCTCGAAGCGGACAGATGGGCGAGAGAATATGTAACGCAAAATCTGCATACACTACATTAGATTTTATGAGTTTTTCATTTTGCAGGAAAGGTAAACTGTATGAACGTTTTCTTAACCACACTTGCAGCAATTTTAATATTTGCGGTTTTGATTTTTGTGCACGAATTGGGGCACTTTATAGCGGCAAAGGCATCGAATGTTAAAGTAAATGAATTTGCACTCGGTATGGGTCCGAAACTGTTTGGTATACAAAAAAAAGAAACGCTCTATTCTGTAAGAGCAATCCCTATCGGCGGTTTTTGTGCGATGGAGGGAGAAGATACCGCATGTACCGACGAACGTGCATTTAATGCCAAAAAGCCGTATATAAGGCTTATTATTTTACTTGCCGGCGCGTTTATGAATGTTTTGCTTGGTTTTTTGCTTACGTTTTCTCTTACGGTTTCAAATGATGCGCTTGTTGTTCCCGAAATCGAACAAATTACAGAAAATAGCGGTGCCTATGAAGCAGGGCTTGAAGCAGGCGATAAAATTCTTTACGCGAACGGAAAACGTGTGCACATTACAGAGGACTTATCCTGGGCAATGACAAACAATCATAACGAGGAAAAAGTACTGAACCTTACCGTAAAACGCGGTCAGGAAAAAAAGAACGTGAAGGTTTTACCGGAGATTTCAGAAGACGGCGTATTCTACGGTATTTTATTAAAAACACAGGAAAATGGTGTAATTTCTTCAATAAAAAACGCGTGGTATAAGACAGGTTTTTACGCAGGCGTGATTATCGATTCTTTTGTAGGTCTTATAAAAGGCGACATTCCGCTTTCGCAAATTTCGGGTCCGGTTGGAATTGTATCGGAAATCGGAACCGTTGTAGAAGAAACGAGAGTGCACGGATGGGCAGGATTTCAGAATCTTTTGTATCTGACAATTTTGCTTACCATTAACTTAGGCGTGTTTAATTTATTTCCGCTTCCGGCATTAGATGGAGGCAGAATTTTATTTGTAATAATCGAGATGATAAGACGAAAACCGGTACCGCCGGAAAAAGAAGCGATTGTGCATTTTGCGGGTCTTATTTTACTCATAGGTATATCTGTTTTAATTGCATTTAAAGATGTATTTATGCTTTGGAACTGATGAAAGATAGGTGAAAGCGATGGGAAAAATACAGGTTTTAGAAAAAAACGTATCTGACAAAATTGCAGCCGGCGAGGTCGTAGAACGGCCGGCGTCGGTCATAAAAGAACTTTTGGAAAATGCAGTGGATGCAGGCGCATCCGTAATTTGCGTTGAAATCAAAGGTGGTGGCATCTTGTATATGCGTGTGACCGATAACGGTATCGGTATGTCAGAAGAGGATGCGCGTCTTTCTGTTCTGCGTCATGCAACCAGTAAAATTAAAACAGAAGATGATTTGTCATCCATCACAACGCTCGGCTTTCGCGGTGAGGCACTTTCATCCATTGCCGCAGTTTCCAAACTCGAAATTTATACAAAAGCAAAAGGTTCTGAAACGGGAACACATATTTTAGCGCATAACGGCGAGATACTGGACGTTTCCGAGGCAGGTTGCCCCGACGGAACTACCATGGTTGTGCGTGAACTTTTCAGTACCGTTCCTGCCAGAATGAAATTTTTAAAGAAAGATTACACCGAGGCAGGCTACATAGAAGATATCGTTGCACGTCTTGCGCTTTCGCATCCTGAAATTTCAGTAAAATTTATCAATAACGGAAAAGAAATTTTGTTTACGCCGGGGGATTCACTTTTGTCCTCGGCAATTTATGCTGTCTATGGAAAAGACATTAAAAACGCAATGATTGACGCAAAGTTTGAAGAGCGTGGTGTGTCGGTTTCCGGTATGTGCGGAAGAGCAATTGCATCGCGCGCAAACCGTGCAATGGAAAACTTTTTTGTAAACGGCCGATATATTAAAAGTGCACTTTTGTCACGTGCGACAGAAGAAGCCTATAAAAATGAACTCATGGTCGGAAAATTCCCGACGTGTGTGCTTAACATTACATTACCGCCGGAGGATGTGGATATTAATATTCATCCTACTAAACTCGAAGCAAAGTTTGCAGACGAAAAGCATGTGTATCACTGTGTTTATTGGGCGGTAAAAAATGCGCTTTATGCGTCGGATTATGTACCACAGGTTTCGGAGCAAAAATCCATAAAGCCACAGTTTACAAAACCGGAGGTGCAGACCGTAAGGAGCAATCCAGTTATAAATAAACCGGTGCAAAAACCATTGCCCGAAACCGAACAGATAAAGATACATACAGTAAAACAGGAAGTAAAAGAAGTTTTACAAAAACCGACAACATTATTTGAAACAAAGCCTATAAACCCTAAACCTTCCGGCATGGCGAGTGAGATCGCAAAACCTGTAAAAAGAGAGGAACCGATAGAAGTTCCAAAACAAATGGAACCGGAAAAGAAAGAGCCGTCTTATGAACCGAAAGCGGTGGAGACACCAAAGACGGAAACAAAAGAAGTACCTTTCTATAAAATTGTGGGACAAGTTTTGTCAACGTACATTATCGTTGAAAAAGACGGGAAAATGCTTATGGTAGACCAGCACGCCGCACATGAAAGGTTGCGCTACGAAAAACTGCTCTCACAATACAGAACACGAGAAATCACATCACAACTTTTGCTTTGTCCCGAAGTGATTTCGCTGACGTCTACGGAGTTTTCGCTCTTTACAGAGCACGAGGCCGAGATTTCAGAACTCGGTTTTTTGGCAGAAGTATTTGGAGAAAAACAGGTGATTGTCCGCGGTACACCTTCGGAAGTGGGAGAGTGTAACATAAAAGATGTGCTGTTTGAACTTTTAAAAATGTTTTCTGAAAACAGAAAACACATAGATGATGACCTGGCGCAGAAAATGCTTTATCGCATTGCGTGCCGCGGTGCCGTAAAAGCAAATGCTACGCTCACAGAGCCTGAAATGAAAAAACTGTTGGATGACATTTTTTCTCTTACCGGCATTAACACCTGTCCGCACGGCAGACCAATCACCATAGAATTTACGAAAGATTTTATCGAAAAACAGTTTAAAAGGATTGTTTAAATGAACAAAGTAATTGTAATTGCCGGACCGACTGCGACGGGTAAAACTGCACTTTCCGTAAAACTTGCAAAAGAGATAGGCGGCGAAGTCATTTCGGCAGACAGTGTACAAATTTATAAAGAGTTAAACATCGGAAGCGCCAAACCCACAGAGGAAGAGATGAATGGTGTTTTGCATCATATGATAGATATTCTCGCGCCCGATGAAACATTCAGCGTTGCGCAGTATGTGGCATGTGCGAAAGAGAAGATTGCAGAAATTCATGCAAAAAACAGAGTGCCGATTATAGCAGGTGGTACGGGGCTGTATATTTCTTCGCTTGTTCATAATGTATCTTTCACAGATGAGGATGACGATAAAAGTATAAGAGAAAGCCTCATAAAAGAACTTTCCGAAATCGGAAACGAAGCCATGCACGAAAGGCTTTCTAAAATTGACCCCGAGGCTGCAAAATCCATTCATCCCAACAACACAAAACGCGTAATCCGAGCAATCGAGATTTACGAAAAAACCGGAAAAACCATGACGCAGCAAAATGAGGCATCGAAACAAGTGGCTTCGCCTTATGAATTTATATTGATTGGGCTTTCCGCAGACCGCGAGATTTTGTATCAAAGAATCAATCAAAGGGTAGACGTTATGGTGAAAAACGGGCTTTTTGATGAGGTTTCCTCCCTTTTAAAACGTGGCGTTAGCGCGATGTGCCAGTCCATGCAGGGAATTGGTTATAAAGAGGCAGTTTCGCACCTTACGGGCGAAATAGATTTCGATACATCAGTTGAACTTATCAAGAAAAACAGTCGCAATTATGCCAAACGGCAACTTACTTGGTTTCGCCGTGAGGATTACAAGTGGTTTGATGTTACAGATACGCACCTTTTTGAGACTGTAAGAAGCTATATCGGAGAATACGGAATATGAACGATTTAGACGCTTATCAGGGCATTGTAGACGAAATTATATATCAAAATGAAGACAACGGATATGCAATCTTTGATTTGGATGCAGATGAGACGGGGTTAATTACCTGTGTCGGTACGTTGCCTTTTTTAAAACGCGGCGAAATGCTCATTGTAAGCGGGAAATGGGTAAATCATCCAAGTTATGGCGAACAACTGAAAGTTCAATTTTTTCAGCGCATTGAGCCAAAAACAAGAGACTCTATTTTAACCTACCTTTCTTCCGGCGTTGTGCGCGGTATCGGAAAAGCAACGGCAGAAAAAATTGTAGACCGTTTTGGTGACGAGGCGTTAAATATCATTGTCGATACGCCCGAACGCCTGAAAGAAATTAAGGGCATTACCTACGAAAAAGCCATGAAAATATCAAAAAACTACATGGCGATTTATGAAAAAGAGAACCTGATTCTGTTTTTGCAGAAATTTGATATCAAAGCATCGTATGCTGTAAAAGTTTTTGACTTGTTCGGGAAAAATGCAGTCGAAATGATCAAAGAAAATCCGTATCTTTTGTGCGAACGTGTTTCCGGCATCAGTTTTAAAACGGCAGATATGGTGGCATCAAAAACCGGAGGCTTAAAAAACAGTGTTTACAGAGTCAAAGCCGGAATTAAATACATTTTAACTTACTACGCATCAAACGAGGGGCACACCTATTTAAAGCGCGCAGCGCTTGTAACATACGCCGCACAAATGCTTGGCGTAGATGCACTCGATGTTGAAAATGCACTTGTTTCTCTCTTGACAAGCCGAGAGGTGCTTTGTCTTAAAATTGAGGACGCTGACGCCATCTTTTTACCTGCGCTTTACTATGCAGAAAAGTCAATTGCAACTTCCATCCGCGAAATTTTAGCATTCTGTGAAAATCTGCATATTAAAAATGCAGAATCTGAAATAAAAAAGGCGGAAAAAGAAAGCGGAATTTTGCTTTCAGAAAACCAGAGAAAAGCCGTGCTTTGCGCACTTTCAGGTGGCGTTACTGTAATTACCGGCGGACCGGGAACGGGTAAAACCACAACCATAAATTTTATTATTCGCCTGTTCGAACAGTCAAAATTTAAAATTGCGCTTGCGGCACCCACGGGGCGCGCGGCAAAACGTATGTGCGAACTTTGTGGCCGTGATGCAAAAACCATTCACAGACTATTAGAGGTTGGCTATACCGAAGACGATGCATTACGAGAATATGTGAGAGAATCACAAGAACCGCTCGATGAGGATGTTATCATAATCGATGAGGTCAGCATGGTGGATGCGATTTTAATGAGTTCCCTTTTGTCTTCCGTAAAGCCGGGCGCACGCGTTATTTTTGTGGGCGATAGTGACCAACTTCCGTCAGTCGGTGCGGGCAACGTACTTTCTGACATTATACGGTCGGGTGTTGTTCCGACGGTTTCTTTAAACACAGTATTCCGTCAGGCAGAAGAAAGCATGATTGTTGTAAATGCACACAAAATCAATACAGGCGAGTATCCTTTGCTCAATCAAAAAGGGAAAGATTTCTTTATGGTTGAAACAGAAGATGTGGCAAGGACTGCAACGTGTCTTTCGGACCTCGTTTCAAGACGTTTGCCGGAAGCGTACCAAATTGACCCAATGCTTGACATTCAGGTTATTACGCCTATGAAAAAAACGCAGGCAGGTGTTTTTGCATTAAATGAGACACTGCAAGGCATACTCAATCCAAAGGACAAGCAAAAAGATGAGCGCGCATTTCAAAACAGAATTTTGCGTGTGGGCGATAAAGTCATGCAAATTAAAAATAACTACGATTTGCCGTGGAAAAAGCCCGATACAAAAGAAGAGGGATACGGCGTTTATAACGGCGATCTAGGGAAAATCACAGAGGTGAAAAACACTTCGATTACCGTTTTATATGATGACGGAAAAATCGTAGAATATGAAAATGCTCTGCTCGAAGAAATCGAACTTGCGTACGCAATCACCGTACATAAAAGTCAGGGAAGTGAATTTAAAACCGTAGTCATTCCGATTTTTCACGGAACAGAAAAACTGTTTACGAGAAATCTTTTGTATACCGCAATTACCCGTGCAAAAGAAATGGTAGTTTTAGTGGGACAAAAGGGCGCGCTTTATAAAATGGTAGACAACGATTACGAAGCAAAGCGGTTTTCAAGTCTTTATTGGCAACTTACGGAGGGAAATAATGAGTAACATCGTACACGATTATATCGACGATTATATTGACAAAACACATCATAAAAACGAACCGTTTTTTGAAACCCTTCGCGCGTATGCCGAAGAAAATCATATTTACATTTTAAAACCGCAGGTAGAGCGTTTTTTGGTAACCTTTCTTTCGGCGGTAAAACCCAAACGCATTTTAGAAGTGGGAACGGCAATCGGTTACAGTTCGCTTTTAATGCTTTCTGCGCTTCCCGATGCTGAAATCACAACGATTGAACGCGACGAAACCGTGCTTTTAATGGCAAAAGAAAATATAAAAAAACGTGGTGCAGAACATAAAATCCACACCATTTTCGGCGATGCGACCGAAGTTTTAGAAACGCTCGGCGGCACGTACGATTTTGCGTTTTTGGATGCAGCAAAAGGTCAGTACAAAACGCATTTTGAGTTTTGCCTTAACAAAATGAAACCGGGCGGCGTCATCATAACAGACGATGTTTTGTATATGGGAATGACGGCGTCTGACGAAATTGCAACGAAAAAGCACATTACCATCACGCGAAGACTCAGAGAATTTTTGGATTTTCTCTGTACAGATGAACGGTTTGAAACATCCATTTTACCTATCGGTGATGGTGTTGCAATCACATATATTAAAGAATGAGGGAATTTATATGTACGTTATTTTAGGAATCGGAAATCCCGGAAAAGCATATGAAGGCACAAGGCACAACGTAGGGTTTGTTGCGATGGATTATATGTCGTCATACTATGGCATAAAAATAAATAAAATAAAGCACAAGGCACTTATTGGAGAGGGTACAATCCAGGGTGAGAAAGTGCTTTTGGTAAAACCGCAGACGTATGTCAATCTGTCGGGCGAATCTTTGCGCGAAATTTTAGCCTATTACAAAGTGCCGGCAGAAAATGTAATTGTCATTCACGATGATGTGAGTCTTCCGTGCGGTAGAATGCGAATCCGTACAAAAGGAAGTGACGGCGGACACAACGGCATAAAGTCAATTATCTATCAATTAAAATCGGATGCGTTTCAGAGAATCCGCATCGGCGTAGGAGAACCGCCTGAACACTATGACATGGCAGACTGGGTATTGGGACGATTTTCAAAAGAAGAAATTTCGCATCTTTCAGATCTTGTGGATGCGGTGGTGGAAAAAGTCGTTCCTGAAATGATAAAAAATGGTGCAGAGAGCGCCATGAACCAATACAACGGGAAGGTATTTTAATGGAACTGTTTTTAGAAACCGCGAAAAAGTTAAGCGGATTTTCTGAAATGAAAACTGTTACAGGCAAAGGTGCTGTAAATGTTGTGGGGCTTACCCCCTCTGCAAAACTGCACTTTGCCTCAATGTTATGCGCGTTTTTAAATCGGCAGGGCATTTATGTTACAGACAGCGATTACAGTGCACAAAGGGCAAAAGATACGCTTTCGTTTTATTTAAATGACAAAGTACTCTATTATCCTGCAAAGGAACTTGAATTTTATAAGGCAGATGCAAAAAGCGATGAAACCTTAAACGAGCGTCTTAAAGTGTTAGAAAGGCTTTTACTTTGCGAAAACGGTACGGTTACCGTTATGTCATTAGATGCGCTGTTACAATTCACGGCGGATATTTCCACGTACCGCGAAAATACGATTACGATTACGGTAGGAGACACCATTTCACTTGATACCATTACAGAAAAATTTGTAACACTCGGATACACAAGGGAAGATATGGTCGAAGGTAAGGGTCAGTTTTCTGTGCGTGGCGGTATTGTCGATGTATTTCCGCCTATGGCAGACAATCCGTACCGCATCGAATTTTTCGGCGATGAGGTAGACTCTATCCGCTCTTTTGACGTGTTTACGCAGGTGTCCGTAGAAAACGAAGAAACCATAAAAATTGGACCAAAAAGTGAGCAGTTTACGGAAAAGAATCATAACACGAACGTGCTTTCCTATTTTCAGAATGACGCGATTGTGTTTTTTGATGAGCCCTTAAAAATAAGCGACCGCGCCGAAGGTTTAAACTGGGATATTGAAGAAACTGTAAAAGCGCTTTTGGAAAAGGACGCGAATTTTACGGTTCAGGAGCAATATATCCACAATTATTATGATGTTTTAAAATCGCTTTTAAAGCACCCGTTTGTCGGACTTTCAGAACTTCCCATAAAAGCACGTGATTACCGTCCGGTAAAGGAATTTTCTGCTATATCAGGCGATGTTCCAAACACACCTAAAGAGCGCGACAAGTTTTATGAAGAAATAAGAGAATGGCAAAAAAACGGATATGCCGTATTGTTTTCTGTGGCAGAAGAAAGACAAAAAGCATTCTATGATGATTTATCCGCCGCAGGATTTTCGGTTACAATTGGCGATAAAAAGATAAATCCCAAAACAATCAATTTTGTGTCCGGCGGACTGAAAAAAGGCTTTTATTATGAAGAGTTAAAAATTGCATTTTTCGGAGAAGAAGAAATTTTCGGTCGTGCACCCAAACGCCGTATCAAACGGAAAAAGCCGGATTCCGCAAGCAGAATCCGCGACTTTAACGAACTTAACATCGGCGATTACGTTGTACACCGCACACACGGAATCGGGCAGTACATGGGGCTTGACACATTAGAGGTTGAGGGAAACCGTCACGACTATTTAAAAGTAAAATATAACGGAGACGATTATCTTTATATTCCGACAGAGCAACTTGACCTTTTGCAAAAGTATGTCGGAAAAGACGGCGTTGTCCGCTTAAACAGAATGGGCGGAGCGGATTTTGCGCGTCAAAAGAACAAAGTAAAAGAATCTACCATAGAACTCGCAAGGGAACTCGTTTCACTCTATGCTGCACGGCAAAATGCAGAGGGATTTGCATTTTCTCCCGATACAGAATGGCAAAAATCCTTTGAGGATGATTTTCCGTACGAAGAAACAGATGATCAGCTTCGCAGCATTCAGGAAGTAAAACATGATATGGAAAGTGTGCGCCCGATGGACCGTCTTTTGTGTGGTGACGTCGGCTACGGAAAGACCGAGGTTGCATTAAGAGCAGCGTTTAAAGCTGTTATGGATTCCAAACAGGTTGCGATTTTAGCACCCACCACGGTTTTGGTTATGCAGCACGTGCAGACGTTTTCGGAGCGTATGAAAAAATATCCCATAAAAATTGCGGAACTTTCCAGATTCAAAACGAAAAAAGAACAGACAGAAATTGCAAAAAAACTAAAATCCGGTGAAATCGATATTGTTATCGGTACACACAGGCTTTTGGCGCAGGATATTGAATTTAAAAATTTGGGACTTTTGGTTGTAGACGAAGAACAACGGTTTGGTGTAAAACACAAAGAACGCATCAAAGAGATGAAGCACAATGTCGATGTGCTTACCCTTTCTGCCACACCGATACCGAGAACGCTTCATATGTCGATGATTAACATAAGAGATATGAGCGTTTTAACAGAACCACCTGAAAATCGGTTTCCGGTACGCACGGTGGTAATGGAGCAAAACGATGCGGTGACCAATGAAGCAATCAAAAGAGAACTTTCCCGTGGGGGACAGGTTTACTATATTCATAACCGCATCTCAAACATTGAATCTGTTGCAAGAAAGTTAAGGAAAACCTTCCCTGAAAAAGTGATATCTGTTGCGCACGGCGCTATGGAGGAAGAAGCACTCGAAGATATCATGATGGGAATGCTAAATGGCGAAATTGATATTTTGGTTTGTACTACCATTATTGAGACGGGACTTGATATTCAAAATGTCAACACCATCATTATTGAAGATGCAAACAGAATGGGACTTTCGCAGCTGTATCAGTTAAAGGGAAGAGTAGGACGCGGAAACAGGCGTGCGTTTGCGTATCTTTTATACCGTCCTGATAAAGTCTTAACAGAAACTGCAACAAAGAGGCTTCGCGCAATAAAAGAATTTACAGAATTCGGTGCGGGCTTTAAAATTGCAATGCGTGATTTAGAAATCCGCGGAGCAGGCAATATTTTAGGCGCAGAGCAACATGGGCATATGGATACCGTAGGGTATGATATGTACTGCGAACTTTTGGCAGAAAGCGTAAGTGAACTTACGGGCGTTCCAAAAGAAGAGGCTTGGCAACCGACTGTTGATGTGAATATAGAAGCGTACATTCCGCCGTCTTATATCAAAAATCATACGATGCGACTGGATATTTATAAAAAGATTGCATCCATTGAGACAGAATATGATAAACTCGAAGTGGAAAGTGAAATTTGTGACCGTTTTGGTGATTTGCCGGATAGCGTAAGTGCGCTTCTAACTGTTTCCGAAATTAAGGTTTTAGCAAAAGAAACATCGATTTCAGAACTTACCGTAAAAGCCGGAACTGTGCTTTTTTATTTTAAGGGAGAAATGGAACTTCCTGCAATCGCGGGACTTGTCGCGGAGTACGGAAAGAAATTTTTTGTTTCTGCCGGAACAAAACCTTATATGGCGCTTAAAATTGAAAGTAAAAAACAGGAAGACATTCTATTATCTGTAAAAAAATTATTACAAGCATATAAGAAACTCTTGCATACGAATGAGAAATAGTGTATAATATTTTTATCACAATTAGACAAAGGAGTGTTTTTGTTGAACACATTCAAATCAGTATTAAAATGGGTTATCGCAATCGTAATTATTTGTGTTGTGGCATATTTCCTTGCAAGCATTAACGGCCTTTCCGTTTCACGCACAATCGCAACGGTGGGCGAGAACGAAATTACAGAGGCAGAATATAAGTATTACCTAGAAACCGTAAAGAGCCAGATGCTTTCAGAAGCAGGCGCAGAAGACGCAAAAGAATTCTGGGCATCTGAAATTGACGGCAAAAAGGCAACCGATGTAGCAAAAGAAAGAGCACTTGATGAAGTCATCCGCACCGAAATTTCTGTTATCAAAGCAGAAGAGGCAGGCGTAACATTAAGTGATGCAGAACTTAAAGAAGCAAATATTTTCCTTACTGCAAAAGACGCGGATACAAAAGCACAACTGAAAGAAATCAAAAAGGTTACAGGTGCAGATAAGTTCCAGATTGCAGATATGATGGAAAAACTTTATCTTTCAAACGCTTACTACCGCTTTGTAGCAGCGCAGGAAAATTCTCCCGTTGCAGCAGATGATGTTGCGGCAAAAGAATATGCAGATAAAGAATATGCAGCAGTAAAACACGTGCTCATTATGAACACACCTGAATCAGAAGAGGCTGATGCAGAAGCATATGCAAAAGATGCCAAGAAAAAAGCAGAAGACTTGTTAAATCAGGCAGTAAGCGGCGCAAACTTTGAAAAACTGATTGAAGAATACGGCGAAGACCCGGGAATGGCAGAAAATCCCGACGGTTATATTTTAGATAAAAACGGCGTTAGTGTAGACGGCTCCGGACAGATGGTAAAAGAATTTACAGAAGGTTCTTTTAAAGTTAACCCCGGCGAAGTAAATCCTGAACTTGTTGAATCTTCCTACGGTTGGCACATCATCAAGCGTTACGCACTGCCCACAAGCGGAGACAATGCTACAATGATTCAGTCTGCATCTAAAAACGCAGTTATGTCTGATAAATTTGACGCTTATATTGATGGCTTAAAAGAAAGTCTCGGTGTTTCTGTAAAAGAAAATATCTTAAAAGGTATCAAAGTAAAATAAATAGTAAAAACCGGCGCAAAAGCGCCGGTTTTTTTGTGCTTAAAATGCGTGTGATAAACGTATGTTTCTAAGAATACAATAAGGATACATATTTTGCTTTTGCGGGGAGAATAGAAAATGATTCTTGTACTAAAAAAAAGAAAGATTCTGACTTGTCTTTGTATCGCTGCCTTTTGTATCGGCAGTTTAAGTGTGTTATGCCAGTTTGTTTTTACAGAAAGCGCATTTTTACCAAGTGCAGGTAAAACCATCATTATTGATGCAGGTCATGCTGCACATCGGTAATACTATAAAAATTCTAAAAAAAATCAAAAAAAGGCTTTACAAACGCGTTTCGTTGTGGTAAAATACATTTTGTACCGAAACTGGGGGCTTGGTGTCACCTCGACTTTTAGACCTTTCTCTCGGTTTTTGGCATATTATTTTTTTAAGGAGGATTTCTCATGAGACCAGAAGTAAAACAGGAAATTATCGAAAAGTACAAATTGCACGAGGGTGATACAGGTTCTCCCGAAGTTCAGATTGCACTTTTAACCGAAAGAATCAACCACTTAAACGAACATCTTAAAGTGTTCAAAAAGGACCATCATTCCAGACGCGGCCTTTTAAAAATGGTTGGTCAGCGTCGCGGACTTTTAAACTATCTTACAAAGGTAGACATTGAAAGATACCGTGCAATTATCGAGAAGCTTGGTCTTCGTAAATAATTTAAAATGTCTTTTGGGTGCCACGTTACTGCCTGAGTCGCTGACGTGGCATTTTCTTTTGCATTTTTTTCTATCAAAAAATGCCGAAAACCGTTTATCTTTTGTTTACAAAGTCGATTTTTTGTGGTACAATGATTATGTGTGAATTTTTGCGCTGCAAATTTTTGCACCATACATGAAATTTTAGTGTGATGGTGAGATAAATGATTTTAAATCCTATATCCGAGGGCCCCAGTGAGCAGTATATCAAGGTGCCGGATGCAGCAGTTAGAGCGCTGCTTAAAACAGGCAATACGGTTTATCTTGCTGTTTACATGTTTGCCTTAAACGAGTATTATAAAGGAAAAACAAATATTTCAAACGGATTTATAGCAGACAGCCTGCATTTAAATATCATTGATGTGGTAAATGCATTTTTATTTTGCGCATCAGAAGGCTTGGTTGCTGTCCATAATTTTACCACAGTGGCAGATGCCGAGTTTGACATTGAATTTTGTTTTGATATTAAAGAAAACAAAAAGCAAACGTATTTTAAGCCACATTACCAAAATGGTGAAATTGCAAAGCAGATGAAAGAAAATTCTAAACTTGCGCAAACGTATAAAATCGTGAGCGGAATCCTTGGTAAGACACTTTCTTCTACGGATATTGAACTTTTGTATTCTATGTACGACTACTACGGTCTTCCGGCAGAAGTAATTGTCGTTATGGTAGAGTATTTTGCGTCGAAAGAAAAAACCACCATGCGAAAATTAGAACGCGAGGCGCAAAAGTGGTCACAATACGGAATTGATACGGTAACAAAGGCAAACCGTTTTATTAAAAAGCGTGAGGCACTTTTAAGTTTTGCAGGTAGTGTAAGGCGCATTATCGGTGCCAATGAGCGAAAACTTACCACAAAGGAACTTGAATACATAAACAAATGGCAAAATGAACTTTCCATGGAACTTAATGATATTAAGGATGCGTATGAAATCACGGTAGAGAATACCGGTAAAGTTGCGTTCGGTTATATGAACAAAATTTTAGAATCCCGTTATACAGAGAGATTAACCGGCGTAAAGAGTAAACCCGCCTCTTACGGGACAACGAAACCGAAGAAACAGTCAAGATACGATTATGCAGAAATTGAGAGAAAGACCTTTTTAAATGTTACACGAAAAGGCGGTGGTTCAAATGGCATATGATGTAGAACTTTACAGAGCGATTGAAGCAGAGTATGAAAACCAGAGAAGGCAAAACGAACAGGACTTAAAAGAACGTCGTGAGCGTGTATTTCAGGCGCTTCCCGAAGCGTATGCACTTGATAGCGAAATTAAAATGCTAGGCCTTAAACTTTACGAAATTGCGCTTTCCGGAGGCAATGTGAAAGATAAGGTACAAAAACTTCGCGACGAGCAGAAAAAACTTCTTTTAAAGCGCGATGCACTGCTTATGGAAAACGGCTATCAAAGAGATGAACTTTCTGAACGCTTTGCCTGCGACAAGTGTCAGGATACCGGCGCAGTCGGAACAAAAATATGCGAATGTTATAAAAGAAAACTGATTATAAAAGCGTATGAAGAATCCAATCTTTCGACGCAGTTTGAGGACCAAAGCTTTAAAACATTTGATTTAACGCTTTATCCGGATGTCGCGCAAAAAAACGGCGTATCTCCCAGAGAGCACATGAAGGCCGTTTTGGATAAGTGTCGCAGTTATGTCAGAAATATTGAAAAAACGAAAGAAAGTCTGCTCTTTTGGGGTGCACCGGGACTTGGCAAAACCTTTTTGTCAACCTGTATTGCAAAAGAACTTTTGAAAAAAGGTTATTCTGTCATTTACGAAACGGCTTACCAGACGTTTTCTATGCTTGAAGAATTTAAATTTAAAAAGACAGAAGATTACGATAGATTAAAGTTTAAAATTGATAAACTTTATTCCTGCGACGTGCTTATTTTAGACGATTTGGGAAGCGAGTTTTCCTCGCAGTACACCAATGCCGCATTTTTTGATATTTTAAATTCCCGTTTGATATCGGGCAAAAAAACGCTTATTAACACAAATCTTTCGCTTGAAGAATTAGAAGCAAAGTATTCAGAACGTGTTGTGTCCCGCATCATCGGAAATTATCTGATATTTCAATTTGTTGGTGCAGATATCAGACAGAAAAAATCAGTCAATGATTTATCATAATTTACATATAAAAAAGGAGCGTATCACAAATGATTAATCACGGTAAGGATGTTAAAATTTTTGCCTGCAACGCAAGTCCCAAACTTGCTGAAAAGATTGCCGACAATTTAGGACTTAAAGTTGGTGACGCAGAAGTAACTATGTTCTCGGACGGTGAAATTTCCGTTAACATTTACGAAACGGTTCGTGGCTCGGATGTATTTATCGTTCAGTCAACATCAGAACCGGTTAACAACAATTTAATGGAACTTTTAATTATGATTGATGCAATGAAACGTGCATCTGCGTCCAGAATTACAGCAGTTATGCCGTATTTCGGCTATGCAAGACAGGACAGAAAATCAAAAGCGAGAGACCCGATTTCGGCAAAACTTGTTGCAGACTTACTTACGGCAGCAGGCGCTGACAGAGTGCTTACAATGGATTTGCACGCTGCACAGATTCAGGGATTTTTTAACATTCCGGTAGACCACATGGTTGGCGGAACGCTTTTGGCACAGTACTATTTAGAAAAGTTCCCGAACCGCGAAGATTTGGTCGTTGTTTCTCCGGACTTGGGAAGCGTAACCCGTGCAAGAAACTTTGCATCCAAACTTGATGTGCCGATTGCTATTATCGACAAAAGACGTCCGAAGCCCAACGTTGCAGAAGTGATGAACATCATTGGTGATATTAAAGATAAACGCGTTATTTTAGTTGACGATATGATTGATACCGCAGGTACCATTACACACGGCGCAAAAGCACTTGCAGACCGTGGCGCAAAAGAAGTGTACGCTTGCTGTACACACGGCGTATTATCAGGTCCTGCAATCGAACGCATCCAAGAAAGCCCGATTAAAGAGCTCCTTACATTAGATACCATTCAGATTCCGGACGAAAAAATGATCGACAAAATCAAAACACTTTCTGTTGCTCCTTTGTTTGCAGAAGCAATCAGAAGAATTTATGATGACGGTTCTGTAAGTGAATTATTCTAATTACATAAAAAAAGACTGCGGAATTTTTCCGCAGTCTTTTTTTTATAAATTTGTTTCTTTATAATACTGTCTTAAAATATCGCAAGATGTTTGCATTTTTTGAAGTTCATCATCGGTAAGGTCTAAGGAAAGGTGTCCTCTTATGCCTTCGCGCCCTACAACACATGGCGTGCCGGCGTATACATTTTTCTGTCCGTACTCACCGTCTAAATAAGAAGAGACAGTTAAAATGCTGTTTTCGTTTCCCAAAATTGCTTTTGTAATTCTTACAAGCGCCATACCGATGCCATAATAGGTCGACTGTTTTGCTGCAATAATTTCCTGTGCGGCATTTTTTACTTTGAGCCCGATTTCATCCATGTCGGAATTTTTAAACCGATCCCCGTATTTATTTACGATTTTTGTTACCGGTACGGTTCCAATGGTTGCCTGCGACCAGGGCACAAATTCACTTTCGCCGTGTTCGCCCATTACGTATGCATGCACGTTTTTGGGGTCGATCGAAAAATATTCGCCAAGTAAAAATCTGAGCCGTGCCGTATCTAACGTCGTACCTGTTCCAATTACGCGGTTTCGGTCAAATCCGGAAAGAGTGTGAACAACGTGCGTCATAACATCAACCGGATTGGTTGCGATTAAAAAGATGCCCGAAAAGCCCGATGCAACAACGGGGTCTACTATCGACTTAAACACTGCGGTATTTCTCTGCAAAAGTTCCGGTCTGTCTTCACCCGGTTTTTGCGAAACACCTGCACAGATTACCACGATATCGGCATCACGGCACGTATCATAATCTGCCGCATAAATACGCATATTTGTTGAAGAAAAAGCAAGACCATGGTTTAAGTCCATTGCTTCACCGTGTGCTTTTTCTTTGTTTATGTCAATCAAAGCAAGTTCATTTACAATGTTCTGATTTAAAAGTGCGTATGCAAAACTCATACCCACGAATCCCGTTCCAATGAGAACAACTTTTCTTTTTTCGTCGTTCATAGAGTACCTCCGATTCGTTTCATACTATTTTAAGGATTTGCTGTTTGTTTTTGAGATTAGTTTTGCGGATTTTAACGCGCTCAAGATGATAACGGAAATAACAAAATCAATACAGTGATGAATAAATGTTCCGCAGCCGACTGTCACTAAAATGTAGAAAAGTGCGCCCTTTGCAGGTGTTACAATAAACGGAAGTGAAATAAGACCAACAAGCATTTCTGATGCGGCGTGAACAATGCCCGTAAGTAAAGCAACAAGAAAAACGTTACAGTTTTTCTGGAGCATTTTATAGCCTAAAAGACCAAATACAAGATGCATAAAGGCACGCGCGGAAACCCATGGGCCAAGTCCGAAAAATCCGATTGCACTACCGAATGCTGTTCCAATTACGGCAAATGGTCCTACGAACATAGAGAGAATGCCGGGAACGTGTGATGCAAGTGTAGCAGAAAAAATCGGTTCTAAAACGATTTTAACCGGCATAAACAAGGGGATTAAAACGGAAAGCGCCGTTAAAAGTGCTGCTATAGCAATATCTTTTGTAGAAAATTTCGTATTATTCATTCTTATGTACCCTCCGGAGAAAATTTCACCAAATGCAAGATTTCCACATACTATGTAAAAAAAGCATAAGGAGGTTACATACTATGACGGGAAATCTTCTTTTTGATGTTGTTATGATAGTTTTAAACCTATATGCAATCATGCATATTTTGTATGATGTGAGTGAGTGTATTTTAAATCGCTATGCCACATACAAACCAAATGCATGTATGGTTCTTGTAGCGAAAAATGGAGAAGAAAGTTTAGAGTACGATGTTCGCATGGCAATGAAAAAAAGCGAAAACCTAAATTTACCACTCTTCATTTTAAATGAATCGTTGAATGAAGATGAAACGAAGATGCTTATACGCCTAACAAGTGGCAGTTGTCAAACGAAACTCGTACAAAAGGATGATTTTTTTGATGCGTTAAAAGGCGAAAACGCAATTAGTGCATACATATAGTACCGCCACCAATTACAGTATTGCCCTGATAAAATACGGCTGCCTGACCGGGTGTGACGGCTCTTGCAGGTTCTTTTAACATAACGCTGTAACCGGTTTTATCCTTTTCTAATCTGCACGGTGTGTCGTTTGCTGAAAATCTGACCTTACACGTACATTCATACCCGTCCGGCGCATGATCAAATGGTAGAAAATTTAAGTCTTGTACGGAAAATGAATCAGAAAATTCACTACCTGCTTCACCTAAGGTAACGGTGTTATCTTTTGGGTTTACAGAGAGTACAAACATTGGTTTTCCAAATGCCATACCTAGACCTTTTCTTTGACCTACTGTGTAATGGAAAATGCCTTGATGTGTTCCCAGTACATTTCCTTCTGTGTCTATAAAGTTTCCGGGCGTTTCAGTAAGAAACTGTTTTAAATAGCGGTTTTTATCGCCGTCCGGAATAAAGCAAATGTCCTGACTATCCTTTTTTTGTGCAACACTGATACCGTGCTTTTCGGCAAGTTCTCGCACTTCTTGTTTGGTGTAGTCCCCCAGCGGCATAATGGTGCGTTTTAGCACATCTTGCGTAAGACGGTAAAGAAAATAGGTCTGGTCTTTTTCAAGATAGTCTGCTTTTTTTATGAGATAGCGGTTGATCTTGGAATCAAAGACAACCTTTGCATAGTGACCGGTAGCAAGTTTTTCACATCCGTTTTCTTTTGCAAGTTCTAACATTTTTCCGAATTTAATGGTTTGGTTACAGACAATGCAGGGATTAGGTGTTCTTCCCATCTTGTATTCTGTTACAAAATAGTCCGTAACAAACGCCTTAAATTCTTTTCTGAGGTCAAATGTTTTATGCTCAATACCGCACGCTTTTGCAACTTCTTTTGCGTCGCGTGCCGCGGAGCCGTCATCGTTTTCTGTTAAAAGGAGCGTAGCCCCCAAAACATCCACGCCACTTTGTTGTAATAAAAGAGCGGCAACAGATGAATCGACGCCACCGCTCATTCCAATCATAACACGCATCTTATTCATGATGTGCCTGACACTCGCCGCAGTTGCACATGGAGCGGATTTCGAAATCAGGTTCTATGCCTAGACGCTTATAGTAATCCAAAATTGCAGCGTTAATGGCTTCTTCTGCGAGAACAGAGCAGTGCACCTTTGCCGGCGGAAGACCGTCTAATGCTTCCATTACGGCTTTGTTGGTAAGTTGAAGTGCTTCTTCAATGGTTTTTCCCTTTACCATTTCTGTTGCCATTGAACTTGTTGCAACGGCAGCACCGCAGCCAAAGGTTTTAAAGCTTACATCTTTTATGATGTTGTCTTCAATTTTCATATAAATTTTCATGATATCGCCGCATTTGGCGTTACCCACCTGACCGATTGCATTGGCATCAGCAAGTTCACCAACGTTTCTGGGATTGGAGAAGTGGTCCATTACTTTTTCACTGTACATACTGTTTATCCTCCCTGTTACTGATTGTTTTTCGCTTCCTCATAAAGAGGGGACATATCCCGAAGTCTTTGCACGATTTTTGGCAGCAACTCTATTACTTTATCAATTTCTTCTTTGGTGTTTTGCTCGCCAATGGAAAGCCTTAATGAACCGTGTGCAATTTCGTGGGGGAGTCCCATTGCCAAAAGCACGTGCGACGGATCAAGCGAACCACTTGTGCAGGCAGAACCCGAGGATGCTGCGATGCCGTTTAAATCAAGCATTAAAAGGAGCGATTCTCCTTCAATAAACTGAAACGAAAAGTTTACGTTGCCCGGAAGTCTGTCGGTCGGGTGACCGTTTAACTTAATATAGGGAATCGTATTTTGTATTTTTTCAATGAGATAATCACGAAGCGTGCGCAATTTTTCGGCCTTTTTAGAAACGTCCTCTGTTGCAAGTGAAATCGCTTTTCCGAGTCCTACGATGGATGCAACATTTTCTGTGCCGGCACGTCTTGCGCGTTCCTGTGCACCGCCGTGCATAAAGATTTCGGGACGGATGCCGTTTCGAACGAAAAGTGCGCCAACGCCTTTGGGACCGCCAAATTTATGTGCTGACAAAGAAAGCATATCTACATTTAATTCTTTCACATCAAGTTCTATTGCACCGACTGCCTGAACGGCATCGGTATGAAACACAATGTTGTGTTCTTTTGCAATTGCACCGATTTCGCGGATTGGCTGAATGGTACCTACCTCGTTGTTTGCCGTCATGATGGTGATTAAAATCGTATCGGGACGGATGGCATTTTTTAAATCATCTAAACTGATTTTACCAAACGCATCAACGGGAAGATACGTAACAGAAAAGCCCTGCTTTTCTAAATAGTTTAACGTATGAAGCACTGCGTGGTGCTCAATGGCAGAAGAAATGATGTGTTTTCCCTTTTTTTCTTTTGCACGTGCAATGCCTTTGATTGCCCAGTTGTCTGCCTCAGAGCCCGAGCCGGTAAAATAAATTTCGCCCGGTGTCGCAAAAAGAGCCTCTGCAACTTGTTTGCGTGCAGTTTCTATCGCAGATTTTGCATGATTTCCAAGTTTATATATAGAAGACGGATTGCCGTAATGCTCGGTTAAATACGGCATCATCGCGTCTAATACCTCTTGTTTGAGAGGAGTTGTGGCGCTGTTGTCAAGGTAAATTAATTTCTCCATTTTTTTGCGCTCCCTTATATCATATTTTCACAACTACCATTATACACCAAAATGGCGTGAATTTCAACAAGAAAAAGCACTAAAATTAAAAGAGATTTCCGTACGATTTTTGACAAAGAATGTGTTCGATTTCTTGTGGCGTTTTTCCGGCGGCATAAATTAAAAGCGCACCGGAAGGGTTGGCACCTGAAAACGCTTTGTAAGATGTGGGCACAGGGAGATTTAATATGCCGGTGTTCTGATAGATAATCGCATCAAACGGAAGATTTGAATCTATGCTTACCGTTTCGTATCCGCGTAAATTTAAATACCTGCTGATTTCGTCCAATCCTTTTTCAACTGCTACGCGCATTTTTTTCTCTCCTTTTTATGCCATAATACTGATTGCGTGTGCAACGGATGGTATGCTTTCGCCTTGTTGCACGGCGGTAGGGCTCATAAGCGCACCGGTCGGTACAAATAAAACTTTTTGAAAGGTGCCGTTTTTTATATTCGGTAGAATGTGCGCATTCAAGATAAGTCCCGAGCAGGCACAACCACTTGCACCGGCGTGTACGTCTTGCGATTCATCAAACATCAGTATGCCGCAGTCAGTATAATTTTCACTCATATCATAGCCATTTTCTGCCATCTGGTCAATTACAATGGATGCGCCGATTTTTCCTAAATCACCTGTAAAAATTGCATCGTAGTCAGAGGGCTTTCTTCCGGTGTCTGCAAAATGCGCGCAAAGGCAGTCGATAGCAGCAGGCGCCATAGCGGCACCCATATTGTTTGCGTCTTTAATGCCACGGTCAACAATTTTTCCAGTGGTCGCGCATTCTATTTTACAATCGCCGCAGGTTTTGTCTAAAATGACGCATGCAGAACCCGTAACGGTCCACTGTGCACTTGGCGGCCTCTGACCACCGTATTCTAACGGAAAACGGAATTGGCGCTCGGCGGAGCAAAAATGACTTGATGTTACGGCAACGCAGCGGTCGGCAAAACCTCCGTCAATCGCCATAGATGCCATTTTCATAGAAAGCCCCATGGTAGAACATGCACCGTAAAGTCCGATAAAGGGAATCGAAAATACGCGGAGTCCGTAATTGGTGCCTGCGCACTGATTTAAAAGGTCACCTGCAAAGATATAATCGATTTCATCGGGATGAAGATTTCCTTTTTTCAAGGCGGTGAGAACCGCTTGCTGCATAAATTTGCTTTCTGCCTTTTCCCAACTTTTTTCCCCCCATAAATCGTCTGTTACGGTTTCGTCAAACTGACTACCGAACGGACCCTCGCTTTCTTTTGTTCCGGCAATGGCGGCAGTGCTTAAAATACGGGGAGAATCTTTAAATACAACAGTTTGTTTTCCTTCTTTTTTTGTTTTCAAATCTAACACCTCAAAGTTATTGTAGGTGTTTTTTGTACTTTTATACAAAAAAAGACTGTTAAAAAACGCATACGTTTTTTAACAGTCTTTATGTTTTTTTATTTACGCAAAAAACTTTTGTTGATAGCCAAATACGAAGACTACCAAAATGATTAAAGGCAGAATATACGTCATATAAAAACGTAATGCTTTGGGGAATCTAAGTCCTTTTCCCTCATCTGCTTCTTTAATGAAATTATCCCATCCCCAACCGTATTTGGTTGTACAGAAAAGTACAAATATAAGACTACCTAAAGGTAAGAGGTTATTCGATACGATAAAGTCTTCTAAATCCTGAATGGTACTTCCTTCGCCCAGAGGCTTTATAAAACTTAACACGTTAAAGCCAAATACGCAGGGAAGCGAGAGCAGAAGAACACCGATTAAGTTTATAATAACTGCTTTTTTACGGCTCATACCCCATTTGTCCATACAGTAACTGATGATGTTTTCGAAAACGGCAATTACGGTGGACATAGCAGCAAATGCCATAAAGATAAAGAATAAAACTTCCCAGAACTGACCGAACGGCATCTGGTTAAAGATACCGGGGAGTGTTACAAAAACAAGACCGGGACCTTCACCGGGATTTACGCCGAATGCAGAGCATGCAGGGAAAATGATAAGACCTGCACATAGTGCAACAAAAGTGTCTAAAATACAAATGTTTAACGATTCACTTGTTAAACTTCGGTCTTTCCCGATATAACTTCCGAAAATACTCATTGAACCAATGCCGATGCTAAGCGTAAAGAAAGATTGTCCCATTGCGGCAAAGATAACGTTTATAAGACCGTGTTCTTTTATGCTTTCCGGATTGGGTACCAGATAAAAGGAAAGTCCCTCCATCGCACCGGAAAGCGTAACGCTTCTTACGACTAAAATCAGAATGATAAGAAGGAGTGCGCTCATCATCCATTTTGTGATGCGCTCCACGCCGTTTTTGAGACCCAAACTACATACCCCAAAACTTAAAACAACAATTAAGACCATCCAGAATAGCATGGATAAGGGGTCTGCAATTAGGCTGTTGAATACATTCTGCGCACCTTCTGCTGTAATACCGTTTAACGCACCTGAGCATGCTTTTGCCACATACGCAAGCATCCAACCGCCGACGGTGGTGTAAAACATCATCAAAAGGTAGTTTCCGGCAAATGCAATATTACTGAATATATGCCATTTTGTGCCTTTTGGCTCTAATTCTTCAAAACTTTTTGCAACCGATTTCTGACTTGCTCTGCCTACTGCAAATTCTGCAACCATAATGGGAAGTCCCATCAGTAAAAGAAATGCAAGGTAAATCGCTACGAAAATGGCACCGCCGTATTTACCTACGATGTAGGGAAAACGCCACACGTTTCCAAGCCCTATAGCGCAACCTGCGGAAATCAAAATAAATCCGAGTCTGGAAGCAAATTTTTCTCTATTTTGCATGATAACACTCCAATGTCCTGTATTTGCTTTACAAGCATTTAACATCTTTTATTGTAACACAGTTTATGTAAGTTTACAAGGAGTTTTTATCTTGCGTACACGAAACATTTTTTGACGTGCAACTATCTTTATAAGGACAGCCGATACATTTTCTGTCATTCTTTTTTGCTTTTATCACATAGTAGAAAGAAAGTCCCAAAATCAGCACAATAATACTGATAATTATAATATTATCCATAGGAGGAATCTCCTTATTTTATATCGTTTTGCCTAACGTACGTTTAGTAAGTTGTTTTTTATCTGCTTTTTTACAAAGATAGATCAAAATCGTTGTCATGATTAAAACAGCAATTAAACCGGGAATAAAACCTGCACCAAATGTACCCGTTGTAAAAAGTGTGCCAATTTGATAAACAAGGTAACCCACAGTAAAGCCTACACCAAGTTGAAGTGCAATTCCACCCCAAAGCCATTTTGCGCTTTTCATTTCGGCGTTCATAGCACCAATTGCAGCAAAGCATGGGGGAGTAAACAGATTAAACATAAGGTACGCCAGTGCTGCAACTTTTGTAATTGCAAACACTGCGGCAACCTCAGCACCAGCGCCTTCCATCAGTGCAAGTTCTTCGGTGTCAATCAGATTTTCAAGACCAACAAAGCAAACCGCAAGGGTCCCCACAACATTTTCTTTTGCGATAAATCCAGTAATTGCTGCTGCTGCCAACTGCCATGAAAGCACACCGACTACGGGCACCAAAAGATAAGCAAAGGGACCTGCAATCGTAGCAAGAATCGAAGAATCAGCAGATTCTGCAACTGCAAAACGTAAATCAAAGGTCTGCATAATCTGTATTGCCGTATTACAGAGCAGAATGATGGTAGCCGCTTTTACAATGTACGCCCAACCGCGCGAGCACATGGATTTTGTTGCGCGCCACAAACTCGGTACTTTGTATTCGGGCAGTTCAATGATAAAGAACGATTTTTTTGTTTTATAACCTGTAAATTTGTTTATGAGCAATGCACCGAAGAAAATAATCACAATGCCTGCGAAGTACATGAGTGGTCCTACCCAGGAAGCGTCACCGAAAAAAGCACCTGCAAATAGTGCAATAACGGGGAGTTTTGCACCACAGGGCATAAAAGGCGTAAGCATTGCGGTGGCTCTGCGCTCCCGTTCGTTTCTTATGGTACGGCAAGCCATAACGCCGGGAAT
>JAZNGT010000036.1:0-96916 GCA_045576635.1 Congzhengia sp. | reverse complement strand
CTCGACTTGCATGTGTTAGGCACGCCGCCAGCGTTCGTCCTGAGCCAGGATCAAACTCTCTCGTATTGGTTATATCACTTCCGAAGAAGTTATATACTAAAACAAGAAAATCTAATTCTCTCATTTTCTCCGCTTGCGGAGCGATATCCTTTTGACCGATATCTTTGTCTGTCCTTTAAATTACTTGGAATCTTTTTAAAGCCTGCACTGTTCATTTTTCAAGGTTCTGCGCCGGTTTTCGACAGTTTTTTTAACGTCCCTCTCGAGCGCCGACTCTTAATATTATACTCGGATTCCTATGTGTTTGCAAATCGAATATCGCTCATTTTAACCGATTTATTTAAAATACAACGTTCATTCTCTCGTTTTCTTTGTTTTTTAATAGAATATCTACTTTTTTCTCGATTTTTATATAAAAAAAGAAACCCCATTTTTGGTGTTTTTCATGCGCGAAACCACTATATATAGAGACGTAGAGAAAACATAGGCGGCGTGGCAAATGCCACGCCGCAAATATACGTTTCAGTTATTATTTAATAACGGAAGAAACAACGCCGGAACCTACTGTTCTACCACCTTCACGGATAGCGAAACGAAGACCTTCTTCGATAGCGATCGGTGTGATGAGTTCAACTTCCATTGTTACGTTATCGCCAGGCATGCACATTTCTGTACCTTCAGGCAATTTGATAACGCCGGTAACGTCTGTTGTTCTGAAATAGAACTGCGGTCTGTAGTTGTTGAAGAACGGTGTATGACGTCCACCTTCTTCTTTTGTAAGAACGTAAACTTCGCCCTTGAACTGTGT
The DNA here is from genome assembly GCA_045576635.1 of Congzhengia sp. Classification (GTDB taxonomy): domain Bacteria; phylum Bacillota; class Clostridia; order UBA1381; family UBA9506; genus Congzhengia. The sequence goes on along the minus strand of JAZNGT010000036.1, from coordinate 96,108 downwards.
GTGAGGATTGATGGAACCGGGTTTAGCTAAAACCTGTCCTCTTTCGATTTCGTTCTTCTGAACACCACGAAGAAGTGCACCGATGTTATCACCAGCTTCAGCGCTATCGAGGAGTTTTCTGAACATTTCGATACCTGTTACAACAACTTTTCTGGGTTCTTCTGTTAAACCTGTGATTTCAACTTCATCATTTAAGTTTAATGTACCTCTTTCTACTCTACCTGTAGCAACGGTACCACGGCCTGTGATGGAGAATACGTCTTCGACAGGCATTAAGAACGGAAGACCGGATGCTCTTTCAGGTGTGGGAATGTAAGAGTCAACAGCTTCCATCAATTTGAGGATGGGTTCATATTCAGGAGCGGAAGGATCTGTTGCAGCAGATTCTAATACTGCAAGACCGGAACCTGTAACGATCGGAATATCGTCACCCGGGAATTCGTACTCGTTCAAGAGTTCACGGATTTCCATTTCAACGAGTTCTAATAATTCAGGATCGTCAACCTGGTCAGCTTTGTTCATGAATACAACGATGTGCGGAACGCCTACCTGACGGGAAAGCAAGATGTGCTCTCTTGTCTGGGGCATAACACCGTCAGCAGCAGATACAACGAGAATAGCACCGTCCATCTGTGCAGCACCTGTGATCATGTTTTTAACATAGTCAGCGTGTCCGGGGCAGTCAACGTGTGCGTAGTGTCTGTTGTCTGTTTCGTACTCAACGTGAGCTGTGGAAATTGTAATACCTCTTTCTCTTTCTTCAGGAGCACCGTCGATCTGATCGTATGCTTTGAAGTCAGCAGCACCCTTTAAGCTTAATACTTTTGTGATAGCAGCTGTAAGAGTTGTTTTACCATGGTCAACGTGACCGATTGTACCAATGTTAACGTGCGGCTTGGATCTCTCGAATTTAGCTTTTGCCATTTTGTTTTCCTCCTAATTGTTTATATTTTGTTATAATTTTACGTTATTTTTATTGTACAACGAACGACGAAAAAAATCAATAGGAAATTAATCTTTTTTCGTACGTGCGCTGATAATTTGTTCCTGAATGCTCTTCGGAACTTCTTCATAATGGCTGGGCTGCATGGTATACTGACCACGACCCTGTGTTCTGGAACGAAGTTCTGTTGCATAACCGAACATTTCGGAAAGCGGAACAAAGGAATGAATCATCTGTGCGCCGGGACGTGCTTCCATACCCTGAATCTGACCACGACGGGAGTTTAAGTCACCCATAACGTCGCCCATGTATTCTTCGGGAACTAATACGTCAACCTGCATCACAGGCTCTTTTAATACTGGGTTACCCTTTCTGCAGCCGTCTTTGAATGCCATGGATGCAGCAATCTTAAACGCCATTTCAGAGGAGTCAACCTCGTGGTAGGAACCATCGGTTAAGGTAACTTTTACGTCAACCACGTTGTAGCCTGCGAGTACACCGTTGAGCATTGCGCCCTGAACACCTGCGTCAACAGCCGGGATGTATTCCTTCGGAATTGCACCGCCGACGATTTTGTTAACGAATTCGTATCCGGAACCAGCTTCCTGCGGTTCGATTGTCATAACAACGTGACCGTACTGACCTTTACCACCGGACTGACGTGCATACTTGTGGTTAACTTCAACAGCCTGTCTGATGGTTTCTTTGTAAGCAACCTGCGGTTTACCTACGTTTGCTTCTACTTTGAATTCGCGACGAAGTCTGTCAACGATGATATCCAAGTGAAGCTCACCCATACCGGAGATGATGGTCTGACCTGTTTCTTCGTCTGTATAGGTTTTAAATGTCGGATCTTCTTCTGCTAAGCGCGCAAGACCGATACCCATTTTTTCCTGACCTTCTTTGGTCTTAGGCTCAATAGCAACACTGATAACGGGTTCGGGGAATTCCATAGACTCTAAGATAATGGGTTTGTCAGGTGTACAGAGTGTGTCACCGGTTGTTGTTGATTTTAAACCAACAGCAGCGGCGATATCACCGGAGTATACCTTGTCAATATCTTTTCTGTCGTTTGCGTGCATCTGCAAAATACGACCGATTCTTTCTTTTACATCTTTTGTAGCATTTAATACATGAGAACCTGCATCGAGTGTTCCGGAATATACACGGAAGAAGCAGAGCTTACCAACGAACGGGTCAGCCATGATTTTAAATGCCAAAGCAGCGAAGGGAGCATCGTCAGAAGACGGACTTTCCACTTCTTCGCCTGTTGCAGGATCGGTACCGCGGATTGCGGCAACGTCTGTCGGAGCAGGCATGTAGTCAACGATTGCGTCGAGTAGCTTCTGAACACCCTTGTTTTTGTAGGATGTACCGCAAAGCACGGGAACGATATCGTTGGCGATAGTTGCAGCACGAAGACCTTTTTTGATATCAGCAATAGAAAGGTCGCCCTCCTCTAAATACTTCTCCATTAAATCTTCGCTTGTTTCCGCAACAGATTCAATCATATTGATTCTGTATTCCGCTGCCTTTTCTTTCATATCCTCGGGGATTTCCTCCTCGCGGATGTCGTTTCCAAGGTCATCGTAATAAACGTACGCTTTGTTTTCGATAAGGTCAATTATGCCCTTAAAGGTTTCCTCAGCGCCGATGGGGAGCTGAATCGGAACAGCGTTACATTTCAGTCTTGTTTTCATCATGTCGACAACATTATAAAAGTCTGCGCCCATGATGTCCATCTTATTTACATAAGCCATACGGGGAACTTTGTAGTTGTCAGCCTGACGCCAAACGGTTTCGGACTGAGGCTCAACACCGCCTTTTGCACAAAGTACGGTTACGCTACCGTCCAATACACGTAAGGAACGTTCAACTTCAACAGTAAAGTCAACGTGTCCGGGAGTATCAATGATATTGATTCTATGATTGTTCCAGTGACATGTTGTAGCAGCGGAGGTGATTGTAATACCTCTTTCCTGCTCCTGAGCCATCCAGTCCATGGTACCTGCACCATCGTGTGTTTCGCCCATTTTGTGAATACGGCCTGTATAGAACAAAATACGTTCAGTTGTGGTGGTTTTACCGGCATCGATGTGTGCCATGATACCGATATTTCTGGTTTTTGCTAAAGAATATTCTCTTGCCACCAAATTTCCTCCTTTCGTTCGGATTATGCGCGTAAAACGCGCCGTATAGTTTCAAGAATAGCATAAAAAGCAATGTGTTTTTAAGCAAATTACCATCTGTAATGTGCAAATGCTTTGTTTGCTTCTGCCATTTTGTGTGTATCTTCTTTTTTCTTTACAGAAGAGCCGGCATTGTTCACTGCATCCATAATTTCAGCAGCGAGTCTTTCCTTCATGGTTCTTTCGCCTCTCTGACGGCTGTAAAGTGTAAGCCATCTTAAGCCCAAGGTCTGTCTTCTTTCGGGACGAACCTCGATCGGAACCTGATATGTTGCACCGCCGACACGTCTTGCTTTTACTTCTAAAACAGGCATAATGTTTGCCATGGCTGTGTTAAACACTTCCAAAGGATCTTTACCTGTCTTTTCTTTGATGATATCAAACGCACCGTACACGATTTTCTGTGCGGTACCTTTTTTACCGTCCAGCATGATGTTGTTGATTAATCTTGTAACAACTGTGCTGTTGTAAACCGGGTCAGCCAATACCTCTCTTTTTGCAATAAAACTTCTTCTTGGCACCTTTCTTCCCTCCTTCATTATTTTTACGTGAATGAAATCACAGGTACTCGATGATAAACATCGTCAGTGCAGTACAGTTAAACAAGGAAATCTTTCATGTTTTACGTACCGACACCTATTGTGATTTTAGTGCGAATTATTTCTTTTCTTTCGGTTTTTTCGCACCATACTTGGATCTGGACTGGCTACGATTTGCAACGCCCGCTGCATCTAATGTACCGCGGATGATGTGGTATCTTACACCAGGGAGATCCTTTACTCTGCCGCCTCTTATTAAAACCACGCTGTGCTCCTGCAAGGTGTGGCCAACGCCAGGGATATAAGCAGAAACTTCGATACCGTTTGTAAGTCTTACTCTGGCCATCTTACGAAGAGCAGAGTTCGGCTTTTTCGGTGTCATGGTTTTAACAGTTGTGCAAACGCCTCTTTTCTGAGGTGAGTTTAAGTCGGTAGTTTTCTTTTTCAGCGTGTTAAGGTTCTTTAAAAGAGCCGGTGCTGTGGATTTCTTTACAGAAACCTCTCTACCTTTTCTCACAAGCTGGTTAAACGTAGGCATGAAACAATTTCCTCCTTTCTTCAAACATAATATATTATGAAATCATAATATAGCGATTATTTTAAGATAACGGCACACGCCGCGCTGACGTTAATACCGAAATCTTTTCCCAGTTTTGCTTTTGTTTCGCAAAACTCTACCGGAACGTTATGCGCATTGCATAACGCAACAAACGGCAGACGAACGTGGTCGTCTGCATCATTTGCTACAAAAGCTTTTGCTGCTTTATCTGTTTTAATTGCTTCGGTGGATTGCTTCAGTCCGACATAAAAACGGACATTTGGCAAATCGGGTTGCATAAAAAGGTCAGTCCTTTCTTTCGTTAAGGCGAGCCTTATTTGGCAAACACCACACTACATTGTATCACATTGATACATCAGTGTCAATTATTATTTTTTACAAATTACAGAACCTCTTCCTCTACATCAGGAACGATGTTGCTGCCGATATAATCCATGTTTTTGGACACGATATCGTTGTCGTAATCCTCGGTAGAAGGAATAATCGGAAGTTGTCTTTCGATTCTGGTGTTCTGATATTTTGTCATACCGGTACCGGCAGGAACCAGTTTACCGATGATAACATTTTCTTTCAGACCAACCAAAGGATCGATTCTTCCTTTTGTTGCAGCCTCTGTTAACACTCTTGTTGTTTCCTGGAAGGATGCAGCAGAAAGGAATGAGTCTGTGGTAAGCGCAGCCTTTGTGATACCAAGAATAATTCTTGTGCACTCTGCGGGCGCTTTTCCTTCTTTTACGAGTTGTTCGTTTACTGCGTTAAATTCGTTGATGTCAACCAAAGAACCGGAAAGGAATCTGGAATCACCGGATTCTTCGATTCTGACTCTTCTGAGCATCTGGCGAACGATAACCTCGATGTGTCTGTCGTTGATGTCAACACCCTGGAGTCTGTACACTCTCTGTACTTCTTTGATGAGGTACTGCTGTACAGCGGTAACATCTTTGATTCTTAAAATATCGTGCGGGTTTACAGAACCTTCTGTAAGTTCATCGCCCACAGCCAAAACATCGCCTTCCTGTACTTTGATTCTGGAACCGTACGGGATAAGGTATGTTTTTGCTTCTTTTGTTTCATCGTTTGTGATAACGATTTCACGTTTTTTCTTGTTTTCCACAATGCTTACGCGACCTGCGATTTCAGTGAGAATCGCAAGACCTTTCGGCTTTCTTGCTTCGAACAATTCTTCAACACGGGGAAGACCCTGTGTGATATCGTCGCCGGCAACACCGCCGGTGTGGAACGTTCTCATGGTAAGCTGTGTACCCGGTTCACCGATAGACTGTGCAGCAATGATACCAACCGCTTCACCTGCGGGAACGATCTGTCCGCTGGCGAGGTTCGAGCCATAACATTTTGCACAGATACCAACCTTGGATTTACAGGTAAGAACAGAACGGATAACAGCAGATTTTACGCCGGATGCCACAATCTTCTGCGCGAGTTTTTCGTCGATTAAGGTGTCTTTGGTTGCTAAAATCTCGCCTGTTTCAGGATGAACAATGTCAGAAACCGGGAATCTGCCTGCGAGTCTGTCTTCTAAGCCCTCGATAACTTCCTTGCCCTCGGTAATTGCTACTACCTCGATACCGTCTGTTGTGCCGCAATCGTCCTCACGGATGATAACATCCTGCGATACGTCAACAAGACGACGTGTAAGGTAACCGGAGTCGGCGGTACGAAGCGCAGTATCGGCAAGACCTTTTCTTGCACCGTGCGAAGATACGAAGTATTCCAGCACGTTAAGACCTTCACGGAAGTTTGCTCTGATCGGGATTTCGATGATTTTACCGGATGTATCGTTCATAAGACCACGCATACCGGCAAGCTGTCTGATCTGGTTTTTACTACCACGGGCACCGGAATCCGCCATCATGAAGATGGGGTTGTACTGGTCCATGTTATCCATAAGTGCATCTGTAACATCGTCTATGGTTTTGGTCCATGTTTCGATAACGAGTTTATAACGCTCTTCATCAGAAATCAAACCACGGTTAAACTGTCTTGTGATCTGATCTACACGGTCTTCGGCAGCCGCCAAAAGTGTCTTTTTCTTTTCCGGTACTTCGATGTCGGATACGCTTACGGTAACCGCGCCGCGTGTAGAATACTTAAAGCCCATCGACTTAATGGTGTCGAGTACAATAGCCGTTTTGGTAAGACCATGTACCTGAATGCACTTGTCGATAATCTGTCCGAGCTGCTTTTTGCCGCAGAGGAAGTCAACTTCAAGTACAAATTTGTTTTCAGGATTTGTTCTGTCAACAAAACCTAAATCCTGCGGCAGATGTTCATTAAAGATAAGTCTGCCCACAGTTGCTTTGATCATGCCCGAGTCGCCGTCTTCCGTTGTCATTTTTACACGGATGGGCGCATGCAGACCAACAACATTATTTGTATAAGCCAAAAATGCTTCGTTAAAGGAAGCAAATACTTTGCCTTCGCCTTCTTCACCGGGATAGCAGCCTTCTTCTGTATAGCTTGCTGCACGTTTTCCAACGGATTCAAGTGCTTCGTTTTCAGCAAGAAGACTCGGTGTTTTACCGTCACAGTAGTAATAGTTTACAACCTGACCTTCGGTGAAAATTTCAGAATCGCCGGGATCGGTAATTTTAACCTGCTTGGGTTTTACTAATGTTAAGTAGTAACTACCAAGTACCATATCCTGTGTAGGAACGGTAACAGGACGACCGTCCTGCGGTTTTAAGAGGTTGTTTGCAGAAAGCATTAAGAATCTTGCTTCTGCCTGCGCTTCCGGAGAAAGCGGCACGTGAACAGCCATCTGGTCACCGTCAAAGTCGGCGTTGTATGCGGTACATACAAGCGGATGAAGTTTCAATGCTCTACCTTCAACCAAAATCGGTTCAAACGCCTGAATACCAAGTCTGTGAAGCGTAGGAGCACGGTTTAAAAGTACCGGATGGTCTTTGATTACGTCCTCTAAAACGTCCCAAACTTCGGGTTTTAAGCGTTCTACCATACGTTTTGCGCTCTTGATGTTGTGCGCAACGCCGTCGTTCACTAATTTTTTCATAACGAACGGCTTAAAGAGTTCGATTGCCATTTCTTTCGGCAAACCGCACTGATAAATTTTAAGTTCGGGTCCTACAACGATAACAGAACGGCCGGAATAGTCAACACGCTTACCCAAAAGGTTTTGACGGAAACGACCCTGCTTACCCTTTAACATATCGGAAAGGGATTTTAATGGTCTGTTACCGGGGCCTGTTACAGGACGGCCACGTCTGCCGTTGTCGATTAAAGCGTCAACTGCTTCCTGGAGCATTCTCTTTTCGTTTCGTACGATGATTTCGGGCGCACCCAAGTCAAGAAGTTTCTTTAAACGGTTGTTACGGTTAATAACACGTCTGTACAAATCGTTTAAGTCACTGGTTGCAAAACGGCCGCCGTCTAATTGCACCATAGGACGGATGTCCGGCGGAATAACCGGAAGTACGTCTAATACCATCCACGCCGGATTGTTGCCGGAAAGGCGGAACGATTCTACTACTTCGAGTCGTTTTACCAGACGCACCTTTTTCTGACCGCTTGCACCTTCTAATTCTTCTTTGATTTCTTTGGAAAGCGCTTCTAAATCGATTTCTTCCAAAAGTTCTTTAATGGCTTCCGCACCCATACCCGCACGGAAACGGTCGCCGTATTTTTCGCAGTATTCACGATATTCCTGTTCGGAAAGAATCTGCTTCTTTTCAAGTTCGGTACGTGCACCGGGTTCAATTACGACATAGGCTGCAAAATACAGAACTTTTTCTAATGTTCTGGGTGTCATATCCAGTAAAAGACCCATACGGGAAGGAATTCCTTTAAAGTACCAGATATGTGACACGGGTGCTGCAAGTTCAATGTGTCCCATTCTTTCACGTCTTACACGTGCACGGGTAACTTCTACGCCGCAGCGGTCACAGACAATGCCTTTATGACGGATTCTTTTATATTTACCGCAATGACATTCCCAGTCTTTGGTAGGTCCGAAAATACGTTCACAGAACAAGCCGTCACGTTCAGGTTTTAAGGTTCTGTAATTGATGGTTTCCGGTTTTTTTACTTCACCGCGGGACCAGCTTCTGATCATGTCCGGTGCTGCGAGACCTATTTTTATTGCATCAAATGTGTTTTCTGACAATCGTCTCATCTCCATTTACAAGAATTTGATTCAGCGTTATCTGACAGGTTCAATCTGTGGCAGATGTTATAAGAGATCGGTTTCGTCCTCAAAGAAGCCGGAATCGTCGTCTTCATCTCCCAGATCGTCGTCAAAATCGTCGGGGTCTTCTTCGTCCTCGTCGAATAAAACGTCTTCGCCCAGCTCGTCATCTGCTAAATCTTCCTCTGTGTCGTCTTGGCTTTCATCTTCCATATCAAGGCCGATAAATGCCTTGTCGTCGCGAACAGTCATGCCGAGACTTGCTTCTTCTTCCTCTTCAGAAGAATCTTTTAAGGTAACCTCGTTGCCTTCTTCGTCTAACACTCTCATGTCAAGACACAAGCTCTGCAATTCTTTAATCAAGACTTTAAAGGATTCCGGAATACCCGGCTGCGGAACGCTATCGCCTTTTACGATTGCTTCGTATGTTTTTACACGGCCGACAATATCGTCCGATTTTACGGTCAAGATTTCCTGCAAGGTGTAAGCTGCGCCGTAAGCTTCAAGCGCCCAAACTTCCATTTCACCGAATCTCTGTCCGCCGAACTGTGCTTTACCGCCCAGAGGCTGCTGTGTAACCAGAGAGTAAGGTCCGGTAGAACGTGCATGGATTTTATCATCAACCAAGTGACAGAGTTTTAAGATATACATGATACCTACGGTTACTCTGTTATCAAAAGGCTCGCCGGTTCTTCCGTCGTATAAAACGGTTTTACCGTCTGTGTCAAGCCCTGCTTTAATAAGCGTTTCTGTGATTTCTTCTTCCGTTGCACCGTCTAATACAGGCGTTGCAATCTTCCAGCCGAGTTCGCGTGCTGCACGGCCTAAATGCACTTCAAGCACCTGACCGATGTTCATACGGGAAGGTACGCCCAAAGGATTCAATACGATTTCGAGCGGTGTACCATCGGGTAAGAATGGCATATCTTCTTCCGGAAGAATTCTGGAAATAACACCCTTGTTACCGTGACGTCCTGCCATTTTATCGCCGACAGAGATTTTTCTCTTCTGTGCGATGTAGCAGCGAACAAGCTGATTTACTCCGGGCGGGAGTTCGTCGCCTTTGTCGCGGTCAAAGGTAATAACGTCAACAATGATACCTGCTTCGCCGTGCGGTACACGGAGTGATGTATCACGTACTTCTCTTGCTTTTTCGCCGAAAATTGCGCGGAGCAAACGCTCTTCTGCTGTAAGTTCGGTTTCACCCTTCGGTGTTACCTTACCTACTAAAATATCGCCGGAGCGTACTTCTGCACCGATGCGGATAATACCTTTTTCGTTTAAGTCTTTTAATGCCTCTTCGCCTACGTTCGGAATATCTCTTGTGATTTCTTCTGCACCGAGTTTGGTGTCACGGGCTTCGCATTCATATTCTTCAATGTGAATGGATGTCAAAATATCATCACGAACCAATTTTTCGTTGATGAGCATAGCATCCTCGTAATTGTAACCTTCCCATGTCATAAAGCCGATTAAAATGTTGCGGCCGAGTGCGATTTCACCGTTATTGGTAGAAGGACCATCAGCAATGATTTCACCTTTTTCTACCTTCTGACCTTCCATAACGATAGGCTTCTGGTTGATGCAGGTACCCTGGTTGGAACGCGTAAATTTAATCAGTTTATATTTATGAAGGTTTCCACCTTTTTCTTTGATTACGATTTCGTCTGCACTTACTTTGGAAACAACACCGCTTTCTTTTGCTAAAACAACAACGCCCGAGTCGCGTGCTGCCTGATATTCCATACCGGTTCCGACAATCGGAGAGTCGGTTCTTAAAAGCGGAACAGCCTGACGCTGCATGTTTGCACCCATGAGCGCACGGTTTGCGTCGTCGTTTTCCAAGAACGGAATCATCGCTGTTGCAACAGATACCACCTGTTTCGGCGATACGTCCATATAGTCAACTTTATCTGCTTCTACTTCTAAGATTTCATCGCGATAACGAACGGTAACTTTCTTTGCTAAGAAATGACCTTTTTCGTCCAACGGCTCGTTTGCCTGTGCTACGATGTATTCGTCTTCTACATCAGCTGTCATGTATTCGATTACATCGGTTACAACACCCTTTTTCTTGTCTACTTTACGATAGGGTGCTTCAATAAACCCATGCTCATTGATTCTTGCATAGGTTGCAAGGGATGAAATAAGACCGATGTTCGGACCTTCCGGCGTTTCAATCGGACACATTCTAGAATAGTGAGAATAGTGAACGTCGCGGACTTCGAAGCCTGCACGGTCACGGGATAAACCACCGGGTCCAAGTGCAGAAAGTCTTCTTTTGTGTGTCAGTTCGGATAAGGGGTTAAGCTGATCCATAAACTGCGAAAGCTGTGACGAACCGAAAAACTCTTTAATGGTTGCCACGATAGGTCTTATATTGATTAAAACCTGCGGTGTTACAATGTCTAAATCCTGAATGGTCATTCTTTCACGGACAACACGTTCCATTCTCGAAAGACCGATTCTGAACTGATTCTGTAAAAGTTCACCTACACAGCGCAGACGGCGGTTTCCTAAATGGTCGATGTCGTCTGTTGTGCCGATGCCGTATAAAAGACCAATCTGATAGTTGATAGAAGATAAAATATCGTCCACAACGATGTGTTTCGGCACGAGTTCGCCGATTCTTCTTTGAAGTTGGTCTTTGATATCTTCTTCAGAATCAAAGTTTTCTAAAATCTCGTCCAATACTTTCTTGCTTACCTTTTCACGGGTAATGTCAGAAGTATCGAATTTAACGTAATTATTTAAGTTCACCATGCCGTTTGAGAATACAACAACAGCGTGGCCGTTTACATCTAATACAACGCGGTTTACGCCGGCATTTTCAATTTCTTCAGCCATTGCTTTTGAAATAAACTGACCTGCGTCAACTAAAATTTCTCCGGTTTCGGGATTTGCAATCGCATCTTTTGCTACCTGATTTTGGATACGCGCACTGATAGCAAGTTTTTTGTTGAACTTATAACGACCAACACCTGCTAAATCATAGCGTTTTTCATCAAACAAAAGACCAAACAAAAGGCTTTTTGAGCTTTCAACCGTGGGGGGTTCACCCGGACGGAGTTTTTTATAAATTTCAATCAGCGCATCGTCAGAGGACTGGATGCTGCTGCTCTTTTCCAATGTGTTTAAAAGTGCTTCGGTTTCGCCGAACATATCTAAAATTTCAGCGTCGGTTTCAATACCTAATGCACGGATTAAAACGGTGATCGGGATTTTTCTTGTTCTGTCGATACGAACGGATAAAACATCGTTTACATCGTTTTCGTATTCAAGCCATGCACCACGGTAAGGAATTACAGTGGAAGCATAGAGTTCTTTACCGGTTTTATCGTGTTCCATCGCAAAATAAATACCGGGAGAACGTACAAGCTGACTTACGATAACACGTTCAGCACCGTTTATAATGAAGGTACCCTGCTCGGTCATAAGCGGGAAATCGCCCATAAAGATTTCCTGTTCTTTTACCTCGCCCGTTTCCTTATTAATAAGGCGAACCTTTGCTTTAAAAGGCGCAGCGTAGTTTGTGTCGCGTTCTTTACATTCTTCCACAGAGTATTTGATTCTGTGTGTTTCGAGTTTATAATCGATAAACTCCAAAATTAAATTTCCGGTATAATCGGTGATGGGAGAGATGTCGCGAAGGACTTCTTTTAATCCTTCCTCCAAGAACCAGTTATATGAGTTTTTCTGCACCTCAATAAGGTTTGGCATTTCCAAAACCTCGTCGATTTTGGCGTAACTCATTCTCTGATTTCTGCCCAACTGAATCGGATGTACCATAAGCTCAACCACCTCATTCAAAATTTATATCCGAGCCTTGTCCGTAGCACTACGGATGAAAAACCGCGAAATGTATGTAACTACTCATAAAATAACACACATTTTGGATGCCGACAGCGAAAACTGCCGATTTTTATGCATACTATACCATTATGACATTATAATGCATTTTACTATATTAACACAGTTTAATTTATAAGTCAAGCACTTTTTTGTATTTTTTTATGTTTTCTGCAAATTTTTCTAAACACGCACGTTTCTTTACCCCCCTCTCCTTTTTTTCTTCCTTATATTAACCGCACTTCCATATATTTTGCATTGATTTTTACGCATTTTCCCTTTATACTAAAACCGAGTGGTGCCAAAGGAGGTTTTTTAATGAAAAAAACATGGCTTCTGGCGCTTGTTTTTTTAATCCTGTGCGAAAATGTATCTTTTTTTGCACACGCAACAACTAAAAACGAACAAATTCACACACCGGTTTGTATGACAGTAAACGGACAATATATCAAGTCCGACTCACCTGCATATTTAAAAGACGGAATTACACTAGTCCCTATCCGCGCACTTTCTGATGCGCTTTGTGCAGACTCTGTCACATGGGACAAAAAAACCCAAACAGCAACCATACAAAAACAAAACACAGTCATTACATTAAAAAAAGACAAAAAGACCGCTGATGTAAATGGAAAGAATGTTTCTTTGGGTGCACCCGCAACAATCACAAACGACCGACTCTACGTTCCTGTACGTTTTGTGGCTGAAACGTTTCGTGCACACGTAGACTGGGATAAAGCGACATACACCGTCTCTGTTACATTAGACGGTATTACAGTACCCCAGCACGTCATCGGTAAAAAGCCGTACGCTGACCAGGACCTTTACTGGCTTTCCAGAATCATTCACGCAGAAAGTCAGGGGGAGCCTATGAATGGTAAAATTGGTGTGGCAAACGTGGTGTTAAACCGCGTCGAAAGTCCTCTTTATGATGACACTATCTATGATGTGATTTTTGACACCAAATACGGCGTACAGTTTACACCCGTTTTAAACGGTGCGATTTATAATACACCACTTGGCGACAGTGTCGTTGCAGCAAAACGTGCACTTTCCGGAGAAAACCACGCAGGAGAAAGTCTTTACTTTTTAAATCCTGATATTGCAACAAATTTCTGGATTATCAAAAACCGCACGTTTTATAAGTCCATCGGAAGACACGATTTTTATCTTTAAAACCAAAAAGGTGTAGCAAAACGCGCATATCACACAAGGCAAAGAAAACAAAAAACAAAGCCTTTCTAACATGCTTTACAAATTAAGAGAATGCAAAATGTAAGGTAGGAATTCGTCATTTGACGAATTCCTGCCTTTTTTATGCCTTGTGTTTTGAACAAACTTCACCTCTCAGAGTACCACCCGTACGCCTACGGGTTCAGTTTGTCCAATCTGCGCTATTTTCCGTCCACCCTAAAAAAGAGGGGTGTAGCAAAATGCGCATATCACACGCAAAGCAAAAAAAAGAGAGATGCAAACGAATTTGCATCTCTCTTTTTAATAAACGTTAAAATTTAGTTTTTTGTGTTTCTTTTTTATCTACCCACTAAATATGGTGTGGTTTTTCTAAAAATTGAAAATAGGCCACATTTTGCGCTTCCATTTTTTACCTTTTTTGTAAAATTGACAAAATTCTTTCAAAATCATCGTTGGAAGAATATGGAATTTCAATTTTTCCTTTATTATTTGTCTTGTGTACAATTTTTATTTTTGTACCAAGTGTTGACGAAATGGATTCTTCTAAACTTTTCATATACCGCAAAAGTTCTTCTGTCTCTTTTGTCTTTTTCGGTTTTACTTGCGGTTTAGAAGGTGCAGTTAACTGTTTTACATATTCTTCTGTTTTACGCACACTGAAATCTTCGTCGATTACTGTTTCGGCCGCTTTCACTAAAAGCGCCTCATCTTCAATTGCCAAAAGTGCACGCGCATGGCCCATAGAAAGTTTTTCTTCTTTTATATACTGTTTGACTTTCTCTGGCAGATTTAAAAGTCTTACACTGTTTGCCACAGCAGAACGGCTTTTGCCGACTTTTTTTGCGACATCCTCCTGTGTTAAACCGTAAACATCCATAAGTTCTTTCATGCCAAGTGCTTCTTCGATGGCATTTAAGTTTTCTCGTTGCAGATTTTCAATGAGCGCAATCTCTTTTTCTTGTTTTTCATCTGTATTTTTTACGATTGCAGGTATTTCCTTTAACTTTGCCATTCTTGCAGCACGCCATCTTCTTTCACCTGCAATAATGGTATAAAAGCCGTTTGTGTTAAGTTTTACCACAATCGGCTGTAATACGCCATATTCTGCGATAGATTCTGATAGACTTTCTATTTTTTCTTCATCAAAATGTGTACGCGGCTGCGTTTTGTTTGGCTCTATTTGCGTAATTTTGATAAGTTTTACGTCTCTTTCGTGTTCTGTGGTTGCCTCAACCACGCTTTCTGTATCAATAAGCGCACCAAGACCGCGCCCTAATCCTCGTTTTGCCATTTTAAAAGCCTCCGTTAATTCTTTTTAATAATCTCTTTTGCTAATGCTTTATACGCAAATGCGCCTTTTGAAAATTTATCGTACGATAAAATCGATTCTCCAAAACTTGGTGCTTCACTAAGCCGCACAGTTCTCGGAATTACTGTTTTAAATACTTGTTCCGGAAAGAATTTTTTAACTTCCTCATATACAAGGGATGATAAATTGGTGCGTTTATCAAACATTGTAAGCAAAATTCCTTCAATTTCAAGTGATTGGTTGATGCTTTGTTTTAAAGAAGAAATGGTGCTTGTCAGTTGTCCCAGTCCCTCTAATGCATAATATTCACACTGAATCGGAATAATGACACTTTCTGCTGCTGCAAACGCGTTTAATGTTAAAAGCCCGAGAGAGGGAGGGCAGTCAATGAGTATGTAATCAAATTCATCTTTTACTTTCTCTAACGCCTTTTTTAACACAAATTCACGTTTTTCCACACCTACAAGTTCAATTTCTGCACCTGCAAGATGTATATTGGAAGGGCAAATCCATAAGTTTTTATATTTAGACTCTATCAGAGTATCTTTTATTGGTGTATTTTGAATTAAAACATCATATAAAGACAATGCAACACCATTTTTATCAACACCAAGACCGGAGGTTGCATTTCCCTGCGGGTCTCCGTCAATTAACAACACTTTTTTCTTTTGATCACCCAAAAAAGCACTTAAATTTACGGTTGTTGTTGTTTTTCCAACGCCGCCTTTCTGATTTGCAATCACAATCACTTTACCCATATTGGTTTCGCCCTTTCTGTTGTTTGTTTCTTACTTATTAGTATATCATTTTTTTGAATTCTTTTCAATCTTTTTTTCGTAAAAAAACGAATGTTTCACGTGAAACAAAAAGAGCCAGAGAAAACTCTCCGGCTCTTTTTGTTTTTACCTATCTTATTTTGTAATGGATATAATTTTTACTTTATATTCGCCATTCGGGGATGCAACTGTTACCGTTTCATCAGGCTTTGCACCCATAAGCGACCGTCCCAACGGGGATTCGTCTGAAATTTTATTCTGGTCAGGCGCCGCCTCTGTGGAACCGACAATTTCATAAACCATTTCTTCATTAAATTCCACATCTAATATGGTTACTTTTGTTCCCACTGTTACTTTGCTGGTATCAATTTCATCTTCGTCTATTACTTTTGCGTTTTTTAACATTTTTTCAAGTTTTAAAATTTTAACTTCTACTTCGCCTTGTTCTTTTTTGGCTTCATCATATTCTGCGTTTTCCGAAAGATCACCGAAACCTCTTGCAACTTTAATTTTTTCTGAAATTTCTTTTCTTTTTTCTGTTTTCAGATATTCAAGTTCTGCTTCAAGTTCCTTTAATCTATGATAGGTAAGTACGATTTCTTTTTCCATTTTTTAACATCCTTTCTTCCACAAAAGTTGTTGCTCTCTTATCTGTGGGCGATAAGGGTTCTTCAACAGTTGTATATTATAAACGAAAAAAAGCAATTTGTCAATCACATTTTTGTGATATTTATAATTTTGACTGCCTTTTCATTGTCCCACATTTCGTAAGATGGCGTAACCGCGCCGTTTTCCCTGTATTTTAATTCATACTCTAACCGCGTAAGACTTTTTTTCTGGTTTGTTGTAGTTTTCTTATCTTTGCACAAAAACAAAATTGTTTGATATGCATTTTGGTATAAACCGTATATATCCAACAAAAACGTTTTTTTGAAAAATTCTTTATTTACTATGCGTTCTTCTTCTAAATTGATACAGATTGTTTTATATTTTTTTATGGTATCATTCTGTCCTTTTATCTCTAAAAACATACCGTATGTTTCTTGTAATTCTGCGGCAACGTTAGAAAACGATGCAGGATTTGTTGTAAAGATTGATATTTTTTTAACAATTTTATAGCATTTCAATAGATATTCTCTAACTTTTTTAGCATTATTAGAAATAAAAATAAGTTCACACTCTTCTGGCTTATATCCTTTTTTACATATAAATTGTTTTAAAATTTTAGGAAAGAAACCGAAAAATAATTCACTTCCCTGACAGATAAAGAAGTTCTGTTTTATAAATTTGCTTATATCTTTATCTACTGTGTGCTCAAAATAAACCTTTTCAATCCCTTTCTTTTTCAAAAAGCCAATGATTTTGGTAAGATATCGTGTTTTTTGCTTTTCTGTAAGCAGGTTTGGGATTGGAATACATAGAAATTGTCTGTTGTTTTCTAAAATCCATTCTTTTTTTAAAAGTCGTTTTGTTCCAAAGAAATAAAATAACCAAAAGGGAAGTGTTTTTTTTATCTCTTTACTTTCTATAAAAATATGCTCCATAAAAATACCTCAATACATTGATATAGTATCAATATATTGAGGATTTTTTAAAATATATCTAATTCTTCTTTTTTGTATAAAACATTTAAAACATCAATCAACATATTAGCAGAAAGTCTTTGGGGGAGTCCTAACTTTTGTAAAAATAAACAGCGCTTTTCTTTACTGTTTTCTGTGCCGTAAAGCCCTGCTTTATAAAGGTCGACCTTTGTAATCGGATTTTCCCTGTTTATACTGCCATCCGCCGTGGTTGCACCGCTTTTCAAAATGGCGTCTAAAAGAATTTCGCGACTTACGCCCTCAACGCCCAATAAACCTTCTTTTCCGGGGGCTGACTTTCTTTTTTCTT
Source organism: Congzhengia sp. (assembly GCA_045576635.1). Classification (GTDB taxonomy): domain Bacteria; phylum Bacillota; class Clostridia; order UBA1381; family UBA9506; genus Congzhengia. The sequence continues at coordinate 78,698 of JAZNGT010000036.1, read as the reverse complement.
TTCCTTTAATTTCAGGGATATATGCATGCAACACACGTTCGCCCTGCGATACATTTTTCAGAAAATTTCGAATCAAAAAACCTGCGCGGTCCGAATCGGTAAAAATAATCACACCATCTTTTTGTGCAAGTTTCTTAATCAAATTCTGCATTTCCTTATCTTTAAAGATACGAAACCCAGACGTTGTTACAATATTGGCATCCAAAACTTCTGAAAGCGTAATTTTATCGTATTCACCTTCGACGATGATTGTTTCTTTTACGGTAATCATTTGATGCGGACAGGTAACACAATGTATGTAAACTTGTCGCCTTCAACCGGTTTTATTACAGTTGGTGTAACCGGAGTAGAGAAACTGAATAATACTTTTTCGTCATCAATGTTTTTAAACGCGTCAATTAAGTATCTCGGGTTAAATGCAATCTGCATCGGCTCGCCCGTCATATCAACACTGAACTTGTCGTTTACTTTACCCATTGCACTTTCGCAGTTTATAAATACACTGTCATCTTCAATGTTTAACAAAACATAGGATTTAGAGGATTCATTTACAATCATCGCTGCTCTGTCGATGGAATTTAAAATTTTTCTTGTTTCACCTAAAATGGTAAGCGTATTTTTGTGGTCTGCTACGGATTTATAGTTTAAATATTCGCCGTCAATAATTCTGGAAACAAAAATGCAGTTTTTCAGTTTCATTTTTACATTATTTTTCGAAAGACTAACCATTACAAGTTCGTCTGTTTCACCGATAATGGATAAAAGTTCTTTTGCATTTTTACCCGGAAGAATAAACTGAATTTTGCCGTCTGTTTCCACATCTTCTTTTCTGATTGCAACGCGGTATCCGTCACAACCTACCACATGAAGAATTTTGTCTTCTAAATCAAAGAAAACACCGCAAAGCACAGGCTTTTCTTCTTTTGTACTGATAGCGTAAACCGTCTGGCGAACCATGTTTTTTAAAACAGATTCTTTTATGGTAAAACTTTTTTCGTCGCTTACTTCCGGAAGCAGCGGAAATTCTTCAGCAGAAGCCGTTGCAAAATCAAATTTTGCGTTTCCGCAAACGATTTTAATATTGTCGTTTTCATCTAATGAAAGATATACATCTTCTTCAAAATCAGGAAGTTTTTTCACTGCTACCGTAAAAAGATTTGCATGCACAACCACCATACCGCGTTCTTTTACTTCTGCGGGGATGGTGCACTCTAAACCAAGTTCCATATTGTTACCGATTAAGCGGAAAGAATTTTCTCTTGCTTCTAAATAAATACCCTCCATAATGGGAAGTGTTGATTTTACAGGAACTGCCTTTTCTACAATATTAACAGCCGAGAGTAAATCTGTGCGTTTACACTTTACATTCATAACTTAAAAAAACCTCCGTTATAAAAAATAAATAATAATTTTTAGTAGTAATAGTAGTAGTACTTGTGGATTCTGTGGAAAACCGTGTTTTTTTGCACAACAAACAGAAAAACACTTACGGAAAACTATGTTCAAAACACGTGTATAATTTTTTACAATCCACAGGGTAAATTTTTAGAATTTACAAAAAATGGAACATAAAAAATAATCCACAAACGACTTATTCACAATCCACAAATTATACACAAAAAACTGTGGAAAACAAAAAATTCTTTTCTCTTCTTTATTATATCACAAATGAATTGAATTTGAAAGTAAAATATGATAAAATAAAGAAAAATATTTAGGAAAAGAGGGGAAAAATGAAAGGGAAAGATATTTTATTTTTTGATTTAGACGGAACGATTACAGATTCGAAACCAGGTATTTTTCAGTCGATTCGTTATGCACTTTCTTTTTTTGATATAGAAGAACCTGATGATGCAAAACTGATGCCTTTTTTAGGGCCTCCGCTTACGGATTGTTTTCAAAAAGCGTATCATTTAACAGAAGAGGAGGCGCTTTTGGCACTTTCCAAATACAGAGAAATTTACACCAAAGAGGGTATGAAAAATTTAGAGGTTTACGAAGGTGTAAAAACAATGCTTGCACATTTAAAAGCAAACGGGAAAACCATATGCCTTTGTACCGCGAAACCACTCAAATACGCAGGAGAAATATTGAAAAACACAGGACTTTTTCCGCTTTTTGACCATGTAGACGGCGCAACGTTAGACGAATCGCGCAATCAAAAATGGCAGGTTATGAAGCATTTAATAGACGAAAATGGATTTTCAAAGAAAAGCATTTTAATGATTGGTGACAGAAAAGATGATATTTTAGGCGCTTCCCGAAATGGAGTCGACGCAGTGGGAGTGCTTTACGGCTACGGAAGTTTTGAAGAACTAAAAGATGCAGGGTGTGTAAACTTCACAAAAACTGTAAAAGAAACAGAAGAATTACTGCTAAATTAAAAAGGTGCTAAAAAGCACCTTTTATTTTTTTGAGTAAAATCTCTTTTTCGTTTTTTTCGGGGTTTTCGATGACAAAATCTAAAAGAAACGATAAAGCATCGCCGATTTCTTTTCCTTTTAATCCGAATGCCTTTAAATCGTTTCCGTCTACTTTTAAGTGTTTTACCGAAAACGGCTCGTTCTGTGTTTTTAATTCCTCGTAAAGCGCCACGATTTTTTCATACACCAAAAGGCGCGGTGCGGTAAGAAGTGTGTTCTGCGCAAGTGCATCGGCGCGTTTAAGCGCCATTAAATCTAAAAAAATATCATCGCCGACTGCGTTTACTGCGCGTTTTACATATTTTTTCTCAGGGATGATTTCTCTGTCGTGGTGTTTGATAAGGCGCAAAATTTTGTCTTTGTCACTGTTTTTTACTTTATACTGATTTAAAATTTCTTCTGCGAGCAAAACGCTTTCTTTTGCGTGATTTCTAAAATGGTCGCTGCCGTCTTCGTTTCTACCTTTTGTGAGGGGTTTTCCAATATCATGTAAAAGCGCCGCAAAGCGCAAATACGGCTTTTTTTCTACGTTGCTTGCACAAACGACACTGTGTATTCCCACATCATAAATGTGCCATTTGATATTTTGAGTGGTTTCAAAACACTTCGCGAGTGCGGGCAGAATCAGGGAAAGTATCCCAAAATCGTAAAGTGTCTTTACATATTCCAATCGGTCGGAGAGTAAAATGTGCGAAAATTCCGCCCAAATACGCTCTGCACTTAAATTTTGAATCAGTGATGCGTTTCTTTTGATGGAGGCGTTCGTTTCATCATCCATCATAAACCCTTTTTGTGCGCAAAACCGAACGGCACGAAGCATACGCAGGGCATCTTCTTTGAATCTGATATCAGGATTTCCCACACAGGTAAGGATGTTGTTTTTTAAATCGTTTCTACCGGAGAACAAGTCAATAAGACCGTCTTTTTCGTTATACGCCATTGCATTGACTGTAAAATCGCGTCTTGCTAAATCTTCTTTTAAAGATGGTGTAAATGTGACGTTTTCAGGGTGGCGGGCGTCATGATATGCGCCGTCTACGCGAAATGTGGTGACTTCATACGGCTTTTTATCAATTACAACTGTTACAGTGCCGTGTTTTAAGCCGGTATCAACCGTTTTTTCAAAAAGTGATTTGATGGTTTCGGGAAGTGCAGAGGTTGTAATGTCCCAGTCAGATGGGGTAAGTCCCATCAAAGCATCGCGCACACAACCGCCTACAATATAGGCAGAGTGGCCGTTTTCGTGTAAACGGGTTAAAATAAAACACACGCTTTCAGGCATATCAATTTTCACGGTACCACCTCACTTTTTTCTTGTTTTCTTTTATTATAACAAAAAGAAAAAATAAGGTCAAGAAAGGGATTTTGACGATATGTTTCTAATTGATTACAAACACGCAAAAAATATTGACACCTCTTTTAAAAAAAGGTATAATAAAATTGTATTTTTATATTAAATTCGTATAAGAATGCAAATTTGTAAAGAAACAGAACCAAAAAGGTTCTTTACAGAAGACATCAAAAACTGAAAAAGGAGGTAAGGATTAGCGAAATGACAAGCATGACAACACTCATCATAGCGTGTGCTGCGGCACTTGTTCTGATAGTTGTTGCGTCAGCGATTGGCTTTAAAATGGGCGACACTTCCCGCAAGAAAAAAGACGAAGCAGTCATTGGCTCTGCCGAAGCGGAAGCACAGCGCATCGTAGCTGCTGCCAAAAAAGAAGGCGAAAGCAAAAAAAGAGAAGCGCTTTTAGAAGCAAAAGAAGAAAACCATAAAGCCAGACAAGAATTAGATAAAGAAATTAAAGACAGGCGCAACGAAATATCAAGACAAGAGCGCAGAATTCAGCAAAAAGAAGAAACGCTTGATAAGAAAACAGAAGCCATTGAGCAAAGAGAAGCAGCGCTTGACAAAAAGGACAAAGACCTTGACGTTTTGCGTGAAGAAATTACTGAAATCCGACAAAAAGAGTTGGATCAGTTAGAAAAGCTTGCCGGTCTTTCAAGAGAAGAAGCAAAACAGTTCTTGCTTGAAAAATTAGAAAGCGAAATTAAGCACGAAGCCGCAATTATGGCAAAAGAAATTGAAGAACAAGCCAAAGAAAATGCGGAAAAAACTGCGAAAAACATTATTGCCGGCGCAATTCAAAAGTGCGCGGCAGACCACGTTGCAGAAGCAACCGTTTCTGTTGTAAACCTGCCGAACGAAGAAATGAAGGGAAGAATCATTGGTCGTGAGGGCAGAAACATCAGAACCTTAGAAACCTTAACCGGTATCGATTTAATTATCGACGATACACCTGAGGCGGTTATCCTTTCAGGTTTCGACCCGGTAAGAAGAGAAATCGCAAGATTATCCTTAGAAAAATTGATTGTTGACGGTAGAATTCATCCGGCAAGAATCGAAGAAACTTACGAAAAAGCCAAAAAAGAAGTTGAGGCACAAATCAAACAAGAGGGTGAAAACGCAACCTTTGAAACAGGGGTACACGGTTTACATCCCGAAATTATTAAACTGCTCGGTAAATTACGGTTTAGAACCAGTTACGGTCAGAATGTGTTAAAACATTCTATCGAAGTCTCCCATATTGCCGGCATCATTGCAGGCGAACTCGGAGCAGACGTGACCATGGCAAAACGTGCAGGTCTTTTACACGATTTGGGTAAAGCAGCAGACCATGAAATGGAAGGTTCACACGTAACCATCGGCGCAGATTTGGCGAAGAAATACAAAGAAAGCAAAGATATTGTTCACGCAATCATGGCACACCACGGCGATGTGGAGGCAACAACAATGATTGCAGTTATTGTACAGGCGGCAGACGCGATTTCAGCGGCTCGTCCCGGTGCAAGAAGAGAAAATATTGAATCCTATATCAAACGTCTTGAAAAACTTGAAGAAATTGCAAACTCCTTTGAAGGAGTTGAAAAATCGTTTGCAATTCAGGCAGGACGTGAAGTCAGAATTATGGTAAGTCCGGATGACATCAAGGACGAAAGCATTACACTGATTGCCCGCGATATCGTTAAAAAGATCGAAGAAGAGTTAGAATACCCCGGCCAGATCAAAGTTAACGTAATCAGAGAAACAAGGGCTGTGGATTACGCAAAATAAAGCGTCAAACATTTAAATATATATAGAGTGATTAAGTGAAATAATGATAACTCGATATAGATTTTAGCACCCCGTGATTGATTCACGGGGTGTTTTTTTAAACAAAAAAAGACGCCAGAGGCGTCTTTTTCTATTTTACATATTAACTAATGTCAGCCAGTTCTAAAAAGTTATGTCCGTTTTCTGCAATAAACTCTTTTCTTGCAAGTAAGTTATCGCCCAATAAAACATCAAACATTTCTGCTGTTTTTTCGGCGTCATCGTACGTTACGCGCACAAGTCTTCTTGTTTCGGGGTTCATGGTGGTTTGCCACATCATTTCCGGCTCGTTTTCACCCAGACCTTTGGAGCGCTGAATCTTGTACTTTTTATTTCCGAGTTGTTCGATAATTTCTTGCTTTTCGGCTTCGTTAAACGCAAAGAGTGATTCTTTTCCGCATGTGATTTCAAACAGGGGAGATTCTGCAATATAAACCTTACCCTCTTTGATTAAAGTCGGCATAAGCACATAAATCATCGTTAAAATTAAAGTTCTGATCTGATATCCGTCTACATCGGCGTCGGTACAGATGATGACTTTATCCCAACGCAAATTATTCAAATCAAACGTTGACATATCTTTGGAGTGCTTTGTCTGAATTTCGACGCCGCAACCTAACACCTTTACAAGATCTGTAATAATGTCGTTTTTAAATATCTTGCCGTAATCTGCTTTTAAACAGTTTAAAATCTTACCGCGCACGGGGATGATTGCCTGAAACTCTGCATCGCGGCCCTTTTTACACGAACCAAGCGCCGAATCACCCTCAACAATGTAAATTTCGCGGCGCGAAACGTCTTTTGTGCGGCAGTTAATAAATTTATTGATACGGTTTGCCATATCGACGCTTCCGGTTAAGTTTTTCTTTGCGGCAACGCGCGCTTTTTCTGCGCTTTCACGGCTTCTTTTGTTGATTAACACCTGCTGTGCAATCTTTTCTGCCGCTTCTTTGTTTTCAATCAGGCAAACCTCAAACTGCTCGCGCAAAACATCGGTCATTGCCTCTTGAATAAACTTGTTGGTAATAGATTTTTTTGTCTGGTTTTCGTAACTTGTGATGTTAGAAAACGAGTTCGAAACAAAAATCAAACTGTCAGCAATATCATTAAAACCGATTTTACTTTCGTTTTTGTTATATTTATTGTTGTTTTTTAAATACTTATCGAGAGCTGAAACGAATGCGCTTTTGAGTGCCTTATCCGGCGCGCCGCCGTGCTCTAAAAAACTCGAATTGTGGTAATATTCCACCATGTTGATTTCGTTATTAAAACAAAAAGCGAAGTGCATTTTTACGTTGTAATCCGGCTTGTCCTCACGGTCGCGTCCGCGGCGCTGTGTTTCAAACTGAAAGAGTGGCGTAAACGCCTTGCCGGCTGAAATTTCTTCGACATAGTCAGAAATTCCGTTTTCATAGAGGTATTCATACATATCCCATCCCTCTGCGGTCTGGTTGTACAAAATAAATTTAATGCCGGCATTTACAACAGATTGACGTTTCAACACGTCCTGATAGTATTCAAGCGGGATGTTAATATCTGTAAACACCTCGGTATCGGGACGCCATTTGATGGTTGTACCGGTTTTTTTGCTTTTCGTTTCTTCCATCATAAGTTCGCCTGCGGGGTTTCCTTTTTCAAAGTGCATGGCATACTTTTTGCCGCCATACTGCACAGAAACGTCCATATACGACGAACTATACTGCGTCGCACACGTACCCAAACCGTTTAAACCGAGACTGTATTCATAATTTTCGCCACTGTTGTTTTTATATTTACCGCCTGCGTAAAGTTCGCAAAAGACAAGTTCCCAGTTGTAGCGCCCTTCTTTTTCGTTATAATCCATTGGAATACCGCGGCCGTTATCTTTTACCTCAATGGATTTATCCATAAACCGCGTGATTTCGATTTCTTTGCCGTAACCCTCTCTTGCTTCATCGATTGAGTTAGACAAAATTTCGAAAAAGGAATGTTCGCAGCCGTCAATTCCGTCCGAGCCGAAAATAACGCCGGGGCGGAGGCGGACTCTGTCTGCGCCTTTTAAGGACGATATACTGGTTTCGTCATACTGTTTTTTCATCCGATTCAGCCTTTCAATACAAAATCAAAATCAGGACTGGGTGCTGTAGTTGGGTGCTTCTTTGGTAATCGAAATGTCATGCGGATGACTTTCTTTTAAACCTGCACCGGTAATTTTTACAAACTGACCGGTCTTTTTAAGATCTTCTACGGTTCTTGTACCGCAGTAACCCATACCGGAGCGCAAACCGCCCATAAGTTGATAAATGGTGTCGGCAACGGCGCCTTTAAACGGCACACGACCTTCAACGCCTTCGGGGACGAGTTTTTTGGTGTTTGTCTGGAAGTAACGGTCTTTCGAGCCAACTTCCATTGCGGCAATGGAACCCATACCACGATACACTTTAAAGCGTCTGCCCTGATAAATTTCTTCATCTCCGGGGCTTTCTTCACAGCCTGCAAGAAGGCTGCCTATCATAATTACGTTTGCACCGGCAGCGATTGCTTTCGGCAAATCGCCGGAGTATTTTACACCACCGTCTGCAATAACGGGAATTCCGTATTTTTCTGCCACTTCATACACGTCTGAAATTGCGGTAATCTGCGGAACACCGATACCTGCAACAATACGTGTGGTACAGATAGAACCGGGACCGATACCAACTTTAACCGCATCTGCACCTGCTTTAATGAGGCATTTTGCAGCTTCGCCGGTTGCAATGTTTCCGGCAATCAATGAGATGTGGGGGAACTTGTTTTTAATCAGTTCAACTGCTTTTATAATATTCAAACTGTGACCGTGTGCAGAGTCTAATACAAACGCGTCAACTTTTGCATCTGCGAGAGCACCTGCGCGGTCTAATACGTCATTTGTTACACCGATTGCGGCACCAACTAATAGACGGCCGTTAGAATCCTTTGCAGAATTCGGGTATTTTACGCTCTTTTCGATATCTTTGATGGTAATTAAACCTTTGAGCATGCCGTTTCCGTCTACGATCGGGAGTTTTTCGATTTTATATTTACGCAAAATTTCCTGTGCCTCGGAAAGAGTTGTGCCTTCGGGCGCAGTTACCAGATGGTCTTTTGTCATAACTTCTGCGATGCGTCTTGAAAAATCGGTTTCAAAACGCAAATCTCTGTTCGTTAAAATACCAACGAGTTTTCCGTTTTCACAAATCGGCACACCGGAAATGCGGTATTTTCCCATAAGTTCATCTGCTTCCTGCAAGGAACGGTCGGGGGTTAATGAAATCGGGTCTGTGATAACGCCGTGTTCGGAGCGCTTTACCTTATCAACTTCGGTTGCCTGTGCTTCAATTGTCATATTTTTATGACTAATACCGATACCGCCCTCTCTTGCCATTGCAATCGCCATAGCGGATTCTGTTACGGTATCCATTGCGGAACTCATAAGCGGAATGTTTAACTTAATATCTTTTGTCAGTTGTGTGGACAGGTCTACCATATCCGGAGTAATCTCGGATTTTTGTGGGACGAGCAACACGTCGTCAAATGTAAGGCCTTCTCTAATTGTTTTGCTCATTTTATGCACCCTTTCTCGATTGAAATTGTCTTTTTGTATGTAAAAAAGCTTATAACACTACCTTTTTATCATATTATAGTATACCAAAAAAGTGCGGTAAAATCAAGTGGGAAAACGAACAGAAATTTAAACTTAAACAAACTGTAACTAACCTTTCATATATTTATGGTATGATAAAGTTGATAAACTGTCTGTATGGAGGAACAAGATGGAACTGCTTTCACCTGCCGGAAATTTTGAAGCACTGAAAACAGCCGTAAAATGCGGCGCTGACGCTGTTTACCTTGGCGGCAAATCGTTCAGTGCGCGAAAAAATGCAGAAAACTTTTCCGATGAGGAATTAATAAAAGCCATTGACTTTTGCCATCTTCACAAGGTAAAGGCGTATGTTGCGATTAATATTTCCCTAAAAGAGGCGGAGGTTTTGCCTGCGTTTTCTTTTGCTACCCATCTTTTAAACCTCGGTGTTGACGGCATCATTGTACAGGATTTGGGGCTTCTTACCATGATTCGTTCTGTGTGTGATGATGTCAAACTAAACGCAAGTACACAAATGACAGTTTGCTCATCAGACGGCGTAAATTTACTCGAAGAACTTGGCGCAAACCGCGTGGTTTTAGCGCGTGAACTGTCGGAAAACGAAATTTCTTCCATTCGCAAAAAAACAGATGCAGAACTTGAAGTCTTCGTACACGGTGCGCTTTGTATGAGTTATTCAGGCCAGTGCCTTTTAAGCAGCGTAATAGGCGGAAGAAGCGGAAACCGCGGACTCTGTGCGCAGCCGTGCCGACTTTCCTATACATTGTTAAAAGACGGAAAACCCGTCACAAAACAAATGCCGCTTCTTTGTATGAAAGATTTGTGTTTGGCAGAAGAAACCGCACGCCTTACACAAATTGCAGATTCTGCCAAAATCGAGGGCAGAATGAAAAGTGCGTTTTACGCCGGCGTTGTAACGGATGTTTATAAAAAGGCGTTTGACGGGGATTTGGATAAAGACGCGATTTCTACCATGCTTTCTGCCTTTTCGCGCGGGGGTTCCTGCACGGGATATTTTCATGGCAGAAGTTTTTCAAAAATGATGGACTATGAAAGCGGCGAAAAAGTGACGGCGCAAAAAGGAGAGATCGCGGCGCAGGAAAGAAAGGACCGCGCAAAAAAACGTGAGATTTCCTTTGTGCTTACCGCACAAGAAGGTGAGCCACTCTCGCTTGCTGCAACGTGCGACGGCTTTTCAGAAAGCGCCGTTGGTGATGTGGCAGAGACTGCACAAAATGCGGCATTAGACGAAAAACGCGCAGAAACAAGCCTTCAAAAACTTGGCGACACGCCATTTGTACTAAAAGAAATAAACCTTATAAAAAAAGGAAACCCCTTTGCTCCGGCATCTGCGTTAAATGCGTTAAGACGCAAGGTATGCGAAGGACTGGAAAGACAAATTTGTGATTCTTTCAGGCGCAATATAAAAAACGGGGACATTCCGCCAGAAGTTGTGCCACGCGAAACGAAAATACCGCGCCTTGCGGTTGAGGTGCGTACCAAAGAACAATTAGACGCAGCACGCGAAATGGGTATGAATGAACTGTACCTTGCAGAATCGCTTTTGCAAGAAGTGGAACATGACAATGCGACGCTTTTGCTTCCGTCCGTTACCAAAGAGGGAGAAACGTTAAACGTGAATCAAGCAGCGAGCGTTTTGGTGCAAAATATCGGGCAAATCCGCGCGGTAACGAAAAAAACAATGCTTGGAGGAGAACGGTTAAACGTGACCAACAGCAAAACGGCAAGCGTATTAAAGTCGCTTGGCTTTTCGCGCGTTACGTTATCTACCGAACTCAATTTAAAAGAAATCCGTGAACTTACCAAAAAAACTTCTGTTCCGACAGAACTTATAGTGTACGGACGCATTCCGGTTATGCTCTTAGAAAACTGTGTGATAAAAAGTGCCTATGGTTGCAGAAACGGAAAAGGAAATTTTGCGCTAAAAGACCGCATGGGCGAGATTTTCCCTATCCTTTGCGAAAACTGCCGGAATGTACTTTTAAACAGTGTTCCCATCTATATGGCGGATAAAATGGATGACATTTTAACCACAAATGCGGAGGTTTTGAGGCTCAAATTTACAACAGAAACGGGCGAAGAATGTAAAAAAGTCATCCGTGCCTACAAGGACGCACTAAACGGCAAAAAACCGGAAAAGGTGTTCGACAAAATCACACGGGGACATTTTTATCGCGGGGTGGAATAAACATGACAAAGACGGACAAACTTATATTTTGGGGCGTGCTTTTGGTTTCTTTGGTGTGTTTGCTTTTTTCGGGCATCGTGTTTCAGAAAAGAGCGACTGCTATTGTCATTTTAGCAGAGGGAAAACCCTATGCAAGTTACAAAACCGAAGATCTTTTGTCACCCAAAACGCTTACGGTAACAACATCTTACGGCAATGTAAAAGTTGAAGTTTCAAAAGACGGCGCACGTATTTTCGAGTCCGACTGCGATGACGGACGGTGCTTAGGCGTTGCCAAAAGCGTCGGCGATATATTGGTTTGTCTTCCCAATCAGGTCATTGTAAAAATAGAAGGCGCAGGGGAGGTGGATGGCGTTGCGTACTAAACGATACGTTTTGCTTGCGCTTTTTTGCGCACTCGCCGCGGTTTTAGGCTATTTTGAACAGTTAGTTCCGGCATTTACCGTCATTCCGGGCGGAAAAATCGGGCTTGCAAACGTAGTTACCATGGTGGTGTTTGGTCTCTTTGGCGTTAAAACCGCTTTGCTGTTTGGTGTTTTAAGGTGCCTTGTTTCAGCACTTTTATACAGTGGCGTCTCTGCTTTTGTGTATAGCCTCGCAGGAACGGTTTTATCGGTTTTTGCGATGTTTCTTTCAGACAAACTCTTAAAACAACGGGCATCTCTTACGGGAATTTCCGTAATCGGCGCTGTTTTCTTTAACATAGGACAACTCGTTGTTGCAAGTTTCGTGCTCGAAACGACTGTTGTTTTTCGGTATTTTCCGGTTTTGGGCGTACTATCGGCACTTTCGGGTGTTTTAACCGGATATCTCGGCAAACAAATTTTACATATCCTTACAAAACATAAGAATGGAGAAGGAGAACAATGGAAATAATACTTGCATCGGCATCTCCAAGAAGAAAAGAACTTTTACAAACAATCGGTATTCCGTTTACCGTACAGACTGCTGACGCGGACGAGACACTCACAGGTGACCTTCCGCCGTATCTTGCGGTAGAGCGCCTTTCGCTTTTAAAAGCATCAGAAGTGGCATCACGCGTGCGCCAAGAGGGAAAAGACGCACTGGTCATTGGTGCAGACACAGTTGTGGTACAAAACGGCACCATTTTAACGAAACCGAAAGACAAAGACGATGCCAAAACCATTTTGTCCCGTCTTTCTGATGCTTGGCACAGTGTGCTTACCGGCGTTACGGTTTTAAGCACAAAAACTGCCAAGAGCGAAACATTTTATGTAGAAACAAAAGTGCATTTTATTTCTCTTGCCGAACAAGAGATTTTAGCATATATCGAAACGGGAGAGCCGATGGACAAAGCCGGTGCGTACGGGATACAAGGACGCGGCGGACTGTTTGTAGACAAAATCGAGGGCGATTATTTTAACGTGGTAGGACTTCCTATCTGTAAACTTTCAAAGGTTTTAAAAGAAGAATTTTCGATAGACGTTATCTAACAAAACACCCCATCCTTTTCGCGCGAAAGACGTACATAACACGAAAGGGAGGTAGTTTTTTTGGCAAAACACATCGGGGTGGATTTGGGTACAGCAAACACACTCATCTACTTAAAGGGCAAGGGCATTGTATTAAACGAGCCGTCTGTTGTGGCGGTTGACAGTGATACCGGCAAGGTTTTGGCGGTCGGACAAGACGCAAAAAACATGATTGGCAGAACACCGGACGAGGTGCTTGTATTACGGCCTTTAAGAGGTGGCGCCATAAAAGATTTTGACGTAACAGAAGCCATGCTTCGTGCGTTTTTGGAAAAAGCGTGTCCTACGCATCTATTCCGTCCGTTTGTTACGATTTGTGTGCCTTACGGCATTACAGAAGTTGAGCGCCGCGCGGTGTTAGAGGCAGTTGTGCGTGCCGGCGGCAAAAACGCATATATCATAGACGAGCCGATGGCAGCAGCACTTGGAGCAGAACTTCCCGTAAGAGAGGCAACGGGCAGCATGGTAGTAGACATTGGCGGCGGGACTACGGAGGTTGCGGTGATTTCTTTTGGGGGCATCGTATCCTGCACATCCGTGCGCCACGCCGGCGACAAAATGGATGCCGATATTTTAGATTATATAAAACGCACTTATAACTTAATCATTGGCGAGCGTACGGCAGAGGAAATCAAAATCAAAATCGGCTCGGCGCATGCGTCGTTTGATGATAAAAGCATGTCCGTTATGGGGCGGGATTTAGCCACGGGTCTTCCGAAAGTACAAACCGTAACGGCAGAAGAAATTCGTATGGCAATGTCAAAAACAATACGCGCAATTGTGTCATCTGTTACGGATACACTCGAAACCACACCGCCCGAACTTGCAAAAGATATCGCAGAGCGCGGCATTATGCTGACGGGTGGTGGAGCAAACATTCCGGGCCTTAAAACGCTGATTTATGAAGAAACCGGCATACCTGTTTTTGTTGCAGAAGAAGCAGATGCATGTGTCGTAAACGGCACGGGAAAGGCTCTCTCTTTATTTTTAGATGCGCGCGGCAGATATAAAAGGGCGGGCATTGACGAAAAGCAAACAGGGGGCGCGCGTGCATGAGACGGCCTTTCAAAAACATTCTTTGGATGTTTTCTGTAACGGTACTTTTCGCCGGATGTTTTGCGCTCGGCGCATTTGCGCGAAATGATACTGTAAAAAACCCATTAACGCCGGCTGTAAGAACCGTGTTTTTACCATTTCAGCGCATGGCGCAAAAAGCGGCAAACAGTGTAAATACGCTTATCTTACGTGTTTCAGACGATAAAGACAAGGAAAAAGAGAATAAAGACTTAAAAGAAGAAATTGCGCAGTTAAAGCAGGAAATCCGTGCGCAAACGGCGCTTTACGCCGAAAACGAGAGACTCCGCTCGCTACTTCAATTTAAAAAAGAAAATCCATCCTACCAAATGGTTTCTGCGCGTGTTTTTTCTAAAACCAAGGCGCTTTCTTCTGTTACCTTTTGTGTAGACAAAGGCACAGAATATGGCATCAAAAAAGACGATACCGTTTTAAAAAACCGTTCTCTTATAGGAAAAGTTACGGACGTAGGAGACGGCTGGTCAGAGGTAAAAACACTTTTGTCACACGACTTTCAAGTGGGTGCGCGTGTTGTGCGCACGCAGGAAAACGGCGTTGTAGCGGGTGATGCCGCGCTTTTAAAACGTGCTTGCGTTACCCTTTCCTTTTTAGAAGACGGCGCATCGCCCGCGGTGGGTGATACAATCGAAACATCCGGTATGGGCGGCGTTTTTCCAAAAGGATTATTGATTGGAACGGTGGAGTCTGTTTCAAATCCGCCTCATGGCGAAACATCCGCAGTGGTGGAATTAGATGTTGACTTTAACAGACTGTATGAAGTAAGTATTATAAAAAAAGAAACATAGAAAGGAGAAAGGAAATGAGACGCGCCATAAAAGAAGAAACCGGAGGGCGTTTTCAGACCGTGCTTTCCTTTTTGCTTTTGGCAATCTTCCTTTTTCTTTTCATTTCCATACAGACCGCTCTCTCGTTTGATGCTGCCGTTTTTGGAGCAGCACCGCTTTTTGCGTTTGTGTTTTTAGTATGTTACAGCGTAAAACAGGGCGGTACCGAGGCTATATTTTTAAGTTTTCTGAGCGGTCTTTTGCTGGATGCACTTTCCGGCACAGCGTTTCCCTATTCCGCGCTTTTGTATGGATACATATCCATGGGATGCGTATATGTAAGAAACCGCTTATTTTATTGTTCGCTCGTGCAAACATTGTTGATTGTATGTTTTGCGTCGCTTGTTTTAAGCGTGGCACATGTTTTTGTTGAGATGGTTTTTGTAAGAATTGGTACTTCGATTTTAGACACAATCAAACGTTCGTTGGTTCAGGCAATCTATCACGTTTTCGTTGCGCTAATTCTTTATCCGCTGGTGACTTGTTGTACGTTTTCCCGCCGAAAAGAAAGGGGAAACGAAGGTGGAAAAAACGTTTAAACCGCGTGAGAAAAAACGAATTTTCATTTTATATGTTGTTATCAGTTTGTTTTTTGTGCTGATTGTAGTGCGCCTGTTTGCGCTACAAATTGTAAAGGGCGAGTTTTACCGAAACGCGAGCGATAGTAAACTTTCGCTTTTTACAAAGGCATCGGCGCCGCGCGGCGAAATCACCGACTGTTACGGCAGACCGCTTGTGGTAAACAAAACCTCGTATTTTGCCGTGCTTTACAGGCGGGACGTAACAGAAAAAGAAAGATTCGCATCCATACTCTCTGCGCTTTCTTTGCTGAAAGAAGACTATAAAGACCGCTTGCCGATTTCGTTTTCTTATCCATTCGTGTTTTCCGGAAAAGAAACGGAAATCGCACGTTTTAAAAAGGAAAATAAATTGAAAGACACCGCTACCGCAGAGGAAATTATAGAGGCGTTTTCTGCGCGCTACAAAATAGATGACACTTACACAAACGGGGAAAAACGGTTGCTCGTGGGCGTAAAATTCGGCATGGAAAAGGACGGGTTTTCGGTTTCAAATCCCTATACCATTACGGAACTTGATATAAAAGGCGCAACGCGCCTTCTAGAACACAAAGAGTATTTTCCTGATATCGAAGTAGAAACAAGACCTGCGCGCCGGTATCTTTATCCTGACACTGCGTCACACCTTTTAGGCAGAGTCGGAAAAATCAGCGCAGAGGAATACGAAACACAAAAAGAAAACGGTTATCAAAAAACCGACATCATCGGAAAACAGGGTGCAGAAAAAGCGTTTGAATCGTATCTTCGCGGAAAAGACGGCATCAAAAGCGTCGGCTTTGAAGAAAATGGAAAAACGCAATATTTTGTTGCGCCGCAAGACCCCGTTCCGGGAAAAAGCGTTATGCTTACGATTGATTTAGAATTACAACTTGCCGCAGAAAAGGCGCTGGAAGATGCCGTGCAAAGCACAAAGAAAACAAAAAACGGCGGCGCAGTTGTGGCGATAGATGTAAAAACGGGTGCGCTTTTAGCCATGGCGTCATACCCAACATACAATATAGATACATTCAGTCAAAATTACAACTTACTCATAAGCGATGTACGCAGACCGCTTTTTCATCGTGCAATTGCAGGGCTTTATGAGCCTGGCTCAACGTTTAAGCCGATTTCTGCCATTGCGGCGATAGATAGTGGCGTGCTTACCCCCACCGAAACGATCAAAACAAAGGGTAGTTTTAAGTATCTTGACAGACAGTTTCAGTGTAACCTCTACCGCAATACAGGCGCAACACACGGAACAATCGATGTAACAGACGCACTAAAATACTCCTGCAACTACTTTTTTTATGAAACAGCCAAAAGAACAGGTATCCGTGCGATTTTAGAGACTGCCAAACAGTTCGGTCTCGACAAAAAGACGGGCATAGAACTGAAAGACGAAGAAAAGGAAGGACGCATCGCGTCGCCTGAAACACGAGAACAAAGCGGAAAACCATGGTATCCTGGCGATGTGTTGCAGGCAGCCATCGGTCAGTCCGACAATTTGTTTTCGCCGCTTTCTCTGGCAAACTATGCGGCGACGCTTGCAAATGACGGCGTAAACTATGGCGTGCATCTTTTGAAAGCGGTAAAATCGGGCGAAACGGGCGAGATTCTTTTTGAAACCACACCCGAAGTAAAAGGATATGCCGCGGTTTCAAACGAGGCGCTTTCTGCCGTAAAAAAAGGTATGAAAAAGGTAACGACAAAGGGCGGAACGGCCTATCAGGCGTTTTTAAACTTTCCGCTTTCTGTTGCGGGAAAAACCGGCTCGGCGCAGGTGCCGGGCGGCACAAACGCCCTTTTTATCGGTTATGCGCCGGCAGACAACCCACAGATTGCAGTTTCGGTTGTGGTAGAACACGCGGGGACATCGCATCCTGCGGCGGAAGTCGCAAAAGCCGTGCTTTCTTCCTATTTTACAAAACCAACACAAGAAAAAGAAGCGGAGGCAGAGGATACTTTGCTTTCTTAAATCATAAAGAACAGAAAGGAAATGCGTTATGATTCTTATAAAAGGTAGCCCGAAAGGCATTTTGGTGTCGGTAGATGACACAGATTTTGAAACGGGAAAAAAAGAACTGAAAGAAAAACTTTTAGAGTCTAAAGCGTTTTTTAAAGACATGGAACTCGATGTCTATTTAACGAGCAATTTTTTAACCGACGTAGAAGTTTTGTCCTTAGAACCGGTGGTGAAAGAGGCGCTTTCTGAGACGAAAGTTACCTTTATCGAGCAGGCACCTAAAATGATTCCAAAGAAACATTCGCCACTCGATGAACTGATGGCGGACGAGGGCATTACAAAATTTGTGCGCACAACTGTACGCACGGGTGAAACGGTAGAATATGCAAACAATTTAGTCATCATAGGTGACGTGGAAAAAGATGCAAAGGTTATTGCCGGCGGGAACGTGTTTATTTTAGGGAGCCTTTTGGGTAGCGTTCATGCAGGCGCAAGCGGCAAGCGTGACGCGGCGGTTGTAGCGATGAAACTTGTGCCGCAAAAACTTTCGATAGGAGACTTAACAAAAACGGTCACAAAAGGTGTGATTCGGCGTCATTTTTTAAGTGTTCCGGAGATTGCCTATATCGCAGACAACGAAATCAAAGTTGAACAATATACATAAAAGAGACGGAAAAGATTTGTTAAAGTTACACTAAATGTTTTTATGGTGTAAAATTTTGGGTAGACGCGCGATGTGTTTTATGATATAATAGAGTGCAAAGGTATTATTGCCATGATTGTAAGGAGGCTAAGGCATGAATATCGCATTGATTGCACATGACAAGAAAAAAGAACTTATGGTACAGTTTTGTATTGCATATAAAGGCATTTTAGAAAAACATATGCTTTGTGCTACCGGCACAACGGGAGGACTGATTCAGGACGCAACCGGTCTTAAAGTACATCGCTTTTTGTCGGGCCCGCAGGGTGGCGACCAGCAAATCGGGGCACGAATTGCTTATAATGAAATCGATCTGGTTTTGTTTTTCAGAGATCCCTTAACCGCGCAGCCGCACGAGCCGGATGTTTCGGCGCTTTTGCGTCTTTGCGACGTGCACAACGTACCGCTTGCGACGAATGTGGCAACGGCGGAGGTTTTGGTGCATGGACTCGAGCGCGGAGACCTTGATTGGAGAGACATCGTAAATCCTAAATAATACAATAAAAAAGACTGTGGCAATGCCACAGTCTTTTTTTATTTTTTCTTTCTTTTTTTATAAAGTTTTGTTCCTATATATCCTATAAATAAGAATAGCACAGATGCCACAATGAGTATTGCGGCGCGAAATTCAAAGTCTACCGGACGGGGTTCTGGCACGATTTCTGCTTCTGTATCCACCGTTTTTGTTGTTACGGGCGAAACGTCATAAAGCAGCATAAAGGTTTTGTAAAGGACTTCTGCGCCTTCTGCACGTGTTACATCGCTTGCAGGTGAAAACGCGCCTGCGTTTTCTAAAAGGCCGTGTCTTACAGAAACTGCGATGTCAGGTTTTGCCCATTCTGAAATCGAAGCGGTGTCATCAAACAAGAGTGTTTCTGCATTCATTTCAGGATAGGTATATCCTTTTTTCTCAACGAGCGTTCTTCCGCACAAGGTAAAGACCTGCTCGCGCGATACCGGCCGTCTTCCACGGAAGGTTCTGTCAGTAAATCCTTCGGCAATGCCAATTGCCTCGGCAGATGCAATGTAGCGGTAAAATTCGTTGCTTTTTGCAACATCCAAAAACGTGGTAGCAGCATCTATATCGGTTGCATAAAACATTTTTACGAGCGCCGCGGTAAAGTCGTAACGGCTTAACGTCGCATCTGGCTTAAAGCGATTTTTCGCGTTCACCGAGAAAATGCCCTTTGACACCAAAAAGCGAATGGCGTTTTGCGTATTTTCTGAAAGCGCATCAATGTCATTTACGGTAATATCGTTTTCCGCAATTTCGTAATCGCCTGAATAAACAGTGGAAAATTCAAGTGTTTTATACTCAGGGTCAAACTGACCGCCCCAGTTTGCAGAGCCTCCGCGAAAACTTGCAATTACAGTAGAATATTCACTTTCTGCGGGAAGAATAAACCAGACGGGCGCGACTACGCGCTCAAGTACGTTGTTTTTTTGATCAGTAAATACAATGGAAAAACCGTCGTCTGTTTTTTTGATTTCAATACAAAAGAGTTCGGATGCGCCCTGGAGCGTTTCAAGGTCTTCTTTTGTAATATAGATTCCGCACACGCCGGAAAGCATAAGGCGGATGCCCGAGGCACTGCCGAGCGACGCCGAAAGGAGCGGTTCGTACTCTATGCGAATGGGCTGGGAAGCCTCTGTGTTTTTGCAAATAATTTCGGGAATGGTGCGCGCAGGACGAATCTGTGTTACGCCGTTTGCTTCGCAAAGCGTTGTGAGCCTGTCCATGCAAAGTGTTGCGTTCTCCGAAATAAAGGACGCCGAGTAGTCATTTACCGTGACGGTGTTGTTTTTTGCTTTAATTTCTGTGCGGGAACTTTTGTTTACGGCAAATTCCAGATATCTTGCAAGTTCCTTTTTTCCGTTTTCGTTTACGGCGCCTTTTACGTCCGAAAGTACATTGGCAAGGTATGTAACATAGTCGTCAATTCCGCGGAATGACAACGTTTTTGTATAATCAATATAAATGTTTGATGCTGCGTTTTCTGCGGTTTTTAAACGCACAAGTTTATTTGTATCGAGTTCTCTTTCGTTCTCAAATGAAAGAGAAAGCGTCGGCGTATTTAAAACGTCAGAAATAACGGCAAACTGTTTTTCATAAGGAAGTGAACAGAAAGATTCCTGATCGGCGTAATACTGTACAAAAACATCGTTTGCGCTCAAACGCGAGATTTTGTCAAAACTTAAAAACGCCTTGTTGCCGACAAGTTTTTTGAATGTATCACGCAGGTCTTTTGCGATGTTTTTGGTATCATCGGGAAGACTTACTAAAAAGCGATACCGCGCAAAAAGGTCAGAAATGGCGCGCTGTTTGGAAGAGGATAACGATACATCTTCTGCTGTAAGCGAACAGAGTGTAAACGGTTTTAACGTGTAACCGTCTAAAAACGTTTTTACGCGCTCTGTACAATCTTGTACCATCTCGGCTTTTGCGTTTGCGCCCTTAAATGTACCGCTACCGTCGGGACGTTCCATTGCAAGAACATCTACCGCAGGGACAGAGTCTTTAAAGGTCATTTTATAGGTAAAACAATTTTCGTCAATCAAAACCTGTCCCAAAAAACTGGTTAAGTTGGTTTTTTTATCCTGTGCGGTTTTAAGATTTTTAAAATAAGAAACGGGAATCCGTTTTTCGTCACATAGTTTTATCACTGACGCATTTTTATAGGTGTAGACAGAAATGTTATTTTCATCACCCGTGACAAGTTCCGGCGCGTTGTCGTAGTCAAAATCCAGCAAAACGGCTGTCGTTTCACCGCGAAATGAAAGTTTTGACAAAATGTTTGCGTATGTATCCTCCCACGGATGTTCATTTTCTGCTGATATTGAAAGCGGAAATGCAAACAAAAAGAGCATTGCCACAAATATACAAAGATATTTTTTCAAAATAACGCCTCCCAGTTGCGCTTGTTTCCTATATTATATCGTTATTTTACAAAAAAAGCAAGCAAAAAAACAGGCCATGCGCGGGGCATGACCTGTTTTAAATGTACTTAAATTATTTAAGTGTAACTTTTGCGCCAACTTCTTCGAGTTTTGCTTTGATTTCTTCAGCAGATTCTTTGGAAGCAGCTTCTTTGATAACTTTCGGAGCGCCGTCAACCATATCTTTTGCTTCTTTAAGGCCAAGACCTGTTACTTCACGAACAACCTTGATAACCTTAACTTTTTCTGCGCCAGCTTCTGTGAGTTCTACGTCAAACTCTGTCTTTTCTTCAGCAGCAGCAGCACCAGGTGCAGCAGCGCCTACAACAGCTACGGGAGCAGCTGCGCTTACGCCGAATTCTTCTTCGATTGCTTTTACGAGTTCAGATAATTCTAAAACGGTAAGAGCTTTAATTTCTTCAATCATAGCAGTAATTTTTTCACTCATTTTAATTTTCCTCCTAAATATGTTTTTAAATCTTTTTGTTTTTTACATAAAATTATGCAGTTTCTTTCTGCTCTCTAACAGCGTCAATCGCTCTGGCAAGACCAGAAATAGTAGCGTTCAAGCCACCTGCAAGCATAGCATACAGTGTATCCTTTGAGGGGATCTTACTGAGTGCAGTAACTTCTTCTAAAGACATTGCACGACCGTCCATAAAGCCGGCTTTGATTTCGAAAATGTCATGATCCTTTGCAAAGTCTGCAACAACTCTTGCAGGAGCAACAACATCGTCAAAACTGAGTGCTAATGCGGTAGGTCCGTTTAAGATTTCATCAAACTCTGTGTAACCTGCTTCATTTGCAGCACGTTTTGTGAGTGTGTTCTTAACAACGGTGTATTCGATACCGGCTTCACGCATTTTGTTACGGAGAATTGTATCTTCTTCTACGGTAAGACCGCAGTAGTCAACAAATACGCCGGCAGCAGCAGATTTTAACTTTTCAGAAAGGTCAGCGACCAACTGCTGTTTCTGCTGGAGAATTTTTTCACTTGGCATCTTTTTTTTCACCTCGCTGTGATAAATTTAAAAGGCTTTTCTCCGCAAGCGAAGAAAAGCCATAAATGTTGATTTAAAGCATTTCCTCGGCGGGCAAGTTTAAGCCAAAAGGCGCCTGCTGTCTGCGGAAAAATATTGAACTTTGCTTATTATATCATACCTTAATTGCTATGTCAAGCAAAAATTAGTCAGATAATTTTGTCTGATTAATTTTTACGCCGGGGCCCATTGTAGAAGCAACCACACAACTCTTAATGTACTGACCCTTAGCAGCTGCCGGTTTTGCTTTGATGATAGCAGAAAGCAGTGCATTAAAGTTTTCAGCAAGTTTTTCTTTGCCGAAAGAAACTTTACCAACAGGGCAGTGGATGATATTTGTTTTATCAAGACGGTATTCAACTTTACCGGACTTGATTTCGTTAACTGCTTTGGTAACGTCCATTGTAACGGTACCTGCCTTCGGGCTGGGCATTAAACCTTTCGGACCTAAAACTTTACCCAAACGACCAACAACGCCCATCATGTCGGGTGTTGCTACAACAACGTCATAGTCAAACCAGTTTTCGTTCTGGATTTTCGGAATCAGTTCTTCTGCACCTACAAAATCTGCACCGGCTTTTTCTGCTTCGTCAGCCTTTTCGCCTTTTGCAAATACCAATACACGTGCTACCTTACCGGTACCGTGCGGCAGAACGATTGCACCACGTACCTGCTGATCTGCGTGTCTTGAGTCAACGCCCAGACGTACGTGTACTTCAACTGTTTCGTCAAATTTTGCTTTCGACGCTTTTACAACGAGGTCTAATGCTTCGTCAGCGTCATAAAGCTTTGTTTTTTCGATAAGCTTTGCGCTTTCTTTATAATTTTTACCTCTAAACATTTAAGTTTCCTCCTTCTGTGGTCAGACAAGCGGTAACCGCTCTCCCACTTTTTAACAATCGAATTAGTCTTCGACAACGATACCCATACTTCTTGCAGTACCTGCAATCATGCTCATAGCAGCTTCTAAAGATGCTGCGTTTAAGTCGGGCATTTTCTGTTCAGCAATCTGTTTTACAACGTCTTTGCTTACAGTTGCAACTTTTGCTTTGTTGGGTGTACCTGAAGCCTTTTCGATTTTTGCGGCTTTCTTTAAAAGTACAGCCGCCGGGGGAGTTTTTGTGATAAATGTAAAGGATCTGTCAGCATAAACTGTAATAACAACAGGAATAATTAAGCCTGCGTCCTTTGCTGTTTTTTCGTTAAACTCCTTTGTGAACTGAACGATGTTTACACCGTGCTGACCCAAAGCAGGACCAACCGGGGGAGCCGGAGTAGCTTTACCTGCGGGAATCTGCAATTTGATGTAACCTGCAATTTTTTGTGCCATCTTGTGCACCTCCTCTTATACAAATGTGGTAATGGCGAACGGGACCTTCCCGTCCTCCCACGCGCAAGGCGTACCTTGCGTCATCGGCATAAGCGTTATACTTATGCAGTATTAAAGCAGACGTTCGTCTGCGTTTAATCGGTTTAATTTAATACTTCAATCTGTGAAAAATCAAGTTCAACAGGTGTTTCACGGCCGAACATAGAAACGATAACGCGAACGGTCTGCTTTTCTGTGTTGATTTCATCAACCACGCCGACAAAATCGGAGAATGCGCCGTCTGTAACGCGAACGGATGCACCAACACCAAAGTTAACTTCGATCACTCTGCGTTCGATGCCCATTGCGTGCACTTCTTCTTCGGTGAGCGGCACAGGCTTTGAGCCGGGGCCTACAAAACCGGTAACGCCGCGGGTGTTACGGATGATATACCACGTATCGTCGGTCATAATCATTTTTACCATAACGTAACCGGGCAAAAGTTTTTTCTGCACGACTTTCTGTTCGTTTCCTTTTTGTTCAACGACTTCTTCCATCGGCACCTGCACTTCCAAAATCAAATCTTGGAGGCCGCGGTTTTCGATGGTTTTTTCCAAATCGGTCTGAACTTTTTTTTCATATCCTGAAAACGTATGCACTACATACCATTTTGCATCTTCAGCCATATTTGTCCAAAAGAAGCAAAGCCTCTTTTTGCCTCCTTTTCCTATGCGCGTAACGCGCGCGATTGTGATAAAACGCTGCTTACTTTAAGAAAGAAAGCAGATACGTGAACCCGAGATCAACCAAAGCAACAAATACGCCAAGTACAATAATAAACGTAATAACAACGCCTGTGTTGTTTCTTACACGCTTAAAGCTCGGCCATACGACTCTTTTGAATTCGGCTTTCAGTTCGCGGAAATATGTCGCAATTTTGCCGGGACCTTTTTTTGCCTTCTGTGTAGTTTCTGCCATAACGTTCACATCCTTACTGAAATTCAAAATTTTCGGAAAATTATTTTGTTTCCCTGTGGAGTGTGTGTTTTTTGCAGAATCTGCAATATTTGTTAAACTCCAATCTGTCAGGTGTGTTTTTCTTTTCCTTCATGGTGTCATAATTTCTCTGTTTGCATTCTGTGCATGCGAGAGTAATTTTTGTTCTCATATTTGACGCCTCCTAAGCATTTCTTTTTGAAACTTTTTCATTCAAGGTGTTTTTTTCTGCGCGCAAAAAAAAAGAACCTATCTATTTCAAGCACATTATAATATATCATAAAAACACAGTAGTGTCAAGGGTTTTTTACAAAAAATCGCGTTTTTTTCTGTACGTCAAGGTTTTGTGTGCAATAAGAAAATTTCCGCTATATGTGGTGGATTTTTGAAAGGGCGAAGTATGCATTTCTTCGCCCTTTCAAAATTTATCTTCCTATTATTTTAATTTCGGGCTCTAACATAACGCCGAATTTGTCATACACCTTTTTTTGTACGGCATCGATGAGCGCCAATACATCGTCACAGGTGGCAGAGCCATTACTTATTAAAAAGCCTGCGTGTTTTTCTGACACACTTGCGCCGCCTATCGTAAAGCCTTTTAAGCCGGCGTCTTCAATGAGTTTGCCCGCAAAACTTCCCTCCGGGCGCTTAAACGTACTGCCTGCGCTTGGTTTTTCAAGCGGTTGTTTTTCTTTCCGGCGTGCGTTTAATTCTTGCATCGTTTTTAAGATTTCTTCTGCGCTTCCCGGTGTGAGCGTCATTTTTGTAGACACAATGTATGTTTTATTTTCAGAAAAGAAACTAGTTCGGTAGCCAAACCGGTGCGCATCGCCAGACACGGTTTTGATGTTGCCGTCCTCGTCTAAATAGGTGGTTTCGGTGATGATGTCTTTCATTTCGCCGCCGTAGGCGCCTGCGTTCATATAAACCGCACCACCTACACATCCGGGGATGCCGGAAGCGAATTCAAGTCCCGAAAGGGATGCTTTTTGTGCCGATTTGGCAAGTTTTGCAAGCGACGTACCTGCACCTGCGGTTATAGCATTTCCTTCTATCGTTACATAATCAAACGCATCGGAAAGGCGCACGACAACACCATCTATACCTTTGTCGCTGACCAAAAGATTTGAACCTGCGCCAACTACCATAAGCGGCACGTGCTCGTCTTTGCACAGACGAATGAGCGCAGAAAATTCTTCTATCCCGTTGGGACAGACAAAAAGGTCTGCCGGTCCGCCGATTTTAAACGTGGTACACTTTTCCATGGGATAGTTTTCCGTAACGTTCGTTTTTTGAATCGATAAAACCTTTTCTATAAACGATTTTGAAACCATATTCTAAAAAAATCCTTTCGAATGGTTATTGTTCCATTTGTTCTAAGAGTCGGTCATTCAACTCCTGCGCTGCATTAAATCCCATTTTGCGCTGCCTCTGGTTCATTGCGGCAACCTCAACGATGATGGCAAGGTTTCGGCCAGGTTTGATGGGAATGGTTAAAGACGGAACGTTAATACCTAAAATATCGGTATGCTCTGTTTCGATGCCGAGTCTGTCATACGCTTTTCCGTCTTTCCAGTTTTCGAGATTGATAACAAGGTCAATATTTTCGGTCTCTTTTACAGAACCCATACCGAAAATGCGTTTTACATCTACAATACCTATGCCGCGAAGTTCAATAAAATGCCGTATAATTTCGGGTGCGCTACCTACGAGTGACTTGTTCGAAACACGGCGGATTTCCACTGCGTCATCCGCAACAAGACGGTGACCACGCTTTACAAGTTCCATAGCGGTTTCAGATTTTCCGACGCCGCTTTCACCCAAAAGTAAAATACCTTCGCCGTAAACTTCGACCAAAACGCCGTGTAATTGTGTCATTGGCGCGAGTGCTACATTTAAGAATAAAATAATGGCACTGGTAAAGTGCGAGGTACTGGATGCTGTGCGCATAACAGGTCTTTTGTATTTGGTTGCGCAATCAATGAGTTCGGGGAAAGGTTCTAAATCTCTTGTTAAGATAATCGCAGGGACGGGTTCTTTCATAAGTCGTTCCAAAGAAAGATATCGCTCCTCGGGGGTAAGAGATTCTAAATATGTATACTCTACTTTTCCGATAAGCTGAATTTTGTTCGGGTTAAAATATTCAAAAAATCCTGCGAGCTGAAGACTCGGACGGTTGACGTCTGCTACGGTGATATCAATATCTTCGTAACCCTCCGGCGCATATACCACATCAAGACTGTACTCCTGCACGATCGCAGAAAGCTTTACAGCGTTTGCCATAAACACCAATCCTTTCTTTTTTACACAAAATATTCTCTCATAATCATTATACACTAAATTTTTCTATTTTAAAAGATTAAATTTATCAAAAATTAAAATGGACTTTTTGGTAAATTTGTAGTATGATAAAAATATACAATCTATTTTAGAAAAAATTGCAAAAAAGTGAGGAAAAAGCCATGAGAGCAGTTATTACTGTTGTAGGAAAAGACCGCACCGGCATCATCGCCGATGTAAGCGGATACTTAGCAAAACAAAACATTAACATTTTGGATATTTCACAGACCATTATGCAGGATCTGTTTACGATGATTATGCTGGTCGATACGGGAGATTCTGCCATCCACACCAAGGATTTAAGCAGAGATCTGAACGAAATCGGCAAAAAACTTTCTGTTACGATAAATCTTCAACATGAGGATTTGTTTACCTCTATGCACAGGGTGTAAGGGGGCGACAGCATGTTAAACAAGCATGATATTTTAGAGACCATCAAGATGATTTCGGAAGAGCATCTCGACATCAGAACCGTAACAATGGGTATTTCCCTTTTAAGTTGTGCGGGAGACAACACAGAAGAAGTCTGCCGTAAAGTTTATGATAAAATTACAACGTGCGCCAAGGATTTGGTAAAAGTAGCAGAGGACATTTCTGTCCGCTACGGCGTTCCGATTATCAATAAACGTATTTCTGTTACACCGGCATCGTTGGTGCTTCAATCAGAAGACCCCAAAGACTATGTAACGCTCGCCAAAACGCTTGACCGTGCAGCAAAAGATGTGGGTGTAAACTTTATCGGCGGTTTTTCGGCACTTGTACATAAAGGTATGACCAAAAGTGAAAAAGCGCTCATTTTATCCATTCCCGAAGCACTCCAAACAACAGAACTTGTGTGTTCGAGCGTGAATGTCGGAACTACAAAGGCAGGCATCAATATGGATGCGGTGGCGCTGATGGGCGACATCATAAAGCAAACGGCGGAGCGCACAAAAGACCGTGATGGTTTTGGTTGCGCAAAACTTGTGGTGTTCTGTAACAGCGTAGAAGACAATCCGTTTATGGCGGGTGCATACCACGGCGTAGGCGAGGCAGAAACCGTTATCAACGTAGGCGTCAGTGGTCCCGGTGTTGTAAAATGCGCACTCGAAAAAGTAAAAGGCGAAGATTTTGAAGTCGTTGCCGAAACGATTAAAAACACGGCATTTAAAATCACAAGAATGGGTCAGCTCGTGGCGCGTGAGGCATCAAAACGGCTAAATGTCCCGTTTGGTATTGTAGATTTGTCACTTGCCCCGACACCTGCGGTTGGTGACAGTGTGGCGTATATTTTAGAAGAAATGGGATTGGAACAGTGTGGAACGCACGGAACAACGGCGGCGCTTGCCCTTTTAAACGACGCGGTGAAAAAAGGCGGTATTATGGCATCTTCCTTTGTCGGAGGTCTTTCAGGCGCATTTATTCCGGTCAGTGAAGATGCAGGTATGATCGCGGCGGCGCAGTCGGGCGCGTTGTCACTTGACAAGTTAGAGGCAATGACCTGTGTGTGCAGCGTGGGACTCGACATGATTTGCATCCCCGGCGACACACCGAAAGAGACGATTTCTGCAATCATTGCAGATGAAGCGGCGATTGGCATGATAAACCAAAAAACCACCGCAGTCCGCGTGATTCCCGCTCCGGGTAAAAAGGAAGGCGATGTTGTAGAGTTCGGAGGCCTTTTGGGAACCGGTCCTGTTATGGCGGTAAACAATAAAAAAAGCACCGATTTTATAAAACGCGGCGGAAGAATTCCTGCGCCGGTGCACAGTTTTAAAAATTAAAAGGAACAATAAAAAAGCACTTGCAATAACGCAAGTGCTTTTTTTTACAAAAAAACGGAACAAGCAAAACTTGTTCCGAATGGTGACCCGTACGAGACTCGAACTCGTGTTACCGCCGTGAAAGGGCGGTGTCTTAACCGCTTGACCAACGGGCCATACAATATAAAATTGGTAGCGGCAGGTGGACTTGAACCACCGACCTATCGGGTATGAACCGATTGCTCTAGCCAGCTGAGCCATGCCGCCACAAAACCCAACGAAAGTATTGTACAACAAAAAGAATCGTTTGTCAAGACTTTTTTTTATGTTTCTCAAAATTTCTGTGAAATATGTGTATTTCCTATTAAAAATTGGTATTTACAACGAGGAATTTACTGTGCTATAATATAAGGAAGAATGTTTACGCACAAGGAATGATACGATGTTTCAGATTGAAAAAAAGAAGATTTTAAATCCTACGGTAACGCTGATGGAAATTAAAGCGCCGCTCGTTTCTAAAAAAGCAGAGCCGGGGCAGTTTGTTATTTTGCGTGTAGATGATGCGGGAGAAAGAATACCTTTAACCATCGCAGATTTTGACCGCGAAAACGGAACCGTGACGATTATTTTTCAGGTTGTCGGTGCGACAACTAAGAAATTAAATGCGCTTTCAGAAGGAGACTGCCTTTCTGATTTTGCAGGGCCGCTCGGCCGCGCAACAGAAACCGAGGGACTTAAAAAAGTTGCAGTTGTTGCTGGCGGTGTTGGCAGCGCAATC
Organism: Congzhengia sp.; assembly: GCA_045576635.1. GTDB lineage: Bacteria > Bacillota > Clostridia > UBA1381 > UBA9506 > Congzhengia. The sequence goes on along the minus strand of JAZNGT010000036.1, from coordinate 49,531 downwards.
GCGTATCCCGTTGCAAAAAAACTGTTTGGTTTAGGGTGTGAGGTTCACACAATTGTTGGTGTTCGAAATAAAGAACTTTTAATTTTAGAAGATGAATTTAAAAATGCGAGCACACGCCTTTATATTGCGTCAGATGATGGAAGTGTGGGTGAAAAAGGCCTTGTGACCGACGTTTTAAGAAAACTTTTGGAAAACGGTGAACAGTATGACGAGGTTATCGCTATTGGTCCTTTGGTCATGATGAAATTTGTTTCGCTCTTAACAAAAGAGTATGGCATCAAAACAGTTGTCAGTATGAACCCCGTTATGATTGACGGAACGGGTATGTGTGGCGGTTGTAGACTCACCGTAGGCGGAAAAATGAAATTCGCTTGCGTAGACGGCCCTGAGTTTGACGGACATGAGGTCGATTTTGACGAAGCGATTGAGCGCGCGTCCATGTACCGCGATTTTGAACGTCATGCCTATGACGATGCGTGTAACCTGTTGAAAAAGGGGGAACAATAATTATGCCGAATATGTCGCTTAAACAACAGGAAATGCCCTCTCAAGCGCCTGACAAACGCAACAAAAATTTTAACGAAGTTACACTCGGCTACACACCCGAGATGGCAATAGAAGAGGCAAAACGTTGCTTAAACTGCAAGCACAAACCTTGTGTATCGGGATGTCCGGTCAAAATCCGAATCCCTGACTTTTTAGAAAAAATGGCACAAGGGGAATTTGAGGCTGCGTATCAGATTATAGCAGAGTCAAGTTCTTTACCCGCAGTTTGCGGAAGAGTATGCCCGCAGGAAAATCAGTGTGAAAGAAAGTGCGTGCGTGGCGTAAAGGGCGAGCCGGTAGCCATCGGAAAACTGGAACGCTTTGCGGCTGATTATCATAATGAAAACAGTACGAATTCCGTAACCCCGCCAAAATCCAACGGACATAAGGTTGCCGTTGTTGGCTCGGGACCGGCAGGGCTTGCTTGCGCTGGCGAACTTGCCAAAAGAGGCTACCTCGTTACAGTCTTTGAAGCGCTTCATGTTGCAGGCGGTGTTTTGGTTTATGGCATTCCGGAATTCCGTTTGCCTAAAAAAATCGTAGAACACGAAGTAAATGCCCTAAAAGCCATGGGCGTTACCATAAAAACCAATGTTATTATCGGAAAAACACTTTCGATAGATGATTTGCTTTCCGAAGGCTTTGAGGCAGTGTTTATCGGCTCTGGCGCAGGTCTTCCTAAATTTATGGGTATTCCGGGCGAAAATTTAAAGGGCGTGTATTCTGCAAACGAATTTTTAACCCGCATCAATCTGATGAAGGCGTATAAAGAAGATAGCAACACCCCTGTTTTTCGCGCAAAACGCGTGGCGGTAGTTGGTGGCGGTAACGTTGCAATGGACGCGGCGCGGTGTGCAAAACGCCTTGGCGCAGATGAGGTAAGCATTGTGTACAGACGCTCTATGGATGAACTCCCTGCACGAAAGGAAGAGGTGCACCATGCAAAAGAAGAGGGGATTTTGTTCCGCCTTCTTACCAATCCGACCGAGATTTTAGGCGATGAAAACCGCTTTGTAAACGGCTTAAACTGTATTGAAATGGAACTTGGCGAGCCGGATGAGCGCGGAAGAAGAAAACCTGTTCCAAAAGAAAACGCATCATTTACGCTCCCCGTAGATGCTGTCATTATGGCAATCGGTACATCGCCGAATCCGCTCATTGCATCTACAACAGACGGCTTAAAGGTTTTTGACTGGGGTGGTATTGTGGCAGAAGAAGTGTCGGGTAAGACCTCCCGCGAGGGCGTATACGCCGGCGGAGATGCTGTCACGGGAGCAGCCACGGTTATTTTAGCTATGGGCGCAGGAAAAGACGCAGCAAATGCAATCGACGCATACCTCGGACAAAAAGACTAAACCCAATACAAATTGAAAAAAACAGTTGAATCATTTGCTAAAATATGATATACTATATAAGAAGAAACGAAAACGCGTTTCTGCCATTGTGAAATACACAATGGCGCTTACTTTGCGTTCGGCGCGTAAGCGTTGTCGGCCGGGATCCGCACAATTTGAGCCCGTGAACCTCGTCAGGTGGGGAACCAAGCAGCGATAAGCGGTGTCTTGGGTGTGTTGCGGCTCCTCCCGGTGTGAACGCAAAGACCGAACAAGTGTAAATGTTACACAAAGCGGCAGGCTTTGTGCCAGGAAAACCGCGCTTTTATGTCGCGGCTTTTTTTACTTAAAGAAAGAGTTTTAAAGGAGGTGCACGCGTGGCATATCAGGCAATTTACAGACGGTGGCGACCGACTACGTTTGACGATGTTATCGGTCAGGAGCATATTACCAAAACACTTAAAAACCAAATCATGAACGATTCTACCGCACACGCATACCTGTTCTGCGGCACTAGGGGAACGGGCAAAACCTCCACGGCAAAAATTCTGGCGCGTGCTGTCAACTGTTTAAATCCAAAAGAGGGTAACCCCTGCAACGAATGCAGTGTATGCCGCGGCCTTTTGGACGAATCGATTTTAGACGTTACAGAACTTGACGGCGCGTCCAAAAACAAGGTGGAAAACATCCGCGATTTAATCGACGATGTCTTATTTTTGCCGACCGTTGCAAAGAAAAAAGTTTATATCATAGACGAGGTGCACATGGTAACGCAACAGGCGTTTAATGCACTTCTTAAAACACTGGAAGAACCACCCAAGCACGTTATGTTTATTCTTGCCACAACAGAGCCGAATAAGGTTCCCATTACGGTACTTTCCAGATGCCAGCAGTTTGAATTTAAACGCATTACCAATCAGCATATTGCAGACCGTATGGAAAGCATTCTGTCAGCAGACGGCATTTCGGCAGAGCGTTCTGCATTGGAACTGATTGCGGAATTGGGCGATGGCTCTATGCGAGACGCATTAAGCGTATTAGACAAATGCGTCGGCGCGGCAGATGGCACACTCACCTACGACGATGTTGTAAAAATTGTGGGCATTTTAGACGATGCTGCAATGTACGACATCGCAAAGAGTGCAGCAACAGGCGACACGAAAGGCGTGCTTGAACTTTTTAATCTTGTCATCGAGCAGGGAAAAGAAACGGGCCTTTTTGCAGAACGACTGATTCGATATTTAAGAGACGTTTTGGTTGTCAAAATGACCAAAAACGCGTCAGCGTTTTTAAATACATCCAAAGAAAATACAGAAAAAATTGAATCGCTGACAGAGTTATTTTCAAACGAAAGACTGCTCCGCGCGATTGACCTTTTAAGCGACGCATATGCAAAGGCGCGCTATTCCGGCTTTTCGAGAACGCTTTACGAAATGGCACTTGTAAAACTTTGCGAGCCGGATTTAGAAGACACAAAAGAAGCACTTTTAGACAGAGTTTCCAGTTTAGAGGCGGCGCTTAAAAACGGTGTACAAGTTGTAGATGCGTCCGCGCCAAAGGCGAAAGACGACGCAGAAAAAATAGACGCACCGAAAAAAGAAGTAAAACCTGTTGTGGCGGAAGAACCTTTAAAAGAAACACCGCAAGAAAAGCCACTTTGCGAGAACGATGCTCCCCAAAATGCAGACGGCGTAGAAGCAAGATGGCCCGAAATCGTAGCCTATATCAAATCGCACGGGGGCGCACCGCTATCGCCGCATCTTATTATGGTAAAACCAAAAATGGTCAACCAAAAACTCTGCCTTGTTTTCGGGGAAAATGCGATGATATCCAAAAGTTTGGTATCAAAACCCGCAAACCTTGCGCTTATCTGTGAGGCAGTAAAAAGCGTAACGCAACAGGACATTCCGGTTCAGTGTGTCACACCAAAAGAAATTGGCGTAGGCACAGACACAGACGACCGCTTAAAAAAATTAGAAGAACTCAGCAAAACACATTCAGAAATTCAGTTTATTTAATTCCATAAAAACGGAGGAATATTTCATGGCACAAGGCAACAAATTTACCGGTGGCGGTAACCACAAAATGAACACAATGTTAAAACAGGCACAAATGATGCAGGAAGAAATGCAGCGTGTGCAGGGAGAACTTGAAGAAAAAACCGTTGAGGCATCTGCCGGCGGCGGAAAAGTAAAAGTAACCATGAAGGGCACAAAAGAAATCACAAAGATTTCCATTGCACCGGAAATTGTTGACCCGGAAGACACCGAAATGTTAGAAGATTTGATTACGGTTGCGGTAAACGATGCCATCCATCAGGTTGACAAAATGACGGAAGAAGGCATGAGCGCAATCACCGGAGGACTTGGTATTCCCGGTTTATTCTAAACAAAGGTACGTGATCTTTCATGAAGGTACTGTTTCTTTCGATTCCGACAGGTGGCGGGCACCATCAGGCAGCCCGCGCGATGATGCGATATTTTGAAGGGCATAAAGACGTTGAATGCAGAATGCTCGACGCGGCAGAACATGTAAACAGTGCGCTCGCAGAGGCAGTATCAAAGGGATACATCCTTTCTACTACCATAGCGCCGAAACTTTACGGGTCACTCTACGGCCTTTTAGACCAGAGAGAAAATCCCCCGGCGGAAGTTTCCAAAACCAACACATTTCTGACCAACGCATTCAGCAAAAAACTTTACGCATATATTGATTCGTTTCGTCCTGACGTGATTGTAAGCACGCATCTTTTTGTCACCATCGCATTAGACAGAATCAAAAAGAAGCATCCCTTTCACGCAAAAGTCATTTCGATTGTGACGGATTTTACCGTGCATCCTTTCTGGGAACAGGCAAAATCAGACTATTACGTGATTCCGTCGGAACTTTTATCGTACCAGGCACTTAAAAAATGGGGTACACTCAAAAACGTATTGCCACTTGGCATCCCCATTGACACAAAATTTTCCGAGAAAATGCCTGCCGACGAGGCGCGTCGCGCATTAGGCATTGATGACAAATTTACCATTTTGGTAATGATGGGCTCAATGGGCTACGGCACACACGTAGTTGAACTTTTAAAAAGGCTCGACAAACTGGATGAGGATTTTCAGATTCTTATGGTGTGCGGCAGTAACAAAAAACTGAAAAACAGAATCAACAAATGCAAGTTTAAAAAACGGGTGGTAACCTACGGCTATGTGGATAATGTAGATGTGTTAATGGACGCGTGTGACTGCCTGATTACAAAACCCGGCGGACTTTCTACGTCGGAGGCGCTCGCAAAACGCCTTCCGATTTTGCTTTTAGACCCGATTCCCGGTCAGGAGGACCGAAACAAAGAATTTATGCTGAATAACGGTGTAGCACTCAGTTTAAGCGAAACATTCGGTGCAGAAGAAGCGGTGTATCAACTGATACACGATCCGTTTAAAGCAAAACGCCTTTCAGAAAGCGCAGCACATTTCGGAAAACCGAACGCAACGCGTGATTTGGGAGAATTTATCCTAAGCCTTGTAAAAGAGGACGCGTAAGGCACATCTTTTTCGCGTTTTCAGCATAAAAATATACCGAAGAAACGGATTACGAAAAAGGGAGGAATGTAAGTTATGAAACTCGTATTTGCAATTGTCAGCAATGATGACGGTAACAACGTAATGCGCGAACTTAACAAAGCAGGGTTTTCTGTTACCAAAATGGCGTCAACCGGAGGCTTTTTGCGTGCCGGCAACACAACGCTTTTAGTCGGAACAGAAGAAGAAACCGTTCAGACAGTAATTGACGTGATATCAAAGCACAGTGCAAAGCGCAAGCAAATCGTGTTCTCGCCCGAACCGTATATCGGTGGTGTGACCGGTTATGCAACATATCCTGCCGAAGTGGAAGTGGGCGGCGCAACCATTTTCGTAATTGATGTAGAGAGGTTTGAAAAAGTCTGATTATGGGATTTGAGGCACTGTACGGTCACGAACCGGTCAAAAACAGCTTAATCAAGGCGCTTTCGGGCGACCGCATTTCCAATGCGTACGTGTTTGAGGGCGCTTATGGCACGGGGAAACGTCTTTGTGCAGAGATTTTTGCGCGTGCACTTGTCTGCGAAAGCGAAGGCGAAAAGCCGTGTGACGCGTGCCCGGGGTGCAAAAAGGCAAAAAGCGCAAACCATCCCGATATCTTTACGCTCGCGCCCGCTAATGACAAAGCGTCCATTGGCGTTGAGGATGTGCGTGAGCAGATTTTAAGTGAAGTTTATCTTACGCCTTATCTTGCAAAAAGGCGTGTGTTTCTGGTAAAAGAAGGCGACCTTTTAAGCGTCGGCGCACAAAATGCGCTTTTAAAAATCTTAGAAGAGCCACCGTCTTATGTAACATTTGTAATCTGTGTTACAAAACAGGACAAGCTGCTTTCCACAATCTTATCGAGAAGTCAGATTCTTTCGTTTTTTTCGCTTTCTTACGACGAGGTAGAAACCTATTTAAATCAACAATTTGGAAACGAGACAGATCATAAACCGTTTGCCCGTCTTTCTAAGGGAAGCATCGGGACTGCGCTTTTGTTCAAAGAGGATGCGGAATTAAAAGAACGGTTTCAAAAGAGCATAGAGCATCTTTTGATGCTCACGCAAAACGCCGCATCCGTTCGCAAAACGGCAGACTTTTTGATTTCTGAGCGCGAGCATATTACACATATTACTGACTTTTTATTAACGTTTTTGCGGGACGCCGTGTTTTTACTGTCCGGTATGCCGGAACACGTCATTTACCAAAGCGAACTTTCTAATCTACGTGTTTTTGTAAGCGGAATGAACAAAAAAAGTCTGGTTTCGGCGTTTGACCGCGTAACAGAGTTTCAAAAAAGACTTTCACAAAATTTAAATTACAGCGCATCGGTGTTAGAAACTGTGATGCGCATTTGGGAGGATTTCCATGACAAAGGTAGTGGGCATCAGATTTAAGCCCGTTGGTAAAATTTATTATTTTAATCCTGAAAATATAGCGCTTTCGGTCGGCGATGGCGCGATTGTCGAAACTTCAAGGGGAATTGAGTACGGAAAAGTTGTGCTGACAGACCGCGAAGTTGACGAAGAATCGTTTCAGATGCCGATTAAAAGCATTTTAAGAAAGGCAACTGACGAAGACACAAAGCAAGTAAAAGAAAATCAGGTGCGCGCAAAAGAAGCGTTTGATGTGTGCCTGAAAAAAATTGCCGAAAACGAACTCGATATGAACCTGATTGATGTCGAATACACGTTTGACAACAGCAAGATTTTATTTTATTTTACAGCAGACGGCAGAGTCGATTTCAGACAACTCGTAAAAGACCTTGCAGCGGTGTTCAGAACAAGAATTGAACTTCGCCAGATAGGTGTAAGAGACGAGGCGAAATTACTCGGCGGTCTCGGCGTTTGCGGCAGAGCGCTTTGTTGCTCCCAGTTTTTAGGGGATTTTGAGCCGGTTTCTATTAAAATGGCAAAGGAACAGTCGCTTTCTTTAAATCCCACAAAAATCTCGGGCACCTGCGGCAGACTCATGTGCTGCTTAAAGTACGAGCAGGAAGCATACGAAAGTTTGATTGACCGCACACCGAACGTAGGCGCAATTGTAGATACGCCGATGGGACGCGGCACCGTAACCGGAACGCATCTTTTGCGCGGAATGGTGCAGGTGAAACTCAATGCAGAAAACGATGCCGTCATAAACGAATTTAAAGTAGACGACATTGTAATTATAAAAAATGCGTCCAGAAATCGTAAAGATGACGAGGACCAGGTAGACATTAAAACATTAAAAGAGTTAGAAAAAGACTGATTATAAGAATACAGGAGGCTTACAACATGGCAGCAGTAACAGAAAGAGAAAGCTTAATCTATCGCGGAAAGCCCTTAATCCGTGACGGTAACGTCCTTTATTATGGCGATTTTAACGAAAACTTTATCACGAGATTCACTATTTTAGAATCTGAAAAGGTAAATGATTTAGACATGGCAACAAAAATCACCATTGAACTTTTAGAGAAAAATGGCGAAGATATTTCTACCGCAAAACTTACCAAAAAGGCAGAACGAAAGAGCATGTGGGCGGCTTTGGATATCGGTATCTACTGGCTTGAAGATATTTTAGAAATGGAAAAAGAGTTTTTGAACAAATAGGGATGTAAAAATCAGCCGGAACGTAAAAGGCAAGAGAAAGAAGAGAACAGTTCGTGGCTACAAAACATTTGTTTCAAACAAGACAATATGGAAAAGAACGCTTAAATAAGCGTTCTTTTTTATTTTTATGCCTTTTACTATGAATAAACGTCGCCTCTTGGCGTACCTAACGTACGCCGTCGGGACTCCGTTTATCCATTCCGTTCTGATTTTTCCTATCCCTATGGGATGTAAATGAAAAAGGACGCTTTTTAAAGCGTCCTCTAAAACTTTTTATAGTCCGTTTGGGTTTTTCTTCATAAAATTCCAGCCGTCGCGGCACATATCGTGAATATCAAGTTCTGCTTCCCATCCAAGTACTTCTTTTGCTTTTTTGGGGTCTGCATAGCATCTGGCAATGTCGCCGGGTCTTCTGGGCGCAATTTTGTAGGGAACCGAAACGCCGTTTTCTTTTACAAACGCCTTTACCATATCAAGCACGCTGTAACCTGTGCCGGTGCCTAAATTATACGCCTCTGCGCCGGTGGTTTGAAGGACGCGTTCTACTGCTTTTATATGCCCTTTTGCCAAATCCACAACATGAATATAGTCTCTTACGCCGGTGCCGTCGTGCGTGTCATAATCGTTACCGAACACGTTAAGGTGGGAAAGTTTTCCTGCTGCAACTTGTGCAATGTACGGCATTAAGTTATTGGGAATGCCGTTCGGATCTTCGCCTAAAAGACCGCTCTTGTGAGCACCAATGGGATTAAAATAGCGAAGAAGTGCAATGCTCCATTCGTTATCCGAAACATAAAGGTCACGCAAAATATCTTCAATCATACGCTTTGTGCTGCCGTATGGATTGGTAGTGTGCAAAGGAAACGTTTCCTCGATTGGAACAGACGCCGGGTCGCCGTAAACAGTTGCAGAGGAACTGAACACAATTTTTTTCACGTTCATTTTTTGCATCACGCGGCACAAAATTAAGGTGCCGGTAATGTTGTTATGGTAATACCAAAGCGGCATCGAAACTGATTCGCCTACGGCTTTTAAGCCTGCAAAATGGATGACCGCGTCGATTTTGTTTTCTAAAAAGATTTTTTCAACTGCCGCTTCATCGAGTAAATCGGCTTCATAAAACGGAAAATCCTTTCCTGTAATTTGTTTGATGCGGTTTAACGCTTCTGGTTTGGAGTTTAAAAAGTTATCCATTACGACAATGTCGAAGCCACTTTCTAAAAGTTCAACACAGGTGTGGCTTCCGATAAAACCGGCGCCGCCGGTTACTAAAATCGTCATTTAAACCAAATCCTTTCCAGAGGGGTTATTTATAGTATATGTAAATATTTTGCGCAGTATCAATCCATTTTATCGTGCAGCCCAGTCCGTCCATAATGCTACGGAGCGGCACCATGGTTGTGCCGTTAATAAGTGCGGGTGCCTGCGGAACAGATGTAGGCGCGCCGTTTATAAAACTGATTTTACTTCCGATGGTCATCGAAATGTTAAGGTTATAACAGTTTATGCCAATACGCTGATTTTCGGCGTTCCACGTGATTGTTCCGCCCATCAGTTCTACAATATCGCGGAGAGGAATCATCGTCGTTCCGTCTAATAAAACAGGGGCTGCGGCAAGTGCGCGTTCTTCCGATAAGCCTTTCAGTGCAAGTTGTGAGCCTATTTTCATCGAGATACATTTTGCACTGTCGGGTGTAAGCGGACGCTCTCCTAGTGCTGCTGGGTTTTGTACAACGGGAACATTTGGTACTGTGCCCTCGTTTGCCGACGGATTTGAAATCGCCGGAGTCTTATCGGGGGCGATTGTGGTTGTAAGAGAAAGAAAACCCCAAAGCAAGCCGTCCGTTGAAAACGGCGCGATGCCGTTTTTGTATACACCAAGGTCTATAAAAGAAGGTGCTATAAGTTCGTTTCCGTTTTTATCAATAAAGCCCCAAAGTCCGTCTTTAAATACTCTCGCTACGCCATTTGTAAAGGGGTAGCAAAAATCGTACTCTGTTTTCAACATCCATGTGCCTTTGGTGTTGATATAACCCAAAACGCTGCCGCGTTTTGCAGGATACCATCCGTTTTCGTCGGGCGCGCCGATATAATCAAAATCAAACGATGTTTTTTTTGTGCCGTTTGCACTTACAATGCCGTAACCGCTATAAAGTCGGCAAACGGCGTGGCCGTTTTTCATATCGCCGGCAGAATCAAATGCGGGCTTTACTGCAAAACTTCCGTCTCCTGTAATAAATCCCCATTTTCCGTTTGATTTTACTGCGGCATAGCCTTCGTGAAAATCAAATGCCATTTCAAATCGGGGAGCAATGAGCATGCTTCCCTCGGTATCGCAGTAGCCGTAAAGACCGTCTAAGATGCCGCAAATTGCGCCGCCTGACGGAGAAAAGGAATAGGTAAACGGAGACTGGAATAAAACAGTTCCGTCTGTATCAATGTAAACGTGTGTTCCGTCCATGTTCTGCGCCATGGCAATGCCGTCTTCAAAGCGGCCGGCGTTTAAGAACTGATACGGGATTAAAACCTTACCGTTTTCGTTTATATAACCCCAATAGTTTCCCTTTTTTGCAGGGATATAAGAAGATGTAATTTCACCGATTGCATCCCACGAAAAGCCGGTGATAACCTTGCCTTTTTCGTCTGCAAGTGCCCATTTTGAATCTTTTGAAACTTTTATAACGCGTTCTGCGGTGTTGTCAGTCAAGTTGTACATAGGTTCTGTCACAACCGTGTATCCGTTTGCAAATGTAGTTGCGCCAACGGACAGAAGGAGTAAAACTGTGAGCCACGCCGATATAACCTTTTTCATAAAAAATCCCCCCTCAACTACACAAACACTACTTGTAACATAACATATACTTTCTTATACTATTATTTTACAACATATTAAAATAAAATTCAATAAAATATCAAAAAAAACTATATTTTTTTTAAAAAGAATGGTATAATATAATATTGGGTGAGTTTATATGTCTGCAAAAGTTGTAACAATCCGAAATAAAGCGGATTTTGAAAAACTGAATTTACCTTCTGAAACACTGGCAAAGGGTGGTCTTGTTGCGTTTCCGACCGAGACAGTTTACGGTCTTGGTGCAAATGCGCTTTCAGATGATGCCGTAAAAAAGATTTTTGCGGCAAAGGGAAGACCATCGGATAATCCGCTTATCGTGCACGTGGCAAAAAAAGAAGACGTGTACCGCCTGGTAGAAACTGTTACACCTGAGGCAGAAAAAATCATTTCGCACCTTTGTCCCGGCCCGATTACGTTTATTTTAAATAAAAGTGAACTTGTGCCGGATGTTGTAACGGCGGGCGGAAAAACAGTTGCTATACGCATCCCTGAAAACGAAATTGCACGAGCGCTTATCGAAAAAAGCGGTGTTCCGGTTGCGGCACCGTCTGCAAATGTTTCCGGAAGACCAAGTCCCACAACGGCAGAACACGTAATTGAGGATTTAAAAGACCGCGTGGACTTTATCATTGACGGCGGACCGTGCAAGGTGGGGCTTGAATCGACAGTAATTGACCTTACGGTCAAACCGCCTAACATATTAAGACCGGGTGGTGTTTCGCAGGAGATGCTTTCAAACCTTTTGGGCGAGGTTTCGGGTTATGAACCCGATGGAAATGATGCGAATGCACCCAAAAGCCCCGGCATGAAGTATAAGCATTACGCACCAAAGGCAAAAATGACGGTATTTATGGGGAAAAATTGCCGTGCGACAATCCGTGCGTACATAGAGAATTTGCCGAAAGAAAATTTGTTTGTTTTAACGGCGGGTGAGACAGAATATAAAGGCGCTACCGCCGTGTCTCTTGGCGAAACGGCAGAAGAATATGCAAAAAATCTCTTTTTCGCATTAAGACAGGCAGACAATGATGGCGCCAAGGTTATTTTAGCAGAACTCCCGTTTTCGGGCGGCGGCATTGTAACTGCGCTTAAAAACAGAATTTTTAAATCCTGCGGAGGGAATGTGATACTGTGCGAATAGAAACGATGACACATACGCACCTTTCAGACATTTTAAACGTAGAAAAAGAATCGTTTTCACATCCGTGGACAGAGGCGATGTTTTTAGAAGAACTTTCGGGCAAAGATTCTGTCTACCGTGTCTTAACAGAAGACGGAAAAGCCATCGCCTATATGGGAATGTGGATTTTGGCAGACGAGGGGCATATCACGAATGTTGCTGTGGCAAAAGATTACAGGCGAAAAGGCGTTGCCTCGCGCCTTGTGGACGATTTTATTTCACTCGCAAAGGAGCGCTCGCTTATCTTTATGACGCTTGAAGTAAGGGAATCGAATCAAAGCGCAATCTCTCTTTATGAGAAAAAAGGCTTTGTTCCGGTCGGCAGGCGCAAGCGCTACTACGAAAATACAGAAGATGCAATTTTAATGACAAAATTTTTTGATACAGAGGGATAAAAATGGAACGTTTGATTCTGGCAATTGAATCGTCTTGTGATGAAACATCCGCCGCCGTCGTAAAAGACGGGCGCGAGGTGCTTTCAAACGTAATTTCATCACAGATAGAAATACACAAAAAATTCGGTGGTGTTGTTCCCGAGGTGGCATCGCGCAATCACGCACTTAATATTTCGGCAGTCGTGCGCGAAGCGATGGAAACGGCAAACGTAACGTACGACGATTTAGATGCCGTAGCCGTTACCTACGGACCGGGTTTAATCGGCGCGCTTTTGGTTGGCGTTTCGTTTGCAAAGGCAGTGGCAAGTGCCAAAAACATTCCGCTCATTGCAGTCAATCATATTCATGGGCATATTGCGGCAAACTATATTACGCATAAAGCGTTAAAACCGCCGTTTGTGTGCCTTGTGGCATCCGGCGGACACAGCCACATTCTTCACGTTAAAGATTATCTGGATTTTGAAATTTTAGGCCGCACCCGTGACGATGCGGCGGGAGAGGCGTTTGATAAAATCGCCCGCGTGATAGGACTTGGCTATCCGGGCGGACCGAAAATCGAAGCGCTCGCAAAAGAGGGAAACGAAGATGCAATTTCATTTCCGCGGGTTCAGTTTTCGGACAACCCCTACGATTTTAGTTTCAGCGGTGTAAAAACGTCTGTTATCAATTATCTTCACACCAAAGAACAGAAAAACGAAGAAGTAAACCGTGCTGACCTTGCCGCAAGTTTTCAAAAAGCGGTTGTAGAGGTTTTAACACATCACACACTTTGCGCGGCGAAGGCAGTCGGCGTGAAAAATGTCGTGCTTGCCGGCGGCGTGAGCGCAAACGGAGCGCTTCGGGCATCGTTTGAAAAAGCGACGGCAGAAAATAATCTTGGCTTATTCTACCCACAGCCTATCTTGTGTACCGACAACGCAGCAATGATTGGTTGTGCAGGTTTTTATAAATATCAGAAAAACGATTTTGCGGACAGCGCATTAAATGCAGTTGCAAACCTGAAACTGTAAACTAGCAGCGAAAGGACGTGTTTTGTTTGGACGAAAAAGAAAAAAATCTTGATACTGAAATCGTTAAGGAAAACGAGCCTGAAACAGAAGAAAAAGCAGAAATAAGCGCAGAAACGCTTGCTGCGCAGGAAAAAATGGAGCAGATTTTCAAAAAAGTATCAGAGAAAAAACCGGTTTTGGAACAAGAAGAAAAAACCCAAGAAGTCAAAGAGGAAGATAAGGTTTTGGAAACCAAATCTTCTGAAATTGAACTTATGACAGTTCAAAAACTTACGGATGAGGACAAGGTACGCATAGAAGAAGAAAAAGAAGCGGCAGAAAAACAAAAACAGGTAACATTTATCAAAAAACTTGTAGCAGCAGTTTTTCTGATTATTGCCGTGATTTTGGCAGGTTTTTGCTATACAGACTATGCACCCGGCAAAGAATCGGGAGAGGTTATTGTTACCGTTCCCGAGGGAAGCAGTACCAAAAGTATTGCCCGTATTTTAAAGAAAGACGGACTCATTCATTCTGAATTTTTCTATCGTGTTATGTCAAAACTACGTGGCGTAGATGGAAACTACAACTTCGGCAAGTTTAAATTAGACCGCGGAGACGGCTACGAGACAATTTTTAAAACGCTTCAAGAATCCGGCCACAATCTGGATGCGATGAAGGTAACCATTCCGGAAGGCTACGAAATTTATAAGATTGCCGATTTGTTGGAAAGAAAAGGTCTTATCGACAAGGATAAGTTTTATTATCTTATCGATTACGGCGAGTTTGACTACGATTTTGTAAAAGAACTTCCCGAACGCGAAAACCGTCTGGAAGGGTATCTGTTCCCGAGCACCTATCAGTTTGCGCCGGGCGACGAGTATGGCATTATAAACGAAATGCTCATGCAGTTTGACAGAATGTACGCCCCCTTTAAAGAGCGTGCAAAAGAAATGGGAATGACGATGGACGAGGTCATTACACTTGCCTCCATCATCGAGCGTGAAGCGCTTGGGGACGAGGATAGAGATCGTGTTTCAAGCGTATTTCACAACCGTTTAAAAAGCAATGATTATCCATATTTGCAGTCGTGTGCAACAGTGCAGTACGTATTAAAAGAAAGAAAAGCGGTACTTTCCATAGAGGACACCAAAATTGACAGCCCCTACAACACGTATATCAATGCGGGACTGCCGGTAGGACCGATTGCTTCCCCCGGAGAAGCGGCGGTAAAAGCGGCGCTTTATCCTGCGGATACTGATTATCTTTTCTTTGTACTGGGAAGTGACGGAAAACACCATTTTTCGAAAACGTTCAGTGAACACACACAAAATAAAAACAATTAAAAGGGTGTAGCAAAATGCGCACACCACACAAGGCAAAGAAAACACACAAGAAAGCATTTCTGATATGCTTAAAAAATTAAAATAATGCAAAATGTAAGGAAGGAATTCGTCAAATGACGAATTCCTTCTATTTTTTATGCCTTGTGTTTTGTACAAACTTCACCTCTTGGCGTACCCTACGTACGCCTACGGGTTCAGTTTGTCCAATCTGCGCTATTTTCCGTCCACCCCAAAAACGGGATGCGGCTTGCCGCATCCCGTTTGTTATTCTGTTATTCTTCTGTGTTATTTTCCTTGGTATCGTTGTCAAACAAAATCTCTCTGATTTCAGATTCGATTTTTTCTTTGATTTCAGGATTTTCTTTTAAAAATGTTTTTGCATTTTCTCTGCCCTGACCGATGCGTTCTTCGTTATAGTTGTACCATGTGCCGCTTCTGTTAATGACGCCGCAGGCAACACCGATATCCAAAATACAGCCTTCTTTGGAAATACCTTCGCCGTACATGATATCAAATTCTGCCTCTTTGAAAGGAGGAGCAACCTTGTTTTTTACAACCTTTGCTTTGGTTCTTGCGCCGATTACCTCGGTACCCTGTTTTATGAGTTCCTGCTTTCTTACGTCAAGTCTTACACTGGCGTAGAATTTCAGTGCACGTCCGCCGGTGGTTACTTCGGGATTTCCGTAAATAACGCCAACCTTTTCACGAAGTTGATTGATAAAAATCGCAATGGTGTTGGTGCGGTTTATTACGCCTGCAAGTTTACGGAGCGCCTGACTCATCAGTCTTGCGTGAAGACCTACGTGCGAGTCGCCCATTTCTCCCTCAATTTCGGACTTCGGTACGAGCGCCGCAACAGAGTCAATTACAATAACGTCAATCGCATTACTGCGGACAAGCATTTCGGCAATTTCTAAAGCCTGCTCGCCGGTATCGGGTTGAGAAACGATTAAATCTTCTACATTAACGCCGAGTTTTTTTGCATAAATCGGGTCTAATGCGTGCTCTGCGTCGATAAACGCAACCTCGCCGCCGCGCTTTTGCGCTTCGGCAATGGCGTGGAGTGCAACTGTTGTTTTACCGGAAGATTCAGGTCCGTAGATTTCGATAATTCTTCCCTTCGGAAAACCGCCGATGCCAAGCGCAATATCAAGACTTAATGCACCTGTGGGGAGGGATTCTACACTCAGCCCCTGCTTGTCCCCCAATTTCATTACAGAGCCTTTTCCGTAACTTTTCTCAATTTGAAGGAGCGCCATTTCGATGGCTTCTTTTTTGCTTTTTGAAACGGTGGGTTCAGCACCCAGTATATTTTTTCTTTCTGCCAATTTCATTTCCCCCTTAAAGAACATTTGTTCGATTTCTATTATATCGCAAGTTTTTCTATTTGTCAAATAAAATTTCAAGCCTTTTTTGAAGTTCCTCAAAAGCGGTTAAGACAGTCTTTTGTCTTACTTCGTCTCTGTCGCCTGAAAACAAACATTTTTTTACGGTGGTTTCGCCTTCTACGAAAATACCGATATACACAAGTCCGACCGGTTTTTCTTCTGTTCCTCCGCCCGGCCCTGCAATGCCGGTTGCAGAAATGCCGACTTTGGCATTTGCTTTTTTTGCCGCGCCCTCTGCCATTTTTGCTGCAACCTGTTCGCTTACTGCGCCGTAGGCAGAAAGCAGTTCGTGCGGTACGCCAAGGTTTTTTTCTTTTGCTTCGTTACTGTATGTAATATAGCCTTCACAAAAAATTTCGGATACGCCGGGCACGCTTCCCAAAGCCGCCGAGATAAGTCCTGCGGTGCAGGATTCAGCCGTTGCGACTGTCATTTTATGTGCAATTAAGGTGCGGATGGTATCTTCTATTTTTTTGTTTTCATCTAAAAAAGAAAGTATCTTTTTCATATAGCAGTCCTTTTTATTCCAGATTTATATTTTTGGGATTATATTTTTTCATGCTGACAAGTAATTTTTCGGGCGGCTGAAAATAAAGATCTGTCTTTGTGCCGTGCTCCGAATAGGTAACAATATATTTTCCGGGACGCTTTTCATCATAGATCGCGTTTACAACGCGGTTTTGCGATGCGCGTACGCTACGCACCGGTCCCATATATTCAATGCTGCGGCAAGGAACGGAAAGAAATTTTTCGCGCTTTATTCTTCCCTTTATGATGTCAATATCCAAAACGCCGTTTGTGAAAATATACTCGTATTCGATTGAAAAATTGCGGCTGTATATAACGGTAAGATAAATTGCTGCCGCAATTAAAAGGGGCATAAACGTAATCAGCGGACGAAAAACCGCCACGCTGACATAAAAAATAAGCACACATACAGCAGCGCATAAGACAGATAGTCCAAACCGTTTTAGTTTATCAGATGCACTTTTTTTCTTTACTAAAAATTCGCAAAAAATATCCATGTCAAAACGCCTTTCTTTTAAGGTTTATACAAAGGAAAGAAGTTCTTCTTCCGTAATGATGTATTGAAGCGGAATGTCTGTTTTGTCGGGCGCAAACGATGCCCTGCACGACGCAAAAAATAAACCGCAGGTAACACAGGAAGTGTTTACAAGATAGCGGTCATAAAAACCGCCACCGTAACCGATGCGGTAGCCGTTTTCATTAAACGCACAGCCGGGAACAAGAATCAAATCAATTTTTTCCGGCGGAAAAATTTTTGTTTTCGGCGGCTCTAATATGCCGTATGCGGAAGGCACAAGTTCCGAAAGGGAAGAAAATGCGTACGCATCCATGGTGCCGTCCTGATTGGTAACGGGCGCGAGCACTTTTTTTCCCATATTCAGCATACGCGCAATCAAGCGGTGCGTATCCGGCTCGCTTTTATAGGAAACAAACGTCAAAATCGTATTTGCGTTTTGAAAAAAGGGCTGCTTTAAAAGTAAGTCCACAATTTTTTCGCTTCGCGTTATTTTATCCGAAAGACGCGCTCTTTTTAAAAGCATATCTTTTCTTAAATCTTGTTTTGTCATATTGTATCACCCGGGCGATACGAAAAGGTTTCGCCGCCTGTGCATTTTCCGGTCGATTCATCTACGGTAAATACGGCGCCATCAATGCGGGCAGGCGAGTCTGCAAGTTCAAATCGCTTTGGCATGCACGAAACCAAACGGTCAATGACAATCGTTTTATCGACGCCAAGGCAGGAATGGTGCGGCCCCGACATACCGATGTCCGTAATATAGCCGGTACCCTTTGGAAGTATTTCAAAATCTGCGGTCTGCACATGGGTGTGCGTGCCGAACACCACGCTTGCTAAACCATCTAAATAGAAGCCCATCGCGCGCTTTTCGCTGGTTGCCTCTGCGTGAAAATCTACAATTTTAATATCGGCTTTTACTTCTTCGAGTGCGTGTTTTAATGCGCGAAACGGACAGTCAACGGGGTCTAAATAAATTCTTCCCAATGCATTTAACACACAAACCGAAACGCCGTTTACATCTACTGTACATACACCGCGCCCCGGCGCATCCGGTGGAAAGTTTATGGGACGGATGACATTTTTGTTGTAGGTAAGGAGCGCTGCGGCATCTTTTTGCCGAAACGTATGATTTCCGAGCGTAATCACATCTGCGCCTGCCGAAAGCAGTGTCTCTGCCTTTCGTTTGCTGATGCCATTTGCACTGCATGCATTTTCGCCGTTTATGATGCAAAAGTCTGCGTTATATTTTTCCTTAATTGCCGAAAGTTTTTCTACGACGGCATCTGTGCCGCTATCGCCTACAACATCGCCGATTACTAGGATTTTCATAATGCCTCCCGTTAGTTTCTTAAAAATCTGGAAAGTGAAGACGCTTCTTCTTTTAAAATACGTAAAAACGTTTCAATGTCTTCTTCTGTATTGTAAGCGCCTGTGCTTACCCTTATGGTTTCTTCGATTCGTTTTTTATCATACCCCATAGCCGTAAGAACGTGCGATGGCTCGGGTTTGTTGGAAGAACACGCAGAGCCTGCTGAAACATAGATTTCATGCGCTTCGAGTGCGTGTAAAAGTACTTCTGCCCTTACATCCTTAACATGAATGCTTATAATGTGCGGCGCATAATGCGCGCCTTTATTCTGTACGGAGATGGAAGGAGCGTCCTTTAATCCGTCAATCAGCATGCGTTTAAGTGCTTGCAGTTTTTCTGTCTTTTCTGCTTTATTTGACAGGGTAAGTTTAAGTGCTTTATGAAACCCTGCAATGCCCGATGTGTTTTGTGTGCCGCTTCGCAAGTTTTTTTGCTGATGTCCGCCCAATATCACGGGAGAAAGTTTAACGCCTTTTGCAATAAAAAGCGCACCCACGCCCTTTGGACCGTTGATTTTGTGTGCGCTGAAAGACATAAGGTCAATCCCTGTTTTTTCTGCGTTTATGGAAACATTTCCAAGCGCCTGCACACAGTCTGTATGAAACAAAATCCGTTTATTTTTCGCCTTTACCCGTTTTGCGATTTCGGAAATCGGCTGTGTTGCACCGGTTTCATTGTTTACGCACATAACGGATACAAGCATGGTGTTTTCGCGGATATTTATTTCAATCTCATCGGGGCTTACAAATCCGTTTTCGTCTGCGTCCACATACGTGACTTCCGCTCCCAAAGTTTCTAACATACGAATCGGCTCTAATACTGACGGATGCTCAATTTTTGTTGTAATGATATGCGGTTTTCGTTTTAATGCGCTAAAAACTGTTCCAAACAAAGCAAGATTATTGCTTTCCGTTCCACCGGACGTAAATAAAACCGAGCCTTGTCTTCCGCCGATTGCGTCTTTTAAGAAAGTTTCCGCTTCGCTTATTTTCTTTTCTGCCAAAAACCCACCGGTATGCATAGACGAGGGGTTAAAGAAAAATTCCCGGTCGGTATCGGAAACTGTTTGTATTACCTCATCAAACGGCTTTGTTGTGGCAGCATTATCCAAATAAATCATACTGTTTCACCTAAAATGAATGTTTTGTTTGTTCAATTTTTGCGCCAATGTATTGCCAGGTATATTTGATTAAAATAATCTTTACAAAAATCATAATGAAAGCGTTGATACTCCTGCCCCAGAGTGCCGCAAAAAATGCCATGCCGGCATAATGGTAGTACCAGAACGCGCCGAGCAGTGCGTCGATGAAAATTCCCTGACATACCGCGCAGACACAAATGGCTTTATAACTTTTTTCTTTTTTATACAAAAAGAATGCATACGTTATGCCGTAAAGCGCGGCAGAAAGACCAAATCCCGGCCAGTAGCCCGTGCCGGAAAGAATGGCACCTAAAACGTCTGCAACTACGGCGATTACCGTTCCCGTCACCGGGCCGTAAAGCATAGCCCCTAATGCGATGGGCAAAAAGCCAAGACCAATTCGCACGGGGCCGATATTTACTGATAAAAGCCGTGTGATTACAATGTTTAATGCAATTAAGACCGCAGATGACGCCAAAGTCTTAACTGAAAGATGTTGTTTCATTCGTTTATCCTCCCTTTGTTAAAAACAGTTGCTGCAAAAGGCGAATGCCCGAATGTTCTTGCAGCAGCGGAATGCGGAACAGACACCGCAAGCAATTTGCTTTTCGTGCAGACGACAACTTCCCGTTCGTCTGCCACTTAACGCGTCGGCTCCTACTCTGCTTATTATCATGCGACAAAACGCACATGTCCTTACATTTATTATATATTTTTTACAAAGATTTGTCCATAGAAAAAGAGAAAAAAGTTCTTTTAAAAATTTTCTTTTCTTCCAAATAATGCAATACAATCCATTGACAAAAATCATTTGGTATAGT
Organism: Congzhengia sp.; assembly: GCA_045576635.1. Taxonomy (GTDB): domain Bacteria; phylum Bacillota; class Clostridia; order UBA1381; family UBA9506; genus Congzhengia. The sequence goes on along the minus strand of JAZNGT010000036.1, from coordinate 28,978 downwards.
ATGATAAGTATGAATGTAAAAGGATTTGCATTTTTGTAAAAATAGGAGAATGATTTTTATGATCAGTTTAGACTGGGTTCGCTTTATCAATTATATTTTTGCCTTGATTTTTATTTTTTGCGTAGGCTATCAGTTTGTCTATATTTTTATACCGTTTTTAAAGGGCGGGCGCAAATTAAAAACAAAGGCGATGTATAAATACGCGGTTTTAATTCCTGCGAGAAATGAAGAAGCGGTAATTCCGCATTTGATTGCAAGCATCAAAGGGCAGACGTATCCTTCTGACCTTATTGATATTTTCGTAATTGCCGATAACTGCACAGACAACACGGCAAAGGTTTCAAAAGAGGCCGGTGCGTTTCGTGTCATTGAGCGACAAAACGATAAACTCGTCGGAAAAGGCTACGCACTAGACTATACACTCGATTTAATCAAAAAAGAATATCCCGATAACGAGTATCAGGGTTATTTTGTATTTGATGCAGATAACCTTTTGGATGAAAACTATATCGAAGAAATGAACAAAATGTTTTCAAACGGACACCGCATTATTACAAGTTATCGTAACACGAAAAATTACGGAACGAGTTGGGTTTCGGCAGGCGGTTCTTTGTGGTATTTAAGAGAATCCCGCTTTTTAAATCACCCGCGAACACTGCTTGGTACAAGTTGTGCAATTTCCGGAACAGGCTTTTTGGTGCACCGTGAAGTGCTGGAAAAGGTCGGCGGTTGGAAGTTCTTCCTTTTGACCGAAGACATTGAATTTTCACTCCATCAGGTGTTAGAAGGCGAATGTATCGCATACTGCGACAAAGCCGTGCTCTATGATGAACAGCCGGTAAAATTCAGCCAGTCATGGCGTCAGCGTATGCGCTGGACAAAAGGCTCTATGCAGGTAACGCAAAAGTACTTCTTTAAAATGATAAAAGGTCTTTTTACAGGCAAAGGCTTTGCGTGCTTTGATCTTGCGGTAGCGACGATGATTCCGCTCCTTACCACCATTGCAGCATTCGGCGTATATATTTTCTTCTTTATATTAGGCCTTGTAACAGGACAGGATATGACCGTAATCGTGCGTTCTATTTTAGAAACGTTTGTAAATTCTTACTTTATGCTTTTGGGTATCGGCACAGTTACCACCATCAGCGAATGGCATAAAATTTTCGCACCCATGAGCAAAAAGATTTTATACACCTTTACGTTCCCGTTCTTTATGCTTTCGTATATTCCGATTACCTTTGTGGCACTCTTTTCAAAGAATGTAAAATGGAAGCCGATTTATCATTTGCAGGCAAAGACATTGGACGATGTAAGATAAATTCTATATCCAGGGGGATGTAGCAAAATGCGCATACCACACAAGGCAAAGAAAAGGCATAATAAAGCCCTTTTCATATGCTTGAAAAGTTAAAATAATGCAAAAACTAAGGAAGGAATTCGTCAAATGACGAATTCCTTCTATTTTATACCTTGTGTTTTGAACAAACTTCACCGCTCGGCGTACCATCGTACGCCTTCGGGTAACCCCTACGGGTTCAGTTTGTCCAATCTGCGCTATTTTCCGTCCATCCCTTTTTTGCGCACAAACCGCAACAGTTGTTCACTTTGCACAAAAAAACGAACAGTTGTTGTGCAAAACGTCAAAACTCAAAAAATTTTAAAATTTCCTCTTGACTTTATCACGGTAAAGTGGTAAAGTAATAAATGTCAAAAGCAAACAACAAAAAAGGAGACGATTTCATATGAAAAAAATACTTGCACTGACACTTGCAGTACTTATGGCAGCTTGCGCATTCGTAGGTTGCGGCACAAATAACGACGATGTAGCTTCTGATTTGGCATACATCACAGAAAAAGGCACACTTACCATTGGTATGACAATCTTTGCGCCGATGGATTATTATGACGCAAACAACGAACTCATCGGTTTTGAAGTTGATTTTGGTAAAGCAGTTTGCGAAAAACTCGGCGTAACACCTGAATTTGTTGAAATCAACTGGGATGCAAAAGAAGTTGAACTGAATGCAAAAAACATTGACTGTATCTGGAACGGTATGACAATTACCGAAGAAAGAAAGGCTAACATGAGCATTTCTAATCCCTACATGACCAACAAACAGGTTATGGTAGCAAAGAAGGATAAAGCGGAAGGCTTTAAAACATCTGTGGAAAATGCACTTGTTGTAGCAGAAGCAGGTTCTGCCGGCGAAGAACTCGCAACAGCAGACGAATTCTTTAAAGATGCTGAATTTACAGCAGTTGATTCTATGGCAAAAGCACTTATGGATGTAGCATCCGGCACATCTGACATTGCAATTGTTGACTACGTTACATCTATCGGTTCTATCGGTGAAGGCACAGACTTTGAAGACCTCGTTGTTGTAGAAGCACAAGACTTCGGTCCCGAAGAATACGGTATCGCATTCAGAAAAGGCAGTGACGCAACCGCAAAGGTTAACGAGATCATTTCTGAACTTGTAAAAGACGGCACACTTGCTGAAATCGCAGCAAAATATAAACTCGAAGGCGTATTGTCTGCAAAATAAGTAAGATTTACATTGCATCAAAATGCAGCGCAGGAGTATCTTCTGCGCTGCTTTTACTCGTTATTATTAGGAAAGTATGGTAAACAGTATGGAGAGAACAATGGCAATCATTTCTTCCCTGTTTGAAGGGTTTGGAATGAATTTCCTTTTATTTATCATAACACTTGTTTTGGCAATTCCGCTTGGCCTTTTGATTTCGTTTGGTTCTATGGCAAAGTTTCGACCGGTCAAATGGGTGTTTCGTACGTTCGTATGGGTCATCCGCGGTACGCCTTTAATGCTGCAACTTTTTGTAGTTATGTATGCGCCCGGTCTTTTGTTTGATGCGCCGATGCGTTCCCGCGAGCTTGCGGCTTTTGTGGCGTTTGCGGTAAATTATGCGGCATATTTTTCCGAAATTTTCCGTGGTGGCATCGAGGGTATTCCAAAAGGACAGTACGAGGCAGGTCAGGTTTTGGGCATGACAAAATCGCAGGTATTTTTTAAAGTTGTGTTGTTTCAGGTGGTAAAGAGTATTGTTCCGCCTTTGGGTAACGAAATTATAACGCTCGTGAAAGATACTTCACTTGCGCGCGTAATAGGCGTAGTAGAAATTCTGATGAGTGCAGAACGGTTTACCAAACAGGGCTTAATCTGGCCCCTGTTCTCTACCGGCATCTACTTCTTAATCTTTAACGGCGTTTTAACCGTTCTGTTAGAGCGCGTAGAAAAGAAACTGAATTACTACAAGAGTTAAGGAGGGGTGTGTATGTCAATTTTAAATGTAAACGGAATTTACAAGCGCTTCGGCAAAGTCGAAGTCTTAAAAGGCATTGATTTTTCGATGGAGGAAGGCGAAGTAGTTTCTATTATCGGCTCCTCGGGTAGCGGAAAAACAACACTCCTTCGTTGCATCGGCTTTTTGGAAACTGCCGACAAAGGAACGGTGTTATTAGACGGTGAAACAGTGTTTGATGCCTCTGTGCCCGTTCGAAGGAGCGACAAAGACCAGCGCGCACTGCAATCGAATTTCGGCTTTGTTTTTCAGTCGTTTAACTTATTTCCGCAGTACACCGCGCTCGAAAATGTAATGCTTGCACCGCGCCTTTTGGCAAAAGAGCGTCCTGATTTTAAGCAGAACAAAAAAGCCATTTATGAAGAGATTGAACAAAAAGCAAAAGAACTTATGGACAGGGCAGGCTTGTCCGAAAAATATAACAACTATCCGTGTGAACTTTCGGGCGGTCAGCAGCAGCGTGTAGCAATCTGCCGTGCGCTCGCGCTAAACCCGAAAATTATGTTGTTTGACGAGCCGACCTCGGCACTTGATCCCGAAATCACAAACGAGGTGTTAAAGGTTATCAAGTCCTTGGCAGATGTTGGTATGACCATGATCATAGTTACACATGAGATGTATTTTGCAAAGAATATTTCCGACCGAATTATCTTTATGGATGACGGTGTCATTGCTGAAGAAGGCACACCGGAGCAGATTTTCGAAGCGCCAACGCACGCGCGAACCAAAGAATTTATCGCAAGTTTTGCTGCACAACACGGCGACGAAGCATAAAGATTTATATTTTAAGACAACAAAAACCCCCAAAGCCAATGCTTTGGGGGTTTTATTATGGCGTATTAGTCAGCCATTCTTTTGTAGTTTTCGTAACGCTCTAAGAGATCCTTTTCTGCTTTTGTGAAGAGTTCTTCAGCAACATCCGGATACGCCTGCTTGAGCATTAAGTATCTGTTTTCGCCTTCCATGAATTCACGAACAGAACCTGTGGGTTCTTTAGAATCCAATACGAACGGATTTTTGCCTTCTTCCTTAAGAAGCGGATTGTATCTCCATAAGTGCCAGTAACCGGATTCCACTGCTTTCTTTTCTTCTGCGATGGAGTTTGCCATGTTACCCTTTGACTTAATACCGTGGTTGATACACGGAGCGTAAGCAATTACGAGTGACGGACCCGGATAGCTTTCAGCTTCCTGGATTGCCTTAATGGTCTGTGCCGGGCTTGCGCCGAGTGCAATCTGTGCTACATATACATAACCGTAGGTTGTAGCGATCATACCTAAGTCTTTCTTCTTCACCTTTTTACCGGAAGCTGCAAATTTTGCAACTGCTGCGGTAGGTGTAGCCTTAGAAGACTGACCGCCGGTGTTGGAGTAAACTTCGGTATCTACAACGAAGATGTTGATGTCTTCGCCGGAAGCAATTACGTGGTCTAAACCGCCGTAACCGATATCGTATGCCCAGCCGTCGCCGCCGAATGCCCAGTTGGAGCGTTTTACCAAGAAGTCTGTACGGTCTTTGATGTCTTTGATACCAGGGATGGAATCATCGGCATTACCTATGAGCGCTTCGATTTCTTTTGCAGCGGCTTTGGAAGCTTCTGCGTTGTTCATGCCTTCGATCCAAGCGTTAAATGCATCAGCGAGTTTTGCGTCGATGCCGGCATTGATTGCTTCTTTCATTTTATCAGCAAGTGTTTCTCTGATTTTTCTTACTGCGATTGTCATACCAAGACCGAACTCTGCGTTGTCTTCAAACAAGGAGTTTGCCCATGCAGGACCTTTGCCTTCTGCGTTTGTTGTGTAAGGCATAGACGGTGCAGAACCACCCCAGATAGAGGTACAACCTGTTGCGTTTGCAATCATCATTCTGTCGCCGAAGAGCTGTGTGATGAGTTTGATGTAAGGTGTTTCACCACAACCTGCACATGCGCCGGAGAACTCGAGCATCGGCTGGCAGAACTGAGAACCTTTTACGGTTGCTTTGTTCATTAAATCGTCTTTTACGGAAACGGTCATTGCAAATTCCCAGTTGTCAGCGTCATTTTCAACAGCAGCGTCAACAGGAACCATGGTAAGAGCATCAACCGGACAGGTGTTGGGACATACGCCACAACCGAGACAGTCTCTCGGGCTAACCTGAATACGGTATTTTAAGCCTTTAAACTGCGGACCGTTTGCGTCTTTTGAAACGAATGTTTCGGGAGCTTTTGCTGCTTCTTCTTCATTTAAAAGAATCGGACGGATTGCTGCGTGCGGACATACCAATGAACACTGGTTACACTGGATACATTTGTCCATGTTCCACTGGGGAACGGAAACTGCAACGGTACGTTTTTCGTACTTGGATGTACCCTGCATGAATGTACCGTCTTCGATACCTGCGAATGTAGAAACGGGGAGTTTGTTACCGCGCTGTGCATTTACAGGCTCAACGATATTCTTGATAAAGTCAGGCGCATTGCTTTCTTTTACATCGTCATCTTTTGCATCTTTCCAGGAAGCAGGAACGTCAATCTTAACGAGAGCATCTAATGCCTTATCAACTGCTTCGCAGTTCATAGCAACGATCTTTTCGCCCTTCTTGCCGTAGGTTCTCTGGATCGCATCTTTCAGAAGCGGGATAGCAGTTTCCAGCGGAATTACGTTTGCAAGTTTGAAGAATGCAGACTGTGTTACCATGTTGATTCTTCCGCCGAGACCGATGGAAGATGCGATATCAACTGCATTGATGATATAGAATTCAATTTCGTTTTCAGCAATGTATCTCTTCATAGCGCCGGGGAGTCTTTCTTCTAACTCTTCGGGAGACCATACGCAGTTTAAGAGGAATGTGCCGCCTTTTTTGAGGCCCTCTAAAATGTCGTACTGATAGATGTATGAAGGTTTGTGACAAGCGATGTAGTCTGCTTCGTCCAAAAGATATGTGGATTTGATCGGCTTTTTACCAAAACGGAGGTGAGACATTGTAACGCCGCCGGATTTTTTGGAGTCGTAATCAAAATATGCCTGTGCATAAAGGTCGGTGTTGTCACCGATGATTTTGATTGCGTCTTTGTTTGCGCCGACAGTACCGTCAGAACCGAAGCCCCAGAACTTACAACGTGTAGCGCCTTCGGGTGCTGCGTTGATTTTTTCGGGCATGGGAAGTGAAAGGTTTGTCACGTCATCCACAATACCGATTGTAAAGCTGTTGATCGGTTTTTCAGCGTCTAAATTATTGAACACTGCAACGATCTGTGTCGGTGTGGTGTCTTTGGAACCCAAACCGTAACGGCCGCCCACGATTTTCGGAGCATTTTCTTTGCCGGTAAAGAGGTTGCAAATGTCAAGATATAACGGTTCGCCTAAGGAACCGGGTTCTTTTGTTCTGTCTAAAACTGCGATTTTTTCTACTGTTTTGGGCAGTACATCAAAGAAATATTTTGCAGAGAACGGTCTGTAAAGATGAACTTTAACAACACCGACTTTTTCGCCGCGAGCGTTTAAGTAATCTACTGTTTCTTCGATTGCTTCGCATACAGAGCCCATTGCTACGATAACTTTTGTAGCATCGGGAGCACCGTAGTAGTTAAACGGCTTGTATTCTCTGCCTGTGATTTTTGTGATTTCAGCCATGTAGTCAGCTACGATGTCCGGAATCTTATCGTAGAAGATATTGGAAGCTTCTCTTCCCTGGAAGTAGATGTCGGAATTCTGTGCTGTTCCGCGAAGAACCGGATGTTCCGGATTGAGTGCGTTGTCTTTGAATGCTTTTAATGCATCCCAGTCAACTAAGCCCTTTAAATCTTCGTAATCCATTACTTCGATTTTCTGAAGTTCGTGAGAAGTTCTGAAACCGTCGAAGAAATGTACGAACGGAACGCGTCCTTTAATGGAAGCTAAGTGTGCAACGCCACCCAAATCCATGGTTTCCTGAACGCTGCCGGATGCCAAAAGTGCAAAACCGGTCTGGCGGCAAGCCATAACGTCCTGATGGTCACCAAAGATGTTAAGTGCGTGTGCAGCGATTGCTCTTGCACTTACGTGGAATACGGTGGGAAGAAGTTCACCTGCGATTTTATACATGTTCGGAATCATCAAAAGAAGACCCTGAGATGCAGTAAATGTGGTTGTTAAAGCACCTGCCTGCAAGGAGCCGTGAACGGCACCGGCAGCGCCTGCTTCAGACTGCATTTCAACAACTTCAACTTCCTGGTCAAAGATGTTTTTCAGTCCGTTTGCGCTCCACTGGTCTACATATTCAGCCATTGTAGACGAAGGCGTAATCGGATAAATAGCTGCGACTTCTGTAAACGCATAGGCGCAATGAGCAGCGGCGCAGTTACCATCCATGGTTTTAAATTTTTTAGCCATTTTTATCCTCCTCATTCATAAATCTTAATATATTTTATCATAATTTTGATAAACAAAAAATGTGCCACCCTTTATTATAGCATATAAATATAGGAATTTCAAATAAAATATTTCGAAAAACGCGAAAAAACAAACAGTTCTTGCAAAAAAAATACAAACAAAATACGGCAGAATATACAAAACTTGAAAAAAGTGGGAACTTTTTCAAGTTTTATTCGTCTTTGCTAGTGCGTGTGTTTGAGAACGAGGTGTGGTTGAGCTCTGTCAATGCTACCGTGGCCGCAATGATCTGATTCGTTGATTTTGAAAGGGTTAACGCGGCTTCGCGCATAGTTGCGCCGGTAGTGAAGATGTCGTCAATCAAAAGAACCTTTTTTCCGCGGACTTCGTCCGGCTTATGTAAAGAAAACGCACCGCGTATGTTTTTCGCGCGTTCTTTAAACGACAAATCCGACTGCCTGGCAGTTTCCTTTACCTTTTTGAGTGCGTCGGGAATACAAGGAATATGAAGTTGCGCACCTATCCCGTTCGCAATCAGTTCCGACTGGTTGTATCCACGCTCTTTCAATCGCTTTTTCGATAGCGGAACGGGAACGATTGCGTCAAAATCTATGCAGTTTTCGCGGTACAGCACATCACACAAAAGGCGTGAAAACGATGCAGCATACTGAGGCTGGTCGTAAAATTTAAATAACCGTAGTGTTTTTTGCACTTCGCCGGAATACGAAACAGCGGCAATAAGCCTTTTATATTTCGGGGGATTTATCATACAACTCGGGCAGCGATATTCGCCCGGCAAAACAGGTGAAAGACACGTTTTGCAGGCAAAATTGCTTCCTATATAATTAAGGTCCGACGCGCAACGTACGCATACAAACGAATCTTTTCCGGCAGGTTTTGTACATACGATGCACGGGTCAGGAAACAAAAACGAAAGCAGACTACCCAAGGTGTGTTTCGACAAGTTCCTTTACTGCGAGTGCGTACCCGTCTTTGCCAAGACCTGCAATTTGCTTTACGCAAACCGGCTCTATTACGGATATGCTCCGAAACGGCTCTCTTTTGCGAATGTCAGAAAGGTGCACCTCTACGCAAGGTAGCATAACCGCAGAAATCGCGTCGCGGATGGCGTAGCTGTAATGCGTATACGCGCCGGCGTTTAGAATGATGCCGTCAACTGTGTTGTAGCAGGCGTGAATGGCATCAATGAGCGCGCCCTCCGAATTGGACTGAAAACAGTCCACAGAAAAACCGTACGGTTTTGCTGCATCGCGCACAAACTGTTCGATATCAGAAAGTGTGTCGTGTCCGTAGATTTCTGGCTCGCGGATACCAAGCATATTTAAGTTCGGTCCGTGAATCAGCATAAGCTTGTGATGCATATAAATTCCCCTTTTCTTTGCAAAAATCACGTATTTCCGTTATTAGCATAACATAAGAGGGGGCTAAAATCAATAAAAATGGACAAAAATGCCGAGAAATCGAAAAAAAACCTTGACATTGCGAGAAGAAACGATTAAAATATATAAGGTAATAGATTAAGATGGAGGTGTGTTTATGCTAAAATATATCTTTGTTACCGGCGGTGTTGTATCAGGACTTGGTAAGGGCATTACTGCGGCGTCCCTTGGCAGACTCTTAAAGGCGCGTGGCTACCGTGTAACCAATCAGAAGTTCGACCCGTATATTAACATTGACCCAGGTATGATGAGCCCGATACAGCACGGCGAAGTGTTTGTAACGGACGATGGTGCAGAAACAGACCTTGACGTTGGACACTACGAGCGTTTTATCGACGAAAACTTAGACGTAAACAGTGACGTAACAACGGGCACCATCTACTGGAACGTTATTAATAAGGAAAGAACCGGTGACTATTTGGGCGGAACCGTTCAGGTTATTCCGCACATCACCAATGAAATAAAAGAAAAGATTTATCTTGCCGGCGCAAACGGCGAAACAGACGTCGTAATCACCGAAATCGGCGGTACGGTCGGCGATATCGAAAGTCAGCCTTTCTTAGAAGCCATCCGTCAGGTTGCAACCGAGGTTGGCAGAGAAAATGTGTTGTACATCCACGTTGCGCTGATTCCGTATTTAAGTAAAAGCGGCGAATTAAAATCAAAGCCGGCGCAGCACAGTGTAAAAATTCTTCTGGGTATCGGTATTCAGCCCGACATCGTGGTTTGCCGTACAGAGCACGAACTGGATGACGACATCATAAACAAACTGTCGCTCTTCTGCAACATCTCGCCCGAAGGCGTTATCCAGAATTTAGACGCCGACGTGCTTTACGAAATTCCGCTTATGTTAGAGCGTGAGGGATTGGCAAAGGTTGCAATCAAAAAACTCGGCCTGAAAGACCCGAAACCAAATCTTTACGATTGGGAAAAATACGTAGAACGCTCCAAAAACTTGAAAAAGAGCATCACGATTGCCTTGGTTGGCAAATATGTTGTATTGCACGATGCATATCTTAGTGTAGTAGAATCGTTAAAACACAGTGGCGTCGCAAACAATACAGACGTTCATATTAAATGGATTAATTCTGAATCTGTCACCGAAGAGACGATTGATGAATGTTTAGCCGGTGTTGACGGCATCATCGTTCCCGGCGGATTTGGCGACAGAGGCATTGAGGGAATGATTCTTGCCTGCCGTTACGCACGCAAAAACAACATTCCGTATTTTGGCATTGCGCTTGGCATGCAGGTTGCAGTAATCGACTACGCGCGCGAAGTGCTCCAACTGAAAACTGCAAACTCCACCGAGTTTGACCCGAGCACAACAACCCCGGTTGTTGACATTATGGCGGGCCAGAAGGATGTTGACAAAATGGGTGGCACCATGCGCCTTGGAAAATATCCTTGCGTGATTTCAGAAAACTCCGTTGCACACCGTGCATACGGCGAAACAAAGATTGACGAGCGTCACCGCCACAGATACGAGATTAACAATGCGTATCGCGATAGACTTGAATCTGAGGGAATGCTCTTTACGGGCCGCTCACCCGACGGGCTCTTGTGTGAGATTGCAGAACTTCCGAATCACAGATGGTTTGTGGGTACTGCGTTCCATCCGGAATTTAAATCCCGCCCCAACAGACCGCATCCGTTATTTGCAGACTTCGTAAAACATTGTATATTATATAAGGAAGAAAGTCGGGAAATGTAAGAAAAGCAACTCCGCACATAGTGCGTTTGCATAAAAAAGTTGCAATAAATTTGTAATATTTGCAAGAAATTTTACAATTTTATTACAACTGCAATTTTTGCATTGACTCTGCCAAAAACTAGTGGTATAATCAATGTATAGTAAAAGCAGACGTGTAGTCTGCACTCGTTGTGCTGTTTTTGAAAGAGGAACAGCGTCAGCGAAAACAACATCTCTTTCGATTTTAAATTTTAAATTTATTATAAGGGAGGATTTGAGACGTTATGAAAAATCTCAAAAAGTTAGTTTCCGTTATCGTAACAGTTGCTATGCTTATCAGCTCTTTAGCAGTTGTAGGCGTTTCCGCAGCAGATTACGCTGACGTAGAAGCTACAAACAGCTATTACAAAGCGATTAAAGTTCTTTCCGGTCTTGGTATTGTAAAAGGTGACGATGAAGGTAACTTCAATCCCACAGACAACATCAAAAGATCTGAAATGGTTGCTTTAATCTGCAGAATGAAGGGCGAAGATGCAATTGCTAGCTCCACAATGCAGCAGTTCGACGACGTTCCTTCTACACACTGGGCTGCAGGCTACATCAACTGGGGTGTAGGCAGCGAAATCATCAAAGGTTACGGCAATGGTAACTTCGGTCCCGACGATGCTGTTACATTACAGGATGCAGTTGTTATGATCATCCGTGCAGCTGGTTGGGAAAGAATCGCTAATCGTTCTGATTACGGCGGTTACCCGACAGGCCACATGAGAATAGCTAACGCTCGTGGCGTTATGAACAACATTAACTTCGCAGTAGCTAACGCTGCAACACGTGAAGTTATTGCACAGGCTATCTACAATGGCTTAACAATGCCTTTGGTTGAGTATTCTTCTTACGGCGAAAAAGTTGAAGATGACAGATATGTAGTAAATGAAAATGCTACACTTTTAACAAACACAAACAAAATCTTCAAAGTACAGGCTGAAGTTAAAGAAACAGCTAAAGAAAATCCGGCATTCCGTGCAGACGTTGACAATCAGCAGGTTAAACTTGACGTTGTAGATACATACAACTATAACCTCAGCGCAGTTGCTCCGACACTTGACGGTGGCGAAGTTACAGTATTTGTTGGCGCTACAGATGTTGCTGATTACTTAGGCTACACAGTAGAAGCTTACATCACATACGACAACGACTTAAGAGACTACAAACTCCTTGCAGTTGCAGTTGACGAAGCTAAAGTTGTTACAAAAGAACTTACAACAGCTAACGAAATCTTCGCAAACTACGATGCAGCTAATGACAAGTTCTTCTACTATGCAACAGCTACAGCTTCCAGAACATCTGAATTAGACCTTGCTGACAGCTTAACCGTTTACTACAACGGCAGAGAGCTTACAAACGTTACAGCTACAGGCGCAGCAGACCTTAACGACTTATTCGTTAACTTTGCTGACAAGCTCGTATTCATGGGCGAAAAGAACAAGGACTTCGACACAATCTTCGTAACAGATTACGAATACAGACAGGTTGTTGAAGTAAACGAAGAAGCTCTTTACATCGAAACAGATGGTATTCCGGTTCTCTTAGACAAAGAAGACAGAAATGACGATACATTCGTTTACTACCTCTACGATGCAGAAGGCAATGAAATTGCACTTTCTGACATCGCAGAAGACGATATCTTAAATATCGTTGCACCTTTAACATCTGCTGGCACAAAGAATGCTGATGCTATCGATTACTTAGAAATCTACGTAACAAGCAATGCTGTTACAGGTTCTGTTGATGAAGACAACGGCAACGGCACATACGTTATCGCTGGTGACGTATACGCTCCTGCTGCTGGTGTAACATTAGCAGTTGGCGATGAAGGTATCTTCTTCGTAACAATCGACGGCCAGGTATATGACAAAGACACAACATCTGCTATCAGCAAGAACTTTGCATTACTCCTCGGCAGCGAAATCGAATCTAAATTCAACCAGGATTCTATCGAAATCCAGGTATTCACAGCTGAAGGCAAAATCGAAACCTTCAAAGTAGCAAGCACAATCAAAGTTAACGGCGTAAGAAAGCTTATCTCTGATGGTACAGCAAAAGCTTACTTCAACAGTGCTGCTTTCACAGGTCTCTACGCTGATGGTGTAACAGACGTAGCTGGAAGAATTTTCACATACAAATTAAATTCTAACGGCGAACTCGCTGAAATCAGCTTTGCTGGTACAGGATACACCAAAACAACAGCTAACGTTAAATTCAACAAGAACACATCTATCTTCAACGGTACATTCGTAACAGCTAACACAGTATTGTTCGAAGCTCCGCTTACAACAACAGGTGCTGTTAATGTCGACGTTGACAAACTTAAGATTTCCAGCTTCAAAGCTATGGATGAAGACACAGCTTACAATGTAGCTTACTTCGTATTCGATAACGAAACAACAGAAATCGCAGCTGCTGTATACGCAGGTGAAATCACCTCCGGTACAAAATTTGCGAAACTCGCAGTTGTTAAGTCCGTATCTAGCGTATACAGTGCAGAAGACAACACAAACGTTGTTAAGTACACATACGTTCAGAGTGGCGAAGTGAAAGAAGCTACAGTTGATCCTGATAAAGCTTTAGCAACAATGGGTGTTGGTGACGTATTCCGTTACACAGTAAACGCTGATGGCGAAATCAACTCTCTCGTTAACATCTACGATCTCAGCGCAGATGCATTTACTCCTGGCACATTGACAGAAACAAATGCTGCTGCAAACAAAGAATGGATCCTCGAAGGAACAATCGCTAAAGTTGAAAGAAACGACAACGGCAGATTGGTAACAATCGGCGGAACCAAATATCTCTTAAACGACGACGAAGCTAACACATACGTATCTGTTAACGTAGCAACAGCAACAGGTGCAGTTAACGCTTCTGCTGGTGTTGAAGTGATGGCTAACGCTGCTGGTCTTAGAGCTTCTTACTCTGCACAGACCTACGACGTAATCGCACTCGTTAACGAGGACGGCCTCATCGACGACGCTATCATGTTCGTTCGCTAAGAAACTAAAAATTATATCAATAATTTTAAAGAGGATACTTCGGTATCCTCTTTTTTTTACCTATTTCTAAAACAAAAATAAGCGGTGGGCTTAATTGCCCACCGCTTGTCCTTTGTTTTTTTCTTTTATTTTTTGTTATAAAATCAACATCGCATCGCCAAAACTAAAAAACCGATACTGTTCCTTTACTGCCTCGTTATAGGCAGTAAGCACATGCTCTCGTCCTGCCAGTGCAGATACTAACATAATAAGTGTCGATTTCGGCAAATGAAAGTTTGTGATGAGTCCGTCTAAACATTTAAAACGGTAACCGGGATAAATAAAGATATTGGTATAACCCGATTTTGCAGTAACAACACCGTTTTCGTCGCTGATAGATTCAATGACACGTGTCGAAGTTGTGCCAACGCAAATAACTCGTCCGCCGTTTTGCTTGGTTTCGTTAATGATGTTTGCCGCATCTTCCGATAAAACATAAAATTCCGAATGCATAAGATGCTCTGTTACGTTTTCAACTTTAACGGGACGGAATGTACCAAGACCAACGTGGAGCGTCACAAACGCTAAATTCACACCCATTTCGGTCACTTTCTTTAACATCTCGTCATTAAAATGTAGCCCTGCTGTCGGTGCCGCCGCCGAGCCGTCGTGCTTTGCGTACACAGTCTGGTAGCGGTCGCGGTCTTCGAGTTTTTCGTGAATATAAGGCGGAAGCGGCATTTCGCCAAGTTCTGCGAGTATTTCCTGAAAAACACCTTCATATATAAACTTTACAAGGCGGTTTCCACCTTCTAACACCTCTAAAATCTCGGCTTTTAACTTGCCGTCTCCAAACGAAATAATTTTGCCGGGTTTACACTTTTTTCCCGGTTTTAAAATCACTTCCCAGTTGTCTTCTTCCTTTTGCTCTAAAAGCAAAAACTCCACCGGCGAGCCTGTGTCTTCACGCACGCCGTAAAGCCGTGCAGGGATAACGCGTGTATCATTAAGCACAAGACAATCGCCTTCTTTTAAGTATGATAAAATGTCACGAAATCCTTTGTGCGAAATTTCCCCCGTTTGTTTATCGAGCACCAAAAGGCGCGATGCCGGCCTTTCTGAAAGCGGTGTCTGCGCGATGAGTTCTTCGGGAAGCACATAGTCAAAGTCTGTAACTTTAAGTTCGTTCTTCTTCATAAAATCCCTCTTTTTTCTTTGCTTACTATATATCATATCGGTTTTTTGACGAAAATACAAGGGTAAACATAAAAATATTCCATAAAAGTCATAATTTTTCAAAAAAGGGGAATTTGCTATTGATATTTTTTTAAGGATTTGATAAAATGATATTAGTGGGAAATTCGGTTTTTTTAAAACCGCAAGGAATGTAGGAAGGGAGGAACTTCTTGTGGAAATGACAAATACATTGGTAGTTGGAATTGGTTTAGGGACGGTCTTTGCAGGTCTCATATCTATCATTTTACTTTGCTATATTATGAGTGCTGTATGCAAACTGTTTGCAAAACCTGAACAAAAAGCAGAAAAAACCGTTGCAAAATTAAACACTGCCGCTCCGGCACCAATTGAAAACAAGCAGGAACTTGTTGCTGCTTGCTGTGCGGTTATCGCCGAAGAAATCGGCACCGAAGCACAGAATATAAGGGTTTTATCCTTTAAACGTGTTTAAAAAATTACATTCAAAAAAGAGAGGTTATTCAGACATGAAAAAGTACAAAGTAAATGTAAACGGAACAAACTACGAAATTGAAATAGAATTAATGAGCGAAACAGCTGCTCCGCAGGCTGCACCTGCTGCTCCGCAGGCTGCTCCCGCTCCTCAGGCAGCACCGGCTCCGGCAGCTGCACCCGCAGGCGAAGGTGAAACTGTTGAAAGCCCCATGCCCGGAACCATTTTAGACGTAAAAGTTGCAGCAGGCGATACCGTGAAAAAAGGTCAGCTTCTTATGATTTTAGAAGCAATGAAAATGGAAAACGAAATCATGGCAGGTGCAGACGGTACGGTTACCGCTGTTTGCGTAACGAAGGGTGCATCTGTTCAGACAGGCGACGTACTTTGCACCATTAAATAATCGGAGGATACTATCATGGAAGCTGTATTAAATTTTGTTCAGCAGACAGGATTTTATCAAATTGCGCAGGGCAACTGGAACACGCTTTTAATGGTTGCCATTGCATGTGTTCTCCTGTATCTTGCTATTGTTAAAAAATTTGAGCCACTACTTTTGTTACCGATTGCTTTCGGTATGTTACTTACCAACTTAATCGGCGCAGAGGTGTTCCACGAGGAACTCTTTGCCGGTGGCCATGTGCACTGGGATTTATTTGGCGGTGCAGCAAATGAAGCGGGTAAAGTGATTACACCCGGCTTGGTTGACATTTTATACTTAGGTGTAAAACTCGGCGTATATCCTTGTCTTATCTTTATTGGCGTTGGCGCGATGACAGACTTTGGTCCTTTGATTGCAAACCCCAAAAGTTTATTGTTAGGCGCAGCAGCACAGCTTGGTATTTTTGTTACGTTTTTAGGTGTTCGTGAGTTGTTCCCGTTAATTATTCCGAATGTTCAGGAATTTTTAGCAGGCACACCTTTAGATAAACTTGCTGCATCTGTTGGTATTATCGGCGGAGCAGACGGCCCTACCGCAATCTTTGTTACATCAAAACTTGCACCGAACTTTTTAGGACCGATTGCCGTTGCAGCATATTCTTATATGGCACTCGTGCCCGTTATTCAGCCTCCCATTATGAAGGCTTTAACTACCAAAAAAGAAAGACAAATCGAGATGAAGGCACTTCGCCAGGTTTCTAAAACAGAAAAAATTCTGTTCCCCATCGTTGTAACAATTTTTGTTGCATGGCTTGTGCCCTCCGCAGCACCGCTTGTAGGGTCTTTGATGCTTGGTAATTTACTTACAGAATCCGGTGTTTGCGACAGACTCGCAAAGACCGTTCAGAATGAGCTTATGAACATTGTAACCATTTTCTTAGGAATTTCTGTTGGTGCAACCGCAACAGCAAGCACATTCCTTTCGCCCTTAACACTTTGCATTATCGCAATGGGTGTTGTAGCATTCGGAATGGGTACAGCAGGCGGTGTGTTGCTTGCAAAATTCATGAACTTGTTCTTAAAGAACAAAATCAATCCTTTGATTGGTTCTGCCGGCGTTTCTGCTGTTCCGATGGCGGCACGTGTATCGCAGACGGTGGGACAGAAAGAAAACCCGAAAAACTTCCTTCTTATGCATGCTATGGGACCGAACGTTGCAGGTGTTATCGGTTCTGCAATTGCAGCAGGTGTACTGCTTGCGTTGTTTGCATAATTTAAAACACACAGAAAGGATCAGATTATGAGCAAATTATATATAACAGATACAATTTTGCGTGATGCTCATCAGTCTCAGGCGGCAACCAGAATGAAGCTTGAAGATATGCTTCCCGCTTGCGAAATGTTAGACGATATCGGATACTGGTCGTTAGAGTGCTGGGGCGGTGCAACCTTTGATGCCTGCATGCGCTTTCTAAACGAAGACCCGTGGGAAAGGCTGCGCGCGCTCAAAAAAGCAATGCCGAAAACCAAGTTGCAAATGCTCTTCCGTGGCCAGAACATTTTAGGCTATAAGCACTACGCAGACGATGTGGTTGAGGCGTTTTGCAGAAAATCCATTGAAAACGGTATTGATGTTGTCAGAATTTTTGACGCATTAAACGATACAAGAAATATGGAAGCCGCAATTAAGTTTGTAAAAGCAAACGGCGGTATGGTAGAGGCTGCGCTTTCTTATACCGAAAGTCCCGTTCATAACGAAGATTATTTCGTAAAACTTGCGATTGAACTCGAAAAAATGGGTGCAGATGTAATCTGTATCAAGGATATGGCAAACCTCTTGCTTCCGTATGATGCATACAGTTTGGTTAAAAAGTTAAAAGAAAACGTTGGCGCGCCGATTCATCTCCATACCCACAACACAACAGGCACCGGCGATATGACGCTTTTAAAAGCGGCAGAAGCAGGCGTTGATATCGTTGACTGTGCACTTTCTCCATTGGGTAACGGTACGGCAAACCCCGCAACCGAAAGTTTGGTAGCAACTTTAAAAGGCACAGAACGCGACACAGGATTAGATTTAGAGAAACTCAGCAAAGCCGCAAGTTATTTCAGAGGTGTTGCTACAAAACTTCAGGAGCAAGGCTCATTAGACCCCAAAGTATTACGCGTTGACACCAACACGCTTTTATATCAGGTGCCGGGCGGTATGCTTTCGAACCTGATTTCGCAGCTCAAACAGGCAAACGCAGAGGACAAATACTACGAAGTATTAGAAGAAGTTCCGCGTGTAAGAAAAGATTTCGGTTATCCTCCGCTTGTTACCCCTACAAGCCAGATTGTTGGCTCTCAGGCAGTTTTAAACGTGCTCTCGGGTGAAAGATACAAGATGGTAACAAAAGAGTCTAAGGGCTTATTACGCGGCGAATACGGAAGACTCCCCGCGCCTGTAAATGAAGAGGTAAGAAAGAAAGCAATTGGCGATGATGAAATCATTACCGTTCGCCCTGCTGACTTAATCGAGCCTGAACTCGAAAAGTACAAAGCAGAAACAAAGGATATTGCAACATGTGAAGAAGACGTATTGAGTTACGCATTGTTCCCGCAGGTTGCGCAAAAGTTCTTCCAGGAGCGCGGCAAAGAACAGGAAGCGCCGAAAGAAACAGCCAAGGTTGACGAAACCGGTGCAAGAATCCTTTATGTAGAAGACCTTTCTTAATTTTATTTTCATAAAAAAAGCTACGGATATTCCGTAGCTTTTTTGTTTATCATTCTAAAAGTTCTATTTTTTTTCCTTTTGAACGAATGACACCTTCTTCTTTCATTTTTTTCATTTCGCGTTGCATGGCACTTCGGTCAATAGATAGATAATCTGCCAGTGTATAAAGAGAAAACGGCAAGGTAAAAAGATTGGAGTGGTTTTCCTTTGCCTGCTGTTTAAAGTAAGCCAAAAGTTTTCCGCGGAGCGAGCGTTTGCTTAAAACTTCGATATGGCAGGATTGTGCGCAGAGGCGCGCGGTTAATAAATGAATCATATTTTCTAAAAA
Source organism: Congzhengia sp. (assembly GCA_045576635.1). Taxonomy (GTDB): domain Bacteria; phylum Bacillota; class Clostridia; order UBA1381; family UBA9506; genus Congzhengia. Next base: position 10,011 of record JAZNGT010000036.1, on the reverse strand, counting down.
AACGGGATGCAGTTCGCACACGTGGTCGCACGGTGCGGTTAAGTTCTGATACGGGAAAAACAAAACCTCGCAGGGAGAGGAGGCAATCACTGAAAGGGAGTCAAGTCCGGAGCCTGGCGAGAAGAGTTCTCCAAAGATGGCGTTTTTCTCGTAACGCTCCAAAAGCATGCGGTTTCCCTCGTAATCATAGGACACGAGTTCCGCTGTTCCGCTTATTAAAATTCCAACCCACTGTATGTTGCCGTCATAAGACAGAATTGTTTCAGTTGTGTTACATTTTTCCTTTTTCATGCCCAAACATTTCATGATTTTTTCGACGTTTTTTTCGCTCAAACCGCTAAAAATCGACATTTCCGGCACTTTTTACACCTCCGTATATAGTGTTTTATTTATTACATTACAACTACATTTTGTATTATAGCATAAAAATGTTGCATTTGCAACTTTTTTTTAAAATCTTTTGTTGTATAATATAAATTGCTTTCGGTTATGAAAATTCAATCGAGAAAAAAAGGGAGTGTTATGTGGCATGTTAGTTATTAAAAGAGACGGCAGATCCGTTGATTACGACAGAGCGAAAATCGAAATTGCTATCCGCAAGGCAAACGCTGAGGTGGAAGAAAGTGAACGCGCTTCTGACAAAGAAATTGAAGATATTTTAAACTATATTGAATCAAAAAAAGCCAAGCGTATGCTGGTTGAAGATATACAGGATATTATCGAGCAAAAACTTATGGAGCAAAACCATTTTGAACTCGGTAAGACGTACATCATTTACCGTTATTCCCGTGCATTGGTACGTAAGGCGAATACGACAGACGAGTCGATTTTGAGCTTGATTCAGAACGCAAATAAGGATGTTATGGAAGAAAACTCCAACAAAAATGCGATTGCGGCATCTACGCAGCGTGACTTAATTGCGGGCGAAGTGTCAAAGGACCTCACAAGACGTATTTTGCTTCCTGAAAAAATTTCGAAGGCGCACGACGAAGGTATTTTGCATTTCCACGATGCAGACTACTTCATTCAGCCGATTTTTAACTGCTGCTTAATCGACATCGGCAATATGCTCGACAAAGGCACAGTTATGAACGGAAAACTCATTGAAACACCGAAAAGTTTTCAGGTTGCCTGCACCATTGTAACACAGATTATTGCAGCGGTTGCAAGCAGTCAGTACGGCGGACAGTCAGTTGACATCCGTCATCTTGGTAAATATTTAAGAAAGAGCCATGAAAAGTTCAAACAGAATATTCAAAAAGCAAGCGGCGGGGAACTTTCTGAGGAAATGCTCGAAAAACTTGCTATGGGACGCACAAAGGACGAACTCCGTTCCGGTGTACAGACCATTCAGTACCAGATTAACACCTTAATGACCACAAACGGTCAGTCCCCCTTTGTTACACTCTTTTTGAATTTAGATAAAAACGACGAGTACATCAAAGAAAACGCAATGATTATCGAAGAAATTCTTCGTCAGCGTTTAGAAGGTATTAAAAACGAAGCCGGCGTCTATGTAACGCCTGCATTCCCCAAACTTGTTTATGTATTGGACGAGCACAACTGCTTAAAAGGCGGTGAGTACGACTACATTACAGAACTTGCTGTTAAATGTTCCATTAAGAGAATGTATCCCGACTATATTTCCGCAAAGAAAATGCGCGAACACTATGAGGGCAATGTATTCAGTCCTATGGGTTGCAGGAGCTTTTTGTCTCCGTGGAAAGATGAAAACGGCAACTTCAAGTTTGAGGGCCGCTTTAACCAGGGTGTTGTAAGTATCAATCTTCCGCAGATTGGTCTTGTTGCAAAAGGCGATGAAGACTTGTTCTGGAAGTTATTTGACGAAAGACTGGAACTTTGCTTTGAGGCACTTATGTGCCGTCACCGTGCATTACTCGGCACAAAATCCGACGTAAGCCCGGTACACTGGCAGTATGGCGCAATTGCAAGACTCGACAAAGGCGAACTCATTGATCCTTATCTCTTTGACGGATATTCTTCCATTTCTTTGGGTTACATCGGTCTTTACGAAGTGACCAAAGCAATGAAAGGCGTATCCCACACAACAGAAGAGGGACGCGAATTTGCACTTCGTGTGATGAATCATTTAAGAAACACCACAGACAGATGGAAAGAAGAAACCGGTATCGGTTTTGCGCTTTACGGCACACCGGCAGAATCCCTTTGCTACCGCTTTGCAAGAATTGATAAACTCAAATTTGGCAGCGTAGTAGATATTACCGATAAGGGATATTACACAAACTCCTACCACGTAGACGTGCGTGAAGATATTGACGCATTTACTAAATTTGAATTTGAAAGTCAGTTCCAGAAAATTTCTTCCGGTGGTGCGATTTCTTACGTTGAAATACCGAATATGCGCCACAACGAAGAAGCCGTAAAAGAAGTTGTAAAATTCATTTACGACAACATTCAGTATGCAGAGTTTAACACAAAGAGTGACTACTGTCAGGTTTGCGGTTTTGACGGCGAAATCATTATCAACGAAGATAACGAATGGGAATGCCCTGCGTGCCACAACAAAGACCATGCAAAAATGAACGTAACGCGCAGAACCTGCGGTTACCTTGGTGAAAACTTCTGGAACGTAGGTAAAACCAAAGAAATCAAGGCACGAGTTTTGCATCTGTAAAAAAGAGGATGAACATACATGAACTATTCCGCAATTAAAACGCACGATGTTGCAAACGGCATTGGCGTTCGGGTGTCACTTTTTGTAAGCGGTTGCACGCATCACTGCAAGGACTGCTTTAACAAAGAAACGTGGGATTTTCAGTTCGGAAATCCATATACCGAAGAACATACCGAGCAGATTTTAAAGGCGTTGGCACCCAGTTATATTAAGGGATTTTCCCTACTTGGCGGCGAGCCGTTTGAGCCATCAAACCAACGTGTTTTGGTGTCGCTTTTAAAGAAAATCAAGCAAACGTATCCCGATAAAACGGTCTGGTGTTACAGTGGATATCTATTCGACAAGGAACTGAAAGCAGAAAGCCGTGCGCGGTGCGAGGTCACAGACGAGATGCTTTCTTATATCGACGTTTTAGTAGACGGCGAGTTTGTTGCGGAAGAAAAGGATTTAAGCCTTCGTTTTCGCGGAAGTCGCAATCAGAGAATTATTGACGTTCCCAAAAGTCTTTCAGAGGGCAAAATCGTTTTAATGACTGAATTTATGTAAAAAGAAAGGGTTTTTCTATGAATCCCATAACCATTCGTTTTATGAAACTTGACGAGCGAGCAGTTGTTCCGACATACGGTTCGACTTGTGCAGCAGGTGCAGATTTAAGAGCAATTTTAGATGCGCCGGTTACCATCGAGCCACACGAAACCGTACTCATTCATACAGGTCTTGCAATGGAAATTCCGGAAGGACTTGTCGGACTTATCTATGCAAGAAGCGGTCTTGCATCCAAACGCGGACTGGCACCCGCAAACTGCGTAGGCGTTATAGACAGTGACTACCGTGGCGAGTTTATGGTAGCGCTTCACAATCACTCAAACAGTGCACAGACCATAGAGCACGGTGAACGTGTTGCACAACTTGTGATTGCGCCTTACATTACGGCAGAATTTAAAGAAACCGAAGCGCTTAACGATACTGTACGCGGCGCAGGTGGATTTGGCTCTACCGGAACAAGATAATAAAAAAGGAGTGTGAAAATCTTTCACACTCCTTTATTGTTATACAAATATGAGTTTTAAAATTGCAAGAAGCGCAACTCCCGGCAGTCCAAGTATTCCTGCAATGGAGGCACTTGCAATGTTTATGCCGATGGAAAAAGACGCAAAGGCAAATAGTTTATTGAATATGTAAAGCCCCGCCCAACCGGCGGCGGAGTGCACAAGAAGAAACAAAAGTCCTTTTAAGGGCTTTATAAAGATGACAGAGAGCAAAACGGCAACACCAAGCGCAACAATTAGGGAAATTACAATCGGTGTACTCATACACTCTCCTCCCATAAAGGAGCGCTGAACGCATGAACCGCTTTTGCCTGCTTCATATAGCGGTTTAAATTGAGTTCTGCTGCCTTTAAACGATAGATGCAGTATTCTTTTGCATCCAGATCGGTAATTAAGTTTAAATTGCGTTTTATGGTATCAACCTCGGACTTGGCCGATTTGAGTTCCACAAGAAACGATGCTGTTTTTTGCTTCTTACTTTTTTCTTCTTTTAATCTTTTTACATATTCTGATAATTTGAATGTTGTTTTGATTAAGCGAACTTGTCCCTGAACGGATTCCATACGATAACCTCCTTTGGTATCAGTATAGTCATCCGCGCATAAAAATATTCCAGTCTTGCGTTTTATTTACAGTAAATATATATCTTATTTTTATTTTGTCCACGTTCTCTTTGCAGAAATGTGCCAAGCATAAAGAGGCTGTGCAATGCACAGCCTCTTTATAGGTCATTATTCTGCTTTGGGTGCGTCAACCGGGCAAACGTTTGCGCAGTTACCGCAATCGATGCAAACGTCAGCGTCGATTGCGTATTTGTCGTCACCTGCGCTGATGCAGGAAACCGGACATTCTGCTGCACATGCGCCGCAGTTAATGCATTCGTCTGTAATGATGTAAGCCATTATGTAACACCTCCCTTTCGTGTTCCTTTTATGTTAAGATTTAAAAAATCTTTTACGCAATTTATTGAATGGTGTTTTTTGAAACGGGAACGCTTTTTCCGTCTTTGTACCCGAAGACTGTTTTTACAAGTTCTTCGGTTTTCTTTTTGTCACACACGTAGTATGACGCACCGCCAATGGTTTTGCTGTTTCCCGGAAGTGTGAAGGACTGGAACGTAAGTTCATTTTTATCGCGGAATTGCCATGCACATTTTAACATATACACAAACGACATATCCGTCTCTAAACTTTCGTTAATTTCCTTCATAAGAGGAAACGCCTTTAAGATGTAGCGAATGTTAAGTTTCTGGCGGATGGCTTCTTTTATGAACGCCTGTTGCACATCAATTCTGCCTAAATCTGCGTTGGGGTACGACTTTCTGTACCGCAAAAGCCCTTCTGCCTGCGCGCCGTTTAAAACTTGTTTTCCTTTTTTTAAGTGAATCGACAAATCCTGAACGGGATCATCATAATCCATATCAATCGGGACATCAAATTCTACGCCGCCTAAGATATCGATAATGTTTCTTAACCCCTCAAAGTCGACCTTACAAAAATTATGTACCGGCATACCGGTTAATTCTTTTACGTTTTCAATCAAGAGTGTTTCGCCGTTTTTTCTGCCGAGGCAGGAATTGATTTTGGAATGTGCCGTTTTTGAAACTTTTACCCTCGTATCACGCGGGATGGAGAGTAAATTGATCGTTTTCTCTTCTGTGTTTAAAGAAAACAGCATATTTACATCTGAACGGACTTTGTCGTTGTCAACACCGATGACCAAAATGTTAATTTTTCCGTCACCTGAGCGGTCTAATGCCTCCTGAAAACTTGTATCAGACGACAAAAAAGTATATGCCGCATAACACAATGAGAGAACAACCAGCGTAATAAAAAGTGCCAGAATAAATTTTCTTTTGTTCACCGTATCACCTCCAAGGTGGGTTTCACTGTTTTTAAGAACCAAACGCTTCCGAAATCAGTTTCTTTGTTTCAGACGGGCTGTAAATATAATAGGAAATACCGTTTTCATAGCGGTCTGTTCCCGGAAGTAAATACGTTTTCAGTTCCGTTGTTTCGGAAGTTTTCAGCATACTTGCAAATTCCATAGCGGTTGTAAATGAGAAATTGGTTTTTACATATTTGTATGCTGCATCAATGAGTTCGGGTGCTTTTAGAATATACTGCGGCGTCATTTTCTGGCGGAAGAGTTCTGTTAAGAACTGTTGTTGCGCTGCAATTCTTCCGATGTCGCCCTTTTTATATTCGCCCGGTGCATAGACTGCTGAGCCCGGGTTATTGTGGCGGAATCTTACGAAATCGTGTGCCGCCTGACCGTCTAGATGCTGCATACCTGCTTTTAAGTGAATGTGCAGATTCTGCACCGGATCGTCATAATCCATATCAAAGGGCACGTTGTAGTCTACGCCATCTAAAATATCAATAATTTCCTTAAATCCATCGAAGTTAACCTGACAATAATAATGAATGGGAAGTTTCGTTATGGTTTTTACCGTTTCAATCATAAACTTTTCGCGGTTTTTAAGACTCATACCGGAGTTGATTTTCAAAACTTTTCCCGTATTGAGCGTGATTTTGGTGTCGCGGGGAATAGATAAAAGTTTAATTTCTTTTTTTACGTTATCGGCACTTATCACCATGATGGTATCAGCCCGCATTCCGCCATCATCCACACCAAGTAACAGAACGTTCATTTGCCCGTTTATGGGAGGATTATCCAAAATCCGCATTACGTTTTTATCGAGGGAAGTCATATAGGAAAGTTTGCCGTGCTGAATGCCTAAAAGCAGAGTCAAACACGTAACAAGTACTAAAAGCACAATCTTTATAATTTTTTTTGTTTTCATTTTAGTACCCCCTCTAAAACATTCTGTTTAAATACATATTATACAATACATTTATTAAAGAATCGTTACCCGAATATTAAGTCTTGGTTTCTTAAATAAAATCCGCAAAATATGAGGTGTCATTTTATTTTATGGCGTTTTTCGTCGATTATGCCATCGAAACACATTATTTTCTCTTGAAAGAACTGTAAGATTTTCCGTTTTCAAGCGCGACATCTTTTGCTTTTGCAAGTTCACTTACAGTAACCAAGCGATAGCCTTTGTTAATCAGCGCAGGAATGATTTTTTCTGCGGCATCTGCTGTCTGGCTGTAAAGGTCGTGCATTAAAATAACAGATCCGTCTTTTACGTTCTTTAAAACGGAATTGATTGTTTTTTCGGCGTTTCTCGTTTTCCAGTCTAATGTATCAATCGACCACAAAATGAGCGGCATATTTGCCGCAGCGCCTACGGTTTTGTTATAACTTCCGTACGGCGGACGCAAAAGCGTGGGCGCCGTTCCGGTAATCGAGGAAATCGTGTTGCTTACTTTTTGGAGTTCGTTTTTAATGCCGGAAACACTAAGGGATGTCAGTCTCGGGTGTGTCATAGTGTGCGAGCCGATTTCCATACCGGCATCCGCCGTTCGTTTTAACACGTCGGGATACGCAAGTGCACTTTTTCCCACAACAAAGAAGGTTGCCTTTGCGTTATGTGCAACGAGGCAGTCTACAATGCGATTTGTAAATTTACTCGGACCGTCATCAAATGTAAGCGCAACCATAGGTTGATATTTTGCGGGAAAATCCGAAGGGCTTATGTACCAGCCGACGTTTTTGTATGCCTCGATTTCGCGTTTTGCTACGACGAGAGTACGACCGTCAACGGCATACATTATGGTTACGGGTTCTATGTACCAGCCAACAGATTGATACAGTTCGATTTCCCATCGTTTAACGTCGAGCGTGCGTCCGTCTGCGGCATACATAACGACGGTCGGCTCTACATACCAACCCACATTTTTGTACGCCTCAATTTCGCGATTTGCGACAACGAGTGTCCGTCCGTCCATGGCATACATGATTGTCACGGGTTCTATGTACCAGCCGACGTTTTTGTATGCTTCGATTTCGTTCGTTTTTACTGAAAGTGTACGACCGTCTGCGGCATACATGGTCACGGTTTTTTTGTTTAACACATAACCCGTATCGTAAGACGCATCCAGGCAAAAGCCGGTGCAGATTGCAATCGACATTACAATACAAATTGTTATTAAAATGATTTTTTTCATAAAAATCCTCCTCCTGTTATCTGGAACCGTTTAAAAGGCGCCAGATGCCACCTAAGTACCGTTTCATAAAAAGTGATACGAGTACCAAGATGGTTAGAGTTGTTATAGGTAGTAGCAAGTATTCCATTAGCGCAACAAAGGGGGTATTGGGGAAAAACGCCGCAACAAGTGCCTGCGAAAGTTCCAAAACCGTTCCGTGCGCAGAATAAATAAAAAACGTAATGGTTGTAATTTTGGGTGTAAGATGCTTTGTCCCCGTTCCGTCAAACAGATACCAGAAAGAAATTGCAGAAACAAAGCAGAACAAAATATGGAATACAAGTTGTTGGCTTGTGTGAAACAGTGCAAAAAATACTTGTCCCAAAAGAAAACCCAAACCAGCCAAAAGCGTTAAGCGTTTGCTTTTTTTGTTTACAACATCGAAATAATGCATGCCTATAAAACCGCCGAACATATAGTAAAACAATCCGTCAATCTGCAAAAACTTTTTCTGGAATACGGTCATGGCAAGTTCGCCCAATGCATCGGTTGAAAAAAGTACAAACACCGCAATCAGCGAAAGATACGCAATCGGTTTTTTCTTAAGAAGCGCATAAATTACCGGGCAAAGCAGTGTGTATAAAATCAGTTGATACATAAACCAATAGCCCAAGTTATATTTGTAAAAGAACACGCTTTCCAACAAAATTTTAGGTGTAAGCACCATTTCGCTCATGCCAAGAAAGGAACGCGTCGCAGGGATTTTCGAAAATACATAAAAAAGCAAAAACCGAAGCAAATTCCACAAAAGGTATGGAATCGCGAGTGAAAAAAATCGGTTTTTCATCTTCTTAGGATATTTTTTCATATCAAAATCCCGATAAAACAAAACGCCTGAAATCATAAAAAAGGACGGAACGCCGATTTTTGCGAGGTTTCCGGAAACAAACCGCTCGAAAAGATAGACGACTTTTCCAAACCCCATCGTGTCGGGACCTAAGCCATACGCCCAGATGTTTTCGGAGTGAATCAGTACCACAAGAATACTCAAAACGGCACTGTAACGTAAAAGTTTTTCTTTATCAATGACACGGCTTTTGTTCATAACATTCATCCTCATGGTGACAAATAGCGTTTATCATAATACATTATACTATAAACCACGGCTTTTTTCAAGCCTTTTTCCGATATTTCGACAGTTGAATGCGGGACAATAAAAAACAAAAAAACTATTGACAAACGCACGCAAAACTGTTATAATGATGACATTGTTGAGCGTATGAGGAGAGGTGTCCGAGCGGTTTAAGGAGCTGGTCTTGAAAACCAGTGATGCGCAAGCACCGAGAGTTCGAATCTCTCCCTCTCCGCCAAAAATTTTATATGGATTGATTCAGTGGAGATGTACTCAAGTTGGCTGAAGAGGCGCCCCTGCTAAGGGTGTAGGTCGGGTAACCGGCGCGAGAGTTCAAATCTCTCCATCTCCGCCATGGCGCAGTAGAGACTGCAAAAAACGCCAACATTACGTTGGCGTTTTTACTTTTATTTGAAAGGCAGTGTCCACATGAAAGAAAAAAAAGAAAAAGGGTTTATTCTTTCTTCAATTGAAAATTTCTGGTACTACTACAAATGGCCTTTTTTGGGTGGAATCGTTATATTTTTTGCAGTTTTGCTATTCCTTACCTATATGACCGATACAACAGAGCCATCTGATGCAAAAGTAGTTACAGTGTTTGCGCGTCCGCTTACCATGCAGGAACTTAACTTTAACGAAAAGTTAAATGATGTGATTTCGGACATCGACGAAAACGGAAAAACTGTGATTGAAACGCAATCGTTTTATATTACGGAACAGGCATCGAGTGAAGGTGATACAGTTGAAATTGCCAAGTTTGAAAATGTACTTGCCTACGCAGACTGTGATTTGGTGATTTTAGACGGCGCAAATTTTGATAGATATGCGAAAAAAGATTTTTTAGAGCCATTGGACAAATACGTAGACCTTTCAAAATTTGAAAGTGAAAACATTCGCTATCGCGACGGAAAACCAGTAGCCGTAAGGCTTGATGACAGTAAAGTTTTACTCGATATGGATTTTATCATCGACGATGTGTATGCCGGCATTATGTTTGTGCCGGATGAAACCCCTGAAGTTTATGCACCGCGCCGTGAAAATGCGGCGAACATGCTTCAAAAGCTCACGCAAAAATAAAATAAAAAAGCCGTTTGACGAAACGTCAAACGGCTTTTTTTA
>JAZNGT010000035.1:0-112280 GCA_045576635.1 Congzhengia sp. | reverse complement strand
GTATATGTTTCATCTTTGTACGGAACTCGAAAGCATACCGCCACTGGATACAAGTAAGGGCACAAGTTTTTACGATATGTTTAATCGTTGCCGCAAACTAAAAACAATACCGTCGTTGGATTTGAGTAATTGTTACAGCCCGGGCTATATGTTTCACGAGTGTTATGGTCTTGAAAATATCACATTTAAAGGCTCTATTGTAACTAGTATAAATATGCAACATTCACCGCTTACCAAAGAAAGTATAATAAGTGTTATGGGCGCGCTGTCTAGCGCAACATTCCAAAAAACATTGACGCTTAATAAAAATGCAGTCAACAAAGCATTTGAAACATCGGAAGGCAAGAAAGATGGCAGCAAATCAAAAGAATGGCAACAACTTGTAAATAATAAACCTCGTTGGACAATCAGTTTATTATAGAAGGAGTGAAAGGTATGGAAAAAAGAATTACGTTAATTGCAGACGAAGGAAAAGTTATTACCAACGGCGAAATTTACGGTACTACAATCGCATTGGCAGTAGGTTTAGACGAAACAGACTTTTATGAAATTACAGAAGAAGAATACTGCGCCATAAAGGAGAAAGAAAATGAGTCAGATGTGGGAGACGAAACAAATAGCGCACAATAAAAGAAAAAGAAATGGCGCGATACGTTATATTGTGATTCATGACACCGGAAACAAAGCGAAGGGCGCCGATGCCGACGCCCATTTTCGCTATTTTAACGGTGCCGAACGAAGCGCGTCTGCCGATTTTTTTGTAGACGATACCAAAATTTTGTGCGTAAACGACTATACAAAATACGCCACGTATCACGTGGGAGACGGCAAGGGAAAATACGGCATCACAAACGAAAATGCAATCGGAATCGAACTTTGCGTAAACGAGGGCGCGTCGTATGAAACTGCCTTTTGCCGCCTTGTATTACTTACAAAAGCGCTGATGAAAACGCTTTCCATCCCGCCTGAACGCGTAGTGCGTCACTTTGACGCAAGCCGTAAAAACTGCCCTGCCAGTATGCGCGAACATGACTGGGAAAAGTGGCACGAATTTAAAAAACTGATAGCGGAGGAGAAAAACATGAAGTTTAAAGACATAGAAAATCACTTTGCCGAAAACGCCATTCAAGACCTTTTTACTATGGGCGTCGTAAACGGAAAAACAGACGACACCTTTGCGCCGGATGAACCCATAACACGCGGAGAAGCGGCGCTAATCGTCCGAAACGCCATCCGCTTTATTACGGGAAAGTGAGGACAAAATGGACAACATCATAACATGGATTAAAATGACGGTCGGCACAACAATGGGACTTTTTTCGTATCTGTTTGGCGGGTTCGATATGCTACTTACGGCACTCGTTATCTGCCTTGCGATTGACTACGTAACGGGTGTTTCGGCAGCAATCTACGAGGGGAAATTATCGAGCCGTGTCGGCTTTTACGGCATTTTAAAAAAGGTTATCATCCTGCTTATCGTTGTGCTTTCGCATATCTTGGAACTCGCCGCAGGCGTTACGGGCATCCGCGATTTAGTGATAGGATTTTATATCGCAAACGAGGGCATTTCGATTTTGGAAAACGCTGGAAAGATGGATATACCAGTGGCAAAAGCGATTTCTAAATACCTGCACGATTTAAAACGCGAGTAGAATAGGGATGTGAAAAGAGCCGCTTTTGCGGCTCTTTTTTATGCTTTTGTTTTCATTTTTACATAAAAATGCTTATAGTCACGATACCGACTATAAGGTGTTTTGCTAGCGAAAATACAAAAAAAGAACGCTTTTCATAAGCGTTCTTTTTTTGTATCACGTTGCTTAAAACGAATGTTTTAGCGTTACCAATCAGTTGCGCTTGCTTATTATGCAATTTCTACCCGTTTGCACAAATGATACGTTTTTGAAAAACCGTATTCTTTTTTTATGCATCTTGCTTTGCGCGGTATGCGCCATTTTTACATTCCCTTCTTCATTCTGCCGGCTAATTTATCACGGTCCGCTTTGGAAAGAATCCGTTTTCTTAAACGTATGTTTAGTGGCGTAATCTCAACAAGTTCATCGTCCGAAATAAACTCCAAGCACTGCTCCAAACTTAAATTTACGGGCGGTGTGAGTTTTACCGTGTCGTCACTGCCTGCTGCGCGCATATTGGTGACGTGTTTTTTCTTGCAGACGTTAACCGTTAAATCCTCGTTCTTTGCGTTTTCGCCCACAATCATACCCTCGTACACTTTTACGCCGGGGCCCAAAAAGAGCGCTCCGCGAAGTTCGGCATTTAAAAGGCCGTATGCCACGGTTGTGCCGCTTTCCCACGCAATCATCGAGCCGCGGTTTCGGGTGGAAAACTCGCCTTTATAGGCATCAAATCCCTCTAAAATCGAGTTCATAACGCCGTTTCCTTTGGTGTCGGTCAAAAACTCGCTGCGGTAGCCGATAAGGCCGCGCGACGGAATCGTAAACTCAAGACGCATATAGCCGTCCTGCGTGGGCTGCATATTTTCCATCTGCCCTTTTCTTGCGCCGAGTTTTTCTATTACGCTTCCTGCAAATTCTTCGGGAACGTCAATTACTAAGCGCTCCATCGGCTCTAATTTTACGCCGTCTTTTTCTTTGAAAATAACTTGCGGTCGCGATACTTGAAATTCGTACCCCTCGCGACGCATGGTTTCAATCAAAATGGAAAGATGCAGTTCGCCTCTGCCTGAAACCTTAAAGGAATCGGCGCTTTCCGTCTCTTCTACCTTTAAACTTACGTTGGTTTCAAGTTCGCGGAAGAGGCGGTCTCTCAGGTGTCTGCTTGTAACAAAATCGCCCTCCTGACCTGCAAAGGGGCTGTTGTTTACCATAAAATTCATCGAAATGGTCGGCTCGTCCACCTCAATTACGGGGAGGGGGTCAATGTGCCCGAGCGCGCAAATTGTCTCGCCGATGTTAATGTCGCCAAGACCGGAAATCGAGATAATATCGCCCGCAGGGATTTCTTCTGCCTCTTTTCTGGTTAAGCCATCAAAGGTATAAATTCTTCCTGCCTTTACGTTCGTGACACTGCCGTCAGTATGGCAAAGCGCCACGGTTTCACCGTAATGCGCCGTTCCGCGTGCAATTTTACCCACTGCGATTTTGCCGATATATTCATCGTAGTCGATGTTTGCAATTCTGACTTGTAAAGGCTCGTCTTTGTCGCCATTTGGCGCGGGAACTTCTTCTAAAATAACGTCAAAGAGGGGCGTTAAATCATTTTTCAGGTCATGTTCCGAAAGACCGCAGATGCCCTGTTTTGCCGATGCGTATACAACAGAAAAATCAGCCTGCTCGTCTGTTGCCCCGAGGTCTATAAAAAGGTCTAAAATTTCGTCAATTACTTCTTCTGCGCGCGCTTGCGGACGGTCAATTTTATTGATGACCACAATCGGCTTTAAGTTTAAAGAAAGCGCTTTTTTCAAGACAAATCTTGTCTGCGGCATAGCGCCTTCGAATGCGTCAACGACCAAAAGCACGCCCTCTACCATACCCAAAACGCGCTCCACCTCGCCGCCAAAATCGGCGTGTCCCGGTGTGTCTACAATGTTGATTTTAACGCCATTATACATAACCGACGTATTTTTCGACAAAATCGTAATACCGCGCTCGCGCTCTAAATCGTTAGAGTCCATCACGCGGTCTTTTACCTGCTCGTTGTCGCGGAAAATGCCGCTGTTTTTAAACATGGCATCTACAAGCGTTGTTTTGCCGTGGTCAACGTGGGCAATAATGGCAATGTTTCTTATGTTTGTGTTTTGCTCCAAGGAAATTCCTCCGATACATAGATTCTAACATATAATTGTAGCACAAAACGTTAAAAAGTCAAATAGAAATTGACATAACACCGAAAATTTGTTAAAATAGTAAAGAATTTATTTCGCAAGGGGATATCCGTATGATTAAAATAAACGAACAAAATCACCTTTCCGTCGGCGGATGCGATACCGTGGCGCTTACAAAAGAATACGGCACACCGCTTTATGTGTATGACGAAGAGGTACTACGCGAAAACTGTAACCGCTACGTTTCGGCAATGGAGCGCAATTTTGGAAAAAACGGCTTGGTGCTTTATGCCGGAAAAGCGATGAGTTGTCTTCAAATGGTAAACCTTGTAAACGAAGAAGGCATGGGGCTTGACGTGGTGTCGGGCGGCGAACTTTATACCGCGCACAAGGCAGGTTTTCCGATGGAAAAGATTTGTTTTCACGGAAACAACAAAACAAAAGAAGAACTGACAATGGCACTGTCTTTCGGTGTGGGGCTGGTTGTTGTAGACGGCGAGACAGAACTTCGTCTGCTTTCTGACCTCGCAAAAGAAACAGGCAAAACACAGAAAATTCTTCTTCGCATAAAGCCCGGTGTTGACGCGCACACGCACGACTTTATCAAAACCGGTCAGATTGACTCAAAGTTTGGTGTGGCGTACGAAACAGGCGAGGCGCTTTCTCTTATAAAGCAGGCAATTTCGGCTGAAAACATAGAATATATGGGCATTCACTGCCACATTGGCTCGCAGATTTTTGATGTAGACCCGTTTTTAGAGGCGGCGTCTTTGATGCTTTCTCTGATCCGCGAAGTCAAAGACGAAACGGGCGTTGACACAAAGGTATTAAACCTTGGCGGCGGTTTTGGAATCCGCTACACAGAAGAGGACGATCCTTTGCCGTTTGAGACATACATTGAAGCGACGGCCACGCATATAAAGAAAGAAGCCGAGACAAAAAATCTTTCTGTTCCTAAAATTTTATTAGAACCCGGAAGAAGTATTGTCGGCGAGGCGGCGGTTGCGCTTTATACAGTAGGAAGCGTAAAAGAAATTCCCAATATCCGCACATACGTTTCGGTGGACGGCGGTATGGCGGATAACCCTCGCTATATGTTGTATCAGGCAGAATACGAATTTTTGCTTGCAAACCGTGCGGGCGATGAAAAGACAGAAGTTGTCACTGTCGCAGGAAGAAGTTGTGAATCGGGAGATTTGCTCGGCGAAAACGTACGTCTTCCGCGCACCACGGCAGGAGACATTTTAGCAACGCTTTCTTCGGGCGCATATCAGTACTCGATGGCAAGCCACTATAACCGCGTGCCAAACCCTGCGGTGCTTTTTGCAAAAGACGGAAAAGCGCGCGTGGTGGTAAAAAGAGAAACATACGAAGATATCATAAAAAATGACATTTTATAAGTGTGTAAAAAAGAGCCGCTAAAAAGCGGCTCTTTTTTTGTTCATTTTTAGTGATATTTTTACTTTGTAAAAGTGTTATTGCAAACTTCGTTTGCAGTGGTATTCTATTTGCATTTCACTGTGCGAGACCGATACCACTTGGCGTAAGCCAACCAAATAAAACTGCGTAGCAATAAAACTTGCCGCAAGGCAAATATAACTGAAAAAAAGACTTGTCAATCGACAAGTCTTTTTTTATGGCACGCCCGGAGAGATTCGAACTCCCGACCTACTGGTTCGTAGCCAGGCACTCTATCCAGCTGAGCTACGGGCGCACAGTGCTTTTTAAAATCAGCAAATATTATTATAGCACGCGAGAAACAAAAATGCAAGGCTTTTTTTAAAAAATTTAGCGCCCGTGCATTTTCTTAAAATATGGGGCTAAAACGCGTCATATAGTTTACCGAGGTGAAAAAGTTATGGAACACAAAAATTGCGCGCGTGTATTTTTCGGCGTATCGCTTTTGGCGGTACTTCTTTCGGTTTTGTTTTCGGTTTTTGTGTCGGGGTTTTCAGATTCTGCGACATTCGTATCGTCACAAAACATCAAATGGGTGGACTTTAAACCGACGTATCAAGCCATGGCGGACGCGCTTTCTTATGACATTGAAACGTACGGAACGGATGCGCACCTTACGCTGACAGAAATTTTAGCCTGCCTTGCGGCAAAGGGGGACGGCACGTTTCAAACGTATAAAAAAAGTGACCTTTTGGCGCTCTGCGACAAGCGAAAAATGGGAGAAACCATAGAAACCCTTACGAAAAATTTAAAATCGTACGCCTACTACAAGGAAGCATACGATGCGGTTTTGGGGGGATTTGTAGGGGAATTTGAAACCGAAAAAGAAGACGGCACATACGAAAAACGCTACGGCTTAAAGGTGTTTTCGCCCATAGCCAGAGGCTACGCGTACTCGCACTCGGACGATTTTGGCGTATCGCGCACGTACGGCTTTAAACGAAAGCATTTGGGGCATGACCTTATGGGGAGCGTGGGAACGCCCATTATCGCGGTGGAGTCGGGCGTTGTCGAAAACGTCGGCTGGAACCGCTACGGCGGGTGGCGCATCGGCATCAGGAGTTTTGACAAAAAGCGCTATTACTACTACGCGCACCTTAAAAAAGACCACCCCTATAACGACATCTACGAGGGAAAAACCGTTATGGCGGGCGAAGTCATCGGTTACCTTGGCATGACGGGGTACAGCACAAAAGAAAACGTAAACAATATCAAAACACCGCATCTTCACTTTGGTATGGAACTTATTTTTGACGAAAAACGGCGGGAAGCGGGAAACGAAATCTGGATTGACGTTTACGCCATCACACGCCTTTTAGAGAAAAACAAATCGCAGGTTAAAAAAGAGGGCAACGAATTTTACCGAAAATACGAATATTTTGACCCCTCCCACGAGGTGTTTTTCTCCCCAAAAACGCAAAAAAATTAGTTGCTATTTC
This sequence comes from Congzhengia sp., assembly GCA_045576635.1. GTDB lineage: Bacteria > Bacillota > Clostridia > UBA1381 > UBA9506 > Congzhengia. The sequence goes on along the minus strand of JAZNGT010000035.1, from coordinate 105,581 downwards.
GGTAAAAAAGTGATATACTATATTAAATAAGATAGAATAGTGTGGGTTTTTGCGTGAAGAAATAGCAAAACCCCATATAAACCACAAGGGATAAGGGAGTATTCCATGCAGAACAACATAGCGGAAAACGAAATGCCCGAAAAGGCATCGTACATAGGAGAAGCGTATGACGTAATCGTAGTCGGCGCGGGCCACGCAGGTTGCGAGGCGGCGCTCGCTTCTGCGCGCCTTGGCGCGAAAACGGCGGTGTTTGCGCTGAATCTTGACACCGTTGCCAATATGCCCTGTAACCCCTCCATCGGCGGTACGGCAAAGGGGCACTTGGTGCGCGAAATTGACGCACTTGGCGGCGAAATGGGAAAAGCGGCAGACAAAACATTTTTGCAGTCGCGCATGCTAAACCGCGGAAAAGGCCCTGCGGTACACTCGCTTCGCGTGCAGTCCGACCGCAGAGAGTACCAAAAGGTTATGAAACATACGCTCGAACAAACCGAGAATTTAGACGTAAAGCAGGCAGAAATCTGCCACATTGAAATAAAAGACGGGAGCGTTACTGGCGTTATCACGCACACGGGCGCATTCCACCCGGCAAAATGCGTTATCATAGCAAGCGGAACGTACTTAAAGGGAAAAATCATTATCGGCGATATGTTTAAAGAGGGCGGTCCCGACGGGTGTTGCGCCGCAAATGCGCTTTCAGACTCTTTAAAAGAGGCGGGCGTTACGGTGCTCCGCTTTAAAACGGGCACGCCTGCACGCATCAACAGAAGTTCTGTTGACTTTTCAAAAATGGAGCGTCAGGACGGCGACGAAAAAATCGTTCCCCTTTCGTTTGAGACAAAAGACCCCGGCGTAAATAAACTTCCGTGCTATTTAACTTACACAAACGAAACAACGCACAAAATTATTTTGGATAACTTACACCGCTCACCGCTTTACAGCGGAAAAATTGAGGGTGTCGGCCCAAGATACTGCCCCTCGATTGAGGATAAAATCGTGCGGTTTAAAGATAAAGAACGCCATCAACTTTTCATCGAGCCGATGGGCGAAGATACCGAAGAAATGTACGTGCAGGGGCTTTCATCGAGTCTTCCCGAGGACGTGCAGATAAAAATGCTTCACAGTATTTCCGGCTTAGAAAACGCCAAAATGATGCGTACGGCATACGCCATTGAATACGATTTGGTAGACCCGACAGAACTTACGCTTTCGCTCGAATTTAAAAAGATTTCGGGCCTTTTCGGCGCAGGGCAGTTTAACGGAAGTTCCGGCTACGAAGAGGCTGCGGCGCAGGGCTTAATCGCGGGCATCAACGCGGCTTTAAAAATAAAAAATCAGCCGCCCTTTACGCTTTTACGCTCGACAAGTTATATCGGCACCTTAATTGACGATTTGGTTACAAAAGGCACAAAAGAGCCGTACCGTATGATGACGTCGCGCTCGGAGTATAGGCTACTGCTTCGTCAGGATAACGCCGACAAGCGCTTAACGCCATTGGGATACAAGTTAGGTCTGATTTCGGATGCGCGCTATAAAGACTTTTTACAAAAATGGGAAACGATTGAAAACGAAGTGAAAAGGATTTCCACCATCATCTTTCCGCCGAGTGAGGCAGTGCTTTCGTTTTTAAAAGAGCACAATTCCACGCCGATAAAAAGCGGAATCACGTTTTTCGACCTTTTAAAACGCCCCGAACTTTCGTACAGAGACTTAATTTTACTTACGGGAAAAGACGCACCGCCCCTTACCTATGAGGAGGCAGAAGAGGTCGAAATTTTAGTCAAATACGAAGGCTACATCGACAGGCAGGAAAAGCAGGTAGCGCAGTTTAAAAAGTTAGAGGCAAAGCGGATTCCTGCTGGCATTGACTACGAAACCATTGACGGACTTCGCATAGAAGCACGCCAGAAACTCATAAAACTCCGCCCCGAATCCATCGGTCAGGCGGGCAGAATTTCGGGCGTAAGCCCTGCCGATATTTCGGTACTTTTGGTGTATTTAGAGCAAAACAAAGGCAGAAAAGAGGTATAAACCTATGATAAAAAGCATGACGGGCTACGGTCGGTACGAGCACATCGACGAAAGCAAAAAAATCGTGATTGATTTAAGGAGCGTAAACCACAGATACTTAGACGTCTCGGTTAAAGTGCCGAGAGTGTATGGCTATTTAGAAGACAAAATCAAAGAATACGTGTCAAACAACGTTTCGCGCGGTAAGGTTGAGGTCTTTATGTACGTCGAAAACTACACAAACGACGATAAAGTGGTAACGCTTGACCACGTATTAACCGAAAACTACTATAACGTGTTAAAAGAATTAAAAGACACCTATAATTTAAGAAACGAAGTCGGCATTTCAGACCTCGCGCGCTTTTCCGACATTTTCATTACCAAACAACAAGAAGAAGACAAAGACAAAGTGTGGGAAAAGGTAAAATCCTGTCTTACGCTTGCCGTTTCTGATTTTGTTGCAATGCGCGAGCGCGAAGGCGCACGCCTTTACGAAAACTTAACAGCACGCGCCGAGGCGATTTTAGCGTTAATTTCCAAAATCGAGGCACGCACGCCCGAAATCGTAAAAGAGCACGCCGAAAAACTAAAAGAGAGAATGCACGAACTTTTGGGCGCGTTTCAGGTGGACGAAAACCGCCTGCTTACCGAAGTCGGCATTTTGGCAGACAAGGTCTGCATTGACGAAGAACTTGTGCGCTTAAAAAGCCACTTTAAAGAACTTGAAAAAATCCTTTCCCTTACAGAACCCGTGGGAAGAAAGTTAGACTTTTTGGTGCAGGAAATGAACCGCGAAACCAATACCATCGGCTCAAAGGCAAACGATTTTGGCTTAGCAACATACGTAGTCGAGATAAAATCTGAAATCGAAAAGTTAAGAGAGCAGATTCAGAATATCGAATAAACAAAGGAGGAAACGCAATGAAACTTATCAATATCGGATTCGGAAACATTATTTCTGCAAACCGCTTAGTTGCAATCGTAAGCCCCGAGTCTGCGCCCATAAAGCGTGTGATTCAGGATGCGAGAGACCGCGGCATGTTAATCGACGCTACATACGGACGCCGCACCCGTGCGGTTGTCATTATGGATTCCGACCATATTATATTATCTGCGGTACAGCCGTCTACGGTTGCGCACCGCCTCGATGAAACCGCCATTGTGGACGAGCCGGAAGAGGCAGGAGGCGAGGAACTTGACGACTAAACGCGGTGTTTTAATTGTGTTTTCAGGTCCGTCAGGCTCGGGAAAGGGAACGGTTTTAAAAGACGTTTTGTCGAAAAATCAAGGCATTGAACTTTCCGTTTCGATGACAACGCGCGCGCCGCGTCCGGGCGAAGAAAACGGCAAAAACTACTTTTTTGTAACAAAAGAGGATTTTCAAAAAACGATAGAAGAAGACGGCTTTTTAGAGTGGGCATCTTTTTGCGACAACTTCTACGGAACGCCCAAGGCGTACGTCGAAAAAAGGCTTAATGAAGGCTTTGACGTTGTTTTGGAAATCGAGGTGCAGGGCGCTTTAAAAGTCAAAGAAAAAGTGCCGGAAGCAGTTTTAATTTTTAACGCACCGCCTTCAATGGAAGAACTGAAAAAAAGGCTCGTCGGAAGAAACACAGAAGACGAAAAAACCATTTCAAAACGGCTTCAAACTGCCGAATGGGAAATGGAACAGCAAAAAGAGTATGACTACGTCATTGTAAATGACGAGGTAGAACGTGCCGCAGACTGCTTTTTAGAAATCGTACGCGGCGAAAAAGAAAAACGTAAGTAAGGCGAAAGCCACCATATAAAACACTTGAAAGGATTGATTTATTATGATGTTATATCCATCCATCGTAGAACTTTTAGAAAAAGCAGGCAGTAAGTACAGTTTGGTTATCGCGGCTGCACAGCGCGCAAGAGAACTTTCTGAAGAACAGGCAGAGGAGCATTTAGACGGCGCACGCGGTATCACAAAAGCCGCAGAAGAAATTGCAAACGGTACTGTAAATGTTATTAACTATTCCGGCAAAGATGCAATCATCGAAAAGGTTTTGCATAACGCTACGGAAGAATATCAGGATATTTTTAACCCCGAAAAAACACAGGACGAAGAAGATGCATAAAGTCGGCATTGTATCATTAGGCTGTGCCAAAAACCGTGTAGACACCGAAGAGATGCTCGGCATTTTAAGCGAAAAAGGTTTTGAAATTGTACAAAACACAGAAGACGCCGACGTCATCATCGTAAACACCTGCGCGTTTATTAACGATGCCAAAGAAGAGGCAATCGAGACCATTTTGGAAATGGCAGAGTACAAAAAGAAAAACGTAAAATGCCTTATCGTCGCAGGTTGCCTTTCGGAGCGCTACCGCGAAGAAATTTTAACCGAATTCCCCGAGGTAGACTTTGTCGTGGGAACGGGCGATTTTTACCGCATAGACGAGGCGGTACTCAGTGCACTTTCGGGCGAGCGGGGAATGTTTTTTGAAAACAGCCTTCAAAAAATCCCTGACGGACTTCCGCGCATGGTAAGTACGGGCGAAAAAACGGCGTACCTTAAAATCGCCGAGGGGTGCGATAACAACTGCACCTACTGTATCATACCGAAATTGCGCGGCAGATACATAAGCCGTCCGTTTGAAACAATCGTACAAGAGGCAGAAAACCTTGCACGTTTAGGGTACGAAGAACTTATCATCATCGCGCAGGACACCACGCGCTACGGCTACGATTTGTACGGAAAAGAGCGCCTTTCAGAACTTTTAACAAGGCTATCTGAAATTAAGGGCATCAAGTGGCTACGCGTCCACTATATGTACCCCGAGTCCATTACGGACAGCATGATAAAAGCAATCAAAGAATCAGGCAAAATCGCCAACTATTTTGACATTCCCATTCAGCATATAAAAGACGACGTCTTAAAACGCATGGGAAGAAAAACAACAAAAGCCGAAATTACGGCTTTAATCAAAAAACTTCGCACAGAAATTCCGGACGTGACCTTGCGCACCTCGCTTATCGTGGGATTTCCGGGCGAAACGGAAGATGATTTTAACGAACTTTTAGACTTTATCCAATGGGCAAAGTTTGACCGTCTCGGCATTTTTGCATATTCGAAAGAAGAGGGAACCGCGGCAGAAAAATTAAAAGGCCACCTTCCTGATACCGTAAAACAAGAAAGAAAACAAAAAGCCGAACTGGCGCAGGGAGAAATCTTGCGCGATATTCAGTCACAAAAAATCAAAACGACAGTTACTGTCCTTACCGAAGGATACGACGAAGAAAGTTTTTTATACTACGGAAGAACGCAAAACGATTCCCCCGAGGTAGACACCGTAACTTATTTTGCCGCCAAAGAAGAAATCGAAATCGGGAGTTTCATCAAGGTAAACATTCTTACGGCAGACGATTTTGACACAACAGGCGAGCAGGTACTCTAATTTTTTAAAAAAGGAGAGATTTTATGAACACACCCAACAAACTCACGATTTTAAGGGTTATCATGATTCCTTTGTTTATGCTATGCTTTTTATCGCATTCATTTTTTATGTCGCACATTGTTTCGCCAATTCTTTTTGTTTTAGCGTTTATAACCGACTGGTTAGACGGCTACATCGCGCGCAAAAACAACGAGGTTACAAACTTTGGAAAGATTATGGACCCCTTGGCTGATAAAATTTTGGTTGCGGCAGCAATGGTGTGCTTAAACTTTACGGGGGTTGTAAGCCCCTGGGTTACCGTTATCATTTTAGCGCGCGAATTTATCGTTTCGGGCATTCGCATGGCGGCTGCGGCAGAGGGCAACGTCGTTGCGGCAAGCAAGGCAGGCAAGGCAAAAACCATGTGGCAGTTTATTGCAATCACGCTTGCGCTTTTCGTACAAAACAAAGTATTTGTAATAGACCTTTTTATGATCATAAACGTCATTTTAACTATCGTTTCGGGCGTTGACTATATTGTAAAAAATAAGCAGTACTTATCTTATAAATAAGCCAAAAAAAACAAAACGAACACCTTTTTTTCTTTCTACATACAATGTAGTGAGAAAAGAGGTGTTTTTTTTGCGGCTTGGAGAAAAACAGTACATAGGACTTTCCCTGACAAAAAAACAAAGCATAAAACGGACGGCTTTTTTGTGCCTTTTTATCTTTCTGCTTTTTGCGACACTGGTTTACGCCCTTTCCGTTATCCGCCCTGCCTTTTTGTCACTTGCGGAGGCAAAGGCAAAAAAAATAGCGGTTAAAACGATGAACGAGGCGGTGCTTTCATCTTTTGCCGAAAATGAAGAGGCGTATCAAAATCTCATTGCGTATACCTATGATGCTTACGGGGATATAGGCGCAGTCAATTCCAATCTTACCGAAATCAATCAACTCAAAGCGAGGCTCAATTTGGATATGATTTCGGCGCTTGAATCTTTAAAGAAACAAAGACTTACTGTCCCCATAGGAAATCTTACGGGAAACGATTTGTTTGCAGGACTCGGCCCCGACCTTTCCTTTTACATAAAGCCTTACGGCACGGCAGAATGTGACATTGTAACGGATTTTAGCGAAATGGGCATTAACCATACAAAACTTGATATTTCGGTTTCTGTCCGCGCGGATGTATCTGTTTTGGCGCCATCCATCCGCAAAATGAGCACAGTTACATCAACCGTTCCCGTGATTTCTACGGTCATCGTGGGCGACGTTCCCGAAAGTTACACAAACATTGACCGCGAGGGCGCGCCTTACGAGGAGGATTTGTTGGAAGTTTTAGAGTAAAAACGCATTTTGACAGCCATTTTGCCTCAACATAAAAAGAGAGTCTTTAAGACTCTCTTTTTGTTTTTCATTATTTTAATTCGGTGCGAACTTTTTTTATTTCGCTTATCACCTGGTTTTCTGCGGGTGCGCCTATGATATTTCGTTTTTCAACGCACGTTGTAACATCAATCGAAATGTAAATATCTTCTTCAATTAAATCCGAAAATGTCTTTAACTCGTCAAGGGGAAATTCGTCTAAATCGCGCTTTGTTTCTACCGCCTTTGCGACGATGTTTCCTACAATTTTGTGCGATTCGCGGAACGGAACGCCTTTTTTCACGAGATAATCTGCAAGGTCGGTTGCATTTGTAAATCCGCCCGTTGCGCCTTTTCGCATTGTGCTTTCGTTTATTTTCATGGTTGCCACCATATTGCGGAAAACGGGAAGACACATTTTTACGGTGTCAAGTGCGTCAAACACGGCTTCTTTGTCTTCCTGCATATCCTTGTTATACGCAAGGGGTAAACCTTTCATCGTGGTTAAAAGCGCCATTAAACTTCCGTATACACGGCCTGTTTTTCCGCGAATGAGTTCTGCAACGTCAGGATTTTTCTTCTGTGGCATAATGGAGGAGCCGGTGGAATAACTGTCGTCCATTTCGACGAACGCAAATTCGTGGCTCGACCAGAGTACGAGTTCTTCTGAAAAACGTGAAAGATGCATCATAAGGACAGAAAGCCACGATAAGAATTCAATCGCAAAATCGCGGTCCGAAACGCCGTCCATAGAGTTTCTGCTAATCGCTGAAAAGCCTAACTTTTCTGCTACAAATTCGCGGTCCAAGGGGTACGTTGTGCCCGCCAAAGCGCCCGAGCCCAAAGGCATTACGTTGATGCGCTTTTTGGCATCTTTTAAGCGGTCCAAATCGCGCAAAAACATCGAAACATACGCCATCACGTGATGCGCAAATGTCACGGGCTGTGCTTTTTGTAAATGCGTGTAGCCGGGCATAATGGTGTTTGTGTGCTTTTCTGCTAAATTTAAAAGTACCGAGACGGTTTCTTTTAATTCACTTGTCAGACCTTCTGCTTCGTCACGCAAATACATACGAAGGTCTAACGCCACCTGGTCGTTTCGGCTTCTGCCTGTATGCAGGCGCTTACCCACATCGCCGATTCTTTCAATCAAAATGGTTTCAATGTTCATATGTATGTCTTCGGCGTCTACTAAAAATTCGACTTTGCCATTTTCGATATCTTCTAAAATTTCGCCCAGGGTTTTTACGATTAAATCCGCATCGTCTTTCGGGATAATGCCCTGCTTTCCGAGCATTTCTGCGTGCGCCATTGAGCCAAAAATATCCTGCTTGTACATGCGCGCATCAAAGCGGATGGAAGAATTAAAATCGTCTACCAGTGCATCGGTTGCTTTTTGAAAGCGTCCGCCCCAAAGTTTCATATCTTTCACCCAAACCTTTCTTCTAATATGGATTGCATTTTTCTTCTCAATATGATATGATAGAACTATAATTCAACTACTAATTATATCTTATATTTACAAAAATCGCAACTTTTTTTGAAAAATAATTTTACGGGGGCAGAATATGATTATTCTCGGCATCGATCCCGGCATTGCCATTGTGGGCTACGGTGTAATTTTCGCAGACGGAAATACGTTTCAGCCGATTGAATACGGCGCAATCACAACGCCTGCGGGAACGCGCCTTACCGACCGCCTGCGCGACATTTACGAAAGCGTAGGTACGCTCATTGAAAAGCACAAGCCCGACGCGTGCTCAATTGAAGAACTGTTTTTTAACACCAACGTCAAAACGGCGATATCGGTCGCGCACGGCAGAGGCGTTTGCATGCTTGCGGCAGCAACTTTGAACGTACCCGTTTTTGAGTATACGCCGCTTCAAATCAAGCAGGCAATCTGCGGCTACGGCAGGGCAGAAAAACGTCAGGTACAGCGCATGGTAACGTCTATATTAAATTTAAATGCCATCCCCAAACCCGACGACGTGGCAGACGCTCTGGCTATCGCCATGTGTCACGGATATTCTTATAAATACCACAATCTCGTAAAGGAAGAGGGGGTATAACATTGATTGCATTTGTAGAAGGAACAGTAGAATATGTAGAAGAAAACGCCGCGGTTTTAAACACGGGCGGATTCGGCTCGCGCATTTTTATGACGCCCCAGGCGCTTTCTACCTTAAAGACGGGAGAAAGTGTAAGAGTGCACACTTTTTTGCGTGTCGCAGAAGATGTGTTTGACCTATACGGCTTTTTAACGCGTGAAGAAATCGAAACCTTTAAACTCATTTTATCAGTTTCAGGCGCAGGTCCGAAAGCGGCGATGTCGGTACTTTCTGCGCTTTCGCCCCAAAGCCTTATGCTTGCAGTCGTAACGGACGATTATAAATCCATCACCAAGGCGCAGGGCGTAGGCCCAAAACTTGCGCAAAAAATTGTTTTGGAGTTAAAAGATAAATTCAAGGGAAAAGAAATTGACGTATCGGGCGGCGGTATGGAGTCTGCGTTTGTTTCAAACGGAAACGATGCCGTAGACGCGCTTGTGGTTTTGGGTTATTCGAGAGCAGAGGCAATGCGCGCAGTCGGCGCAGTTTCAAAAGACCTTGGCACAGAAGATACCATCAAGCAGGCACTCATTCGCCTGATGAAGCAGTAGGAGGGAAAACGGCATGCCGATTGAAACGGGATTTGAAGACAGAATCGTAACGTCCAGAACGTTGGGCGAAGATAACGAGGTAGAATACAGTCTGCGTCCGAAAGAACTTACAGAATACATCGGTCAGGAAAAGGTGAAAGAGAATCTCACGGTTTATATTGAGGCGGCAAAGGCAAGAAAAGAGCCTTTGGACCACGTGCTTTTGTACGGCCCTCCGGGACTTGGTAAAACCACGCTCGCAGGCATTATCGCAAACGAAATGGGCGTAAATATCCGTGTAACGAGCGGCCCTGCGATTGAAAAAGCAGGTGACCTCGCTGCAATCCTTACAAGCCTTTCGCACGGGGATATTTTGTTTATCGACGAAATTCACAGACTCTCGCGCAGTGTAGAAGAAATTTTGTATCCTGCCATGGAGGATTTTTCGCTTGACATCATTTTGGGAAAAGGCCCCGGCGCGCACTCGGTGCGTCTGGATTTGCCCAAATTTACGTTAATCGGCGCAACCACAAGAACAGGACTTTTAACGGCGCCGCTGCGTGACCGTTTTGGTGTCATCAGCCGTTTAGAACTTTACACACCGCACGAACTTTGTAAAATTGTTAAGCGCTCGGCAAACATTTTAGGCACAACCATAGAAGAAGACGGTGCATTAGAAATTGCCCGCCGCTCACGCGGAACACCCCGAATTGCAAACCGTATGCTAAAACGCGTGCGCGACTTTGCAGAGGTTAAGGGGGACGGCGTGATTTCGGCAGCGGTTGCAGATAAGGCGCTTTCTACCATGGAGGTCGATAAACTCGGGCTTGATATGATTGACCGCAAGATGATGCTCTTTATCATTGAAAACTTTGGCGGAGGCCCTGTGGGACTTGATACTTTGGCTGCTTCCATTGGCGAAGATTCTGTCACGATTGAAGACGTGTATGAGCCGTACCTTTTGCAACTTGGCTTTTTAAACCGCACACCGCGCGGCAGAATGGCAACAGTCAAGGCGTATGAACACTTTGGAGTCACATACAATCGAGACGACAGTGCACAGCAGTCCATATTTGAAGATTTAAAATAAGATAAAATAAAAAGAGAGAGTCGCGTTTTACGACTCTCTCTTTATTTACGTGATATAAGAACAACTAAAATCCCCGTCCCCGGGTCAATTTCTGCGTATTCTTCCGTAAATTCATTGCTCACCCCGTAGGGATTCCCCAAATCCATTACGGCATCTGAAAGGGGATAGTACACGCCTTTTACGCTTACGTGTTCGCATCTGGTAAGCGGAATTAAGGACAGCGCAAAGGCCTCTTTTCGCTTGATTTTCGTGGGGCGGTTTATTAGCATTACGGTTTGCGTTTTGTCGCAAAGCGTAACAAACGCGCCTTTTTCAAGCCCCATCTTTAAAAGATGCACGTTTGCAAGCGTGTGGTCAAGCCTTCCGCCCAAAGCGCCGAGCACGGTAATGTTTTCAGCCCCGCTTGATATGGCAAGTTCTATCGCAAATTGCGTATCGGTTTTGTCCTTTTCGGTGGGTAAAAAATAAGTCTCGGAGCATTTGATTTCCGTTTTATCTGAAAACGAATCCAAATCGCCTACAAAAATGTGCGGCAAAATACCTTCTTCTTTTGCGTAGGCGTAGCCTTTGTCTGCGGCGATGACAAGGGAATACGAATCTACATTCACATCGTCCGGAATGCCGTCATAGGCGCCGCCTGAAAAAATGAGTGCGTTCATTTTTTTACTCCTCACTTAAAAAGGCTAAAACTGCGTCTTTGGGGTTTTCTGCGCCAAACACAGCCGTTCCCGCAACCAAAACGTTGGCACCGTTTTCTACGGGTATGTGCTTATTTTTTAAACTGATGCCGCCGTCAACTTCAATTAAAAAATCAGGACCAAAAAACGAACGTGCCGCGCGGATTTTTTCGTTTACACTTTCGATATAACTCTGCCCGCCAAACCCTGCAAACACCGACATAATAAGCACCATATCAATCTTGTCTTTATAAGGATAAAGTAGTTCTAAAGGGATATCGGGGTTTACCGCAAGCCCCACTTTTATGCCGTGGCTTTTAATTTTTTCGATTGTTTCATCCACGTCACTTTCAGAATTTACGTGAAAGGTTATAATATCAGCACCGCTTTTTGCAAAATCATCCACATATTTTAAGGGGTCTGAAATCATTAAATGCACGTCAAACACCAGATTGCTTTTTGGGCGCAGACTTTTTACGATGGGCGCGCCAAACGAAATGTTTGGCACAAAATGGCCGTCCATCACGTCAATATGCAAATACTGTGCGCCTGCTTGTTCAATTTCCGCTACCGCCTCGCCCAAACGGGAAAAGTCGGCAGAAAGAATTGACGGAGCAAGTGTTATCATAAGGTACCTCCAAACTTAAAGTTGCCAGTCCTTAACGTCTTTTAAGGACTCATACATAGAAACATAACTGTTATAGCGGTTTTGCCCGATTTTTTTGTTACAAACCGCCTCTTTTACGGCGCAATCCGGCTCTTTTCGGTGACTGCACCCCTGAAACCGGCATAAATTGTCAAAGGGTTTTATTTCAGGGAAAAAGTCCGCAAGGTCTTGCGCCTTTATTTTTTCAAGTTCAAACGAGCCGAATCCGGGCGTATCGAACACAAATCCGCCAAACGAAAGGGGAAACAGTTCGGTGTGGCGCGTGGTGTGTTTTCCACGCTTAATTTTGTCGCTCACGGCGCCCGTTTTTAAAGTGAAAGACTCGCCGATGGCATTTAAAAGGCTCGATTTTCCAACGCCGGAACTTCCTGCCAATGCTGTTACCTTGCCTTTTAAAAGCGCGCGCAAATCCTCTAACCCCTCGCCTGTTTTTGAAGAGCAGAGAAGCACAGGGTAACCTGCCAGGCGGTATTCTTCCGCCCAAATTTCTGCCAAGTCTTTCCCCAAATCGATTTTGTTCATACAAATTGCAACAGAAACACCGCGCATTTCTGCCGTTACGGTGAGTTTGTCAATAAATTCCAAGGCGGGTTCCGGGTCTTTTACCGCAAAGGTAATTAAAAGCAAGTCGATATTTGAAACCGTGGGGCGAAAAAACTCATTTTTACGGGGAAAAATTTCGGTAACGTAGCCTTCCTTTTTTTCTGTATCCGTAACAGAAATTTCGACCACATCGCCCACCATAGGCGTCTTTTCTTCTTTACGAAAGCGCCCTCTTGCACGGCACGCATATTCAGTTTTGTCGTCGCATTTTACATAGTAAAATCCGCCGATTCCTTTTGTAATGGTACCTTTCATAAGGGACATCCTTTCGGTTACTGTGCGGGATTTAAGGGGATAAGCGGTCTGTCTTCCGGCGGATTTACGGGGGTGTCAGTTCCGGCACCGTCACCGTTGCTTATGCGGATATCAATCGCTTTGTTTTTCTTTACGCGGTTTCCTTCTGCCTCGGACTGTTTTACAACCGTGCCTTTTTCTTTACTGCTCGAAACGTGCTGTACTTCGCCGAGGGAAAGATTTGCTTCTTTTAAAATCTGTTTTGCCTCGGCTTCGGTTTTACCCAAAAGGCTTGGCACAAACGTATATTCGTTGTCGTTATTGGTACTTCCTGCGCTTATGTTAAGCGTAATGACTGCTCCCTCAGAAGCCTCTGTGCCAACGGCAGGATGCGTGGAAATGACGCGTCCCTTTTCGACTTCCATGCTTTCAACGGTTTTTAAACTTACGTCAAAGCCTTTTGTTTTCAGCATACTGATAGCGTCTGACTCTGTCATACCCGTAACGGAGGGAACCAAAATCATTTTTGCAGGCTTGTCGCCGAGTGTTACGGTAATTTTTGCGTTATTTTTAATGCGCTTTCCGTACTTGGGATTTTGCTCTACAATAATGCCCTCATCGGTAGCCGTAATTTCTGTGCCGTTTTCGTCAATCAGTTTAAGACGTGTGCCTTCCGTAAGCGCGAGCGCCTCTTCGGTTGTTAGATTCACAAGTTCGGGGCATTCGATTTCGTTTTTCGAGCCACCCTTCATAAAGGACCATATCAAAACGGCAAACGCTAAGATTGCAATGCCTGCAAAAACGCCTGCAATGATGCTTAACGCATCTTTCTTTTTCTTTTTCTTCTTCGCTTTTTTCGCATCCTGCCTTGACGGTGTGCGCGCATACCCTGCTCGTTTTGGCGTTTCATCTTTTTTCTCTAACAAATCGTCTGTAATGGGTTTAAACTTTTTGGTAAAGGTGTCCGTCTCGCCGTAAGAAACCTCAGAGCCAACGTACACTTTCTTTAAGTCAATGAGCATCTCTGTTGCAGACTGATAGCGTTCGTTCGGATCTTTTTTCATCGCTCTTAAAATCACGGTTTCCAAAGACTTGGGCATATTGGGGCTGAATGCAGACGGACGAACGGGTTCTGATTCGATGTGCTGCATTGCAACACTGATTGCGGTTTCGCCCTCAAAGGGGAGTTTGCCTGTAATCATTTCGTATGTTAATACGCCCAAAGAGTAAAGGTCTGTTCTTGCATCGGTCGAACTTCCGCGTGCCTGCTCGGGCGAGAAATAATGCACGCTTCCCATGGTAAGACCGCCCGTATGTATAGTGCCCTGATTTACGGCTTTTGCGATACCAAAATCGGTAATCTTTAAAATACCCTCTTTGGTAATGATAATATTTTCAGGCTTAATGTCTTTGTGCACGATACCTTTTTTGTGTGCGTGTTCAAGTCCTGACGCAATCTGCGATGCGTAGTCTACCGCTTCTTTCCAGGGAATGACGCCTTTTGCGCCGACATACTGTTTTAAGGTAATACCCTCAACATATTCCATCACGATATATTCGGTATCTTCTTCGTGTCCGACATCATAAATCGAAACGATGTTGGGATGCGAAAGGTTACCCGCGGACTGCGCTTCGATTTTAAAGCGCTTAATAAATTCGGCATCATCGCGAAATTCCGGGCGCAAAACCTTAATTGCAACGTAGCGGTTTAACACCAGACACTTTGCGCGGTACACAATCGCCATACCGCCGCGGCCGATTTCTTCAATTATTTCATATCTTCCGTCGATAATTTTTCCGGTCATAGTAATTCATCTCCTTTTTTGCGCATTAAAACCGAATTAAAATTACGGTTATGTTGTCGGTACCGCCGGCGTTTTCTGCTCGTTCTACGAGTTTGTTTGCGGCGTCCTTTACTGTATCGCTTTCATTTATGACAGACAAAATCTCGCTGTCATCCACCATATTTACAAGTCCGTCGGAGCAGAGGAGTATCACGTCATTTTTCTCTACCGAAAACTCATAGATATCGGTTATGACCGTCTGTTCTGTGCCGACTGCGCGGGTGATTACGTTTTTCTGCGGATGGCGTTTTGCCTCCTCGCGCGTAATCGAGCCGCTTTCTAAAAGCATTTCAACTAATGAATGGTCTTTTGTAATCTGTGTGATTTCGTTTCCGCGGATAAGATAAAGCCTCGAATCGCCCACCTGCACTGCGGTGACGCGCGTTTTTTCTGCCACGCAGGCGGTTACGGTGGTGCCCATGCCGCTTAAACTTTCGGCATTTTGACTCATTTCGTAAATTTCGCGGTTTGCGTCTTCTACGGCGCCGACCAAAACGCTCTTTGCATCGTTACCTTTTTTGGAAAGAACGTCTTTACGCAAAATGCCGACAGCCTTTCCGCTTGCGACTTCGCCTGCGTTGTGACCGCCCATACCGTCTGCAACGACTGCCAAAATCGCACCGGATTCATCCGGCTCCGAGACAAAGCATGCATCTTCGTTTAACGAGCGAAGCCTGCCGACGCTGGTTGCTGAACTTGCTTCCATTTTCAATCACCTCAATATTTCATCCTGATTTTTTTCTTGTATTTTTTTGCGGAGTTGACCGCAGGCGGCGTCAATATCGCTGCCGAGTTCACGGCGCACTGTGGCGTTTAAGCCGCGCGATATAAGACGCTTTTGAAAGGAAAGTACGTTTGCGCGGTCGGATTTTTGATACGCGCGCTCGCGTACGTTATTTACGGGAATTAAGTTAATATGAAAAAGTCCCCCCGAAAAGAGCCTTGCGAGTTCGTCTGCACACTCGATAGAATCGTTCTTTCCTTTGATGAGTGCGTATTCAATGCTGATTCTGCGCCCTGTTTTTTTGACATAATCGTGCATTTCAGCGACAAGGGCAGAAAGCGGATACTTTCTGTTTATGGGCATCATCTCTGACCGCAACGCGTCAAACGGCGCGTGAAGCGAAACAGAAAGCGTAATCTGAAGCCGTTCTTCTTTTAACCTTTTTATCATCGGCACAACGCCGCACGTTGAGAGCGAAATGTGCCTGTGCCCTATATTTAACGCATCGGGGTGGTTTACAATTTTTAAAAATTTCATTACGTTATCGTAATTATCAAGCGGCTCGCCGATTCCCATCATCACGATGTTTGAAATCTTCTCGCCCGTTTCTTTTTCGGCAACTAAAATTTGTTCTGTGATTTCTGCGGCGGTTAAGTTTCGTACCTTTCCGCCGATGGTGGAGGCGCAAAACGTGCACCCCATGGCGCATCCTACCTGCGTGGAGATGCAGAGCGTGTTGCCGTGATGATATTTCATAAACACGCTTTCAATGGCGTTTCCGTCGGAAAGCGAAAACAAAAACTTTACCGTGCCGTCTTTTTTTGAAACCTGCTTTTCAAGTGTTTTAAGATTTCCGATATAAAAATGCTCCGAAAGTTTTTCGCGAAGCGCTTTTGAAAGCGTCGTGACTTCTGAAAGGGAGTCCACTTTAAAGCACGCACCAAAAAGTTGTTTTGCGCGGTACTTTGGCTCCGAAAGCGAGAGCATGAGACTTTCTGTTTCTTCAAATGTAAGACCTCTTAAATCTGTTTTCGTGTCCATTTACACATTCCTTACTGTTTTTTTAAGCGACACATAAAAAAGCCGTCGCTTTTGTCGGTATCGGGAAAAATGGTTACCATTCCCGTTTCGGCGCGTGTTTTCATCTCGCCTAAAATGTGGGGGGATGAAATCCCTTCTATCTTAAAGTCAGGGTTTTCTTTTAAAAACGCCTCAATCATTTCTTCGTTTTCTTTTGGGTTTAACGTGCAGGTGGCGTAAAGCAGAACGCCGCCTTTTTTAAGGTATCGTTTTGCGTTATTTAAAATGGTACGCTGCACAGACAGAATTTCTGTAAAATCGGTTAAATTTTCTTTATATTTTATGTCGGGTTTTCTGCGGATAATACCAAGTCCCGAGCAGGGAACGTCAAGCATGATTTTATCTGCGGTTTTACGTAAACTTTCATTTAACTCGCACGCATCTTGGCGCTTTGCCAAAATCGATAAAAGCCCGAGCCGTTTTTTGTTTTCCAAAATATCCAAAACGCGCTTTTCGTATAAGTCAAACGCAAGGATTTTTCCTTTGTCTTCCATAAGTTCTGCAATGTGCGTTGTTTTTCCGCCCGGTGCGGCGCAAAGGTCAATCACGACGTCATTTTTCTTTGGACTCAGCATAAGTGCCGCAATCTGCGCGCTCTGGTCCTGCACGGTAAAAAGGTCCGAAAACTTATTTCTTACTTCTTCTGTTGCGCCCGTAAGGAAAAGCCCTGTATCTACATAGGGCGCATCTTCTGCCAAAACGCCCTCTTTTAAAAATAAATCTTTTAATTCTTCTCTTGTTATTTTTAACGTGTTTGCCCTTATAGAAAGCCTTGGCGTTTCATTTCCTGCCTGCATTAGGGATTCTGCCCTTTTTACGCCGAACGTATCTACAAAAAACGTCGCAAGCGGCAAGGGGTACGAATGTTTTACGCTTAAATACTCTTTCTTTTCTGCGTTTAAAAAGGTAAGGTCAACGTGTTTTTTGTCGCCTTTTTCCAAAAGCACCGAACGCAAAAGCGCGTTTACAAAACCGGGGGTTTTGCGGTTTCCGTACGGCTTTACCATCGAAACTGCCTCCGATACGGCGGCATGGTCGGGTACTTTATCCAAAAAATAAATCTGATACACAGAAAGGCGCAAACTGTTTAAAACGTGCGGCTCTATCTTTTTCAAACGAATCCCCGAATGTTTTCGGATAACGGCGTCAAGGAGCATTTTGTGTCTGAAAACGCCAAATACAAGTTCTTTTGCAAATGCGGTGTCTGCACAAGAGAGCGGATGACGCAAAAGTGCATGTTTAAATACAACATTTAAATAGCCGTTTTTCTCTTCCGTTTCATACAAAACGGAAAGCGCAAGTTCACGTGCGGTCATACGCTTCCTCCTTTTTTACATCATTGGTTCGCCGCGTTCTGTCAAAATGCCTGTGCGGCAAACAGAAACCGTAGTTGGCAAAAAGCCGTCTATGTAAGTTTTCATTGCCAAAAGCAAAACATCCGGCTTTAAATTTGCATCACTTCCGGCAGACAAAATTGCTGAAAAGGTGTATTCATCCAGTTGTTTTAAATCTAAAATGTCAGGCAAAATGTTGCAGACCGACTCGTTGCGCTTGGTTTTTTTCATCACTTCAATTGTATCGCGCGATAAAAACAAATCGAGCGCGTCCTGCGTGATGGGGGAGTCCGTTTTTATGCGGTACGACGCATAGCGAATGTGTTTTGCCTTAAAACTTGTTTCATTGAGTTCTGTAATTTCTGCAATATCCATACCCTTTGGTGCGGCGCTTTTTAAGCGCTTAATTAAGGTAAGCATACTGACGTCGGGTTTAAACTCTGCGTCTAAATACTCGCATTCCGACGAAAAGCCGACGGAAAGCGGCAAAAGTACCGACATTTTCGGGTGGGGGTTAAACCCCTCGGAATATAAAATGTCAAGTTCTGCACGGTGAAACATGCGCGTAAAAAGACGAATCATATCAAGGTGCGACACATAGCGCATATCGCCTTCTTTGGTAAATTTGATTCTGAATTTAGCCACAAATTCCACCTCCAAACGCCTGCGTTACACCGCATCCTGCACACTGTTCTCTGCAATTTTGTGTGACAATTCCATTTTTCGCTTTTTCGTTTTCTCGCATTAAAAATTCTTTTGAAACGCCCACGTCGATATGGTCCCAGGGCAGAATTTCATCGTAACTTCTTTCTCTTGTGTTATAAAAATCGGGATTTACACCTGCGTTTAAAAACGCGGTTTCCCAGATTGCAGGCGAAAAGTGTTCGTGCCAACTGTCAAAGCGCGCGCCCAAACGGTGCGCCTCTATAAGAACGCGAGAAAGTCTTCTGTCTCCGCGCGCAAAAACGCCCTCTAATATACTTAACGCTGCGTCGTGCCAGTTATACGAAACATAGCGGTTTTTAATGGCATCTTTTAAAAGCATCTGCTTATGGAAGAGTGTGTCTTTTGTATTTTGCCCAAACCACTGAAACGGCGTAAACGGCTTTGGAACAAAAGACGAAACGCTTACCGTAACACGCAAATTCTTGTTTCGGATTTCTTTCGGCGTGTGCTTGTAGATGGAAACCACCTCGTCTGCCAAATGCGAAATCCCTAAAATATCGTCTTCCGTTTCTGTGGGAAGACCAATCATAAAGTACAGTTTAATCGTGCCGTAACCGCCAGAAAACGCGGTCTCGGCGGCATTATGCAAATCTTCTTCCGTAATGTTTTTGTTGATAACGTCACGAAGACGCTGCGTACCTGCCTCAGGCGCAAAGGTAAGACCTGATTTTCTGACCTTTTGTACCTTTTGCATCAGTTCCAATGAGAAATTATCAAGACGCAAAGAGGGGAGCGAAAGCCCGATTTTTTTCTCTTCGGTTAAGGAAATCAGCCCGTCGGTAAGTTCTTTTAACCCCCTATAATCGCTTGTACTTAAACTCGAAAGCGAAATTTCTTCGTAGCCCGTGTTTTTGATTAAACGCTCTGCTAAGGAAAGCAGTGTTTCGGGCGAGCGCTCACGCACGGGGCGGTACACCATACCTGCCTGACAGAATCTGCATCCTCTGATACAACCCCGAAACACTTCGAGCATTATACGGTCATGCACGATTTCCATAAAGGGAACAATGATGTTATCGGGTGCATAGCATTTATCAAAATCCTTTATGATACGCTTTTTGATTTTATCGGGCGCATCTTCATAATTTTTCGTAAACGATTTTATGGTGCCGTCCTCGTTATACGTTACGTCATAAAATTTGGGGACGTAAACGCCCTCGATGGCAACAACTTTTCTTAAAAAGTCATCTTTTGTGCCGCCGCTTTCCTTTACCTTGCGGTAAAGAGCGATAACCTCAGGGAGCAGTTCTTCTCCCTCGCCGAGCATGAAAAAGTCTACAAAATCTGAGAGCGGCTCGGGGTTATAGGCACACGGCCCGCCCGCGCAGATTAAGGGAAATTCTTCGCCTCGGTCTTTGGAAAGAAGCGGAATACCGCCCAAATCCAGCATATTTAAAATGTTGGTGTAACTCATTTCGTATTGGAGCGTAAAGCCTAAGATATCAAATTCTTTCGCAGGCGTTTTGGTTTCCAACGAAAAAAGCGGAATTTTATTTTCGCGCATGTTTTCTTCCATATCGATCCACGGCGCAAAAAAGCGCTCGCAGTAAACGTCAGGTTCTTCGTTTAAAAGGTGGTACAAAATCTTCATACCAAGATGCGACATACCGATTTCGTACACGTCGGCAAAACAAAAACCGAAACGGACGTTCATATCAGCAAGGTCTTTGTGCACACTGTTATATTCATTCCCGATATAGCGGGACGGTTTTTCAACTTTACTTAAAATAGCGTCTAAATTCATAGTTCCTCCAATGGAATTTAACTGTTTCCTGCAATTTGTTTTAAATACGTAAGAGAGGGAAGCCTCCGCATGAGAACATACTCTGCCATAGCGTCTGTTGCAAGTTCAAACTCATCAATGCCGCTTTTGGAAAGAGCAAACGAAAATGCTTTTTTGTTGTCTGCGCCTTTTGCATAGCGCATGGCAGAAATCGTGTCTTCGGTTAGAATCACGGCGTCATTTGATGCAAGACACCCTTTGCAAACGGCGCCTCCCTGTGAGGGACTAAAAAAGCAAAGCCCGTTTTTTTCTCCGCACGCGACGCACGCATCAAGTTCGGGCAAAAAGCCTGCGATGGCAAGAAGTTTTAAGGTAAACACGCACTTTACAAGGCGTGCGCTTTTATCGGTGTTTGCAATTAAGTAAAGCGCATTTAAAAGAAGTGGCAAAACTTCTTTTGCGTCTTCTTCTTCGCCGAAAAGCGCAGAGGTAAGATCTGCAAAATACGTCGCATACGAAAGCCTTTCTATGTTGGAAGAAAGCCCGTAAAAACATTCTTTCGGGGTGCTTTGCGTGACAATGTAGCGATTTTTCGAGGGCGTCAGCACAAACTCCGAATACGAAAAGACGGAAGACCCTGCCTTTAACTTGCTTTTCATATTTTTAATGCCTTTTACCGAGGCAGAAACAAAGCCTTTTTCTTTGGTTAAAATTTTAATGATGGCATCTTTTTCGCCCACAAATGTGCGTTTAAGCACGATGCCGTCCGTTTTTAAAGGTTCCATAGTCTCACTCTTTTTCGCCAAAATCAAATCCGAAATTTGCGATTTTACCGCGCTTGTTGCGCCAGTCCTCGTTTACCTTTGTCCAAAGAGACAAAAACACTTTTTTATCATACATGCGCGAAAGTTCAAGCCGCGCCTCTGTACCGATTTTTTTCAGCATTTCTCCGCCTTTTCCGATGATAATGCCCTTATGCGACTGCTTTTCGCAGTAAATGTTGGCTTCGATTACAAGTTTTGTTTCGTCTTCTTTCATCGAAAAGATTTCGATTGCAATACCGTGCGGCACTTCTTTGTTTAAACTGCGCAACAGTTTTTCGCGGATAATTTCGGCGGCAATCTGCCGTTCAGGCTGGTCTGTCACCATATCCTCGGGAAAATACTGCGGTCCCTCGCCGATAAACTGTAACAGTTCGTGCTTTACTGTGTCTACGCCGTCCGATTTGCGCGCCGAAATGGGAACGATTGCTGCAAAATCAAACTGCTTTTGGTATGCGTCGATCACAGAGAGCAACACGTCTTTTTGCACGGTGTCAATTTTATTGATAACCAAAATAACGGGTGCATCCTGCTTTTTTAAAGACGCAATGATTTTTTCTTCGGTTCTTCCCACGTTTGCGATGGGTTCAACCAAAAACAAAATCGCGTCGGTATCGCGAATAGCGGCATTTGCCGACTTTACCATAAGTTCAGCGAGCATGCTTTTCGGCTCGTGAATACCGGGCGTGTCGGTAAATACAATTTGCAGATTCTCTTCTGTCAAAATGCCCAATATATTCGTTCTCGTGGTCTGCGGTTTGCTCGAAATGATTGCAATTTTCTCGCCGACAAGACGGTTTATAAGCGTTGATTTTCCCACATTAGGTCTTCCGATAATGCTCACAAAACCGGATTTAAACTGGTCCATGTATGTTCTCCTTAATCGTTTTTAAATTTTCTGCCGTGAAGTAAAACCGTCAGCCCGAATTTTGGCAGTGCAAGCATACGGATAAAGCGAGACGGCTGTTTTAACAGACGGTAAAGCCATTCAAGACCGAGTTTTTGAAATCCCTCGGGTGCGCGCTTTACGTTTCCGGCGTAAACGTCCAAACTTCCGCCGAGTCCCATAATGACTTTGGCAGAAAGTGCATCTTTGTGCGCGTCAATCCAAAACTCCTGTTTGGGAAATCCCAGACACACAAACAAAAGGTCGGGCTTTTTCTCATTTATATCCAAAATAATTTTCTTTTCTTTTTCTTCATCAAAATATCCATCACTTGTTCCGCAAATAACGGTTCCGGGGTAGAGTACTTTAATGCGCTCACCTGCTTTTTCAGCGACAGACGGCGCACCGCCAAAAAGGTACACGCGCTTTCCCGTACCCTTTATGGTGTCAAGCACACGGTTTGAAAGGTCAAACCCGCCAACACGCTCAGGGAGCGGCTTTCCTAAAATTTTAGAGGCATGCACAACACCGATTCCGTCGGGCGTGACTAAATCACCGCGGTTTAACACATCTTTATAGTCAGGGTTTTTATAGGCATGGAGCAAAATTTCAGAGTTTGGCGTATACACGCAAAACGGCGCATCGCCGTCCATCGCCGAAACGATTCTTTCTTTCGTTTCTTCCATTGTGTACGTATCAATAAAAGTGCCGAGTACATTAAGTTTTTTTCTGCTACTCATTTTTTGCCTCCGTCACGTTTCGAGATTCGTCAACATACAAAATCTGCACATTCCCTTCGGGAATTTCTTCGCCCGAAAGACACGGCGTAACTTTTTTGATGTC
Organism: Congzhengia sp.; assembly: GCA_045576635.1. Lineage (GTDB taxonomy): Bacteria > Bacillota > Clostridia > UBA1381 > UBA9506 > Congzhengia. The sequence continues at coordinate 82,914 of JAZNGT010000035.1, read as the reverse complement.
AAGGTTTTTCGCGGTTGCCCTTACGGCACCGGTTAATGCCCAGTCAGAGTCAAACACGCTTTTTACGTGGTCTTTAAAGTAACTTGTCTGCGGAATCACAATTTCTTCTTCGAGCACTATAACTGCCTCTTTTTTACCTGTGCGCACATCTTCGTCCAAGTGTCCCACGATTGCGGTTAAAAGTTCGTTGTCCGTCTCATATACTTCTTTGTAGGTCAAAAGTTCGTTTACACCGCCGATTGCATACACAAACACCAAAAGGAACACACAAACGGCGCGAAGTAGCGGTGTGCGGATTAAAAACGCGTCGAGCGGAGCGGTTAAAAGAATGAGCCCGAAAAGACACACAAACACGCTGCGGTACGTAAGCCATACATCCCCGATAAAAACGTAAGGGAGGAGTGGTACGATTGTGAGCAAAATTCCAACGGGCACGCAGTATTTTTTGTCTGCGCAGAATGGCAATTTACTGCTTAAATATGCAATAAATCCACTGAATATAAGAAAGCAAACGGCAGTAATCAAACTGCTTGCGCCAAGTTCATAAAGGCGCACCAGGCCATCTTTAAAACCAACAAACGTCGTTTCAATCAGACCGCGCGTAAAGATGTCCCAGAACTGCACGGCGCATTCTTTTATCCGCGGGAAAATTCCTGAAAGTGTAAACGTCGTCGCGCGGCTTCCTATTCCGCCGATAGAGGAGCATAAAAGATAATAAACCAAAAATGCAATTGCCGCAAAAACCGGAATGGATAAAAGCCAAAGGGATTTTTTATCCTTTTCGTCGAGTGCGTGTTTTACAATTAAAAGGATGAGTAAAAGACATGAAAACACTGCAACAGATTCATAAAAGCCGACGGAAAGAATCGCCGAAAGCGCACACGGAATCAAAAGGAGTTTCCTCTCGTTTTCAAAAAACTTGACCAATATGTATGCGGAAAGCGCTGCGAAGAAAAGCCCTACAACGATACGTGTCGATGCCGAAATCCAGTAGGTTGCCTCAAATCCCAAAGGAAGCAAAAGATAAACGGCATAAAGCACGGGCTTTATGCGCGCGCCGAAAAAGTGCGCCACGCGGTGAAACATTTTTGCCGAGAAAAACAAAAGCGCCGTAATGACAAGAAGTTGAAGCGCCATGTTCGGAAATGATGCACCCCAGACCGCAGGGTCTAAAAGCGACGCAAAGGGGCGTGCTGATATCGTTCCGATATCAAGATAAACATGTTTTAAATTTTCGTACAAAGGGTATGAGCCGTACTGAATGTAGTCATCGAGCACAGGGAAATATAAAAATCCCGCGCCAAAGACCTTCAAAAGCAATAAAATCGCGAAAGTGATATCCAGAAAAAGTGTAGCAAATATCGGTTTCATACAACTCTCCTATTTATATATAATAATACAATTTTATTATAACATAAGATTAAGGAAAAGACAAGAGAATTTAACGAAGTTCCGAAACTGTAAACGAAATGTAAAATAAAGGCAAAAAAACAGACTGCGCACGTCTTATTGCGCAGTCTGTGTGTATGATTTTCGATTTATTCTTTTGTATATTTTAGCAATTCATAAAAAGCGCCGCCCTCGGTCTTGCTTAATTCATCATACGAGCCCTGCTCCAAAATCTTTCCGTCTTCCAAAACCACCACTCTGTCAACGTGACGGATGGTAGAAAGCCTGTGCGCGATGATAATCACCGTATGCGTTTTCATGAGCGTTTCCATGGCGTTTTGAATGGCGCGCTCCGAGATGTTGTCAAGCGCTGAGGTTGCCTCGTCAAAAATCAAAATATCAGGATTTCCCAAAATGGCGCGTGCGATGGCAATGCGCTGTTTCTGTCCGCCTGAAAGGTCTAATCCCCCGTCGCCGACTACGGTATTCCAGCCTTTTTCAAGGTTATTTACAAACTCGTGCACCTTAGCCGTTTCCATGGCGTCTATAATCTCTTTGTTTGATGCGGTAGGACGCGCGATTTTAATGTTATCCCAGATAGAACCGCTGAAAATAAACGGATTTTGCGGTACCACGCCAAAGGAAAGCCTGAGGTCATGCAGACCAAAGTCGCGCACATCGGTTCCGTGCACCAAAACCGCGCCTTTTTGCACGTCATAAAGACGCATAACAAGTTTTGCAATCGTACTTTTTCCGCTTCCGCTTTTTCCGACCAGCGCCACACTTTCTTTATAGCCGATGGAAAGATTTAAATTGCTGAACACATCGCGGTTTTCGTATGCAAACGATGCGTCGCGAAACGCCACACAGGGCGCGTTTTCTTTTTTTGCAAGTTCGCGTGCTTTTGAGACAATTGCACGCTCTTTTTCGTCCTTTTCGGGTGTTGCGGTTTTTACATTTAACACCGCCATAATTTTTTCAAGACCGGATTCGGCGCTGCTTTTGGTAAGCCCCATATTAAGCCAGGAAATCAAAATGCCCATGATGGTAGCCATGCTGGATAAAAAGGCGTATAAAACGCCTACTGACATTCCTCGGTATACGCAGGAAACGGCGCCGACAAAATAGACCACTGCCGTGGCTAAATATTGTACCAGTTCGGGCTTTAAGGTCTCTTTCTGATAGGACAGAGAAAAGGTAACGCCGCGCTCATACATCGTAGAGAGCATCTTTCGGAAACTTCTGTACGTATCATCTTCAATGGAATAGAGTTTTACGGCGTCCATGCCATTTAAGGTGTTGCTTAAATACTTGCTCATTTCCGATTCGCTTTTGATATACTCGGTGGAAACCTTACGCATTTTCCTGCGGGAAAACGTGTGAATCCATGCCATCATCAAAGCGGTTAAAAAGAGCAATACAGTCATTACCCAGTCATAATTCATCAGAGCGACCAATGAAATTGCCAGAGAAACTGCCTGATACGGTACGGCGGTAAAAATCTGATTCATATAATTTTTGATATTTGCCATAGGAGTTCCCATAACGCAGTTAAACAATTCGCCTGCCGAAGTGCTGTCGTAAAACTTCATGCTCATCTGCTGAATGTGGGAAAAGAACTTTGACCGCAAACGAAAGAGAGCGCCTTCTAATGAGCGGAACATACGGGTAAAACCCATGCGCCAGAAAAACACTCTGGCGAGAGAAATGGCAACATACAAAAGACACAAAGCACCCACAAAATAAATTTTTTCTCCTGGTAAAAGAGTATCGTTTGAGATGCCGTTGTCTACGATGTATTTGATAACAAGGGGCTGAATCGCAACAAAAACACCTACCAATAACGAGCAGAAAACACAAAACAGGAGTTGTTTTTTATATTCTTTCAGATATGGCCAGATGGCGATCCAAAACCTTATTTTTTCTCCGCTTTTTTTCATGCAGATCACGCACGCTTTCTTCAGATAAAAATTTTGGATTATCGGTTTCGAGATAATTATACGTTTGTTTATATAAAAAGTCAATGCGTTTTCAAAAGTCTAAAATTAAGATTTTTTAACGCCAATATTACAAATGCGTAAATTCATGAATGAAATTTTAAATTTATGCTACAAATCGCAAAAAAAGATTGTATAAAGCATAAAAATATACTATAATATAATAGAATCGGTTTGACGTATGCCTTTTTGGCATCTGAAAAAGCCGGAAAGAGAGGAAAAAAACCATGACAACGGTTTGCATTTTATTTGGCGGAAAATCATCAGAACACGAGGTTTCTTTGTTATCCGCCTACAACGTAATTTCAAATCTCGATAAGACAAAATATAATCTCCTTTTGGTCGGCATTACAAAAGACGGCGAAAGTTACCTTTACAAAGGAGACATTGAAGCAATAAAAGACGGAACGTGGGAAAAGGGCGCGAAAAAACGCTGTACGGTGTCATCGAACCCGCATCACCACGGACTCATCGTTGAAAACAAAAACGGCGACTGCTTTATAGAAAAGGTTGACGTATATTTCCCTGTTCTGCACGGCAGAAACGGTGAAGACGGTACCTATCAGGGCGTTTTTGAACTCTCGGGCGTTCCCTACGTCGGTAACGGCGTTACGGCATCGGCGGTTTCGATGGATAAGATTATGACAAAACGCGTTTTAAAAACGTACGGCATTCCCGTAACAGACGGATTTGACGTTTTCTTTACCGAAGAAACCGATATTTCTGCAATCGACGCACAAATCAAAGAAACGGTGGGCTATCCCGTAGTGATTAAACCTGCCAACGCAGGCTCATCAGTTGGAATTACAATGGTAAACGAAAAGGAAAGCCTATCTGGCGCCTTAACCGTTGCCGCAAAAGAAGACAGACGCATTTTAGTCGAAAAAATGATAGACGCGCGCGAAATTGAGTGTGCTGTTTTGGGAAATCACGCACAGGCGGATGCTTCCGTTTTGGGCGAAATCGTAAAAACCACCGCGCTTTATGACTACAACACCAAATACATAGACGATTCGGCGGGGCTTTCTATTCCCGCAGAACTTGACGAAAAAACCGCGGAAACCATAAGAGGCTTGGCAGTTTCGGTCTTTAAGGCATTAGACTGCAAAGGTTTAGCACGTGTTGACTTTTTTGTAGACAAAAAAACGGGCGAGATTATGCTAAACGAAATTAACACTTTGCCCGGTTTTACCGACATCAGTATGTACCCGATGCTCTGGAAACAGTCAGGACTTTCATACGGTGCGCTTTTAGATAAACTTATTTGCCTTGCAACAAAGTAAGCGGAGGGATAACATTGTCTTTACAGTACGTAGGTATTTTCGATTCGGGCCTTGGCGGTCTTACGGCGGCAAAAGAACTGATGCATCTTCTGCCGGATGAGCCGATTGTGTATTTCGGCGATACGGGACGTGTGCCGTACGGCTCAAAATCGAACGAAACCATCATAAAATATACAAAAAGCGACATCCGCTTTTTAGACACGTTTCCTTTAAAACTTGTGATTGTAGCCTGCGGTACGGCAAGTACCATCGCGCTCCCTGTGGTAAAGGATATGCTTTCTGTCCCCATCATCGGCGTTGCCGAGGCTGCGGCAAAGGCGGCGGCAAAGGCTACGCAAAACAAGCGCATCGGCATTATCGGAACGAATGGCTCTATCCGCTCGGGCGCGTATGCAAAACTCCTTTCCGATATCGACCCTGAAATCCAAACGGTTTCGGCGGCGTGTCCTTTGTTTGTTCCGCTTGTCGAGGAGGGAAAAACGGAGGGCGAAATTGCAACACTTGTGGCAAAAGAATATTTAACCGACGTAAAAAAAGCGGGCGTTGACACTTTGATTTTAGGCTGCACACACTATCCGCTTTTATCGAACGTGATACAAGACGTAATGGGCGAAAACGTAACGCTTATTAACCCCGGCGAAATTACGGCAGGATATGTAAAAGACTATTTAGAAAAAAATGACCTTTTATGTAAAGAAAAACAAAAAGAGCAGTACAAATTCTTTGTAAGCGACTGCCCCGAGGACTTTGAAACACTCGGCGCACGGTTTTTAAACCGCGCGATCCCGGGCGGCGCTACAAAAATTGATATCGAAAAATATATGTAATACCGAGGTAACTACTTATGAAAACAAATGCGTGGATTACGCTGTCGGGAAAACAACTCATTGACGGCGAAAGCGACAGTTACGAACTTTCCACAGAAGGAAAATACATAAAACGTGACGGAAAGTATTACGTATCCTACGAGGGAAGCGAACTTACGGGGTACGAAAACACCACCACGACAATCAAAATCAAAGACGACTATGTTTCGATGATTCGGTTTGGACAAAACGGCACAAATTCGCAAATGGTGTTCGAAACGAACAAGCAATACAAGGGGATTTATAACACCCCACACGGCAATCTCTGTATTGACGTTTATACAAACGAAATGAAAGTAGACGTAGATGACGACGGCGGCGAGGTTATGTTAGACTATTACGTTCAACTGAACAATTTAGAACCAATCCGCAACAACCTGCATGTACACATAAGAAAGGTGGAACAAAAGTGACATTATACGAAGAGACGATACATCTTATCACATCTGTAACAAACGCGGCAATCGCATCCGCAAAAGAAAAGAACGAACTTTTGGGAGACACGCCCGAATACTTAATTGAAGAACCGCGCGATAAATCCTTTGGTGACTTTTCCGTAAACGTTGCTATGCTTATGGCAAAACAGGAAAAACGCGCACCGAGAGATGTTGCGGGCGTAATCGTTTCCAATATGAAAACAGAGGGAACCTACATAGAAGACGTTACCGTGGCAGGCCCCGGCTTTATTAACTTTACGTTAAACCCCATGTATGTAACCCGCATCTTGACGATGATTGAGGAGCAAAAAGATACGTTTGGCAAAACCGAATTCGGTGAAGGCAAAAAAGTAAACGTAGAATTTGTAAGCGCAAACCCCACGGGACCTATGCATATGGGTAACGCAAGGGGCGGCGCATTGGGCGACTGCCTTGCAAACATTTTGAACATGGCGGGATTTTCTGCTACCAAAGAATTTTACGTAAACGACGCCGGCAATCAGATTGAAAAACTTGCGGTGTCGCTTGCTGCGCGCTATAAGCAGGCGGTTTTGGGAGAAGAAGCAGTAGAATTTCCCGAAGACGGCTACCACGGCGATGACGTAAAAGAACACGCACAGCGCTTTTTCAAAGAACACGGCGACAAATTTATAAACGTACCCGAAGAAGAATTAAAACAGGCGCTTATTGACGCGACACTTTATAAAAACATCGACGGCTTAAAGACGGGACTTTCGGCATACGGTATCGAGTATGACGTGTGGTTTCACGAAAGCAGTCTGCACGAAAACGGCGATGTAAAGAAAGCGGTTGATAAACTAACCGAGCGCGGCTACACCTACGAAAAAGAAGGCGCAATCTGGTTCCGCGCAACAGAATTTGGCCTTGAAAAAGACGACGTTTTGGTACGCGCCAACGGCTTTTACACGTACTTTGCGGCAGATATTGCCTACCATAAAAACAAATTCGACCGCGGTTTTTCGACCGCGATTGATATCTGGGGCGCAGACCACCACGGTCACGTTGCGCGCCTTAAGGCCGCAATGGAGGCACTCGGCATTAACCCCGACCGTCTGGAAATCATCTTAATGCAACTTGTGCGCCTTGTCAAAGGCGGCGAGGCGGTAAGAATGTCCAAACGTACGGGCAAAGCCATTACGCTTGGCGATTTATTAGAAGAAATCGGCGTTGACGCGGCAAGATTTTTCTTTAATATGCGTCAGGCAAACAGCCATTTTGATTTTGATTTAGAACTTGCGGTAAGCCAGTCAAGCGACAACCCTGTGTTCTATGTGCAGTACGCACACGCGAGAATTTCGGGCATCATCAAAATGCTCTTAAACAAAGGCGTTATGGTAGAAGACACGAAAAACATTGACCTTTCCCTTTTAAGCCACGCGAAAGAAATCGAACTTTTAAAAGAACTTTCCAAATTCCCCGAAGAATTAAAGCAGGCGGCAGTAACGCGCGACCCCAGCCGCATCACGAAATATGCAATGGATTTGGCATCTGTGTTCCACGCATTTTATGGCGCGTGCAAAGTCGATTCCGAAGAGAAAGAACTTACCAAAGCACGTTTAAAACTCGTTTCGGCAACGGGACAGGTTATCAAAAACGCGCTTACAGTTTTAGGCATTTCGGCGCCTGACCATATGTAACCAAAGCGAAAGGATGTTACAAATGAAACATTTTAAACGCGTGCTTGCACTTTTCCTCTCGGCAATGCTTTTTTTGGTTCCGATAAATGCATTTGCAAACCAGGACGGAGAAGTGGCATCGCACTATATTAAGGCAATTATCAACAAAATTTACGAAGACTATCGTTTTAACGCCAACAAAGAGGCAATGTATGAAGCGGTATTAGATTATGTGATGCACAAAGACCCCTCGCTTTTAGAGGGCGCCATAAAAGCCGTGACAGATACATTAGACGACTATTCCGATTATATGACGCGTGAGGAACTTTCCTCGTTTATTGACTCGGTTGAAAACGCCTATGTCGGCATTGGCGTCACCGTCGAAGAAACACCGGAAGGACTTTTGATTGTCGATGTTTCCAAAAACAGCGGTGCATTTTCGGCAGGCATCCAGATTGGCGACGTCATCTTAGATGTGAACGGCGAAAGCATCATAGGAAAACCGCTTGCCGAAGCGACACAAAACATCCGCGGTGAAGCGGGAACAAGCGTAGTGCTTACCATTCTTCGCGGAGAAGAAACGCTCACACTTATAGTAGAAAGACGGCGCGTTTTGGCAGAAACCGTGGGCTACACCATCGAAAACGATAAGGTTGGCTATATCTACATTTCAGAATTTGCGACGAGCACGGTTTCTTCCGTAGAATCTGCACTTTCTGCAATCGAAGAAAAAGGCATCAAAAAGTTTATCATCGACGTGCGTGACAACCCCGGCGGAAGTTTAGCAAGCGTTATCGACGTGTTAAGCCTTTTTGTTCCAAAGGGCAAGGTCTTAACAAAACTTGAATATAACGATAAACGATTTAGTTCCACGCTTAAATCCACAGCGGACTTTCGCTCGAAACCGAACCGCAAGATTGTGGTTTTAGCAAATGAACAAAGTGCGAGCGCGGCAGAACTTTTCTCAGGCGCAATGCAGAATTTGGGCTATGCCAAGGTAGTGGGAAGAAGAACATTCGGAAAAGGCAGTATGCAGGAAATGTTAGGGCTTATCAATCCTCCCGGCTTTTCGCTCGGCGACATTAAACTTTCCGTTGCAGAATTTACCCTGCCGGACGGAAAACCCGTAAACAAAGTCGGCATAAAGCCTGATGTGGACGTTCGAAACGAATACGTTCCCGTTGACACAGAAACGCTTACCCCGATGACAATTTCGGCGCGCTACGCGGTAGGCGACCAGGCAGATGACGTTTTGGCGATTGAAGAAAGACTGGATATTTTAGGATACTACACAGGCAACATAGACGGCGTGTTTGACACCTTTACAGAACGCGCAACCAAACAGTTTCAGAGCGATATGAATCTTTGCAGTTACGGCGTGATGGACTACACCACGCAAGGCGCTCTAAACAATAAAATCGCAGAGACCGAACTTGTGGTAGACAAACAGTTTGAAACGGCGTACAATCTCTTGATAAAGGAGTAGATACTGATGAAACAAAGTGTAAAAAGGGTTTTGGCAGGAACGCTCATTGCGGCATTTTGCGTGTCTTGTGCGGCAGGCTTTGGCTTTATAAGAACGGCAAACGCCCTTACCGTGCAGGAAAAAATCAATAACGCAAGCAAAGAAAAGCAAGAGGCGCTCGATAAAATCAAAGCGGCAGAAACGAAGAAGAATGACGTTGTCGCGCAAAGCGAAGCGTTAAACCGCGAAATCGACCTCGTGCAGACCGAAATCTACGCAATCGATGCCATCATCGAAGAAATCGACGGCGAGATTTTAGAAAAAGAAGAAGAGATTTTGGTATACGAACAGGACATTACCCAAAAAGACGAAGCATTTAAAGCAGTGCTTCGCTCAATGGACGAAACGTCTACGGTTTCGTATTTAGACCTTTTGCTGTCGTCTGAAAGCATTTCAGAACTTTTGGCAAACATTGAAACCATTCAGGAAATCACACGTTATGATATGGCGCTTATTAACGAAATGGTACGCCTTAAAAACGAAGTTGAGGCGGCAAAAGCCGTAATCGAGGAGAAAAAGCAAAATCAGGAAGAGGCAAGAAACATTGCATCACAAAAACAAAACACATTAGAAGTGAAACTGAAAGAAAAAGAACAACTTACAAAACAACTCGAAAACGACATCGAAAAATATACCAAGGTGTACGAGCAGGCAAGACGGGACGAAGAAGCACTCAAAGCATCTTTAAAGGGTAGCCTTTCTAGTTCTTCGTCTTCTAAATATACGGGCGGTGCATTCTGCTGGCCTGCACCGAGTTATACCCGTATTTCGTCACCATACGGATACAGAATCCACCCCATTTTTAAGACCAAAAAGTTCCATTCTGGCGTTGACCTTGCAGCACCCGGCGGCACGAATATCCTCGCTGCAACAGACGGAACTGTTAAAATGGCGGGCTGGAACGGCGGATACGGAAACTGTGTGGTAATTGACCACGGCGGCGGTATCTCAACGCTTTACGGCCACGCGTCACGCCTTTTGGTAACAAAGGGACAAAAAGTCAAAAGGGGAGAGGTTATCGCCAAAGTCGGCACAACCGGAAACTCAACCGGAAACCACTTGCATTTTGAAGTTTTGATAAACGGAAAAACAACAGACCCCATGGCTTACATAAAATAACACAAAAAAGGGGAAGTGCATATCTTTGTTTACAAAAAAACAGGTTTTTAAAATTTCGCTTATCACATGCCTTTTAACGCTTTTTGTGAGCGTTTCCGGCACGTATATTTACGCCAGAATCAAAAGTTTTGATATTCTAACACACGCACGAAACCTTATTGTAGAAAACTATGTCGACCCCATTGACGAAAAAGAACTGGAAACTTTAAACGATTACGCCATCATGGCGATGGTGCAAGGTCTTCACGACCCGTACTCTTACTATTTTGACAAAGAAACGTTCGAGTCTTACGAAGAAAGCGTAAAAGAAGAGTATATAGGCATCGGCGTTACTGTAAGTTTTGATGACGAAAAAGATGCGATGGTGGTTATCGCCCCGACAGACGGCGGACCGGCACAAAAAGCGGGCATCTTACCGGGTGACATCGTAACCCGTGTAAATGACACGAAAGTCCAAAAAGACAATTATAACAGTATGGTAGACGTTATCCGCGGCGAAAAAGCCAAAAAGGGAACAAACGTTACGCTTCATATAAAACGTGGCGAAACCGAAATGACAGTTACCGTCACGCGTGATGTAATTCCGCTTAACACGGTATCTTTTAAAATGCTGGACGAAAACGTAGGCTATATTCGCATTTCCGAATTTAAACGCAATACGGTAGAAGACTTTGAAAAAGCGCTTTTATCCATTCAGAAAGAAAACGCAAAAGGACTGATTATTGATTTAAGAAGTAACCCCGGCGGCTATGCCGACAGTGTGCTTTCCATTACAGATAAACTCCTTCCCAAAGGCGTTATCGCATATTTAGAGGACAATAAGGGCGAACGCGAATATTTTTATTCCGACGACGAGGCACTTAATCTTCCTATGGCTGTTTTGGTAAACGAGGGAACGGCAAGTGCGGCAGAACTTTTGGCAGGAAGCACAAAGGCGTACGGCGTTGCGAAAATTATCGGCACAAAAACGTTCGGAAAAGCGGTGGGACAAATGCCCATTATGCTGACAGAAGACACCGCCATTTATTTAACAAGCGCAAGATACTATACGCCAAAAGGCGAATGTATCGATAAAAAAGGCATTATACCGGATATAACAGTCGATTTAGACGATGCATTAAAGTCTGACTTTACAAGTCTTTCGCCGTATGAGGATACGCAACTTAAAACCGCAATCGAAGTCCTTTACGACAGTATCGGCTAAACATAAAAACAGGGAGAAATAGTATGACAGAATCACCCGCATGTAAAACCATAGAGGGCAGAAATCCGGTCTTTGAAGCAATTATGGGAAACCTCCCCATAGAGCGCGTGTATATCAGTAACCGCGCCGCAGGCTCGCAGATTCAGAAAATTATCACTGCGGCAAGGGAAAACGGTGTACCGTTTAAGTCCGTTCCGCCCGAAAAGATTGACGAACTTTGTAAAACGGAACAAAATCAGGGCGTAGTGGCACTTTGTGCAGAAATCACCTACGCAACCCTTGACGATATTTTAAAAAAAGCAGAAGAAAGAGAAGAGCCGCCCTTTGTTATCATAGCGGACGAAATTACAGACCCGCACAACTTAGGCGCAATTATAAGAACGGCAAACTGCGTCGGCGCACACGGGGTAGTGATTTCCAAAAACCGCTCGGTTGGCGTAAATGCTACGGTGTTTAAAACGTCTGCGGGCGCGGCGGCACATACGCTTATTTCGCGTGTGGGAAATCTTTCGCAGGCGATAGAAACGCTAAAAACGAAAGGCCTTTGGGTAACAGGCGCCGATATGGCAGGCGAAAACGAACTTTGCGATGCTGACCTTACGGGCGCTATCGCTATTGTGATAGGCTCCGAGGGAAAGGGCATCAGCAAAAACATACGCGCGCACTGCGACTTTTTTGTGCGTATTCCCATGCTCGGCGAAATCAATTCTTTAAACGCCTCGGTTGCCGCGGCAGTTTTAATGTACGAAACGTTAAGACAAAGAAGACAAAAATAAACGCAAAAAAAGGATGATACTTATGTACAATGCAGGCATTGATTTAGGCGGTACAAACATCGCGGTCGGCGTTGTAGACGAACGAAACAACCTGATTTTAAAAGACTCTGTTCCCACGGGGAGAACGCGTTCGCTTTCCGAAATCGTGGGCGATATGGCGCACCTTTTAAAAAGCATTTTAGAAAGACTTGACCTTTCTCACGCCCAAGTAAACTCCATCGGTGTAGGGTATCCCGGCATTCCTACTATGGACGGCGACGGGATTTTGTACTGTAATAACATAGATGCATTTCATAATGTTTCGTTTAAAAAAGTTTTGGGCGAGCATTTTCCCGATATTCCGATTTTTCTGGAAAACGATGCAAACGCGGCGGCGTTTGGTGAAATGGCTTGCGGTGCGGCAAAGGGCGAAAAGGATGTTATCATGGTAACGCTCGGTACCGGTGTCGGCGGCGGTATTATTATAGACGGAAAACTCTATTCCGGTTTTAACAACGCCGGCGGTGAACTTGGCCATATTACGATTGACAGAAACGGTATATTGTGCAACTGCGGAAGGCGCGGCTGCTGGGAATCTTACGCCTCGGTTACGGCACTTGTACAGCAGACCGAGGAGAAAATGAAACAGCACCCCGAGAGCAAAATGCACGAACTGGCAGAGAAAAATAACGGAAAAATAAACGGAAGAATCGCCTTTGACGCGATGCGGCAAGGCGACATCGCAGCAAAAGAAGTGGTAGATACCTACATAGAATACGTAGGCATCGGTATAGCGGATATGATTAACATTTTCACGCCGAAAAAACTTGTAGTAGGCGGCGGAATCAGTAACGAGGGCGAAACACTTCTTGCGCCCTTACGCGACTATGTGTACAAACATATTTATACTAAAAATGCAGGAAATGTTCCGACAACAGAAATTGTAAAAGCAGAACTTGGTAACGATGCAGGTATTATTGGCGCTGCACTTTTGTACCAACAATATAGGATTTAAAATTAGGCAAACAAAAAAGAGCCACTTTTCGTGACTCTTTTTTTGTGCTCTTTTTATGCCATTTTGCGCGATGAAAAAAGAGAAATTTTTTACTTATTGCCACACGCGCCAACAAAACAGGACACACTTTTCACGCAAAACTTGACGTTGGCAAAAATGCGCGCAGAAACGCTTTTGGTACTTTTGGCACGACAAAAGTACGGATAAAGAGATGATTAAAATTCTTTCCCCCCTTTTATCTGTTGCTAAAACATCTTATAGTCGCGATACCGACCATAAGCATTTTTGAGGGATAAAAATAAAAAGAACCGCGAATGAGAAACTTTCACTTTATGCCTTTTTGTTTCGGCAGAGACACGAAACCATTTCGCGCCAAAACAAACAAAATGGGACATGATATTTCACGCAAGACTTGGCGTTGGGCGAAAATGCGCTCAAAAACGCGATGATTTATCCCAAAAGATGCCGTATGTAAGGCAAAACCGAGGTGTCAAAAAGTTCCCTTGATAGACCCTCGGTTTTAGAGAGCCTGAGCGCATATATATGCGCGAATGTTCTCGTGCCTTACATAGGCATTACCACGTGTGTTAAAAAAACGAGAAATGCTCACGGTTTTTAATACGAAAACAAAGCGGCATAAATCGAGCGCTTTTTGCCGCGCAGAAACGCTTTTGGTACTTTTGGCACGACAAAAGTACGGATAAAAACAGGACATAAAAATTCTTCTGCTTTTTACAACTAGCACCGCCACAGATATCTTATAGTCGCGATACCGACCATAAGCATTTTTGAGGGATAAAAATAAAAAGAACCGCGAATTTGCGGCTCTTTTTTTATCTTATCTAATAAAATTCGTTCTGACGGGCGGCTTTTCACGTTCAGGGAACAAAATCCCTTCTCTTTTTCCTGCATCAATACACTTTAAAAGCCACGCCATATTGCGTCCTAAAGTACGCATGGTCTGCATACCTTCGCCGTCTTTTTCGGCGTCTTCTGCCTTTGCGCCGTGCACCATATTCCAGTACTGCGACGGAACGGTCGGCATACCCAAAATGCCGAAATACTTATTTATCTGGTCGAGTGCTGCCGTCGTACCTGCACGCCTTGCGCTCACAACTGCCGCTGCGGGTTTGCCGCTGAATTTAGAAAACCGACCATAAAACGCTCTGTCCATAAACGATGTCAGCGCACCGCTTGCTGCGGCAAAATGCACGGGTGAGCCGAAGATAAATCCGTCTGCGTTTTCGGCCTTTTCCAGAAATACGTTTACCACGTCATCTATCACACAGCGACCTGTCTCTTTACAACCCAAACAGCCTGTACAACCCGAAATTGCATTGTTTCCAAGCCACAAAATTTCGGTATCCACACCATTTTCATTTAAAACGCGTGCCACCTCACAAAGCGCAACATACGTGCAGCCTTTTTCGTGGGGACTTCCGTTTACCAAAAGTACGTTCATAAAGGTACTTCCTTTCTTATTCTACCGTTACGTTTACTGCATCTTCTGTCACGATTTCTTCGCGGATATCGTCTTCTTTATAGGAAAGTTTAATATTTTCCAAATGAACGCCGTCTGCGTGGCGGATGTAAACGCCTTTTGCGGGAACGGGGTCAAAACGGTGAAATTCGGGGTAGAGCGTACCCATTTCACGCACGTTAAATTCCCATTTGTCGTCGGTAAAGCCGCCGGGGAGCGTAACGTCTAAATTTTTGAGCACCACATTTTCGATTTTGTCATCTTTTGTGCCCGAAATGATAATGCCGCCCAACGCCTCGCACCAGTCTTTGTAGTCGTAAAGGGTTTTTAAGAATTCTTCGGGGTCGCCTTCTTTTCCGCCGTCGATACCGATGTTATAATATCCTCTTGACGGCGCTTTGATGACGTCAGCCTTTAAGCCGTCAATGGTAAGATTTACGATTTTGGAGTACACATCCTTGTGCTCGCCTGCATAATCTCTGTTACGGGTGCCGTTAATAATAAAGATAGGACCTGTGCAGTTATCCATCACAGCGTTTTCGATGGTTACGTTTTCTACAAACGCGCCGTCTGTAACGGTAATTTTAATACCGCCTGCGAGTACGTCATAAAAGTAGCAGTTACGGCACACAATGTCTTTAAAATCGCCAACGGATTCTGTGCCGAGTTTAAAGCCGCCGCAGTCGGAAGAAACACGGCAGTCTTCGACTAAAATATCGGTACAGGGGCGTTTTGATGTAGACTTTAAGCAAATGCCGTCGTCTGCGCTCGAAACGTCACAACCTACAAGATGCACGTGCTCACAGGAGTCGATGTCGATACCGTCGTTATTTTCGCAGCCGCGGTTATACACGGTAATGCCCGAAACAAAAACGTTTTTGCACTTGTCAATATGAAAACACCAAGAAACAGAGTGTTCCATACGAACATCTTTCACGGTAACGTTTTCGCAGTCAACAAAACGTACCAAAAACGGTTTTTCTTTTAAGGTTTTGTCAAACTGGGGGCCGTTACCCGTAATGGTACCTTTTCCTGTTAACGATATATTTTTCGCTTTATGCGCAATTACGAGCGCCTTTCCGCGAATGGTGTTTACGGCATCTACAAAAGTTGCGCCGTTGTCTTTATAGGCAGAAAGTTCGGGAATACCTGAAATACAAGCGCCCTCTTCCAATACGATATTTGAGTTGTCACGCAAAAAGAGCGTTTCTGTTTTATATGTACCGCTCGAAATGTGTAATACTTCATTTTCTTTTGCGCAGGTGTCAATGGCATTTTGCAAAACTTCGGTTTCAACGCAAATGCCGTCGCCAACTGCACCAAACGATCTAATATCTCTCATGATGAACTCCTGATATATAAAAATATTCGGAAAGAAATTCTTTCCGAATACATTGTACCATACCTTTTAAATGATGTCAATAAAGGGAATTTGTAAGATTATCGTTTTGCGGGGAGCGTAAGAAAGTCGCCGTAGGCATCGTGATATAAATATATAGCCAGTTCTTGATAATATGCAGTGATGGAATCGATTAAGTCTTCAACAAACACATGGTCTTTTTTATCAAATTTTGCTCTTAACATGTCTTCTGCTTTGTCTCGGTTTTCATCTAATTCTTTGCCGTAGGGGCTATTTAAAAACCGCTCCACTGCAAGTTCTCTGCGTTCTTCAATTTCCAAATCAATTCGTTTTGCTGTATGTTCCATTCTGTTTTCCTCCTTAAAATAATAAAGTATTTGGACTCTACATATATTATAGTCGCAAATGAGAATATTGTCAAGTACGCGAGCATAAACTACCATTAATATTGAAAGGTGGCGAGTTTATGATAACATACGAACCGTTTTGGAACACACTGAAAAAGAAAGGGATTTCAACCTACAAACTGATACACGCATATCAATTCAGCAGTAGCACAATTCATAAACTCAGACATAATCAAAGCCTTACCACCACAGTACTCAACGACCTTTGCAATGTGTTAGAGTGTGAGATTCAGGACATTGTTTTACACATCCCAGACAAAGACCCATACAGAAAGGTAGAGCACAGGGAATTCGATTTTTAAAAAAAGTACTTGACAAAGCGTTTTTTATATGGTAATATATTTAAGTATTCAAGCAGAAACCTGACCGTTTCTCACCACCAGGCACAGCCAAAGTGGTAAATATTCCAACTTTTTTGTTGTGTGTATTTATGCGGGCAGGTATCTGTCCGCATTTTTTTGCGTTAAATTATTGGAGGTGTTTTTCCATCAGTAAGCAAGATTTGTTGATCAATGAAGAAATTCGCGTAAAAGAAGTCAGACTGGTCGGTCCCGACGGTTCTCCCTTGGGTATCACGTCCTCTGCCGATGCGTTGGAGCAGGCCTATGCCAAAAATTTAGACCTTGTCCTAATCGCACCAAAAGCCGAACCACCCGTGTGCAAAATCATGGACTACGGAAAGTACAGGTTCGAACTTGCAAAGCGTGACAAAGAGGCAAAGAAGAATCAAAAGGTGGTCAGTGTGAAAGAAATCCGTCTTTCTCCTTCTATCGATCATCACGATTTTGAAACGAAGGCAAACCACGTCAAAAAGTTTTTGTCCGCAGGGGACAAGGTTAAAATCACAGTTCGCTTCCGCGGACGTGAAGTTCATCACAGTGATTTAGGACTCCAACTTTTAGAGAGATTCAAAGAATCTGTGTCCGAGGTCGGCACAGTAGACAAAGCACCAAAACTCGAAGGAAAAAATATGAGCATGGTGGTTTCTCCAAAGGGAGCAACTAAATAAAATTATTATTTCGGAAGGGGTTATAAACATGCCTAAAATCAAAACACATAGAGCGAGTGCAAAAAGATTCAGAGTTACCAAAAACGGTAAAGTAAAAATGAATCACGCTTACACAAGTCACATTTTGACAAAGAAAACAACAAAAAGAAAAAGAAATTTAAGAAAGGGTGCTTATGCGTCCAGCGCGAATTTAAAGACCATCAAAAAGATGATTCCTTACAAATAATTCGTGTAATTGCTTAAAAAAAATATTTTGGAGGTAACAAAACATGGCAAGAATTAAGGGCGCTGTCACCACGCGCAAAAGACATAAAAGAATTTTAAAATTGGCAAAAGGTTACAGAGGTGCAAAAAGCAAGCAGTTCAGAACTGCAAAAGAAGCAGTTATGAAGTCATTGGCTTACGCATACGTTGGCCGTAAACAGAAAAAGAGAAACTTCAGAAAACTCTGGATTGCAAGAATCTCTGCACAGGCTAAAATGAACGGTATGAACTATTCTTCCTTCATGAACGGCCTTAAAAAAGCAGGTATCGAAATGAACCGTAAAATGCTTTCCGAAATCGCAGTAAGCGACAAAGAAGCATTCAAAGCATTGGTTGAAAAAGCAAAGGCTGCTTTAAACTAAAACATATAAAGGCTGTTGCGGCGCACTGCCATGCAACAGCCCTTTTTTTATATCTGCTGTTTTGTTCAACAAATTGGAAGTTATGAATTCTCTCTTGTTGCTTTACTTACTTTTATATTTAAAACCAGCAATCCGCATACAAGTACGGCCGGAAAAATTGTGGCGGCGAAAAGTCCTGTTTTTAGATTGCCGCCTGCCATTTCGGCAAGGCTTCCCACCATAGTAGGACTTACTGCGGCGCCCAAATCGCCTGCCAATGCCAAGAATGCAAACATTGCGGTTCCTCCTCTTGGACATTTCTGCGAGGATATGCTGATCGTTCCCGGCCACATAATACCGACTGCTAAACCGCAAAGCGCGCAGCCTGCAAGTCCAAGGATCGGCAATGTGGACAGTGAAGCCAATAAATAGCAACCGGCGCAAGCGATTCCGCAAACAAGCATTACTTTGGTTAAAACCAGTTTTTCGCTGAACTTTCCGTACAACATACGGGATATACCCATAAACATTGCAAATAAACATGGACCTGATAAATCACCTACGGTTTTAGAAACACCAAGTGCCCATTCTGTAAATGCGGATGCCCATTGCGTCATAGTTGCTTCAGATGCGCCCGCACATATCATAAGAATTATCATCAGCCAAAACACAGGAACTCCCAGTAACTGCCTGACGCGCATGCTTTTTCCGTCTTCGACCAATCGTTCGATAGGACAGTTTATAAAATTAAGTGCATTATATAGCGGAACCAATGCCCAGATAAATGCAAGTATTTTCCAGTTTTCTATACCAAATAAGGCAAAAAAGACTGTTGAACCCAAAACCACACCCAATGAGCCCCAACAGAAAAATGAGTGCACGAGGCTCATGATTCCGTCTTTGTTTTCAAAGGGACACGCCTCAACAATAGGGCTTACCAAAACCTCAATCAGTCCGCTTCCCATGGCATAAAGCACTACCGAAATTAAAATACCTATAAATGGTGCAGGGAGTACATCCGGCAAGATTGCCATTAAAACAAGACCTACAGCCGATAACACTTGCGATGCGACAACGCAGGTACGATATCCGATTTTGTCAACGAATTTGGTAGCCGCAAGATCGATAAGCAATTGCGTTAAATAGAACACCAATGGAATCATCGCAATTGATTCAAGCGTAACTCCGTATGTACTTTTGAATGTTAAAAACAAAAGCGGCGCAAAATTTGCCGATATCGCTTGTGTAACGAAACCGAGATAACACGCTATCAAAGTTTTTTTGTAATTCTTTTGTTTTGCCATGATAATTCCCTTTCAAAGTTCGAGCAAAATTTACTTAACATGTATTATAGCATGCTTTTGTTTATTTGTCACGGTCACAAATAAAACTTTTTCACGAATTATCTTTCATATCACAAAATTGAGACAAAAACACGCAGAATAATTGACTAATATTCAATAGTATGATACAATGTATTACTGTAACAAATTGAGAAAAACAGTGTCAAATTGGTGTCACACCAACTCTGAAACCTTGAAATATAAGGAGATGTGAAATAAATGAAATTAGGTATAGTAGGTCTTCCCAACGTAGGTAAATCGACCTTATTTAACGCCATCACGCAGGCGGGGGCAGAATCTGCCAACTACCCGTTTTGCACCATCGAGCCCAATGTGGGTATCGTATCCGTGCCTGATGAGAGATTAGATGTTTTGGCAGATATGTACCATCCCCAAAAGGTTACCCACGCGGTGATTGAATTTGTAGATATCGCGGGACTCGTTAAAGGTGCAAGCCGCGGCGAAGGTCTTGGCAACAAGTTTTTGTCCCACATAAGAGAGGTAGACGCCATCGTGCACGTTGTGCGTTGCTTTGATGATTCTAATATCATTCACGTTGAAGGCTCTGTTTCTCCGGTAAGAGACGTTGAAACCATCAATTTGGAACTCATCTTTGCCGATCTTGAAATGGTCGAAAAGCGCCTTGACAAAACGCATAAGATGATGAAATCCGGTGAGAAAAAATATAAAATCGAGGCAGAATTTTTAGAAAAACTTGCTGCGTGGTTAGAATCCGGAAAACCTGCGCGTTCTTACGAACTTTCCGAAGAAGAGGCAGAGGTTGTAAAAGATGTAAATCTCCTTACCATAAAACCGGTGCTTTACGCCGCAAACGTAGGAGAAGATGACTTTTTAAACGGCATCGAAAATAACGCGTATGTGAAAGAATTAGAAGAACTGGCGCAAAAAGAAAATGCCGAGGTTATGCCGATTTCCGCGAAAATCGAAGAGGACATTTCGGCGCTCGAACCCGAAGAAAAAGGCGAATATTTAGAAGAACTCGGCATCAAAGAGTCGGGACTTGACAGACTCGTGAAAAAGAGTTATAAACTATTGGGGCTTATAAGTTACTTAACCGCAGGCGAGCCCGAGGTACGTGCATGGACCATCACACAGGGCACCAAAGCACCGCAGGCGGCAGGCAAAATCCACACGGATTTTGAAAAAGGCTTTATCCGTGCCGAAGTGGTACGCTACACCGATTTGGTAGAATGCGGCACGTATGCGGCGGCGCGCGAAAAGGGACTTGTGCGCTCCGAGGGTAAAGAATATGTAATGTGCGATGGAGATATTGTTTTATTTAGATTTAACGTTTAATCATCATAAAAAAAGGACACCTACTTGGTGTCCCTTTTTTTTATATCTTTAATAATTTTCTTGCGTTTTTCGAAAGTATCTTTTCCTTTTCCGACTCCGAAAGTCCTAAATTTTCAATCTGGAACAAATCCATGTAGGGAGCGTGCCACGGCGCGTCTGATGCAAACAGAATTTTATCTGTGCCGTGCTTTTCTAAAATTGCCTGCACGATGGGTTTCGGGGTAGAGCCGTAGCCGAACGCCGTATCCATGAAAATTTCCGTTCCGCAAAGATATTTTAAGGTATCTTCGCCCATATTCTGACTGCCCCAATGCGCAGCGACAACGTGTGTGTCAAGCCACGAAAGCGCTTTTAAAAGACGCTTCGGCGTTGCGTGATAGGGCGGTTTATAGCCGTAATCTTCGCCTGCGTGGAAAAGACAAATGAGCCCCAGTTCCGAGATTTTTTTGTAAATGGGTTTCATCTTTTCGTCATCTACAAAAAAGTTTTGATATTCTGCGTGAAATTTTACGCCTTTTATGCCCATATCGGCGATGCGTGAAAGTTCCTCCAAAGCGTCTTCCGCATCGGGATGCACCGAGCCAAAGGGGATGAGTTTGTCGCACATAAGTGACTTTGCAAAGTCATTTACGGCGGTTTGCTGACGGGGATTTGTGGCAATGTTTTGAATTACAGAAACGTCGACGCCGTCTTCTTCCATTCTCTTTAAAAGCCCGTCCTTTGTGCCGTCGGTATACGGCATAAGCGCGCTGGTGTTTGATAACACTTCCATCGCGCGCGGTGCAAGTTTATCTGGAAAACAATGTGTGTGAAAATCAATAATCATGGGATACTCCTTTAAAACATGGTTTTACAAAACGCCCGTACCGTCAAAATCGGGAATAAACGCATCCGATGCTGCGCCGTCTTCTTGAATAAACGCCTGCTCAATGCCTATGGAAATGGCATAGCCTAAAAGCGCATCGTACTCGCGTTTTGTCACCTTGCGATTTATCTCGGGGTAGTTTTTTAATGCCTCTGTCGGCGTAAACTGGTTCATAATGCTTATAAAAATCCGGTTTTCGTAGGTGTCTTTTAAGTATTTAAGCACTTTCTTTGCATCACCTAGTGCGCCCGGCAAAAGAAGATGCCGCACCAAAACGCCCTCTTTTAAAATGCCGTCTTCTGAAAACTTGCAAACAGGTCTTTGGCGCACCATTTCTAAAAGCGCTTGCTTTGCGATTTTCGCATAGTCAGACGCTTTGGAATATTTGAAAGAAAGTGCAGAGGACATATACTTAAAATCCGTAAGATATACATCAATGATTCCCTCTAACGCCTTTAAGGTTTCTGCCTTTTCGTATCCGCTTGTGTTATAGACGAATGGAATTCCGATTTTGTCATCCTTTGCTTTTTGGATTACGGGCAACAAAGACAGTGCAAAATGCGTAGGCGTCACGAAATTGATATTGTGCGCGCCTTTTTCTTTGAGTTCAAAAAAGATGTCATAAAGCCGTTCGGGCGAAACCGTAATGCCGTTTTTCCCGCGCGAAATTTTGGCGTTTTGGCAATACACGCACCCTAAATTGCAACCTGAAAAAAACACCGTGCCCGAGCCTTTTTCGCCCGAAATACAAGGCTCTTCCCACATGTGAAGTGATACGCGGGAAAGAGAGATTTCGTTCGTTTCGCCGCAGACTCCCGTTTTGCCGTTTTCGCGCATTGCGCCGCATTCTCTGGGGCAGATGTTACAGGGAGAAAGCGTATGCGTCATTTTATTTCGCCTCCGAAAGTGCTTTGGCAAGTTGGTCGGGGCAGGAAGTTGCCTTTCCGCCGCAGCGAATGCCTGACAAAAGCGAGATTAACTCGTCTTTTGTTCTTCCCTCCGAAAGTGCCGCAATGCCTTGCGTGTTGCCACTGCAACCGCCTAAAAAACGCACATTCTTTACAATATTATTTTCATCTAATTCAAATTTTATTTGCATGGCGCAAACGCCTTTTGGTCTATATACAAATTCCATTTTTTTCTCCTTTTGCATGCGATGATAAATTCTTAAAATAGAAGCAAACTATACACATAAAATAGTAGCACAAAAAATTGCGTACTGTCAACCAAAATGCGCTAAAAATAACAAAAAAGAAAGAAAATCGACGCGGTGGATTTTTTAAATTTAAACAAACCGTTAACTTTTCAGAATACTTTGACATAAGAAGGGTTTTATGATATACTAAATATTGGAATTTTGTTTTTTAAAACACAATTGAGGTGAACGATTTTGAAAAAACTGCTCGCAAAAATCCTCGGCTCATACAGCGAAAGGGAACTAAAACGTATTTACCCATTAGCAGATAAAGTTATGGCATTAGAGGAGACGTATAAAGCGCTTTCCGATGAGGAATTAAAAAATAAAACCGCAGAATTTAAGGCGCGTTTAGAAGATGGCGAAACATTAGACGACTTACTCCCCGAAGCGTTTGCAACGGTGCGTGAGGCATCTTCGCGTGTGCTCGGTATGCGCCATTTCTACGTGCAGATTGTAGGCGGTATCATACTCCATCAGGGCAGAATAGCCGAAATGAAAACAGGTGAAGGTAAAACACTTGTTTCCACACTCCCTGCATACTTAAATGCACTTTCAGGAAAAGGCGTTCACATTGTCACGGTTAACGATTATTTGGCAAAGCGTGACAGCGAGTGGATGGGAAAAGTCTTTCGCTATTTGGGTCTTACTGTGGGGCTTATCATTCACGAAGTTCCGCAGGAGGCAAGAAAAGTAGCATACGAAGCAGATATCACCTACGGCACAAACAATGAATTCGGGTTTGACTATCTTAGGGACAATATGGTAATTTACAAAGAACTTATGGTACAGCGCGGTCAGAATTTTGCAATTGTGGACGAAGTTGACTCCATTTTGATTGACGAGGCAAGAACCCCGCTTATCATTTCGGGCGCAGGGGATAAGTCTACCGAACTTTACCAGATTGTAGACCGCTTTGTCAAAACCTTAAAAGCGCATAAGGTGACAGAAACCGATTCAAAAGCATCGGACGACAGCATTGACGCAGACTTTCTGATTGACGAAAAAGCAAAAACCGCAACGCTTTTAAAATCGGGTATCGAAAAGGCAGAACGCGCATTTAACGTAGAAAACCTTTCAGATCCCGAAAATATGACGCTTTCGCACCACATCAATCAGGCGCTCAAAGCACACGGCACAATGGTGCGTGACCGCGACTATGTCGTAAAAGACGGCGAAGTTATCATCGTAGATGAATTTACGGGCAGAATGATGTTTGGGCGCCGTTACAGCGACGGATTGCATCAGGCGATTGAGGCAAAAGAACACGTAAAAGTTGAGCGTGAGAGTAAAACACTTGCGACCATTACGTTCCAGAACTATTTCAGACTCTACGAAAAACTCTCCGGTATGACCGGTACGGCAGAGACCGAAGAAGCAGAATTTCAGGAAATCTATAAACTTGATGTTATCGTTGTTCCGACGAATAAAGAATTAAAACGAGAAGACCTGAAAGACGCGGTTTACAAAACCGAAAACGGAAAATTTAACGCAGTCATAGAAAAAGTAAAAGAATGTCACGAAAAAGGACAGCCCGTATTGGTCGGCACCGTAACGATTGAAAAGTCCGAACTTCTTTCTTCCATGCTGAAACGAAACGGCATTAAGCATGAGGTGTTAAACGCCAAATTTCACGAAAAAGAAGCAGAAATCATCGCGCAGGCAGGTAAACCCGGCGCCGTTACCATTGCCACCAACATGGCAGGCCGTGGTACCGATATTATGCTCGGCGGTAACGCAGAGTTTATGGCAAAACACGAAATGAAACGCCTTGGTTTTTCTGACGAAATGATTGTAGAGGCAACGGGTTTTGGCGAAACAGAAAACGCCGAAATTTTAGAGGCGAGAGAAACGTTTTCCAATCTTTTGGCAAAATACAAAGAAGAAATCGCACCCGAGGCAGAAAAGGTACGAAAAAGCGGCGGCTTATGCATTATCGGTACAGAACGTCACGAATCGAGACGAATCGATAACCAGCTCCGCGGACGTGCGGGCCGTCAGGGCGACCCGGGGTGTTCTAAATTCTTTATCTCATTAGAAGACGATTTAATGCGCCTTTTCGGCTCCGACCGCATTAAAGGCGTGGTAGAAACACTCGGACTTCCCGAAAATGAAGCGATTGAAAATAAAATGCTCACAAACGCGATTGAAAACTCACAAAAGAGAGTTGAGGGCAGAAACTTCGATATCAGAAAACACGTACTCCAATACGACGATGTAATGAATCAGCAGCGTGAAATCATCTATTCACAGCGTCAACGCGTGTTAAACGGCGACAGCATCAAAGATTATATCTTAAAAATGATAGAAGACTTTACGGACGAAACGCTCCTTCGCTACATCGGCGAAGATGATGACGCAGAAAACTGGAATTTAGACGCAATGCTCGAATTTTTAGAGACGGTTTATCTTCCCGAAAACGCGCTTTCCTATACCGAAGAAGAGAGGTTTGACCTTACAAAACCGGTTCTTCGCGAAGACTTAATTTCAAAAGCAAAAGAATATTACGAAGCGCGCGAAAAAGAATTTGGCGAAGAAACCATGCGCGAAATCGAGCGTGTTGCATTGCTTCGCGTGGTAGACAGCAAATGGATTGACCACATCGACGCCATGGACCAGTTAAAAGGCGGTATTTCGCTTCGTGCATACGGTCAGCGTGACCCGGTCGTAGAATATAAATTCGAAGGCTACGATATGTTCGAAGAGATGATTGCATCCATCCGCGAGGAAACATTAAAACTCATTTACCATGCAAGAATCGAAAAACCGGTTGAGCGCGTAGAAGTTGCAAAACCCATCGAACCTGCGGGCGACGGAAGCCTCGCTCCCACACAAAGAAGTGCAAAAGACAAGGTGGGCAGAAACGATTTATGCCCCTGCGGTTCGGGCAAAAAATATAAAAAATGCTGCGGACAAAACGCAGAATAAGCGAAACGATACTACAATGAGGGGACTGATAAGAGTTGACAGTTGAATTTGACCAGTTAAGACTGGATTTAGAAGCAATGGAAAACGATATCACCGAAATGGGGGATTCACTTTGACCTGCCCAAGTTGCACTCTAAAATAGAGGAACTTGAAGCGGAAACAACGAAAGACGGTTTCTGGGATGATCCTAAAAATTCGCAGAAAATTTTGCAGGAAACCAAACAGTTAAAAGATAAGGTAGAAAAGTTTGAGCGCTTAAAAGGCGAGTGGGAAGATGCCTTAACGCTTGTTGAACTCGCAATGGACGAAGAAGACGAATCGCTCCTTGCTGAAATTAAGGAAAGTTACGAACACCTTTTGGCAAACTTAGAAATCATGCGGTTAGATACGCTCCTTTCGGGTAAATATGATGCAAACAACGCCATCGTATCCATCCACCCGGGTGCCGGCGGTACCGAGGCGCAGGACTGGGCGTCGATGCTTCTTCGAATGTATCAAAGATGGGGCGAACGCCGTGGATTTCAGGTTGAAACACTTGACTTTTTAGCGGGCGATGAAGCAGGCGTAAAGAGCGTAACCATCCAGTTTACAGGACCCAACGCATACGGCTATGCAAAGTGCGAAAAGGGCATACACAGACTGGTGCGTATTTCGCCGTTTGATGCATCGGGAAGACGCCATACGTCTTTTGCATCGGTAGACGTTATGCCCGAAATCGATGATGATATCGAAATCAACATAAAACCCGAAGATATCAGGGTAGACACCTACCGCGCAAGCGGCGCAGGTGGTCAGCACGTTAATAAAACAGACTCCGCCATCCGTATGACGCATATTCCCACGGGCGTGGTTGTAGCGTGCCAGAACGAGCGTTCGCAGCACCAGAATCGCGAAACGGCGATGAAAATGCTGAAAGCCAAACTCGTCGAAATGGCAGAACGCGAGCAGATGGAAAAAATCGAAGACTTAAAAGGCGATATGAAAGACATCGCATGGGGTAGCCAGATTCGTTCTTACGTGTTCCACCCCTACAATATGGTAAAAGACCACAGAACAAACTTCGAAGTGGGTAACATCGGCGCTGTCATGGACGGCGATTTAGACGGATTTATCAATGCCTACCTAAAAGGCGCAAGTACGGGAAGTTTAAATCTTAAATAAAAACGGACGTAGTAAAATGCGCAGACCGCGCAAAGCAAAGAATCAAATCAAAAAGAGCGGAACACTGCTTTAAGTAAGTGTTCCGTTTTTTGCGGGTAGAAATTTGCTTATGCAAATTTCGAGATTTTATTGCTTTGCGCTTCGAACAAACGTCACCTCTCGGCGTACCTAACGTACGCCGTCGGGACTCCGTTTGTCCAATCTGCATCATTTTCCGTCCGTCCGCGCATCGCTATCAATTCATTTTGAGCATTAAAAAAGAAGGGATTTAATATAAATCCCTTCTTTTGCTTTATATGGTCTGTACATTTTTTTGCCGGTCTTATTTACAATAATTTTCAATATAACTATCAATCGCCTTTTGAATAATTTCCACGGCTGCATCTTGCCCCTGCACTTCGCTTACTGCGGTTTCTTTTCCTTCGAGTTCTTTGTAAACTTTAAAAAAGTGCGTCATTTCGTTAAAAATGTGGGTTGGCAGTTGCGAAATATCTGTGTACGTATTGTAGTTCGGGTCGTCAAACGGAATGGCAATAATCTTTTCGTCGGCGCGACCGTTATCAATCATAGTTATAACGCCAATCGGATAACATTCCACCATCGTTAAGGGATTGATACTCTCAGAACACAAAATTAAAACATCCAATGGGTCTAAATCATCTGCATACGTTCTGGGGATAAATCCGTAGTTTGCAGGGTAGTGTGTTGAGGTATACAAAATACGGTCAAGCATTAAAAGACCGGTTTCTTTATCGAGTTCATATTTGTTTTTACTGCCCTTTGAAATTTCCACAACTGCAACAAATTGATTTTTTGAAATCCGTTTGGGACTGATGTCATGCCAAATATTCATACATATCTCCTTTTTTTTTGCTTTTCTTATATTATAACACAAATCCTTTAAAATACAACCCTTTTTTCGTTTGTTACATTTTAAGGACGATTGTTGACATTTTCACAAAAAAAGGCTACAATAAAGATAAGAGGTGAGAACATGCTACGGGTTTTTGGTTATGACATCACGCGTCTTACGGAAAAGGAGTTTTCCACGCTTTATCAGAAAGCGAGTAAAGATAGAAAGCGCAGGGTTGCGCGTTCTAAAAGCGACATTGCGAAAAAGCGTATTATAGCATCCGGTGCATTGATGCATTACGCGGCATCAAAATACCTTGGCACACCTATAAAAAACAGTTCGTTTGCCGCGACAGAAACGGGAAAGCCGTACCTTCCGGACCAAAATTTGCACATAAGCCTTACGCATTCAGGTTCTTTGGTGCTTTGCGCCGTATCAGATAGCCCCGTAGGAATTGATGCAGAAAAACTTCGCCCCGTAAATCCGGGCGTAAAAGAAAAGTATTTCACCGAAAAAGAAAGAATGTATATAGAAAGCGACGCGTCAAAACGTGATGCACGTTTTTTTGAAATCTGGACCAAAAAAGAAGCGTACGTTAAAATGCTTGGCACGGGACTTTTCGACATTAAAAATTTCGATGTCACTGAAAAGGACTTTACAACAAAGCATGTAGGAGACTACATTATTTCCGTCACTACAAACGAAGATTTTAAAATCAAATATATAGAAAAATGGTTGTAACGCATACGTTACAACCATTTTTGTTTTTGTCAGTCTGTGCAGCAGCCGTGACGGTACGAGGGGTCATACTCTAAGCAATCCCGTTCCGGCGGGAAAAACTCGTCAAAGGGGAAATTGATTTTGTCGAACAAGTCGCAGGGACTTTCGTCACAAGAGGAGGAGCATTCCTTCTGCGGCACACAAAAATCAATTGCGGGAATTAAAAGTTGCACGCTGCGCTCGATTTTTACGATAGAGAAAAGACCGATAGAAACAAACACGCGCTTTTTCTCACCGCTTAAAACGAGTCTGTCATCGAACACGTTGCAAATGCACTCGGGGATGGCAGTAAAGTCGATGTCGTCGGTTGAGCAGCACATTTTGTCTTCTAAATCTACAACCTTTGCAGAAAGACATAACGGGTCAACGACTTCTACAACGGCTTTGGGCATATTGGTTTTCTGCCAGAGTTGTTCGTCAAAACTGTCGTAGCGATAGCGGGATTCAAATACCTTTGCAGCGCCTTCTGAGCCGAACAGAATTACCTTTTTGTCAAAGGTTGCTAAGCCTTCTACCGTGGTGGGCTTGCCAACGCCTAAAAATACGTCGAGCGTAATCTTAAAGAAGAACTTAATATCGACTGTAAAGTAGCCTTTGTTAAAAGGAATAGGCTCAACATCGGGAAACGCCCAGATGATTTCTGCCTTTCTGCACCGTACATTTACTGCTTTGTCAACAAGTTCCTGACCGCACGCGGTCAAAAACACGCGGGCATCTTCAATGCAGTCTTTGTCTTTACAGGAATCGTACACTTTATCTGTATGTATGCAAACCGAACCTTTCATATCCTCGCAGTGTGAAGCGGGCGAGGAATAGCGTTTTTCTCCCATAATGAACCTCCAAAAAAAGAATTTGAGATGTCCTCTCACAATATAATATGTCACACGTAAAAAAAAGTGCCTACATGCTTTGTACAATTTAAAAGAAAAACTTTCTTTTTGGTGGACTTGCAAAAAATGAAACATAAAACATATACTTTCTTTACATTGTTAAAAAAAAGAGGTAACCTATGTTTTCTTCGTGTTTGTTTGCATTTCTTTATTTTTTAAAGTACGGTATGTTTTTAATATCGTACGTATCGGGGCAGAACAATTTCCCGAAACCTTTATCGCCGACGGAGGAAAAGCACTATCTATCGCTTGCATCATCGGGTGACAAAACCGCCAAAAACATCTTGGTAGAACGCAATCTTCGCCTCGTTGCGCATATCGCCAAAAAGTATAACAATGTGGCAGGATGTGACGATGATGATTTAATTTCCATTGGGACCATTGGACTTATGAAAGCGATAGATTCGTTTGATTACAGAAAACAGGCGCGCCTTGCGACGTATGCTGCGCGGTGTATCGAAAACGAAATTTTAATGACGGTGCGAGCGGGCAAAAAATTAAAACAGGAAATTTCTCTAAACGAGTGCCTGGGGCACGACGCCGACGGGAACGAAGTTACGTTTATGGACATTCTCCCATCCGAAGACGAGGAAATTTCAGAGCGTGTAAGCATTGACTGGGACGTAAAAAAACTGGAAGAGTACATAAAGCGCTATTTAACTCCGCGTGAGCAGGAAATCATCATCAAGCGTTACGGGCTTGAAAACGCTCCGAGAACCCAGCAGGAAATTGCAAAAGAACTTTCGATTTCGAGGTCTTACGTATCACGGATTGAAAAAAAGGCGCTTCATGCACTTTCCAAGTGTTTCCGCGAGGGGAAATAGACAAAATTTTATGAAAAATGACAAGAGAAAAAGGTGTTTTTTTTAGTGCCTTTGTCATACTGCCGATTTTTCTGTAACGCCTTGACAGAAAGGCATTTACGTGGTACAATTATAATGTAAGAATTTGTTTGATTTTAGACCAAATTATTTTGCATTTGTAAAGGAGTCTGTTTTGCAAACGATAAAAAAGCGCAGCTTAAAAATCAGCAAAAAAGAATACACTTTATTGTCAATGGTTCGGGCAGATCTATCCTAACAGGATAGGTCTGTCTTGTTTGTTTTTTAAGATACACGAAGGGAGATAAAGCCATGAAAAAAGTAGGTATTATTATGGGCAGTGACAGTGATTTGCCCGTTGTGTCCAAAGCGATGGATACGTTAAAAGAATTTGACGTACCCTTTGAGGTACATGTTTTTTCGGCGCACAGAACGCCAAAAGAGGCAAAGGAATTTTCGCAAAATGCACGTAAAAACGGGTTTGGTGCCATCATTGCGGCAGCAGGAAAGGCGGCGCATTTAGCAGGTGCAATCGCAGCAAACACCACACTTCCCGTAATCGGCATTCCCGTTAAGTCCTCAACACTTGACGGTTTAGACGCACTTTTGTCAACCGTGCAGATGCCGGGCGGCATTCCGGTTGCAACCGTTGCGATAGACGGCGCGCAAAACGCCGCACTTTTGGCAATTCAGATTCTTGCGGTAGAGGATAAAGACCTTGCAGACAAACTCGATTTGTCCCGCAGTAAAAATACAGAAAATGTACTGAAAAAAAACGCGGAGATTGAAGCAAAATACAACTCCCTTTAAGATATCAATTCAGGAGGTGCCACTTTGGGCGGATTTTTTGGAGCAGTCAGCAAGCGCGATGCAATTGCCGACGTATTTTTTGGAACAGACTACCATTCACACCTTGGAACAAGGCGTGGCGGTATGGCGGCAGTAAGCAATGAAAAGGGCTTGCAGCGCGACATTCATAACATCGAAAACTCGCCATTTCGGACGAAGTTTGCAAATATTTTAGACGAGATGCACGGCCATGCAGCGATTGGTTGTATCAGTGACAGCGACCCGCAGCCGCTTTTGATTCGTTCCAACATCGGAACGTATGCAATCTGCACCGTGGGACTAATCAATAACAGCGATGAACTTTTAAAAGAATATTTTTCAAAACCCGGCTACGGCCATTTCGGCGCAATGACAGGCGGAAAAATTAACGCAACCGATTTGGTGGCGGCGCTAATAAACCTTAAAAGCAGTTTTTGCGAGGGCATCCGTTTTGCGCAGGAAGTGATTGATGGATCCATGTCCATTCTCATTTTAAAAGACGACGGCGTTTTGATTGCCGCGCGCGACAGAGTGGGCAGAATTCCGGTTGCTATCGGCAAAAATGAAGACGGTCACTGCGTATCATTTGAATCGTTTGCGTGCCAGAAACTCGGCTACGAAAACGAAAGAGAACTCGGCCCCGGTGAAATTGTAGAAATTACGGCAGATACCGTAACGAGGCTTCAAGCACCCGGAAAAGAAATGAAAATCTGCGCATTTTTGTGGTCCTATTTCGGATACCCCACATCGAGTTACGAGGGTGTAAACGTTGAGATGATGCGCTACAAAAACGGCGAAATTATGGCAAAAAACGACGAAATTGCAAACGCGGATGATTCCATTGACTATGTAGGCGGTGTGCCGGACTCTGGTACGCCCCACGCAATCGGATACGCAAACCAAAGCCACATTCCGTTCGCAAGACCGTTTATTAAATACACACCCACGTGGATGCGTAGTTTTACGCCTCCCAGTCAGGGCGACCGCGACAAAATCGCAAAAATGAAGCAGATTCCCGTAAACGAATTGATTTCCGGCAAAGACCTTTTGTTTGTGGATGACTCCATCGTACGCGGAACACAACTTAAAAAGACGGTTGACTTTCTCTATGAAAATGGTGCAAAAGCCGTTCACATGCGGTCGGCATGCCCGCCGATTATGTACGGTTGTAAATTTTTAAACTTCTCGCGTTCTACGGGTGATATGGAACTCATTGCACGAAAAGTCATTATGGAATTAGAGGGCGAAGAGGGCGAAAAGCATATCGATGAATACAGTGACTCGAAGACCGAGCGCGGCAAAAAATTAAGACAGGCAATTTGTGAAAAGTTTAATTTTGCATCGCTTGAATTTCAGTCATTGGACGGCATCATAGAGGCAATTGGATTAGAACCTTGCAAATTATGTACATATTGCTGGAACGGTAAAAAATAAATCATACAATCGAAAGGAAATAAAGCCATGAACAACACTTCAAGATCTGACAGTTATAAAGCGGCAGGCGTAGATATTACCGCCGGATACAAAGCCGTAGAACTGATGAAAACCCATATTGCAAGAACGATAACAAAAGGCGCGATGTCCGATATCGGCGGCTTTGGCGGCCTGTTTTCGTTAGACCTTTCCGGTATCCAAAATCCTGTATTGGTCAGCGGAACAGACGGCGTTGGCACCAAACTGAAAATGGCGTTTTTGCTGGACAAGCATAACACGGTGGGTATTGACTGTGTTGCTATGTGCGTAAACGATATTATCTGCTGCGGCGCAAAACCGCTCTTTTTCTTAGACTATATTGCATGCGGCAAAAACTATCCTGAAAAGATTGCCCAGATTGTAGAGGGCGTGGCAGAAGGCTGCGTGCAGTCGGGCTGTGCGTTAATCGGTGGCGAAACGGCAGAAATGCCGGGCTTTTACCCCGAAGACGAATACGATTTAGCAGGTTTTTCTGTGGGCGTTGTAGATAAATCCAAAATTTTAGACAACAAAACCATCGCATCAGGCGACGTTATCATCGCACTTCCGTCAAGCGGTGTGCACTCAAACGGTTTTTCGCTCGTACGCCGTGTGTTTGATGTAGAAAACAATGATTTATTAAAACCCGTAGCAGAACTTGGCGGAAAATCTTTGGGCGAAGCACTTATTACACCTACCAGAATCTACGTAAAACCCATGCTTGCACTCTTTGACGCGGTTACAGTAAAAGCAGTATCGCACATTACAGGCGGCGGTTTTTACGAAAACATTCCGAGAAGTATCCCGAAAGGCTTTGGCGCAAAAATTGAAAAAAGCGCAATCCGCATTCTTCCCATTTTTGACCTTTTGGCAAAAACGGGCAATGTCCCCGAACGCGATATGTTTAACACCTATAACATGGGCGTTGGCATGAGCGTAGTGGTATCGAAAAACGATGCAGACAAAGCACTTTCTGTTTTAAAGAAAAACGGCGAAGATGCATATATCATCGGCGAAATTCAAGCATCCGAAGAAAGTGTGACAATATGCTAAAAAAAGCGCGCATCGCAGTTTTTGTTTCGGGTGGCGGCACAAACTTGCAGGCTTTGATTGATGCCGAAAAGCAGGGCATTTTACAAAGCGGTGCAATCAAACTCGTAATTTCAAACAAAAAGGACGCATACGCCTTAACCCGCGCAGAAAAAGCAGGCATCAAAACAGAAACCGTTTTGAAAAAAGACTATGCATCCGGGGATGCGTTTGAAACTGCACTTACAAACCTTTTAGAAGAAAACGAAATCGACTTAATCGTCCTTGCGGGCTTTATGTGCATTTTAAGCGAAAACTTCACCAAACAATACCCCGAGCGCATTATAAACGTGCACCCGTCTTTGATTCCCTCGTTTTGCGGCAAAGGCTTTTACGGCCTTCACGTGCATGAGGCGGCGCTTTCCTACGGCGTTAAGGTCACGGGCGCAACGGTACATTTCGTAAACGAAATTCCCGACGGCGGCAAAATACTCTTGCAAAAGGCGGTTGAAATTTTAGAAAACGACACCCCCGAAATTTTGCAAAAACGCGTAATGGAACAGGCAGAGTGGGAGTTGCTTCCGCGCGCGGTTGAAATGGTTTCTAAAAAACTCATACAGACGGAGGAATAAAGGAAATGGCATTATTTGATTTAAAACAACTGTTAAGTGAAAATACATACCCAGGACGTGGTATTGTAATCGGCGCATCGGAAGACGGCAAAAACGCTATGATTGCCTACTTTATCATGGGCAGAAGCGAAAACAGCCGAAACCGCATTTTCGAAAAGTTTGACGGCGGTATGCGCACAAAGGCATTTGACGAGTCAAAACTTACAGACCCGAGCCTTATTATCTATAATCCCTACCTTGCGCTCCAAAACACAGACATCATCACAAATGGCGACCAGACAAACACCGTGTATGACTTTTTAAGGATGGGCAAAACATTTGAAGAAGCGCTCGAAACGCGTGAATTTGAGCCGGACGCACCAAACTTTACCCCCAGAATTTCGGGCGTTGTACATTACGATAGCGGTGCGTTTTCCTACAAACTCTCTATTTTAAAAAGCGCAAACGGTAATCCCGAAGTTTGTAACCGTTTTTATTATGACTATAAGCCCAGAAACGGAATCGGCCACTTTATTCACACCTACAAGTGTGACGGAAACCCCATCCCGTCTTTCTATGGCGAGCCGGAAGAAGTAAGCCTTCCCAACACAGCAAAAGAACTTGCTGACCTTATCTGGCAAAACTTAAACGAAGAAAACAAGGTTTCGCTTTTTGTCCGCAGTGTGTCACTTGAAAGCGGCAAAGCAGAAGAAATCATCGTAAATAAAAATCAGTAAAGGAAGATAGATATGAAAGAATTTGAATTAAAATACGGCTGTAACCCGAATCAAAAGCCGGCAAAAATCTATATGGAAGACGGAACAGAACTTCCCATCAAAATTTTGTGCGGAAAACCCGGCTACATTAACTTTTTAGATGCATTTAACAGTTGGCAACTCGTAAAAGAAATTAAAGAAGCGCTCGGCATGCCTGCTGCAACTTCCTTTAAACACGTAAGCCCCACATCTGCGGCAGTTGGTATCCCTATGTCCGACAAATTAAAAAAAGCGTGCTTTGTAGATGACGTCGAAGGTCTTGACGCATCCCCCTTGGCGACTGCCTACGCAAGAGCAAGAGGAACAGACAGAATGTCATCCTTTGGTGATTTTATAGCACTGAGCGATGTCTGCGACGTAACATGCGCAAAACTTATCGCGCGTGAGGTGTCAGACGGCGTAATCGCCCCCGGCTACGAACCCGAGGCACTTGAAATTTTAAAGGGAAAACGAAACGGCAACTATAACATCATCGAAATCGATGAAAACTTTGTACCCAACCCGGAGGAGAAAAAGCAGGTTTACGGCATCACATTCTGTCAGGGCAGAAACGAATTTAAAATAAACCCCGAACTGCTTTCTGAAATTGTAACTGAAAACAAAGAACTTCCCGAAAATGCGGTGCGAGATTTAATTATTTCACTTATCACGCTAAAATATACACAATCCAACTCTGTGTGCTATGCAACAGATGGTCAGGCAATCGGCGTAGGCGCAGGTCAGCAGTCCAGAATTCACTGCACACGATTAGCGGGACAAAAGGCAGATAACTGGCATTTGCGTCAGCACGACAAGGTATTAAACCTTCCGTTTTTACCCACAGTAAAACGTCCTGACCGCGACAATGCCATCGATGTTTATATTTCTGATGACTATGAAGATTTACTCACAGACGGCGCATGGGAGCATTTGTTCAGCGAAAAACCCGAGCCTTTCACAAGAGAAGAAAAGAAAGCATACCTTTCTACCATCACAGGTGTTTCACTGGGAAGTGATGCATTCTTCCCGTTTGGCGACAACATCGAACGTGCGGCAAAAAGCGGCGTGTCTTATATTGCAGAGCCCGGCGGCTCCATCCGTGACGATAATGTAATCGAAGTATGCAACAAGTACGGCATGGTAATGGCATTTACTAAGATGCGACTCTTCCATCACTAAAAAGTTTCATACATTTCCGGAAGAAAGGGCGGTAGACCAAAGTGAAAATTATGGTAGTAGGTGGCGGCGGCAGAGAGCATGCCATTATAAAAAAATTAAAAGAAAACAAAACTGTTACAGAGATTTTTGCACTTCCCGGTAACGGCGGCATCCAAAAGGACGCAACGTGCGTAGACATTGGCGCAAAAGACATCGACGCGCAGGTTAAGTTTGCAAAAGAAAACGGCATCGACTTTGCGGTTGTAGCACCGGATGATCCGTTGGTTTTAGGCGCGGTAGACGCGTTGGAAGAAGCCGGCATTCCCTGCTTTGGCCCCAAAGCGAATGCGGCAATCATCGAGGGAAGTAAAGTCTTTTCCAAAAACTTAATGAAAAAATACAACATTCCCACAGCGGCGTACGAAGTGTTTTCCGATATGGAAGAGGCGCTCGCCTATTTAGAAACCGCACCGATTCCTACTGTTATTAAAGCAGATGGTTTGGCGCTCGGAAAAGGCGTTATCATCGCAGAAACGAAAGATGCGGCAAAACAAGCCGTTCGCTCTATGATGGAAGATAAGGTGTTCGGCGAAAGTGGTAGTAACATTGTAATCGAAGAATTTTTAACCGGACCCGAGGTTTCCGTTTTGGCGTTTACTGACGGACACTCTATAAAACCCATGGTTTCATCTATGGACCATAAGCGCGCAAAAGACGGTGACAAAGGCTTAAACACCGGCGGTATGGGAACGATTGCACCAAACCCCTATTACACAAAAGAAATCGCCGAAATCTGTATGAAAACGATTTTCCTGCCCACCGTTGAGGCAATGAACAAAGAGGGCAGAACCTTTAAGGGTTGTCTCTATTTTGGTTTAATGCTCACAGAAAAAGGACCGAAAGTGATTGAATACAACTGCCGCTTTGGCGACCCCGAAACGCAGGTTGTACTTCCGCTTTTAAAAAGCGACTTGCTCACGATTATGAAAAGCGTGCAGGAAGGCACACTAAACTCCTGTGACGTTACCTTTTCAGACGGTGCGGCGTGCTGCGTGATTATGGCGACAGACGGCTACCCTGAGCATTACGAAAAAGGTTTCGAAATCAAAATGCCGGAAGATAAATTAATCTACGTTGCAGGCGCAACAGAAAAAGACGGAAAACTCTTAACATCCGGTGGCAGAGTTTTGGGCGTAACAGAAACGGCAGACGATTTAAAAACTGCCATCGAAAAAGCATATGAAACGGTTAAAACCGTTCAGTTTGAAAACAGTTATTTCCGCCACGATATCGGCAAAAAAGCATTGGAGGTAAGATAAATGGTATACAGAATTTTTGTTGAGAAAAAAGAAGAACTTGCCCACGAAGCCAAAGGCTTGCTTTCAGATTTTAAAAAGCTTTTGCTGATTGAGGGACTTAAAAACGTACGTGTTTTAAACCGCTACGATGTAGAAAATATTGAAAAAGACCTTTTTGAATACTGCAAAAGCACAGTATTTTCCGAGCCGCAATTAGATATTGTGACAGACAAATTAGACGGCGACGCCGATGCATCGTTTGCAGTAGAATTTTTGCCCGGTCAGTTTGACCAGAGAGCAGACTCTGCGGCGCAGTGCATTCAGCTTATTTCTCAAAAAGAGCGTCCGCTTATTAAAACGGCGAAAGTGTACCTTTTATATGGCACGCTTTCAAAAGACGATATCGAGGCAATTAAAAAGTATGTAATAAACCCCGTTGAAAGCCGCGAAGCGTCTTTCGATATGCCCCAAACACTTTTAGCAGAATACGAAATCCCCACAGAAGTAAAAACGGTTACGGGCTTTTGTAAATTCACAAAATACGAACTTTCTGAATTTATGAAAGAGCAGGGGCTCGCTATGGATTTAGACGATATCGCGTTTTGCCAGAACTATTTTATAAAAGAGGACCGCGACCCCACCATTACCGAAATCAAAATGATTGATACATACTGGTCTGACCATTGCCGTCACACCACGTTTTTAACAACCATTGATAACGTTACATTCGAAGATAAACTGTTAGAAGACACCTACAAAAAATATTTAGAAGTAAGAAAAGAACTCGGCAGAACAAAACCCATTAACTTAATGGATATTGCAACTTTGGCAGTTAAGTACCTTCGCAAAAACGGAAAACTCGAAAAGTTGGACGAATCCGAAGAAATCAACGCATGTACCGTAAAAATGGATGTCGAAATCGACGGAAAAACAGAAGAATGGCTTTTGCTCTTTAAAAACGAAACGCACAACCATCCCACCGAAATCGAACCCTTTGGCGGTGCGGCAACGTGTATCGGCGGTGCAATCCGCGATCCATTATCGGGAAGATCTTACGTATACGGCGCAATGCGTGTTACGGGTGCTGCGAATCCCTTAACGCCCGTACAGGATACAATTGCCGGAAAACTTCCGCAGCGCAAAATCGTAACAACAGCGGCGGCAGGTTACAGTTCCTACGGAAACCAGATTGGTCTTGCGACCGGTCAGGTTGACGAACTTTACCACGACGGATACGCGGCAAAGCGTATGGAAATCGGCGCAGTCGTTGCGGCGGCACCGGCAGAAAATGTAAGACGTGAACGTCCCGCTCCTGGTGATGTGGTAATCCTTTTAGGCGGAAGAACAGGAAGAGACGGCTGCGGTGGCGCAACGGGTTCTTCAAAATCGCATAACTTAAATTCACTCGAAAGTTGCGGCGCAGAGGTGCAAAAGGGTAACGCGCCGGAAGAAAGAAAACTGCAAAGACTGTTCCGTAACAAAGAGGCATCGCTTTTAATCAAACGTTGTGACGACTTTGGCGCAGGCGGTGTATCGGTTGCCATCGGCGAACTTGCGGACGGACTTTTTGTTGACTTAAATAAAGTTCCCAAAAAGTACGA
Source organism: Congzhengia sp. (assembly GCA_045576635.1). GTDB lineage: Bacteria > Bacillota > Clostridia > UBA1381 > UBA9506 > Congzhengia. The sequence continues at coordinate 43,941 of JAZNGT010000035.1, read as the reverse complement.
GGGATTAGACGGCACAGAACTTGCAATCAGCGAATCGCAGGAAAGAATGGCAGTCGTTGTTGCAAAAGAAGATGCAGACCGTTTTATCGAAATCGCCGAAACTGAAAATTTAGAAGCAACGCAGGTTGCCGAAGTAACAGAGGAAAAACGTCTCGTTTTAACCTGGAACGGCAAAAAAATTGTAGATATTAAAAGAGAATTTTTAAATTCCAACGGTGCAGAAAAGCATATCGACATCGCACCCAAAGCACCGGTAGATTACAAAGAAAACCGCATGAACGGAACCTTTGCCGAAAGTTTAATGGCGCTCTCTAAGGACTTAAACGTTTGCTCAAAACGCGGACTTTCCGAACGCTTTGACTCAACAATCGGCGCAAACACCGTGCTTATGCCGTTTGGCGGCACACACCAGAACACGCCGATTCAGGCAATGGTGCATAAAGTGTCTGTCGAAAAAGGTCACACTAACACATGCTCACTTATGTCATGGGGTTATAACCCGTATATCGCAGAAAAAAGCCCTTACCACAGTGCGTATCTTGCGGTGGTAGAATCGGTTTCCAAACTCGTTGCAACGGGTGCAGAGTTTAAAGACGTGTACTTAACCTTCCAGGAATATTTTGAAAAACCGCTGAAAGACGGAAAACGCTGGGGCAAGCCTTTGGCAGCACTTTTGGGCGCATTCCGCGCACAACTTGATTACGAAATCGGCGCCATCGGTGGTAAGGATTCCATGAGCGGAAGTTTCGAAGACATCGACGTTCCGCCCACACTCGTTTCGTTTGCGGTTACCACATCAGATGTGAAAAACATCATTTCGCCTGAATTTAAAAAGGCAGGCAATAAAGTGGTTCTCTTAAAACCCGAATACGATGAAGACGGACTTCCGAAACCTGAAAGCGTAAAGAGCATTTTCAAAACCGTGCATAACTTAGTTAAAGACGGTACTGTTTTAAGTGCATACACCGTAGGACTTGGCGGCGTAGCAGAAGCGGTGCTTAAAATGAGCATCGGTAACAAAATCGGTTTTAAATTTTTAGACACCGTTAAAATTGAAAAGATGTTTGGCTACAACTACGGCGCATTTGTATTAGAATTAAGTAAAGACGTACCCGTAGGCAGAGAACTCGGTATTACTACAAGCGACTTTGCGATTGCGTTTAAAGACGAAATCGTGCAGGGAGATGCATTGCTTTCTGCGTATGAGAGCACATTAGAGCCGATTTTCGCAACCCAAACAGACGGAAAGAAAGAACTGCTCGATAATATCTCCTATATGACAGAATCCCGTGTTGCGCCGAAAATTAAGACTTCTAAACCCAAAGTTTTAATTCCGGTATTCCCGGGCACGAACTGCGAGTATGATACCGCAAAGGCATTAGAGACCGCAGGTGCAGAGGCGGACATTTTCGTTATCAAAAACGTAACACCGAACGCGGTAGCAGAATCCATTGATGCGTTCGCGCAGAAACTGAAAACCTCACAGATGATGTTTGTTCCCGGAGGCTTTTCCGGCGGTGAGGAGCCGGACGGCTCGGGTAAATTCATTACCGCATTTATGCGTAATGAAACCATCAAAAACGAAATCCACGAACTTTTAAAGAACCGTGACGGCTTAATCTGCGGTATCTGTAGTGGTTTCCGGGCACTTGTAAAATTAGGCCTTGTGCCCTTAGGCGCAATCATCGATACCGACGAAAACTGCCCGACCTTAACGTTTAACACCATCGGTCGCCACCAGTCAAGACTTGTTCGCACGAGAATTGCGTCTAATAAGTCGCCGTGGCTTTCCAACACCAATGTAGGCGATGTTTACACCGTGCCGATTTCGCACGGCGAAGGTAGATTTATCGCAACAGATGATGTGTTAAAAACCATGATTGCAAACGGACAGATTGCAACGCAGTACGTTGATTTAGACGGAAATGCCACAACTGACATTCTGTTTAACCCCAACGGCTCGTACCTTGCGATCGAGGGTATCACCTCTCCGGACGGCAGAGTGTTCGGTAAAATGGGACACGCTGAACGTATCGGCGAAGGCTTATACAAAAATGTTCCGGGTAACTTCAACATCGGAATGTTTGATGCAGCGGTTAAATACTTTAAATAATCATACAATAAAAAAGGACGAAAGCGATAAGCTTTCGTCCTTTTTTATGTAAGTTTATTTTCTTTTTATGTCGAACAAAATGAAGTCTAAAACCATCATTGCAGGAGACACACTCCATAAAATTTCGTAGAAAGATACGCTGTGTCCTTTCAAGCCGTGATAATATAAAAGCAGTAAAACGGAACATACCGTAAGCGCGCCTTTTATCTTTGCAAAAGGTGACTTAAAGGAAAGGTTTCTGTATTTTACAAGTGCAACAATTAAAATCAATAAAATACATAAAAAGTTTAAAGAACAAAGCAGCACATGGATATCTTTCAGGCTGAAAAACATATATTTTAAACTATACCATGCATTTTCCCAAAGCGCGCGAGCGGTTAAAAGCAAAAACAAAATTCTGTAAAGAAATGCGAACAAATTCCAAAAGGTTGCGCGTTTGTTTCCGGAGCATAGCCTGTCTAAAAGATACATAAGGGCACCTGCTGCCAAAAATGTTAACAGTGTAGAAAGCAGACCGTCTTTTCCGCCGAAGAAGGAAAGCAAAGAAGAAAGCGAGAAAAACTGCCCCGAAAGGAGCGCCCAAAGTGCATAAAGCAGCACAAGTCCCAGTAGCCAATAGAGAGGGTCTAAAAGACGAAATGCACCTTTTTTGTCAAACAAAAGCCAGTCTAAAAGCATAAGAAAGGGGAGCAGAACGCCCAAAACCCAGTTTGCTGCCCCCGGCATAAACCAGATAGAAAAATTTAACGCCAAAACAAAAGCCGAAAGCGCAGTCAAAACGCCTTTAAACCGTAAAAATAAGGAAGAAACATTTCCGAATATGGAAAATAAAAACACCACAAAAATGCAGAAAAAGCATAATGTGTCTACCAAAACAGAAAGTTCTCCAAAGGAGAAAATCAGGTCAGCAACCGAAAAAAAGGCGTTTTCTAAAATTGCCCAAAGAGATAAAATTAAAAATCCTAACCTGTAAATCAGAGAAAGGTTATGTTTCATATGTATCACGCATCCTTTTAGGTCTATAAAAACAAGGCGCCGGATAAGGCGCCTTTATCTTATTGTCTTATAATAGATTTGTTTCGAACGATGGGCTCGTTAAAGACCATGTGAATAAATTCTTCTTTTTTCTCGCCCTCGATTAAAAACTGCACCTTGTCTACTGTACCGAGTTCAGTAAGCGAGTTTACAATGGAGTAAACCGTAAGTTGTTCTGCCGCAACTCCGCCGGAATGTTTGTTTACAAACTCTTTCGAAAGGTTTACAAAGCAAACGTTATCTTTTGTTTCGACGGACAAAAGTTTTGTTTCGGGCGGTACGGTTTTGGAATGATTCGATTCTTCGGGGCCTTTTATAAGTGCATCTAAAACGGCTTTTTCAACGGTATCGCCTTTGGTAAGTTTTACCGTTCTGCGTTCAGGCACTAAAAATTCAGCCGACTCATTACTGAAATATAAAACGAAAGAAACTTCTGAATCTTTTGACGCGCCGGCGTCACCTAAAACGAGGTCGCTTTCTAAAATAACGCCAATAGGTTTTCCGTCAATACCGGTTACGGGCTCGCCCTCTACAAGAATTTCAACACCCGAAACAAAGGAAAGACCGCAGAGTGTTTTTGCAACCGAAACGGGAGCAAGTGTAAGTTTCAACTCGTCAATATTCATAAAGTCGTCCGAAAAGTCAACCACTGCGATTTCGTCTTTCAGCGAAACCGAACGAAGTTTTGTGTCGCGGCTTAAAGGGCTCACTTTTCCCACTGGGGGATGAATCAGTTGTTCCACTAAAAATTTAATTTGTCCTTTTTTAGAAATATCGGGAACCGAAATGGTATCAGCAACCAAATCAGAGCCACTTTCACTGATGTAATACACATTCACAGAAGAAATGTCTGACTCACTCACCTGATTGTTTCCAAAACAACCGGTAAGGAGTAGAGATGTCGTAAGCAGCACTACTGAAACAAGTGCGAAAAATCGTTTCATGGCATAAACCTCCTTTGCTTAAAACGTATCATTTCTCATTTTTATTATACTATGAATATATTAAAAAACAATAACATAAGTGTTAAAATTATAGAACACATTATTTTATGAGTTTTTTTAAGATATATCCCTCTTTTATGCCTTTGTCCGAAACAAAAATATCGGATGAACCGAAAAAGTCCGCAAGCGCTTTGTAGATAAAAAGTGCAGGGCAGATGGTATCTTTCCGTTTCGGTACGGTTTTTAAAATGATATCCTCCGCTTTATTGGGATTTTCTAAAATAACAGAAATCAAGCGGTTAAGCGATGAACCCGAAATAGACTCTTCGCCTAAAAACGCACGCAAAAGCGAAAGCGAGGCACGTACACCGCCACCTACAATGCAAAGATTTTTTGTTTTTAATTCTGTAAATTCTTGCTTTTTCGAAAGACACTCCAAAATGGCGTTTTGCATCGCGTCCCCTTCTGCTTTTGTGGGGATTGCATGTTTTGAAAATGTGCGCCCGATGTTTTTAGAGCCCCACGGAACAGAAAGCAAAGAAGTGGGAGAAGTGCCTGAAAACGCAATGATTTCACTGCTTCCGCCGCCAACGTCGGCTAAAACGCCACTTTCAACGGGGAAATCCTCGCGTGCACCGTAAAAACTAAAAAGCGCCTCTTCCTCGCCGGTTAAAACATCTAACGTCTCTCCTGTAAGGCGCGTAACGCTTTCTACAATTTCTTCGGTGTTTTCGGCGTTTCGGATAGCAGCAGTTGCAAAGGGATGTAATTTCACACCATATTCAGCGGCTGTTTTTTGGTGTACTTTAATTGCATCTGCACATGCGATAATGCCGTCTGGCGCGAGTGTATTATTATTTATATATCCCGCTAAATTTGCAAAAATCGCTTGATTATAAATTTCAGTAAGCGAATTGTTTTCATATTCATATATGCCCAAACGTATGGTATTTGAGCCGGTATCTAAAACTGCGTAGCGCATGTTATCCTCCCAAAACAAATTTGGCTGCGGCAAAAGCCACAGCCAAACGCTTTTTATTTTACAACGATATTTACAAGTTTACCGGGAACGCAAATCACTTTTGCAATTTCTTTTCCCTCGATAAGTGCTTTGATTTTTTCGTTTTCGAGTGCTGCTTTTTCCATTTCCTCGCGTGAAAGGTTTGCAGAAAGCACGATTTTATCTTTTACTTTGCCGTTAATCTGCGCCACGATTTCAACGGTATCGTCAATCGTTTTGCTTTCGTCGTACTTCGGCCATTCGGTTTCGTGTAAGAAACCGTCAAAACCTGCCATTACCCACATTTCTTCTGTAAGATGCGGTGCTGCGGGGTTTAACAGAGTAATAAAGATTTTCAGTTCTCCGCGTGTAATGCTGCCTTTTTTATAGATGTCGTTAATGAGCGCCATCAAAGCCGCGATACCTGTATTAAACTTCATCTTATCGTAGTCTTCCGACACCTTTTTGATGGTCTTATGGAAGGCTTTTTCCATATCATGAGAAAGACCTTCTTCGTCGGTTAAAATACCCATTAAATTCCACACACGCTCAATAAAGCGGTAACAACCCTTTACGCCGTTTATCGACCACGGAGTAGACTGGTCAAATGCACCGATAAACATTTCGTACGTACGGAATGTGTCTGCACCAAAGTCATTTACCATATCATCGGGATTTACCACGTTTCCGCGGGATTTCGACATTTTTTCGCCATTTTCGCCTAAAATCATACCGTGCGAGGTACGTTTTGCGTACGGCTCGGGCGTAGAAACTACACCGATATCATATAAGAATTTGTGCCAGAATCTTGAATACAAAAGGTGAAGCGTTGTATGCTCCATACCGCCGTTATACCAGTCAACCGGGAGCCAGTAATTTAATTTTTCAGTTGCTGCCAAAGCAGAATCGTTTTCGGGATCAATGTAGCGCAGGAAATACCAGGATGAACCTGCCCACTGGGGCATGGTATCGGTTTCGCGCTTTGCGGGCGCGCCGCAGTGCGGACATGTGGTAGCAACCCAGTCTGTCATTTTCGCCAAGGGAGATTCACCGTTTTCGCCGGGTTCAAAGTTATCGGTTTCGGGGAGCATAAGCGGAAGTTCTTCTTCCGGAAGCGGAACCCAACCGCATTTTTCACAGAAAACAAGCGGAATCGGCTCGCCCCAATATCTTTGACGTGAGAACACCCAGTCACGGAGTTTATAGTTTACTTTTTTGGTACCGATGCCTTTTTCTTCTAAAAATGCAATCATTTTAGAAATTGCATCTTTTACTTCCAAACCGTTTAAAAAGCCGGAATTTACCATTTTTCCGCTGTATGTGTCGGTGTAAGCCTCGCTTTGTACGTCTTTACCGCCTGCCACAACTTCAACGATGGGGAGATTAAATTTCTTTGCAAATTCCCAGTCGCGGTCATCGTGCGCCGGAACTGCCATAATTGCACCGGTGCCGTAACTCGTTAAGACATAGTCCGAAATAAATACGGGGATTTTTTCGTCATTTACGGGGTTTACTGCTAAAATTCCTTTTAAGCAAACGCCGGTTTTTTCTTTGGAAAGTTCGGTACGCTCAAATTCAGACTTTTTCGCTGCTTCTTTCTGATACGCGCGTACTTCGTCCATATTTTCGATTTTGTCTTTGTGCGTTTCGATGAGTTTGTGCTCAGGCGAAAGCACCATATACGTTGCACCAAACAACGTGTCGGCGCGTGTGGTATATACGCGTACAGAATCGTCTAAACCTTCAATTTTAAAGTCAAGTTCTGCGCCCTCGGAGCGACCAATCCAGTTTACCTGCTGGGTTTTTACTTTTTCTATGTAGTCAAGGTCTTTGATGTCATCAATTAAGCGCTGTGCATACTCTGTAATTTTGAGCATCCACTGGCTCTTGTTTTTCTGTACAACTTCGCTGCCGCAGCGCTCGCAAACGCCGTTTACAACTTCTTCGTTTGCAAGACCTACTTTACAACTGGTACACCAGTTAATGGGCATTTCCTGCTTGTAGGCGAGGCCTTTTTTGAAAAGTTGTAAGAAAATCCACTGCGTCCACTTATAGTAGCGCTCATCTGTGGTGGAAATTTCCTTTGTCCAGTCGAACGAAAAACCAATGCTTTGAAGTTGACGCTTAAAGTTATTGATGTTGTTTTCCGTTACGATTCTCGGGTGAATTTTATTTTTGATTGCATAGTTTTCGGTGGGCAGACCAAACGCATCCCAACCCATGGGATATAATACGTTATAGCCTTCCATACGTTTTTTTCTTGCAATGATATCCAACGCGGTATAACTTCTGGGGTGTCCTACGTGCAGTCCCTGACCGGAGGGGTAGGGAAATTCTACCAACCCATAGAACTTGGGAAGCGAAAAATCATCTTTTGCGGCAAAGGTATTTTCTTTGTACCATTTGTCTTGCCATTTTTTTTCAATCTCTTTAAAATTGTACTCCATTGATAGCCTCCAAATGTATGAATTTAGTCGTTTACGATTTCAGAAATGTCAATCTTTTCAGCGTCACTCCACAGTTTTTCAAGACCGTAGAATTCGCGCGTTTCTTTATAAAAGATGTGTATAATTACATCGCCATAATCTAAAAGTACCCAGTTTAAGCCGTCTTTTCCCTCGCGGGAGTAAGGCTTTATATCCAGTTTTTCAAATTCGTCTTCTACTGCGTCGGCAAGTGCCTTTACCTGCGTAGAAGAATTACCGGTACAAATTACAAAATAATCTGCCAGTGTAGTAAGGTCCGAAATTTGAAGAAGTTCAATATCGGTGGCTTTTTTTGCGTCTAAAATTTTCACGCACTTTTGCGCCTTGTCCAGTGTGCTGAAAGGTTCCATATGATATGCCTCCTTATGAAGAAGATTTCGGTAATACGCTTCTGCTTCCATAGTTTGTGTATGTAAAATGCGCCCTTTTCTTGCAACGTGTGCGATGGTAAGTTCGAGACCGTATAAAGTTGCTTCATCAAGATCTTTTTCGCACAGCGCACGCAAGTCTTCCAAACCGGGAAAGGGCTTTCTGTTTTTTTCAATCATATCGGCAAGATATAATATTTTTTCAAGGGGCGTCATATTGGCACGCGCCAGCGTATGAAAGCGGATGGCGTCTAAAATTTCTGCATCTTGTATACCAAAATCTGTTTCTGCCAAAACAGCGCCGAGTTCTGCGTGCAAAAGACCGGGATTTTCGCGCTTTACATCGTCTAATGGAATGTGAAGTAAATCGCACATGTTAAGTTGCTCTGTCTTTTCGATTTGCTTTGCGCAGTCATGCAAAAGACCGGCAAGTTCAGCCTTTTCTTCATCTACACCGAAACGCTGTGCCATTTTCATTGCGGCTTCCATTACGCCGATAGAATGGGTATAGCGGTGTTCGGAGAGAATCTCTTTCAGTTTTTCTTTCATTTGTACGGTGGTCATGTAAGGCTCCTACGTATAAAGATTGTTTGCTTTTATATAATCAAGTACTTCCGGTGCTAAAAGACCATCTTCAAGCGCACTCATTTTTAGTTTTTTTCTTATGTCAGTCGACGAAATATCGAACGCCACATCGTTTAAATAAAGTACACGGGGCGGAATATCGTCGCCCTTAAAACGCTCGAAATACTGCTCTTTTAAAACGCCGGGACGAGACGCCACAATAAAGGGGCACATAAAAACAAGTTCTTTGTAGTTGTACCACTTTGGAAAATCGTAAAACGAGTCGCCGCCTACGATAAAATAAATTTCGTCATCGGGATAGAGCGCCTTAAAATGCGATATGGTATGGTACGAATAATTTTTTTCTGTTTTTTTAATCTCATAATCCGAAACCGAAAAGCGCGGAATATGCGCTGTTGCAATCTCTGTCATGCGATAGCGGTGCAGTTTGTCGGAAGATACGCCGCTTTCTTTGTGCGGCGGATTCCCAGCGGGGATAAAGATAATCTCGTCAAGCGAAAACGTATCCAAAACACGAAGTGCAAGGTTTATGTGCCCTTCGTGAATGGGGTCACACGTCCCGCCAAAAAGCCCGATTTTTTTCATACAGGCTCCTTTCGTATCAAAGGACTATTTTAAGACAATTGTCCGTTTCTTTTCGTCTCTTGCCATGCGGTAAAGCACAAACTTTTTGCCGATGACCTGCACAGGTTCGGCGGTTAAAATGTTAGCAAGTTCATCGCACGCCTCTCTTGCGGTGATGGGGGCGTTTTCGAGCACATTTGCCTTTACAAGTTCTCTTGCATTTAACGCATCGTCAAGTTGTTTTATTAAGTTATCTGTAATGCCGTCTTTTCCAATCTGGCAAATCGAGGTAAGTCCGTTTGCCAGCGCGCGAAGACGCGCACGTTGTTTGCTTGTAATCATAAAGGTCCGCCTTTTGTTAGAGTAATTTTGTAATCATGTCAGCGTAAAAACTTTTTGCTGCTGCTCCTACGCTTTTGTCTTTGATTTCGCCATTTTGAAAAAGCAAAACGGTGGGAATGCTCATCACACCGTAACGAAGCGCAAGTTCGCCCTCTTCGTCTACGTTTACTTTTACGACTTTGGCTTTGCCTGAAAACTCGTCAGCGAGTGCATCAATTCCGGGACCAACCATCTTGCAGGGACCACACCACGGCGCCCAGAAATCTACCAATACAGGTACAGAGGCATTTAAAACCTCGGTATCAAAATTTTCTTTTGTAATATGCATTGCCGGCATAGGAAACACTCCTTTATTTTTATCATAATAAAATCTGCTTCTAGTTTTCCTACCTATACTATAATATTATACAAGTATAAAGCAAAAAAGTCAAATGTTTGGACGGAAAAATATGAAGAAAAATGTTGATTTTTTTTGCTGAAAACGTTACAATGAAAGGTAGAGAACTTTTAAAGGAGGCGGGAATATGAGTTTTGTACATTTGCACACACATACAGAATACAGTTTTTTAGACGGCGCATGCAGAATCGGCGCTTTAATTTCCCGCGCAAAAGAACTTTCCATGCCGGCGATTGCCATTACTGACCACGGCAGTATGTGCGGTGTGATTGAGTTTTACAAAGAGGCAAAAAAAGCGGGCATTAAGCCGCTCATCGGGTGCGAGGTTTACGTTGCGGCAAAGGATATGTTTAAGAAAAATCACGACGACCAAAACAGCACGCACCACCTGGTTTTAATTGCCAAAAATATGGACGGTTACCGTAACCTTATCAAAATCGTATCGAAAGGCTATATGGACGGTTTTTACTATAAACCGCGTGTGGATTTTTCAGTACTCAAGGAATACAGCGAGGGTTTAGTCTGCCTTTCTGCGTGCTTAGCGGGTGAAATTCCGCAGGCGATTTTAGCGGATGATAAAGAAGCGGCAAAAGCCTTAATTGAGCAGTACCGCACGCTTTACGGAACAGAAAATTTCTATCTTGAAATACAGAATCACGGCATCGCAGAGCAAAAAAAGGTAAACGCCTTTTTGATTTCGTACGCCAAAGAGAGCGGTATCGGCTTGGTTGCCACAAACGACGTTCACTATGTTGAGAAAAAAGATGCCAAATATCAGGATCTACTGATGTGCATCCAGACGAACCGAAAGGTAAACGAAACCGACCGAATGGCGTTTGAAACAGACGAATTTTACTTAAAAAGCGAAGACGAAATGATGGAGTTATTCTCACAAATTCCCGAGGCGCTTTCAAACACACAAAAAATTGCCGATATGTGTAATGTTGACTTTGAATTCGGCGTATTAAAACTTCCCAAATATGCGGTACCAAACGGGGGAGACTCGTTCCGATACCTAAAACAACTTTGCGAAGAAGGTCTGAAAAAACGTTACGGCGCGGATAATGAAGAGGCAAAAAGACGCCTCGATTTTGAACTCCAAGTTATTTTAGATATGGGTTATGTAGACTATTTTCTCATCGTCTGGGACTTTATCAAATACGCAAAGGATAACGGCATCCCCGTAGGTCCGGGCAGAGGCTCGGCGGCAGGTAGTATCGCAAGTTACTGTCTTGAAATTACCAATATTGACCCGATTCGTTTCGGTCTCATTTTTGAGCGTTTTTTAAATCCCGAACGTGTCAGCATGCCGGATATCGACGTCGATTTCTGCAACGAAGACAGACAAAAAGTAATCGACTACGTTGTAGAAAAATACGGTCGCGACTCTGTATCGCAGATTATTACGTTTAACAAAATGAAAGCGAAAAACGCCATCCGTGACGTAGGGCGCGTGCTTGACATTTCATACAGTGACACAGACGTAATCGCGAAAATGATTCCGTTTGAACTTGGTATGACGATAGAAAAAGCACTTCGCGTAAATCCGGAACTAAAAGCGCGCTACGAAGAGGACCCAACGGTGCGCGAACTCATTGACGATGCGCTGGCGTTAGAGGGCTTAATCCGAAACGCCGGCACACACGCGGCAGGCGTTGTAATTGCACAAAAACCTTTGACGGAATACGTACCGCTCCAAAAAAATGACGATGTATTAATCACGCAGTTTCCGAAAGACACGGTAGAAGAACTGGGGCTTTTAAAGATGGACTTTTTAGGCCTTCGAAATTTGGGCATCATTAAAGACGCCATTAAAATTATTTACGAATCCACGGGCGAAAAAATCGATATCGACAACATCAGTTTAAACGAGCCCGGTGTATATCAGATGATTTCCCGCGGGGAAACCGACGGCGTATTCCAACTTGAAAGTGCGGGCATGAAGCAGTTTATGAAAGAACTTCGCCCGGAAAACATAGAAGATATTGTAGCCGGCATTTCGCTTTACCGCCCCGGACCTATGGACCAGATTCCAAGGTACGTTAAGAGCAAGCACAATCCGGAAAGCGTAACATATAAGCACCCGTCATTAGAGCCGATTTTAAACGTAACTTATGGCTGTATGGTGTATCAGGAACAGGTTATGGAAATCGTGCGTAAACTCGGCGGCTACTCACTCGGACGTGCCGACCTTGTGCGCCGTGCGATGAGTAAGAAAAAAGCCGACGTAATGAATGAAGAACGCAAAAACTTCATTTACGGAAAAACAAAAGAGGACGGCACAGTTGAAATCGAGGGCGCTTTGCGTCGCGGTGTAGACGAACAAACCGCCAACGCACTCTTTGACGAAATGATGGATTTTGCAAACTACGCGTTTAACAAATCGCACGCAGCAGCCTATGCGTTTGTTACCTACCAGACGGCGTATTTAAAGCATTTTTATCCGGCGCAGTACATGGCGGCGCTTTTGTCTTCTGTGCTCGATTCGCCTGAAAAGGTGAGTGTCTATTCTGCCGAAACCAACCGCATGGGCATTAAAATTCTGCCGCCCGACATTAACAAAAGTATCGCGGGCTTTGCGGTTTCAGACGGCGAAATCCGGTTCGGCCTTGCAGTTATCAAAAACGTAGGCGTAGGCTGTGTGGAGTCCATTGTCGAAGAACGCAGGAAAAATGGCGACTTTAAAAGTTACCGTGATTTTGTAAAACGTACGCTTTCGTTAAACGTCACAAAGCGCGTGCATGAATTTTTAATCAAAGCCGGCGCATTCGATGCACTTGGCGAAAAACGCTCCTGTCTTTTGATGGATTATGAGCATATGATTGATTCTATGCAGGACGATTTAAAACACAACATTAGCGGTCAGGTATCACTCTTTGGCGAAGCCGAAGAAACGGATGTAACATTTTATACCGACCGACCTGAATTTTCGAAAAAAGACCTTTTAAAACTCGAAAAGGAAAGCGTTGGTTACTATATTTCGGGACATCCCTTAAACGATTATACCGAAGAGGTATCCAATATATCCACAGTGAGAATTGCAGACCTTATCGGCGCAAACGATGCGCAGGAAGAAGTAGAAAAACGCACCTTAAAAGACGGTATGCCGGTAACGCTTTGCGCGATTTGTACTGCCATTAAAACAAAAGTTACAAAAACCAATAAAATGATGGCGTTTGTAACGGTAGAAGACCAGGCAGGGCAGACAGAAGTTTTAGTATTCCCGAACGTCTACGAGCGTGTGCGCGAACTGTTAAAAGAAGATGCGCCGCTTGTAATCTACGGAAAACTTTCGTTTAAAGAAGAAGAAACGCCAAAGATACTCTGCGACAAAATAGAGCCTTTAACACAGGGGAAACAGCCTGAAAAGAAAGAGCCTTTTTCATACGAACTGCCTCAAAAGAGCGTCACAAAAAAACTTTACTTAAAGTTTGAACTCGGAAAAGACTATCTCCTTTCGCGTGCAAAAGAAATTTTGTCAAACTCAAAAGGCGACGTTCCCGTGTACATTTTCATCGAAGAAAAAAAGGTTACGGCACTGGCAGAAAAGAGTCTCTGGACAGTGGCAGACGAAAAAACGCTTTTAGCACTTTCTCAACTTTTGGGCGAAAACAACGTGGTTTTAAAATAGAATTCGGAGGAATGTATGTCAAAAAAAATACGTGGCAACTTGTTGCTTTTAATAACGGCGGTTGTCTGGGGAATCTCTTTTGTATCCCAGAGCGTCGGTATGGATTATATCGAGCCAAATACCTTTAACGGTATCCGTACGGTGCTTGGCGGTATTGCGCTTTTGCCGGTCGTTTTTGCAATCGACCGCACAAAAAAGAAAAACGGAACGTATGAAAAATGTGACCGGAAAAAACTTTTGCTTTACGGCGCTATTTGCGGTGTGCTTTTATGTGTAGCGTCTACGCTTCAAACGTACGGCTTAAAGGAAACCACCGCCGGAAAAAGCGGATTTATCACCGCACTTTATATCATTTTTGTAGCAATTATCGGCGCATTTACGGGGCGAAAATTAAGTTTTAAAATTGCATCCGGCGTAGTCCTTTCCGTTATTGGCATGTACTTTTTATGTCTGTTTGGCGAAACCATAAACTTTTGCTTTGGTGACTTTTTAACGCTTTTGTGCGCTGTTATCTTTGCGCTTCATATTTTGGTAATTGATAAGGTCTCGCCAAAGGTTGACGGTGTAAAACTTTCGTGCACACAGTTTTTCATCGCGGGGTCTATAAACCTTGTGATTATGTTTCTCTTTGAATCACCTGACATTGCACTTATCAAACAATGCGTTGGCGCAATTTTGTATTCAGGCATCATGTCCTGCGGCGTTGCCTACACACTTCAAATTGTGGGACAAAAATATACCGACCCGACATCAGCCTCAATGCTTATGAGTTTAGAATCGGTGTTTGCCGCAATTTCCGGTTGGATTTTATTAAACGAGGGGATGCATGCGGCACAAATTGCGGGGTGTGTTTTGATGTTTTTAGCAATCGTTTTGGTACAACTTCCTGAAAAACGAATTTTGGGCATACAAAAAGAGCTTTAAACCAATTGGTTTAAAGCTCTTTTTTTCTCTTTAAAGAAGCGCTTTTTTCACTGCTTCATTCATTTTATCTATTTTTGCATTTCCCTCTTCCATAGAATTACAGGGAACGGAATAATAAAACTTAATCTTAGGCTCTGTGCCGGACGGGCGGATAACGAAAAAGCCGCCGCCTGAAAGTTCAAAATACAACACATTTGCGGGTTCAAATCCGATTGGCGTTTTTTCTCCGCTTTCATAGTCGAGTCTGAAATCTTTGTTATAATTTCTGTAAGCCGCAATTTTCACATCGCCAATTGTTTCAAACGGTGCATCTGCCACTTTTTTCATTAAGGCATCCATTTTCTGCATGCCGTCTATGCCTTCCATAAACACCGAAACAGTGCGTTCAACAGAGCATCCGAACCGCTTATAAATATCGTCCATTGCATCTTTTAAGGTAAGTCCTTTGCGCTTTAAAACGGCAACAAGTTCGCATACCAAAAGCGTTGCGACAACGGCATCTTTATCTCTTGCATACGTTCCGGGAAGGCATCCGTAACTTTCTTCAAACCCGAAATGAAAGCGTCCTTTTCCATTGTCTGCGTATTTTTTAATTATTTCTGCAATGAATTTAAAGCCTGTGTAAACATCGTAAAGTTTTACGCCGTAGTGGTCAGAAACTCTCTTTGCAAGGTCGGTGCTTACAATGGTTTTTACAATAAAGTCATCGGGAGAAAGTTCGTTTCTTTTCTGTGCAGAAGAGAGAATATAATCTGCGAGCAAAACACCCATCTGATTTCCGGTTAAAACCTCGTAGACACCGGGGGCGGTTTTTACCAAAACACCGATACGGTCGGCGTCGGGGTCAGTGCCGAGCACCACGTCAGCGCCTACTTTTTCTGCCAGTTCTATGGCGAGTTTAAATCCTTCTTTGTCTTCCGGATTGGGAGATTTTACGGTAGAAAAGTCGGGGTCGGGTTCTTTTTGTTCTTCAACCACATACACGTTTTTAAATCCCGCTTTATGAAGTGCCTCGGTTACGGGTACAAGACCCGTTCCGTGAAACGGTGTATATACAATTTTAATTTCTTTTGCGGCGTCAAGTTCCACATCGGGATTTTTACGGCACGAAAGAACGGCATCTAAATAAGCCTCTCTTACATTGTCCCCAATCATTTCGACAAGACCAAGCGATAATGCCTTTTCTTTTTCCATCACACGAACATCTTTAAAAATGTCCATTTTATTGATATATTCTGTTACTTTGTCCGCATCTTCCACGTTAAGCTGCGCACCGTCTTCACCGTACACTTTGTATCCGTTATACTTCGCCGGATTGTGCGATGCGGTAATCATAATACCTGCAAAGCAGTTTAAATGTCTGACAGAGAAAGAAAGCACGGGAACGGGATGCAATTGGTCGAAAAGATACGTTTTAATACCGCTTGCAGCAAGTACAAGTGCACTTTCCATTGCAAATTCTTTGGAAAAATGACGGCTGTCATAACTTATGGCAACGCCTCTTTTTTTCGCATCTTCGCCGCTTGCTACAATATAATTTGCAACACCTTGCGATGCTTTTCTTACGGTATAAATGTTCATTCTGTTGGTGCCGGCGCCCAAAATGCCGCGAAGTCCTGCGGTACCGAAAGAAAGTTCTCTGTAAAAACGTTCTTCAATTTCAGTTTCGTTGCCTTCTAAACCTTTCAGTTCTTTTTTGGTTTCTTCGTCGACTGCGCTGCTAGAAAGCCAGTACAAATAATTTTTTTTGTAATCCATACTTTTGTCACCTCAGTTTGTGTTATTGTGTACAAGATATTTATATGTAATTTAAATAAAACAATCACAACTTTTTAAAAAGGCAGTTTCACTTGATTTTCATGAAACTGCCGTTTCTATTTTTATTCCTGACCGTACCAGGTTTCTTCTCCTGCGTCACCCTCTGTCGAGGTATCATCAGGCGTTACATCTCCGTTTGGAACTTCTGTTCCGGGGGATACAGGCGTTCCGCTTTCATTTAACTGGTCACCTGTACCTTCGGGGGTGGTTGCAGGGTCCTGCGTTTCGTCTTCGGTCGGAGCCACTTCCTGATTTTCGTGCGATTCACAGTATTTCATCGGCTGTGTGCCCGACTTAAAGTAATCGGTTCTTACATCCTGGCAGGTTTCTGCTGCGACACAACCGCTGATCTGACAAATACTGCGACTTACCAAACCGCTCGGTTTTTGAATGGTTTTTATCGTTTCGCCCTTATGAATTTCTGTCATAACCGAACGGAACACCCTGGTACAGAGGTTGCTTCCGCTCATGGCTTTCGGGATTTCATAACCCATCCATACGCCTGCAACATAGTTTGGTGTAAAGCCCATAAACCAGCGGTCTTTATTTCCGTTTGTTGTACCTGTTTTACCGCCTGTGTAAATACTTCCCAACGATGCCGAAGTACCGGTACCGCTTCTTACTACGCCGGTTAACATATTCTGCATAATGTATGCTGTACGGTCGCTCATGGCGCGTTTGTTCTGTACTTTGTTTTCGAGTACGATTTTTCCGTTCGCGTCTAAAACTTTTGTATAGGTTACGGGTGTGTTATACTGACCTTGGTTTACAAACGTTGCATACGCTGCGGTCATTTCCTTTACTGTTACGCCGTCTGTAAGACCGCCAAGCGCCGTAGAAAGCGATTTATCTGAAACGAGTTTTCCGTTACGTGTTTCGCCTGCTACAAGTGTGGTAAAGCCTAACTTTTTGGTCAGAAAATCAAATGACGTGTCAACGGTAAGTTCTTTCATGATTTTTACGGCAGGAATGTTATTCGAACGCTCTAAATGCTTTCTTGCCGCCAATTTACCAGAGTATTTTCCGCCTGAGTTTTTCGGTTCCCAATCACCGATTTTAAGGTGCGAATCGTTTACGATGGTAGCCGGTGTAATGACGTTGTATTCAATGGCAGGTGCGTACACGGCAAGAGGTTTGATTGCAGAGCCGGGCTGACGTTTTGCCATAGTTGCCATATTAAATCCGCGGTTTACAGACTTTTGACCGATACCGCCTGCGATACCTTTAATGTGACCGGTGTAGGGGTCCATTACAACCATAGCGGACTGTGCTTTGTTTCCGGGAGCGCCGGGGAAGTTTCCGGTGTTTTCATACACGTTATCAATGGCATCCTGCACTTTCGGGTCTACGGTAGAATAAATCTTAAATCCACCGGTAAAGAGTCTGTTTGTTGCCTCGCTTTCGGAAATGTTTTCTTTTATCATGAGGTCTCTTACAACATCTTCTATAACGGTGTCTGTAAAATAACTCTGAATTACGGTACCATCTTCTGACCGTACTTTTCCGAGTTTAATATTTAATGCACGCGCCTTTGCGGCATCACATTCTTTTTGAGAAATGTAGCCGAGTTTTGCCATCTGGTTTAAAATTACTTCCTGACGCGATTTGTTATTCTCATAGTTGGTCGAAGGATTATACGTTGTGGGTGCTTTTACAATACCTGCAATAGAAGCGCACTGTTCAAGCGTTAAATCTTTTACGTCTTTGCTGAAATAGTAGTTTGCTGCCGACTGCACGCCATGACAACCCGAACCGAAATAAATGGTGTTCATATACATTTCAATAATCTGGTCTTTGCTCATCTTCTTTTCCAAGTTGATGGCGCGGATGATTTCCTGAATCTTTCGGGTAGGGGAGCGGTCTTTGTCACCGGTAATGTTTTTTACAAGCTGCTGTGTGATGGTAGAACCGCCGTAAGAATCGTTTCCGGTAACCCATTGTAAAAATGCACCAAACGTACGCTTTAAGTCAACGCCTTTGTGCTCGCGGAAACGTTCGTCCTCGATTGCGATAAACGCGTTTACCAAGTTTTCGGGCACGTTTTCAATGTCTACCCACACGCGGTTTTCCGACCTGTGAATTCTGTCAAACTCTATGGGCTGATTCGTTTCTTTGTCGATGTAATAGATAATAGACGCAAAGTCTAGATTGTATTCTTCTGCGATGAGATCCATACTGTTATCAATAAATCCCATAGCAGCACCGGCAAGAATCGAGGCCGCCAGAGCCGCAACAATCAGCACAATCACAAAAACCTTTGCAAAAAACAGTCTCGCAGGGCTCTTTTTCTTTTTTCTCTTTTTATTTTTAGAAGAAGCGGCAGTTCCGCTTTTTCCGTATGTAAGCTTTGCCAAATCAATCACCCTTTCAAAGAGTTCGATAGTATTTCTCAATGTTATTGTATCCCAAACATATTAAAAAACTATTACGCCTGCATTAAATTTTATAGAAAAATACGTGGAATAATCTGTATAAAAAACCCCAATGTGACAAATTATAAGAGAAAACAAACAAAAAACGGGGAGATAAAGCATGGAACAAGAGAAAAAAGCAAACGGCATAAAACATTTCGGAAAACTTTTTTTGATAGCGTTAAGCATCTTTTCTGCAATGCTTTTATGCTATTTTTCGGGATACCAACTGATAAGAGACGATAAAGAAAAAACAGAACCAAACATGGAGCAAACACAAAAAATGACGGCGCAGGAAGACACCCAAACGCCGTCAGAACCGTACAATTTTGAACATCTTACGGCAATGCATCCCGAAGAAAACATAACCGTAGAAGATGAAAAAGACTATCTTGTCATATTAGAACATGGAACTGTAAATCTTTATCACATCACAAAAGACGGAAAAGAAGTATTTGAAAGAGCGCTGGGCATTTCGCCTGCCGCCCTTTTAGAAGAAGACCGCCTGCAACTTGCGCGCGGCATCAGACTTTCTTCTGAAACTGCGCTTTCATCGCTCTTGGAAGATTATACGTCCTAGGCGAGATCCTTTACCAAAAATGCACGGATATAGCCTTTATCTTTTGTGGTGGAATCCACATAAAATCCGCGATTATAGTAAAAGCGCATAAGCGGTGTGGCTTTTGATGCGGTGTGCAGAACCACACGCTTTACACCAAGT
The DNA here is from genome assembly GCA_045576635.1 of Congzhengia sp. GTDB lineage: Bacteria > Bacillota > Clostridia > UBA1381 > UBA9506 > Congzhengia. The sequence continues at coordinate 24,602 of JAZNGT010000035.1, read as the reverse complement.
TCTTTTAGTTCAATATCCAAAGAATTCATCATGGCTTTTCCAATGCCCATATTCTGAAAATCGGTGTTTACGCCGAATCGTGAAAGATAGGCTTCGCCGTCGCCTAAAAGTTCAATGCGCACACTTCCTACCACGTGTTCTTTGATATATGCGACATACACGATTTTTGTATTGATATCTTCAATAATCTGCTCGCGGGTTTCGTGCAGTGCTGCGGTATCTTCGATTCCTGCGAGTTTAATATACTTATAAAAGGCATCCTGCGTGATTTTGTAGATGCTGTCTACGTCATCTAAGGTTGCCCTGCGAACCTGAAACATAGTTTTCTCTCCTTGTTTTACTGATTTCCCATAAGCCGTGCCATAACGGCTTTTTGTGCGTGTAAACGGTTTTCCGCTTCATCAAAAATCACAGAGTGAGGACCGTCAATAATATCTTCTGTTACTTCAAACCCACGATACGCAGGCAGGCAATGCAAAAAGATTGCATCTTTGTCGGCGTGTGAGAAAAGTTCAGTGTTTACCTGATAATCTTTAAACACTTTCACTTTTTCTTCTTTCTCGCTTTCCTGTCCCATACTTACCCAGGTGTCTGTGCATACGACATCGGCATCTTTGATTGCTTCAAAGGGGTCGTTGGTAATGGTAACCTTGGCACCTGTTTTTTCGGCATCTTTTATCGCATTTTCTACAACCGTTTCGTCACACATATACTGGGGCGGAGTAGCGATAGCGACATCCATACCCACCTTGGCACTTCCGTAAAGATAAGAGTGCGCCATATTGTTGCCGTCGCCGATATAGGCAAGTTTTAGTCCCTTTAACTGACCGTCTTTTTTCTCGCGGATGGTCTGAAAATCTGCAAGAATCTGGCACGGATGCACAAGGTCGGTAAGACCGTTGATGATGGGAATACTGCCGAAACGCGCCAAATCTTCAACGTCCGACTGCTTAAAGGTACGAATCATAATACCGTCTAAAAAGCGGGAAAGTACGTTCGCGGTGTCATAGACCGATTCGCCGCGCCCCAACTGAATGTCATTCGAGTTTAAAAAGAGCGCAGAACCGCCCAACTGATACATACCAACCTCAAACGAAACCCTCGTACGTGTCGAGGATTTTGAAAAAATCATACCAAGTGTTTTTCCCTTTAAAATATGGTGTTCTATGCCGTTTTTCTGTTCGTATTTTAATTTGTCGGCAAGGGAAAGTGTATCTAAAATTTCCTCTGTACTCCAATCGTGGAGCGTAAGTAAATGTTTCATGCCGCGCCTCCTTCTTTTAAGATTTGTTCAAACGTTTCTAAAAACGCATCTACGTGTTCTTTTGTGATGATAAGTGGCGGCAAAATGCGAAGTGTCGCAGGCGTTGCGCCGGTTAAGTAATGCTTTTCAAATAACTTGTGCTTTATTTCTCCTGCAATTTCAGATGTAAATTCAACACCAAGCATAAGCCCTGTGCCGCGCACCTCTTTTATCACGGGATACATAGCGGAAAGTGCTGTAAGTTTTTCTTTAAAGTAACCACCTACGTCGCGGCAGTTTTTAAGGAGATTTTCTTTTTCTATTACTTCAAACACGGAAAGACCTGCGGCGCAAGCGAGCGGATTTCCGCCAAAGGTAGAACCGTGGTCGCCGGGAGCAAATGCCTCGGCTACGGCGTCTTTTGCACAAACTGCACCAATCGGAACACCGCCGCCCAATGCTTTTGCAAGGGTGAAGATGTCCGGTTCAATACCAAACTGTTCATAGGAAAATAGTGTGCCCGTTCTTCCCATTCCGGTCTGGACTTCGTCTGCGATAAATAAAATATCGTGTTCTTTGCAATACGCAAACACCTTATTTACATACTCTTTATCTAGTGGCTTAACGCCGCTTTCGCCCTGAATCATTTCCATCATAACGGCACAGGTTTTGTCGTTGACTTTTTCTAAAAACGCATCAAAATCGTTCGCGGGTACATACTGAAATCCCGGCGTCAAGGGATGATACGCTTTGCTGAACTTTTCCTGTCCTGTTGCGGCAACGGTAGCCAGAGTTCTTCCGTGAAACGAATCGGTAAGCGTAATGATTTCGTATTTTTCAGGATGTCCTTTTTTGTAATGATAAATTTTGGCAAGTTTGATTGCACCTTCGTTTGCCTCGGCACCCGAGTTTGCAAAAAACACTTTATCAATGACGCTGTTTGTTACGATTTTTTCTGCCAGACGCGCCTGCTTGTCAATATAATAGTAGTTTGACACGTGCAAAACGCTTTCTGCCTGCTTTTTGATTGCATCTGTCAAAACGGGGTGGGAGTGTCCCAATGCACTTACGGCAATGCCTGCTAAAAAGTCGGTATATGTTTCGCCGTTTTCTGCATAAAGCGTTACGCCCTCGCCTTTTGTAAACGAAACGGGAATTCTCTCCCCGAACGTGTTCATATAATACTGTTGGTCAAGTTTTTTGATTTCTTCTGTGGTCATAAAAATGCCTCCGCCATTTTTTCGGTTTTTATAATTATACAATATTTTGAATAAATATGCAATAGAAAATTTAAAAATTCATGCATTTTGATAAAAAATCAGTATTTTTTCCAAAACGGACGACGAAAAAGATTAAATTTCGGTTAAATTCGCAAAAAAATATTGCAAAATTGTTAAAAATTTAGTATGATATAGGTGCAAAAGTGTTTATGTCATCAATCAAAGGAGTGATTTCTATATGTTGAGTGAAGTGTTCCAGCCTGTATTGGATCAGATGCGCGGTATCACGCACAAAGCAATGGGTGTTGTAAACAGCGGTGCTATTTTGGTAGCCTGCGTTGGTGAGCCTGCGTCTGACGATGATGCGTTTCAGATGGTTGCATCTCATTCAGGTAACGGACGTCCGTTTGTTTCGGGCGGATATACCTGTGTGGGTATCGGCACACGCAATATCATGGAATTTATTGTATATGTAAAAGGAACTGAACCGGAAGACCAGAAAATGTGTGCGCTTCTTGCGATCAGTGTTTCCAACCTCTACATTCACTGTGCAGACAAATACGATAAAATCAGTTACTTAAAGAGCGTACTGCAAGGCAACGTTCTCCCCGGAGATATTTATCTTCGTTCCGGTGAACTTCAAATTGATGCAGATGTTCCGCGTCTTGTGTTTATTGCACAGATAACCGGAAATGAAACCGGCGTGGTACAACTTATGCAGAATATGTTTCCTGAGCAGGACTATGTCATTAACATCGACAACAAAAACATTGTCTTAATTAAGGCGCTTTCGGGCGAACAGTCCTCTGATTTTGCAGAAAAAACGGCAAAAAGCATTGTAGAAACCATAAACGCAGAACTCATGCAGAAAGTATACGTTGGTATCGGCACACCTGTGGATTCTATAAACGATATTGCACGTTCTTTTTCCGAGGCAAGACTTGCGCTTGAAATCGGTCGTGTGTTTGAAGGCGATAAATACATTTTAAGTTACGATGAACTTGGCATCGGCCGTTTGATTTATCAACTTCCGAGCAAACTTTGCGAATTGTTTTTGGACGAAATCTTCAAAAAAGACGGTTTAGAGGTATTAGACGACGAAACACTTCAAACCATCGACAAATTCTTTGAAAACAACTTGAACGTGAGCGAAACGTCAAGACAACTTTTCGTTCACAGAAATACACTGGTATACCGTCTCGATAAGATTGAACGCTTAACCGGACTTGATTTAAGAAAGTTTGACGATGCCGTTGTATTCAAAGTAGCGGTTTTGGTAAGCAAATATTTAACATCCAATCCGTCTAAATTTTAAATGAGTTTATGTTCACGCGCTTTGTATGCCCGCATATAAAGCGCGCTTTGGTGTAATTTTGCGGGCAGAAAGGCTTGGGGGATGAAATGATTTTACTTAGTAATGTTACAAAGGTTTATCCCAACGGCTCTACGGCGCTTGACGATATCAGTTTTGTCATAGAGCGCGGAGAGTTTGTGTTTATTGTAGGGCCCAGCGGCTCGGGAAAATCGACGTTAATTAAACTTCTGATGCATGAAGAGGTTGCAACCTCGGGACAGGTTATTATAAATAACCGCGATGTTGCAAGTTTAAAACGCCGCGAAATTCCGTATCTTCGTCGTTCAATGGGCGTAGTATTTCAGGATTTTAGGCTACTTCCTAATAAAACCGTATTCGAAAATGTTGCCTTTGCGATGGAAATCATTGGCGCCGGCAGAAAAGAAATCAGAAAGCAAGTACCGAATGTTTTAAGTTTAGTCGGTCTTTCTCATAAAGCAAAATCGTATCCAAACGAACTTTCGGGCGGTGAGCAGCAGAGGGTGGCGCTCGCACGTGCACTTGTCAACAATCCTGCATTTTTGATTGCGGACGAGCCTACCGGAAACTTAAATCCCAAAACTGCCATGGAAATTATGGAACTTTTGGACGATATCAACAAACGCGGCACAACCGTTATTATGGCAACACACGCAAAAGATATTGTAGACGCGATGAAAAAGCGTGTTATCGCAATTGAAGACGGCAAAATTGCCCGTGATGAAACGAGGGGTGGGTACGGCAATGAAAATTAGAGGATTTCGGTACTTCATTACCGAGGCGTTTAAAAACATTTTTTCTAATGGCTGGATGACCATCGTTTCGATTTTTACTGTTATGGCAAGCCTTTTGGTTCTGGGCGTATTTTTACTGCTTTCGATTAACTTAACGGGTATTGCAGGAGACTTAGAATCAAGTTACGAAATCATTGTCGTAATGGACGAAAAAACCACGGACGAGGGAATCCTTTCTATCAGAAAACAAATCATAAAAACCGAGAACGTGACGAACGCGGTATTAGACAGAAATACCGACAGATTAGAGGCATTAAAAGAGCAGTTCGGCGAAAACGCATCGCTTTTAGACCGTTATAAAGATGACAATCCTTTAAGAAACTGGTACAAAATCACGCTGAACGATTTAACGAAAACCAAAGAAACCGTAAAGGAACTTGCCAAAATTGACGGCGTTGAAAAAGTCATTCAGAACGAAGATGCAATTTCAAAACTCGTTAAAATGACAAACTATATCAAAGCGTTCAGTATCTGGATTATTCTTGCGCTTGCAGTGGTTTCGGTGTTTATCATTTCCAATACCATTAAACTTACGGTTTATACGCGCAGAAAAGAAATCAACATCATGAAGTTTGTCGGCGCGACGGACTGGTTCATAAGATGGCCCTTTATTATTGAGGGAATTTTCATCGGCATTATCGGTGCGTGCGTTTCGATAGCGCTTGTGCTTCCTTCGTACAATGTCTTAATCGGTATTGTAGAAAACATTAACATTATGTTTATCACGTTAAAACCGTTAAAAGAAATTCTTTCCGTTGTGCTTTGGTCTACGTTTGGACTTGGCGCAATTTTGGGCGGTGTAGGAAGTTTAATTTCCGTAAGAAAGCACTTAAACGTATAAAAAATGCGAAAAGGGCGCTTTTTAAAAAGCGCCCTTTCTTTTATTTAAGGAGAGTACTATGGAATCATCAAAAAAACCGAATGCGGTTGCACTTTTACCCATCCTTGTATTTTTGATTTTGTATCTGGGTCTGGGCATTTTATTTGAATACGGTATGAACATCAGTATGGGATTTTACAGTGTTCCTATTGTGGTAGCCTTTTTAGCGGCGATTTTGGTTGCATGTTTTCAGAATCGAAAACTTAGTTTTGAAGACAAACTCTCTGTTATGGCAAAAGGCGTGGGTGACAAAAATATCTTTACCATGATTTTGATTTTCCTTGCGGCAGGTATCTTTACAGGTGTTTTGGGAAGAAACAGCGCAGCAAGCGCGGCATACTTTCTTTTAAGTATTGTGCCTGCAAAGTTTTCTGTTTTGGTGTTGTTTTTGGTTGCGTGTTTTATTTCAACGGCAATGGGTACGTCAACCGGCACCATCAGCATTTTGATTCCGATTGCGGTAAATGTTGCAAACGTATCAGGTTTTTCCGTTCCGCTTTGTGTCGCAACGGTAGTTGGCGGCGCTATGTTCGGTGACAACTTATCCTTTATTTCCGATACAACGATAGCGGCATGCGCATCGCAAGGGTGCCCCATGCGTGACAAGTTCCGCGCAAACTTTTTGATTGCACTTCCTGCTGCGGTTTTAACGCTGATTGCGATTTTACTTTTCTCATTAAACGCAGACATTAAAACCTCTGTTACGGGCACGTATGAACTGATAGACTTAATCCCATACATTTTGGTATTTGTGGGAGGAATTATAGGACTTAACGTGTTTGTTGTCTTGCTTGCAGGAATTGTGTCTGGTACGATTTTGGTACTCATAGGGAGCGAAATTTCGCCCATTACACTTCTTTCCAATGCAGGCACGGGCGCATCGGGAATGTTTGAGACGATTGTGGTAACGATTTTAGTTTCTGCACTTTGTGCACTGATTCGGGAATACGGCGGCTTTGCGGCGCTCCTTTCGGGCATTCGTAAGTTGTTTAAAAAGCGCCGTGGCGGCGAACTTGGCATCGGTCTTTTGGTAGGCGCATTAGATATTGCCACGGCAAACAATACGGTTGCTATTGTGGTTTCAGGCCCCATTGCAAAAGAAATGAGCAAAGAGTATGACATTCCGCCCAAACGCACGGCATCCATTTTAGATACATTCAGTTGCATCGTGCAGGGGGTACTCCCTTACGGCGCGCAGATGCTGATTGCGCTGTCGCTTACGGCAGAACTCGGGAGCCCGACCTCTGCAATATCTGTCATACGGTATATGTTCTATCCGATGCTACTGCTTTTCATCTCGCTGATTTATATTTTCTTTTCAAAAAGTAAAAAAGCATAAAAAAACTGCGGCCAAACCGCAGTTTTTTTAAAATGCTAAAATTCCCAAATGTTCCAGTAAAATTTTAATTCCCATCAGAATGAGCACGATACCGCCCAAACATTCGGCGTACGATTTGTATTTTGCGCCGAATATATTGCCCAGAAAAACGCCCAGTGTCGAAAGGATAAAGGTGATGACACCTATAAACGAAACCGCAGGCACAATATCCACGTTTAAAAATGCGAACGTTACACCTACTGCAAGCGCGTCAATGCTGGTTGCAAGCGCTAAGGGAAGCATCGCAGAGAACGAAAACGAACCGCATAGCATTTCCTCATCTTTTTCTCTGGATTCGCGAATCATGTTAAGACCGATAATAACTAAAAGAGCAAACGAAATCCAATGGTCAAACCGTTCGATTAAATGGCTGAATTTTGAGCCAAGCAAAAACCCCAAAAGGGGCATAAGCGCCTGAAAACCGCCAAAGTAAAGTCCGGTTACAAACGCATGCCTTTTTTTCAGGATTGTAACGGACAATCCCTTACAAATAGAGACGGCAAATGCGTCCATCGAAAGACTTACAGCAATTAAAAAAAGTTCGAAAATACCCAATCCATTCACCAACTTAATACAAACTTTTATTCCAATCTATTTCGCAAAGTATTGTACCATACGAAAAAATGTTTGTCAATATACGTAAAGTATGGAAAAAGTTTTTTGCACTTATAAAAAGGAAAAAAGATTTTCTTGTCGAATATGATAGATAGAAGTAAAAGAGGGGAAGTGATGAAAGTATGCCACGGTTTATGCAAAGTTCCATAGATGAAGTGCTCAGGCGTTCTGATATTGTAGACGTTGTGGCATCTTATGTATCGCTTCGCAGAAACGGAACAGACTTTGTAGGTCTTTGCCCGTTTCACCGCGAAAAGACACCTTCTTTTCACATCAGTTCAAGTAAGCAACTGTTTTACTGCTTCGGTTGTGGAACCGGCGGCAATTTAATTGATTTTGTCATGAAAGCCGAAAATCTTGATTTTGTAGACGGAATAAAGTTTTTGGCAGAACGTGCAGGCGTCACATTAGAAGAAGAGGTTTACAGCCCTGAGGTAAAACAAAAACACGATTTACGCGACCGTGTGCTTAAAATGAACAAACTTGCGGCAATGCATTTTGTGAAAAACCTTTCAAAAGAGGATGCTGCTGTTGCAAGAGAATATGCACAAAAACGCGGTTTAAGCCGCGAGATTATCACGACATACGGCATCGGCTACGCACCGGAATCGTGGTCGGATTTAACCTCATTTTTAAACGAAAACGGCTATAAAAACGATGAAATCGTATCGGCAGGCCTTGCCGTAAGGAACGAAAAAGGCCATGTGTATGATAAATTCCGAAACCGTTTGATGTTTCCCATTATCGATGTCCGCGGTAACGTCGTTGCTTTTGGCGGACGCGCACTCGGTGACGATAATGCAAAGTATATGAACTCTCCCGAAACACCGGTCTTTCATAAAGGAAGTCACGTGTTCGGCTTAAATGTTGCAAAGGCAGAAAGCGCAAAAGACGGACTCATTTTGGTCGAAGGTTATATGGATGCCGTTTCCTTACACGTTTACGGATTTAAAAATGCCGTTGCGGGACTGGGTACAGCATTTACCGAAGGACAGGCAACACTTTTAAAACGCTACGCCCCTTGTGTTTATATCTGTTACGACAGTGACGAGGCAGGGCAAAAAGCGGCAGACAAAGCCATTGATGTGCTAACTGCGGCGGGTGTTAAAATTAAAGTTTTGTCTTACTCCGGCGCAAAAGATCCGGATGAGTTTTTAAAAACAAAAGGCGTCCAAAGTTTTAAAGAAATCATTTCAAAGGCGCTTTCTCCAACGGAGTATAGAATCTTAAAATTAAGGAAAAACTATAATCTTGTCGAACTGAATGACAAGGTGGAATTTCTTGAAAAAGCCGCCGGAATTTTGGCGCAAAATGAAAATCAGGTAGAACGCGAGATTTACATAAAAAGAATCGCAAACGAAACCGATATTTCCGTAGAATCCATCACGGCAGAGGTTAACAAACGGATTTACCAGAAAAACCGAAAAACATATAAAATACAAGAACGAAAAGCGCAGAGTATACAGGATGAAATCAAGCCGAACCCATCACAAAGCGGCGCATCCAACGCAGTTTACAAGGCAGAGCGTATGCTTTTAAACCTTATGTTTTTTAACAAAAACGCATTTCGGACAGCGAAAGGCACCATCGCACCGGAGGAAATTTCAGACGAAGGACACCGCGCACTGTTTTCGGCGATTGTCTCATTCAAAGAGACAGACGAAACAGATAACGCTCCCGTGTTTTTCGCATCACTTCCGGAAAACATAAAGTCCCTTGCGGCAGATATTTTGTACAAAGAATATGTGGGAGATGCCGTTTTGGCGGCAAAGGACACCATTCAAAAAATAAAAAAAGAGAATTTAAATTCCTTAATTAACAGGCTGATTGCCGAGGGTAAAATTGGTGAAGTAAACGAAATCATCAAAAAGGAAAACGAGAGGAGAAACAACATTGACTGATATTGAGCAGAAGAAAACAGAGGCGATTTCCAAACTGACCGCAAGAGGTCGTGCAAACGGAGTTTTAACGTATAACGAAATTATGGATGCACTTTCCGAAATCGAAATGGAACCGGAACAGATTGAACAGGTGTACGAAGCGTTAGAGCGTGAAGGTATCGAAGTCGTTTCCGATATGGATAAGGAAATGGAAAAAATCGAAGAAGAGTTTGACGAAATCAAACCGTCCGAAGATATGGATATCAATGCAGAGGTAATGGAAATTTCCTCGGCAGAAGGCGTTTCGATTGACGACCACGTTAAAATGTATTTAAAAGAAATCGGCAAAGTTCCGCTTTTAGACGCCGAAGAAGAAATGAAACTTGCGAAGTCTATGAGTGAGGGTGACGCCAGCGCAAGAAAACGTCTGGCAGAAGCCAATTTAAGACTTGTTGTTTCGATTGCAAAGCGCTATGTAGGGCGTGGAATGCTGTTTTTGGACTTAATTCAGGAAGGCAATTTAGGTCTCATCAAAGCAGTTGAAAAGTTTGACTACGAAAAAGGGTATAAGTTCAGTACGTATGCAACCTGGTGGATCAGACAGTCCATTACACGTGCGATTGCAGACCAGGCAAGAACCATCCGTATCCCCGTTCACATGGTCGAAACCATCAACAAACTCATTCGTGTATCACGTCAGCTCGTGCAGGAATTGGGACGTGACCCGCATCCGAATGAAATTGCAAAAGAACTCAATATGTCTATCGACAAAGTGCGTGAAATTATGAAAATCGCGCAGGAACCTGTGTCGCTTGAAACTCCCATCGGTGAAGAAGAAGACAGCCATTTAGGCGACTTTATTCCTGATGACGATGCACCCGCACCGTCTGAGGCAGCATCTTTTATGCTTTTAAAAGAACAACTCGGAAATGTGCTCGATACACTTTCGCCCAGAGAAGCAATGGTACTTAAACTGCGTTTTGGTTTAGAAGACGGCCGTGCGCGCACATTGGAAGAAGTTGGCAAAGAATTTGACGTAACACGTGAACGTATCCGTCAGATTGAGGCAAAGGCACTTCGAAAACTCCGCCACCCGAGCAGAAGTAAAAAATTAAAAGATTATTTAGAATAGGAAAAAAACCGGAGCATAGTCTCCGGTTTTTTTGTGTCACCTTTTTGTATCAATGTCACTTCCATTTTGTAGAAATACGTTGAATTCTGTATTTTCCTGAAACAACTTCCAAGATATTCCAAATAATTTACATTTTTTGGTAAAAAGTACTTGAAATATCAAAATTAGTGTGCTATAATGGTCTTGCATTCAGAAAATGTAAAAAATTACCAGTTTATAAAAAATAATGCAGGAGGAGTTAATATGATAAGAGTAGTTTCTGTGGATGATTCGTTGGAGGTCAGAAATGAACTGGCTGAATACTTTAAAACCACACCGGATATTGAACTTGTCGGCACCGCCGAAAACGGCGAAGAAGGGTATAAACTCATTTTAGAAGAGAAACCGGACGTTGCGATTTTAGATATCGTTATGCCAAAACTCGACGGACTTGGACTTTTGGAAAAACTAGCAGGTACATCTCAAAAAACGATTTTTATCATGTACAGTGCCATTGGAAACGATAAGGTAACGCAAAAAGCAATTTCGCTTGGCGCTAACTACTATATTATGAAGCCTTGTGGTGATTTAAGCGTGATTGCCGACCGTATCCGTCAGGAGTATGCACTTTTATTTACACCGTCTTTTAGGACAGGCACTTTAAAGCCTACCGCCATTTCCAAAAATATGAACGCGCCGATAGATGAACACAATTTAGAAAGCGTTATTACCGACATCATTCATGACATCGGCGTGCCCGCTCACATTAAAGGTTACAACTATTTAAGAGATGCAATCGGACTTTGCATTCACGACGATGAATTTATAAACTCCATTACCAAACTTTTGTATCCTACGGTTGCAAAAAATTTCAGCACAACCTCGTCAAGAGTCGAACGCGCAATCCGCCACGCGATTGAGGTTGCGTGGAATCGTGGCAGGGAAGAGGTGTTAACCGACATCTTCGGCTACACGATTGATACCAATAAGGGTAAACCCACAAACGGAGAATTTATTGCAATGATTTCCGACTCAATTAAACTGAAAATGAAACGAGCCGTATAAATTTTGCCCCCCCACCCTCGGTCTGCGTGTTTTTAAAATACCCTCCCCTTTCAGCACGCAGACCTCTACTAAATAAAAAAGACCGAACGTATGTGTTCGGTCTTTTATGTTATGTAAGTCTTATTTCATTGCAATTGCTTTTTTCGCCTGTTCTGCGATGTTCTCTTTGGTTAATCCGTAAACTTCAAATAATTCATGCGGCTTGCCGGACTGACCGAATACGTCCTGCGTGCCAACGCGGAGCATCGGCACAGGTTTTTCTTCGCATAACACTTCGGCTACGGCACTTCCCAAACCGCCAATTACGTTGTGTTCTTCTGCGGTAACAATTGCGCCGGTTTCGTTTGCGGCTTTTACAATAATTTCTTTATCAATGGGCTTTATGGTTGCCATATTGATAACGCGCGCCGAAATGCCTTCTTCCTTTAACATATCTGCGGCTTCTAATGCCATAGAAACCATAAGTCCCGTTGCGATGATGGTGACGTCGCTGCCTTCTTTAATTTCAACGCCCTTGCCGATTTGGAATGAATAGGTGTCGCGGTCAAAAATTTCGGGTACTGCGAGACGTCCAAATCTTAAATACACAGGTCCATCGTGCTTAATGGCAGCCTCAACTGCCAAAATGGATTCTGCCGTATCGGCAGGGTTTAAAATCACCATATTGGGAATGGTTCGCATAATGCCGATATCCTCTAAACACTGATGCGTTGCACCGTCTTCGCCAACAGAAATACCTGCGTGTGTTGCACCGATTTTTACGTTTAAATTGGGGTAACAAATGCTGTTTCTGATTTGTTCAAATGCACGACCTGCCGCAAACATGGCAAAGGAACTTGCAAACACAATTTTACCGCACGCTGCAAGACCTGCCGCAGTAGACATCATATTTGCTTCTGCAATGCCTGTGTTAAAAAAGCGGTCGGGAAATTTTTTCTGAAAGTTAATTGTTTTGGTAGACGCAGAAAGGTCGGCATCTAATACCACGATATCATATTTATCGCCGAATTCTGCAAGCGCTTGTCCGTATGCTTCTCTCGTTGCTTTTCCCATGATTACGCCTCCTTCTTTAAGGCTTCTAACACCTTATCAATATCTTTTATCGCCTGGTTGAACTGTTCGTCATTGGGGGCGCTTCCGTGCCATGCGGCATTGTTTTCCATAAACGAAACGTCTTTACCCTTTATACTCTTTAAAATAACGACTGTGGGTTTTCCCTTTACAGAACGCGCTTTTTTAATTGCTTTTTCCAAAGCCTTAAAATCATGGGCATCACACACGATGGTGTGCCAGCCGAATGCATCAAACTTTTTATCAATAGGAAGGGGGGATAAAACGTCGGTAATTTTTCCGTCAATCTGCAATCCGTTAAAATCAACGAATGCAGTGAGATTGTCGAGTTTATAGTGCGCCGCATACATAGCAGCCTCCCAAACCTGACCTTCTTCTAACTCACCGTCACCTAACACGGTGTAAACGTGATAGGATTTTTTGTCAATCTTTCCTGCCAGAGCCATGCCGTTAGCGGCGCAAATACCTTGTCCTAACGAGCCACTTGACATATCCACACCGGGCACGCTCTTCATATCAGGATGTCCTTGAAGATAACTTCCGGTTTTACGGAATGTGACTAAATCTTCTTTCGGGAAAAATCCACGTTCTGCCAAAACACCGTAAAGTGCAGGAGAGCAGTGTCCTTTTGAAAGAACAAACCGGTCACGATCCGGATTTTTCGGATTTTCGGGATTTACATTTAAAACTTCGAAATAAAGCAGAGTCAATAAATCTGCAATCGAAAGCGAGCCGCCCGGATGTCCGGAACCTGCCGCATGCACAGCCGTGAGCACGTTTTTGCGTACGTTTGCTGCAATTGTTTTTAGTTCTGTGATTCGTTTTTTATCCACGAACCGTTCCCCCTTTTATTTTGTTGGATATATTTTAAAACCCTCACCCATTACCCGTCGCGCCTGTGAATACACCAAAAACGCATTCGGGTCAATGCTTTTTACCAAACGTTCGAGTTTTAAAAGTTCAAACCGTTTTACAACACACATAAGCATGGTGCGGTCTTTTTTTACATACATACCGCGGGCGTAAATACCGGTTACGCCGCGTTCAATTTCTATCATAACCTTGTCTGCAATCTCTTCGCTTTTGTCCGAAATAATATAGACAATCTTGGCGATGTTTGCGCCGGAAATCAAATAGTCCAATAAAAACGAACTGATAAAAAGTGCTAAAATACCCAAAAGCACAAGGTCGGTATTCTGAAAAAAGTATGCACCGGATAAAATAATGACAATGTCGATTAAAAAAATCCATTTTCCAATATCGATAAACGGAATCAATTTATGTCCTAAGGACGCAAGGATATCAGTACCACCACTTGTTGCGCCCGACAAAAAGATAAAACCAAAACCGATTCCTACAAACACGCCGCCGAACATTGCCGCCAAAAGCGCATTTTGCGTAAGAGATGGAAGCGCTGCGGTTAAGTCCGTAAAGACAGAAAACATTACGGTTCCGTAAACGGTGCGAAGCCCAAACCCATGCCCTAATACAACCATACCAAGTACAAAAAGCGGAATGTTTATAAGGAACATAGAAAGGCCAATCGGAAAACCGGAAAGACGGTTAATGATAATCGACACGCCGGATGCACCGCCCGACACAATGGCATGTGGCGCCAAAAACAAATTGATACCAAGGGATGCAATTAAAACCCCCAAAGTAATTGCGCCATAGGTTTTTGCAACATAAAATATGCGGTTACGTTTTAATTTCAAGCAAATTCCTCCGAGCTTATGCCCGGCTAAGTTCGGCAAAGATACACTCTAAAATCTCGTTTAAACGCTCGTTTTGCCCGGTTAAAAACAGATAACCCACCAAAGCCTCGAGTCCCGTTGCCTGACGGTAATCGGTCATATCGGCATGCTTTGGTACGGTGTGAATATTTGTATTTCTGCCTCGTTTAAAAACGGAGAGTTCCTCTTCGGAAAGAGAATCCAAAATCGCGCGGGCAGCACAAGCCTGTGCTTTTGCTTTTACATAGCCAACGGCAATGTTATGTAGCTCTCCGGCAGGACGGCTTCCCCCTGAAAGAATTTTTGCTCGCACAAATAATTCATATACACTGTCGCCTAAAAACGCAAGCGTTAAGGGAGAAAGTTCGCGTATGTCCGGCACCTTTTCGGCGCCTAAAATTGAATGGATATCCATAGAAGTCCTTTCGGCATTTTATGCCTTTTATTTTTCTATTATGCGGATTTTCATACCTTGTCTTGTATCTAACACTTCAACGCCCATCACAAAAAGTGCGTCACGGAGCGCATCTGATTTTGCCCAGTCTTTTGCTTCGCGGGCAGCTTTTCTTTCTTCGATTAAAGACTTTGCTTCTTCGGGGATCGAATCTTCCTGTGTTTTCTGGAAAATGCCCAAAACGCCGCCGAGTTCACGCATTAAGCCGATGGCTTCATCAAACAACTCTTTTGCCCAGTTTTCCTTATCCTGACTGTTTAAGAAACGTGAAAGTTCAAAAAGTGCCGCAATTGCGTCGGCGGTATTTAAATCGTCATCCATAGCAGCGCAGAATTTTTCGCGGTAAGAGAGCATTTCTTCTTTTACTTTTTCTTCTTCCGGTAAAAGCGCACGTGATTTTGCTTTTGCGCCGATAAATTCCAAATTGTAAAGACAGTTATAAAGACGCTCTAAACCCGTCTTTGACTGTGCCAAAAGTTCATCTGCAAAGTTTATGACGCTTCTGTAATGCGCAGAGAGCATAAAGAAACGAATGACTTCGTAGTCATATTTTTTTGCTACATCACGCACAGTAAAGAAATTACCTTTTGACTTTGACATCTTTTCGTTGTCTACGTTGATGTAGCCATTATGGAGCCAGTATCTTGCAAAGGGTTTTCCGTTTGCACATTCGCTCTGCGCGATTTCGTTTTCGTGGTGGGGGAAGATAAGGTCCTGACCGCCGGAATGAATATCGATGGTTTCACCTAAGTATTTGTTAACCATAGCGGAACATTCGATATGCCAACCGGGACGGCCTTCGCCCCACGGGCTTTCCCAAGCGGGTTCTCCCTCTTTTTTGCCCTTCCACAGCGCAAAATCGGTGGGGTTTCGTTTTACGTCGGTTACGTCAATTCTGGCGCCTGCTTCCAAATCTTCCAAAGGCTGTTTGGAAAGTTTTCCGTATTCTTTGAATTTTTTTGTTTCAAAGTACACGTCACCGCCGGATTCGTAGGCGTAGCCTTTTTCCACCAGTGCGTTTATGGTATCGATAATTGCGTCGATATTTTCTGTTGCCTTGGGATGAATGGTTGCCTCTTTAATGCCAAGCCCTTTTGAATCTGTAAAATACTCGCCGATAAATTTTTCTGCAAGTTCTTTCACGGTGATGCCTTGCTCGTTGGCATTTTTAATCATTTTATCGTCAATGTCCGTAAAGTTCTGAACGAACGTAACCTCAAAGCCTTTGTATTCCAAATAGCGTCTTAATGAGTCGAAAATAATAAACGGACGTGCGTTTCCGATGTGAAAGAAATTATAAACGGTAGGACCGCAGGAATACATTTTTACTTTTCCCGGTTCTAAGGGAATAAATTCTTCTTTTTTTCTTGTGAGGGTGTTATAAAGTTTCACGCGTTTTCCTCCTCGTGTGATTCATTCTTTAACTGCTTTTCAAGTTTATCAAGACGAGCCTGTAATCTACAAAGTTCCATAGAAACGGGGTCGGGAATATGCACCTGGTCCAAATCTTCGGGGCAAACTCTTTTTTCGCCGATTTTTACTACGCGGGCAGGTACGCCGACACAGGTAGAATTGGGCGGAACTTCGGAAAGCACAACGGCGTTTGCGGCGATTTTGGAATTGTCTCCCACCTTAAAAGGACCTAACACTTTCGCGCCGGAACCAATCATAACATTGTTTCCGATGGTGGGGTGACGTTTTCCAACGTCTTTTCCCGTACCGCCTAATGTAACGCCCTGATAAATGGTAACATTATCGCCGATTTCTGTTGTTTCACCTATTACAACGCTCATGCCGTGGTCAATAAAAAGACCTTTTCCGATTTTAGCACCGGGATGGATTTCAATACCCGTCCAGAATCTGCCGCTTTGCGATAAAAACCGCGCAAGGCCAAAAAACTTGTGCACGTAGCAAAAGTGTGAGGCTCTGTACCACCAGATTGCATGCAGACCGGAATACATAAAGAAAATTTCCAGTGCATTTCTTGCGGCGGGGTCCCGTTCTTTAATTGTTTTAATATCTTCGCGTAATCTTGTAAACATAAGAATTACCTCATTATTTTAAATGCGCTTTCCTAAAATGGGAACATACGTTTCACGAAACGCTTCAAATCGACCTTCTTCGAGTGCCGTTCTGATGCGCTCGGTTAAGTTGTTGTAAAAATAAAGATTATGCAAAACGGCAAGACGCATACCAAGCATTTCTCCCGATTTTAAAAGATGTCTTATATACGCTCTCGAATGATTGCGACAAGCAGGGCAGTCACATTCGGGGTCTATGGGAGACGAATCGGTTTGATATTTTGCATTTATAATATTTATTATGCCGCGGTTTGTAAAAAGGTGACCGTGACGCGCATTTCTGCTTGGCATAACGCAGTCAAAAAAGTCAATGCCGCGAGCAACGCCTTCGATGATGTTTACGGGTGTACCCACACCCATTAAGTAACGGGGCTTGTTTTCCGGTGCGAAGGGCAGGGTAACATCCAAAATATGATACATTTCTTCTGCGGTTTCGCCTACGGCAAGACCGCCGATGGCATAACCGGGAAGGTCAAGTTTTGCAATGGTTTTCATATTTTCAATGCGGAGGTCATCGTAAATTCCGCCCTGATTGATACCGAACAGCATCTGTTCTTTGTTGATTGCCGTTGGGTTTAATTTTGAAAGTGCATCCTTGCATCTTATAAGCCAGCGCTCTGTCCTTGCAACACTTTCTTTAAAGTATTCTTTCGGCAGGGTAGAATCGGCACACTCATCAAACGCCATCGCAATGGTAGATGCCAGATTTGACTGAATTTTCATGCTTTCTTCGGGGCCCATAAAAATTTTGCGTCCGTCAATATGGGACTGGAATGATACCCCTGCTTCTTCTATTTTTCGGATAGAAGAAAGCGAAAACACCTGAAAGCCACCGCTGTCAGTTAAAATCGGCTTGTCCCAGTTCATAAATTTATGAAGACCACCCATCTGGGCGACCACCTCGTCACCGGGGCGAAGATGCAAATGATAGGTGTTACAAAGTTCTACCTGACATTTTAAGTTTTTTAAATCGATAGAAGAAACGGCGCCTTTAATGGCAGCAGAGGTCCCTACGTTCATAAAGACGGGGGTCTGTATTACGCCGTGCGGGGTAGTAAATTCGCCGCGACGCGCTCTTCCTTCTTGTTTTAGTATTTTAAACATATTTCTTAACTCCGACAAATTCTGTACATGTACAATAATTATATCATAAACAGGAGAGTGTTTCAAGACAAAATATGCCGAAATTCCATTCATTTTTCGAAAATGTGTTACCGAAATTTAACAATTCAAAAATTGACAATTGATACGTTTTGTATTATAATAATTACAAAGGAGGAATGATTATGAAAACATTCAACATTTTACTGAGTTCCATCAATGATATTAAGGCGTTTGTTAACATCGTTAACAAGTATGAATTTGATGTTGACTTAACATCGGGCAGATATGTGGTTGATGCAAAATCCATTATGGGTATTTTCTCTTTGGATTTAAGTAAAACCATTAAAGTTGATATTCATTCTGAAAGCGCTGAGGCAGATAAATTTATTGAAGAGATTAAGGCATATATTCAATAATTGAAATTCAAAAGGGCGGTAAAAACAATTTCGTTTTTACCGCCCTTTTTTAGTTTATATAGTCTTCGGGGTTTATATACGCACCGTCTTTCGTTATTTCAAAGTGAATGTGCGGGTCTTCTAAAAGTTCTGTTTTTGCGCTGTTTCCTGCACTTCCAATTGCATCGCCTTTTTTTACGGTTTGTCCTTCAAAAACAGTGTCCGAATCTTTTAAGTTATAAACGGTTGACAGAATGCCGCTTCCGTGGTCAATTATGACGGTGTGCCCGGTAAGCGTATCCTCATATGCGCGCTTTATCACGCCGTCTGCCGGAGATACTACTAAGGTACCGTCTTCTGCCTTTATATCAATCCCCGTGTGCGTTCTCCAATCGCCCAGAGTTTTCGATTTTACGGGCTTTGTGCCGGAATAGGCATTTAAAATTTCACCACTTACAGGTTTTATAAAAGATGGTGTTTTCGTGCCGGAAAAAAGACCTGTTGCGTTCGTTTCTTCTACCTCTGCTGTTTCCGGTTCAGAAGGGGTAGTTTGGGGCGGCAAAACCTCTTCTTTTGATGGAAGCGAAACTTCGCTTTGCGGAAGTTTCGGCGGCGTCTCAGTCTCTTTTTCCGTCGGTGTATTTAATAAAAATTGAGTCGTGACTTTTTCCTGTTCGGGTTCTTTCATTAAGGCAGAAAGCGCCATGGCGCAAACAGCCGCACCGATGATGGTTGCGGCTATGTAAGGCCGTTTTAAAACAGATTTTGTATTGTTTTGCTTTACTTTTACATAC
Organism: Congzhengia sp.; assembly: GCA_045576635.1. Taxonomy (GTDB): domain Bacteria; phylum Bacillota; class Clostridia; order UBA1381; family UBA9506; genus Congzhengia. Next base: position 5,451 of record JAZNGT010000035.1, on the reverse strand, counting down.
GCTTTTTTCATATGGATCCATCCTTTCGGTGCTAGTATTTGTCATTTTTTTCTCTTTTATACATACATTGAACCGAGGTGAGAATATGCAAATTATCAGCACGGAAAAGGAGTATACATACGATATATTTATAGAAGATGCAAAAGCGTTAAAACGTGCGTATTCGTTTTTAAAAATAAAAAATCTGGGGTACTCTGTGCTCGGAAAATCCATTCCGTTTTTTCGGTTTGGAGAGGGAGAGAAAAAAATTATCATTACCGGCGCACACCACGGAAAAGAATGGATTACCGCAATGCTTACAATGGCACTTTTAGAAACATTTTGCGATATGTACCAAAACAAAAAAAGATGGGGAGAAAAAGACGCAGAACACCTTTTTAAAACGCGCAGTTTTTTCTTTGTGCCCATGGTAAATCCCGATGGCGTAAATCTATCTGTCTTAGGTTTAACGGACGATATTCCCGTGTTTTTGCGTTCACGACTTATTGGTATGAACGGAGGGAGCAGAGACTTTGTCGGCAAATGGCAGTCCAACATTCACGGTGTCGATTTAAATCATAATTATGATGCTTTGTTTGAAAAAGGTCGAACCATGGCGTTTGCATCGGGCGTTTACGGGCCGTGCAGCAGCCGGTATTCGGGAGAACACCCCGAAAGCGAGCCGGAAACCAAAGCAATTGTTTCACTTACACGTGAAATTAATCCCGATATTGTGATTGCATATCACGCACAGGGGGAAGAAATCTTTTACAAGTTTAACGGAAAAATGGCGCGCGGTGCAGAAGATATTGCAAAGATGCTTTCAGAAAAAACGGGGTATCGGCTTATTGAGGCGGATGGCTTAACAGACTGCTCGGGCTACAAAGACTGGGTCATAGAAACCTTTCAAATCCCCGCATTTACCATAGAAGTGGGCAAGGGAGAAAACCCTCTGCCGCTTACGCAGTTTGAAAAAATATATGCAGATAATTTAAGCGCAATTTTAAACTTGTGAAATAAAACAGGATGCAACAGATGCTGCATCCTGTTTTATATGTTGCAGAAAAAAGGCGTTTTTACAAAGAAAAACGCCGGATTTGTCACATTTTTATGTAGTTATTATTTCACACTCGGTCTGCTTTTTAAATAGTTATGAAACTCCATTAACGCAATACGAGCCTTAGGCGAAAACTCAGAAATATCGAGCCAGTTTTCAGGCGATGCACCGTTTAACGATGCGCGACTGGATGCTCCTCCCTTAAAACTAAAAAATGTTTCTCCAATCAGTTCGCCGGCATCTACGCCAAAATGCGCGGCAATTTCAGAAATTGTTTCAACATGCGGGCGCCTTTTGCACGTTTCATAGTTGGCAAGACAACTTCTCGACATATTGAGTTCTTTTGCAAGCGCCGCTTGTGTCAATCTGTTTCGTTTTCGTAAATTCTTTAAGTTTTTCGCAAAAATTTCAAAATGATACGTTTCCATACTGTCATCCCTCTGCAATGTCATATTTAATAAGTTCAAGTTCCTTGAACTTTATATACAGAATAACAGAAAATTCTAGAAAAAGCAAGAACTTTTTTCATTTTTTTTAAAAAATGAAACAAAAACTGCAAATTCGAAACACTATGTCACTTTTTTAGGAAAAAATTCGACATACTGATTACGTTTTATATAACAAAAAGCGTTTTTCTGTATCTTGAAAAGAGGTGGTTGTTGATGTATAATTGACATATATAGAAGTTATTTTGCCGTTTCGGTAGGTGAACGTATGAATACATTTGAAAAAATTTATGAAGTTGTAAAAAGCATCCCCAAGGGCAAGGTTGCAACTTACGGACAAGTTGCACGTGTTGTAGGAAATCCCCGTTTAGCAAGGGTTGTGGGCTATGCACTGCACGCCAATCCCGACCCTGAGAACATCCCTTGCCATAGAGTAGTAAACCGTGAGGGCAAACTCGCAGAAAGTTTTGTGTTCGGCGGCAGCGAAGTTCAAAGACAAAGACTTCGTGCCGAAGGTATTATCTTTGAGAATGACGGCAGAGTGGATTTACAAAAATATGGGGTAGAAATACAGAATATATAATAAGTAAAATAGAAAATAATGGAGAACTAATATGTTAAACAAACTATTTAAAAGTATACTTGAACAAGACACAGCGCCTGTCGTTGTTTGCGATATAGACGATATCATTGTATATATGAATCCGTCAGCAATAGAGCGTTATCATAAGGATTTGACATAGGAGTGTGGTTATATGATAAAACACAACAAATTTAAAATAATTATTTCCTCTATAATTACATTGTTGCCGATGATTTTTGGATTTATTGTATGGGACAAACTTCCGGAGAGTATAGCGACAAGTTTTGGACGGAATGGCGATGTTACAGGTTACAGCAGTAAAATGTTTGCTGTTGTCGGACTCCCTGCAATACTGACTTTTGTGAATTTAATATGTATCATTGCGACAAGTGCCGATCCACGAAGAAACAATATTGATAATAAAATAATTTCTGTTGTTATAGGCATAGTTCCTGTTTGCTCTTTGCTATGCGGAGTTTGTATCTATGGTAACGCATTGGGATACAAAGTAAATGTTGAAAACATTATGCCCGTTTTTGCAGGAGGTATCATTTTAGTTCTCGGCTTTATTCTTCCGAAGTGCAAACAAAACTATACTGTTGGTATCAAACTGCCCTGGACATTGCATGATGAGGAGAATTGGGATAAGACACATAAACTTGCAGGAAAGCTTTGGATTATCGGTGGTATCGTAATGACAATAGCCGGACTATTGGATTTTAAAATTTTATTTATGATTATTATTTTTGCGATTGTAATTATCCCGACTGTGTATTCGTACTTGCTATATAAAAGTAAAAAATAGCCAAAAAACCTATCACTTCTCAAAGTGATAGGTTTTTTATCTTATAAAATTACATTTCCGCATTCCGGTGATGTGGCTTCGATCACATCTTTTGTTATGCCCCAAAAAATTCTCACTCTATTGACAATTATATAAATTTATGGTATGATTATTCATACCAATCATACCAAGGAGGAATAAAAATGAATATACCCGATGGAAAATATGCATGGATGGTCAAAATCGGCGAAAAGGGACAGTTTGTTATTCCCAAAGAAGCAAGAGAGATGTTTGATTTTCAGCCGGGAGATGAGATTTTGGTTCTCGGTGACACCCAGCGAGGAATAGCAATTCTTCCCAAAGCAAAACAACAAGATACTATCAAACAAGTTTTTTCAGAAATAGAGGAATAAAAATATGAGTAAAATAGTTTTCTTTTGTATCCCTGCGCACGGACATACGAATCCTACCTTGGGTGTTGTTCAGGAGTTAGTCTCTCGTGGGCATGAGGTTTGGTATTATTCATATAACATTATGCGTGAAAAAATTGAGTCTGCAGGTGCAACATTTATATCCTGCGACGATTATGATACGGAGCAAAATTTAAGCGCCAAAGATGCCACCCGTGTAGGAAAAGACCTGGCATTCTCTACAAAGATACTCGTAGATACCACATTGGCTCTTGATGACAAGGTTTGCAAAGAGATGGCAGAACTTAAGCCTGATTGCATCGTTGCAGATTCCATGGCGCTATGGGGAAAAGCGGTTGCACTGAAACTTGGTATTCCTTTTGTTTCTTCAACAACAACTTTTGCCTTTAATCAGCACTCGGCAAAGATTATGAAACAAGGTTTTAAAGATTTGTTTAAGATGCTTTTCGCTATGCCGAAAACATCAAAGCAAGTCAAACGGTTAAAAGATAAGGGGTATCCTGTTAATACTATTCTTGATATTATCGCGAGTGGTGATAACACCCACACTATTGTCTATACCTCTCCTCAGTTTCAACCATGCTCCGAAACTTTTTCGGAAAAGTACGCATTTGTGGGACCTTCCGTTCGACCTGCAACCGAGACAATAGAAAAAAAGAGGGATAAACTGATTTATATATCCATGGGAACGGTCAATAATGATATGATGCCTTTTTACAAGTCTTGTATATCGGCTTTATCCAATACAGATTATCAGGTTATCATGTCTGTTGGCAATCTGGTGCCTATTGAGAATTTTGGAAAGCTCCCTGAAAATATATCAATTTTTTCACATGTGGACCAAATTGCCGTTTTAGAAAAAGCAGATGTCTTTGTGTCACACTGCGGAATGAACAGCGTCAGCGAAAGTTTATATTTTGAAGTTCCGCTTGTTAGCTTGCCGCAAACATCAGAACAAAAAGGTGTTGCCGAGCGAGTATCACAGCTTGGTGCAGGTATAAAACTTGATAAATCGGACGGAGCATCCGTTTTGAGTGCAATAAATAAGATATTCAGCGACAGCGCATATAAGCAAAATGCCAAGAAGATTGCAGAAAACTTTAAAAACTCTTCGGGTGCAAAAGGTGCAGCAGATAAAATTATAAAGGTTTGCAATGAGGCATAAAAGGTGAAATAGCAAAATAAAATCGGAGGTTATAAATGTGAAGAATACATCATTTTAGATGCAAGAGAACAGGATGAATTCGATAGCGGACATATCGCAGGTAGCATCCTGATTCCATATACTGAAATTGAAAACAAAGCAGAAGAAATGTTACCTGATAAGAATAAACTGATTTTAGTATATTGCAGGTCAGGCAGAAGAAAAATGGCACAATAAAGGGATTGTACTCTGGTAAAATTCCTGCAACGGAAACAATGAAGGAGACAATCTATGGTAAAGATAATGAAACAGTTTAGGGCAAATCAAGGCAGATTTGGGCAAAACAAACCCCGATTCAGATAAAGTAAATGCGGGTTTGCAATCCTGCAAACCCGCATAAACACTGGTGGAGAAAATGGGATTCGAACCCACGTGCCCGTTAAGGCAAACGCATTTCGAGCTCCTAGACACTCTTTTTAGATAGAGTAAATAAGCGGAAGTTAAAGGAACTTAAAAAGCGATAAAAACCGCATAAAATAAGGGCTTTGAGGGGATAAATTCCTTCAAAGCCTTTGCTGTTCTATGAGTTTTCGTATTGCCACTTTTTGATGCATTTTTTGGGTTTTCGCTAGAAAAGTGCTAGAAAAATGTTAGAAAAAATATATGAAAGGATAAAACAGTTTTGCAGAACAACTTTACCTTAAAAACAAACAATAAATAAGGGTAAATTTGCTTGATTCTTTGACTTTTCCCTTAAAAAGTGGTAATATTTAAGGGAAAGAAAGGTTATTAAGGGCATCACAGATTAAAATAAAATTAGAAAGGTTATGATGTTATGAACAGACCGCACATAATCTGTCACATGGTGACATCAATAGACGGAAAAGTTACGGGAGAATTTTTGTCCCGACCGGAATGTGAAAAAGCTACGGATATTTATTATGAGTTAAATCGTGAGTACAACAGAAATGGTGCAAGTGGTTTTATTTGCGGTCGTGTGACGAAGTCGGAGGCCAAGCGGTCTTAG
>JAZNGT010000034.1:0-15089 GCA_045576635.1 Congzhengia sp. | reverse complement strand
CTCGACTTGCATGTGTTAGGCACGCCGCCAGCGTTCGTCCTGAGCCAGGATCAAACTCTCTCGTATTGGTTATATCACTTCCGAAGAAGTTATATACTAAAACAAGAAAATCTAATTCTCTCATTTTCTCCGCTTGCGGAGTGATATCCTTTTGACCGATATCTTTGTCTGTCCTTTAAATTACTTGGAATCTTTTAAAGCCTGCACTGTTCATTTTTCAAGGTTCTGCCCGCTCAATGTGAGCGGATTTTCATTATAACATGCTGGTTTAGCTTTTGTCAAGACTTTTTTTAAACTTTTTTATAAGCTTTTTTCAAAGCCCTCCGCAAAAGCGACAGCTTAATTAGAATAACACAATTTGAAAGCCTTGTCAACCCTTTTTTTTAACTTTTTTTCATTTTTTTTGCGTATCTTTAATTTTGAAAAATTCCTTCCTATTATATATTATTTTTTCTTTTGCTCTTTATTTTTTCGTTTTTAACCACACAAGGCATATCGACTAATATAATATCTTCCCCAATCATTGTAATTTTGTCCCACGGGATTACAATATCATCGTGCTTGCCGAAATGAAAGAACTTCATTTTGCCAGGCACAATGATGGCTTCGATTTCTCCTTTATTTAAACTTACCTCAACATCTGCTACATATCCCATTCGGGATGCATCGTTTATGTTTATTACTTCCTTTTGTCGCAACGCTCCCGCACGATACATACTTCTTCCTCCCCAAATTTAGTATGGTTTATTATATGTAAAAATAACCAAAAAATTGTTTTTGTTTTATTTATCGAAAGGTTTGCATAATAATTTTGTTTTTGTGGAAAATATAGATACATAAGCATGCACAGACATTTTTGTAAGATTCACTCCCGCAGATTCTTGCATTGTCTGTCATAAATTAAGCGGGAAGAAAGGTGAGTTTAGTTTGAATACACTGGATAATATCAGTTTGATTCTTGTGATTGTCGGCGCCTTAAACTGGGGTTCTATCGGACTGTTTGGCCTTGACGTTGTCGGCTATTTATTTGGCGGACAGCTTGCAGTGGCAAGTCGCATCATTTTTTCTTTGGTCGGCTTGGCAGGACTCTGGTCCATTACACTTCTATTTAAGGATAAGGTTCCTGCAAATTCTCGATAATCAAATCAAATTATCATGCGGCGCGGTAAACGAAGTTTTCCGCGCCGTAACCGTTTTGTCACAGTATTGTAAAAAAGTTTAAAATAGGTCTTCCCTTTTTTAAAAATATATGCTATACTAAACGTGTATACGTTTGTGTGTACGCATATAAAATCAGCAATTTATATGAGATGAACTTCATAAAATCAAACGAATCCGGAGGTAATTGATATGGCTATAAAAACCGAAACAGATAACGGCGCAATTGTCGTTTCTGAAAATGTAATTGCCCGCATTGCCGGTCTTGCAACTTCCACATGCTACGGCGTTGTCGGAATGGCATACAAAAGTACATCAGACAGCATTGCTTCTCTTCTTAAATGGGATTCTATCACAAAAGGAATAAAAGTAAATACAGAAGATGAAAAAATCAGTATAGACCTTCACATTATTGTTGAATACGGTGTGAACATTAAAGCAATCAGCGAAAGCATTATTGGCAGCGTACGATACGCAGTAGAAAGTGCTACGGGCTTTAAAGTTGGAAAAGTAACCGTAAATGTTGAAGGCGTAAGAATTGATTAACCAATTTGCTCGGAGGTGTACCCCATTGTTATATACAGCTGATTCCGAAAGTTTGTGTCGCGCTTTTTTATCGGGCGCGAATAAACTTTGCAACAATAAAATTATCTTAAACGATTTAAACGTATTTCCTGTTCCGGACGGTGATACCGGTTCTAATATGTCGATGACCGTAACCGCTGCTGCAAAGGATGTACTGAAAAACAATTATGATTCCATCGGAAAAGTAATGTCAGGAATTGCTTCGGCATCACTGCGTGGTGCACGCGGCAACTCAGGCGTTATTCTTTCTCAGCTTTTCAGAGGCATGTCAAGAAGACTCTCAGACCTTAAAACCGCAGACGCAAAAGACATTGCCGAAGCCCTTCAGGAAGGCGTAAAAGCGGCATATAAAGCCGTTATGAAACCGATGGAAGGCACTGTGCTTTCCGTATCAAGAGATGCAGCAGACGCGGCAGTCCGTGCACTCGAAAACAGTGGCGACATTGTTGAAATCATGCGTGCAGCCGTAAAAGAGGCGCAGGAAAGTTTAGCAAGAACACCGGAACTTTTGCCGCAGCTTAAGCAAGCGGGCGTTGTTGACTCCGGCGGTCAGGGTGTTGTATATCTGTTAGAAGGCGCGCTTTCCTACCTTGAAACCGGAACAATGATTGAACTTAACGATTCTGAAATCAGCGTAAACACAACGCTTGACAAAAAAGCAGTTGACGCAAATATTAAGTTTATTTACTGCACTGAATTTTTAATCGAAAAAATTGCAAACGGCTCTCCTGTTGGACTGTTCCGCGACAGAATTTCCAAAAAGGGCGATTGCATGGTGGTAATTGACGATGATGATATCGTAAAAGTGCACATTCACACCAACGAGCCCGGTTATGTAATTCAGGAAGCAATCAAAGTCGGCGAGCTTGTAAATATCAAGATTGATAATATGAAATATCAGCACAACGAGCAGGAAGAAGCACCGAAAGAACCCGAAAAAGAAATCGGATTCGCAGCAGTTGCCGCAGGTGACGGTTTGGAAAACATCTTCATTGATTTGGGTGTCGATACCGTAATCAAAGGCGGTCAGACAATGAACCCAAGTACCGATGATATTTTATCTGCCGTAGACCGTGTGAACGCAAAGACCGTTGTTATTTTGCCCAATAATAAAAATATTATTATGGCAGCAAAACAGGTAGAAGGTCTTACAAAGAAAAATATTGTTGTACTGGAAACCCGCTCTGTACCGGAAGGAATTGCAGCAAAAGTTGCATTTGACCCGGCAGAGTCGCTTGAAAACAACATAGACGCAATGAATGAAGCATTTCAAAATATCAAAACAGGTATGGTTACCTATTCTGTACGTAATTTTGTGTTTGACGGCGAAGAATATCCGGAAAACAAAATCATCGGCATTACCGGAAAAGAAATTCAGGCAGTCGGCGATGACTCTTTCGAAGTTCTTCAAAAACTCATTGACAACGTAATCGACGAAGACAGCGATATCATCAGCATCTATTTTGGCGGTAATGTAACAAGTGACAGAAAAGAAGAAATAGAAGAAGCCTTAGAGGAAAAATACGGCGATTGTGACGTTTTGGTTTACGAAGGCGGTCAGCCCTTGTATGACTTTATTTTCTCTGTTGAATAAGGTGTGATATTCGTGGGTAAAAATATTTTAAACCAGAATATATCCGTTTTAAACGGAATCGGACCAAAGCGTGCGGAATTATTCCGCACGCTTGGTCTTTTTACGGTGTCCGATTTACTGCACCACTACCCACGATATTATGAAGACAGAACAAAAATAAAAAAAATGGCAGAACTTTCAGACGGCGAATCTGTTTGCGTAAAGGGGCGCGCCGTTTCTCCAATCAGAGAAAGTTATATCCGAAAGAACATGTACGTGTGCACACTGAAAATTTCGGACGGAACCGGCTTTTTGGAACTTGTCTGGTTTAACAACCGATTTATTAAAAATATGATTCAAATGGACAAAGAATATGTGTTTTTCGGCAAAGTAACCTTTGGAAAAAAGCGTCAGATGCATACGCCTTTATTTGAGCCCGTAAATACAAACAAAGTGACTGGTAAAATCGTTCCCGTTTATAACCTTTGCGCCGGACTTACAAACAAAACCGTAACCGATGCAGTAAAAAACGCTCTGGAACTTTCCCGCGATGCACTCCCTGAAATTTTGCCGGCACACATAAGAAACGAGTACAACCTTTGCTCTTCTACGTTTGCTATTGAAAATATCCATTTCCCGAAAGACAGCGTTTCGCTCGAAATTGCGCGCAGGCGTCTTGTATTTCAGGAACTGTTTTTGTTTCAGTCAGCGCTCTTTTATCTTCGCGAGGACAGAACATCAGAACACGCCGTTTCGCTTTCAGACAACGATTTTGTGAAGGAATTTACAGATACGCTTCCCTTTCCGCTTACAAGCGCACAGGCGCGTGTCATAAACGAAATACAAAATGACTTAAACAAAGAATTCCCTATGAGCCGACTTGTGCAAGGGGATGTCGGTTGCGGCAAAACGATGATTGCTGCCATAGCTATGTATATCTGCGCCAAAAATGGATACACCGCAGCAATGATGGCGCCTACCGAAATATTGGCAAAACAACATTTTGAATCGTTGTCTTCTTTGTTTCAGCCATTTGGGATTAAGGTGTGCCTGATTACCGGTTCACAATCGCAGAAAGAACGTCGTTTGATTAAAGAAGAAATCGAACGTGGCGAAGTAAAAATTCTTGTTGGTACCCATGCGCTTATCAGCGAGCAAACAAGCCTTGGAAATCCGGCACTCATCATCACAGACGAGCAACATCGGTTTGGCGTGATGCAACGCAAAAAATTAGAAAACAAGGGTGAAAATCCGCATACCCTTATTATGTCGGCAACACCGATACCGAGAACGCTTGCGCTTATGCTTTACGGTGACCTCGATATCTCCGTTATTGACGAACTGCCGCCCGGCAGAAAGAAAATCGACACTTTCGTCGTTGGCGAACACATGCGCGAGCGTGTATATGCATTTTTAAAAAAAGAAATGGATGAAAACCGTCAGGTCTACATTGTGTGCCCTGCGGTAGAGCCGTCCGAGACGGAAAACATAAAAAACGTACTGACACATGCAGAAGACTTAAAAAAAGTGTTTGGTGACGATGTCGCCTACATCCACGGCAAAATGAAACCGCAACAAAAAGACGAAATTATGTTGCGTTTTCAGGCAGGTGAAATCAAAATGCTCGTCGCTACGAGCGTCATCGAAGTCGGCGTAAACGTTCCGAACGCGTCAGTAATGGTCATAGAAGATGCTATGCGTTTTGGTCTTTCACAGCTTCATCAGTTAAGAGGGCGCGTCGGCCGCGGAAGTGATAAGGCGTATTGCATTTTGTTCCCCGGTTTAAATTATCCTACGGGCACGCCGAAAATGAAAACGATGAAAGAACACGCTGACGGATTTAAAATTGCAGAAGAAGATTTAAAGATGCGCGGACCGGGTGATTTTTTTGGTTCGCGTCAACACGGTCTTATGCTGTTTAAGATTGCAAACATTTATTGCGATGCCGATATACTGGCAGAAACAACCAAAGCGGCAAAGGCGCTTTTACGCACAGACAAAACGCTTGAAAAAGAAGAAAATAAACCGATTTTTGATGCTATATTAAACTTATTTGACACGAACATTACATTTAGTTGACATTTTTTAAAATGCCATTGACTTTCTTTTGATTTACAAATACAATATAGTATGAACATATGTCTAAAATTAGGAGTTCTGCGGAGGATACATTTTGCGAGTAATAGCAGGAAGTGCACGGGGAAAAAAACTTGAAAGTCCAAAAGGATTTGATATTCGTCCAACCCTTGACCGTGTAAAAGAATCCGTATTTAATATGATTGCATTTGAACTTTCAGATTCTTCTGTCTTAGACCTGTTTTGCGGTAGCGGCGCGCTCGGAATCGAGGCATTAAGCCGTGGCGCAAAACGCGCGGTGTTTGTAGATTCAAGCCGCACATCCCTTGAAGTCGCACAAAAAAACTTAGAAATCACCCGTCTTTCTGATCGGGCATCTTTGGTGTTTAAGGACGCGATTTCATTTTTAAAAACAACAACCGAAACATTTGATATCATTTTTCTTGACCCACCGTACGAATCAGATTTGTACGAAAAAGTACTTTTTGAAATAAAAAAGCGTGGCATACTCTCGCCCGCAGGTTTAATCGTGATTGAGGCAGATGATAAAATTAGCCCTCAATTTTCATTGGACGGTTTTACCGTCTACCGCGACAAGACGTATGGCAGGGTTAAAATTTTGATTATGAAAGAGTGACTTCATTGAAAATTGCAGTTTATCCGGGAAGTTTTGATCCCATTACTTGCGGACATTTGGATATTATCAAAAGAAGTTGTAAAGTGTTTGACAAAGTTATTGTTGCTGTGTTAAACAACGCTTCGAAAAAACCGCTTTTTTCTGTGTCCGATCGCATGGAAATGATTTCCCGTTGCGTAAAAGACCTTCCAAATTGCGAAGTTGACAGTTTCGATGGTCTTTTGGTAGACTTTGCAAAGAAAAAAAATGCAGATACCGTAATCCGTGGTCTGCGCGCAATTTCCGATTTTGAATACGAATTTCAGATGGCGCTTTTAAATAAGCAACTCAATCCGGAAATTGAAACAATGTTTATGGTCACTGGGCTAAACTGCTTATACATAAGTTCCAGTGTTGTAAAAGAAATTTGTCGCTACGGCGGCGACACCGAAGGTTTAATTCCCAACGAAATAGTAAATGATGTGAAACATAAGATTGCAAAGGAGTGCTGAAAATGGATATGGAACAACTCATTGATCTTTTAGAGGACAAGATTGACACTTGTACCACAATACCGATTTGGGGACGCGGAATCATCGATAAAGAAGAACTTTTAGACTTGATTCAGGATATCCGTGCAAAATACCCCGAAGAAATGAAACAGGCAAAATGGGTAAAAGAAGAACGTCAGAGAATCATTAACGACGCACAGAAAGAAGCTGCTGCTCTCGTAAAGGCGACGGAAGATAAAATCGCTACCATGATTAACGAACATGACATTACCCAGCAGGCGTATGAAAACGCAAATCAGATTGTAGAAAGCGCACAGAAAAATGCACACGATATCAGAATCGGTGCAAACCAGTACGCAGATGATGTTTTGCGCGCTTTGGAAGAAGAGCTTATCAAAACCGCAGAAAGCATTCGCGTAAACAGAAACGGCTCTCGTTAATTTTGTACATACCAGCTCCTGAATATCATTTTAGGCAATAAAATAGAGGTACGGAAAAGATTGTGCTTTCCCGTACCTTTGTTTTCATGTGCAAAGGGAAGAATGTATATTCCCTCTTAGGATTCCATATACTGTACCATATTTTAAATTTAGGTGGTATAGATATGAAACAAATTCTACAAGCACTCAAAACCATTTTACTTCCTCTTTTGGTAGGTCTTTTGGCGGGACTTATCATTCGGAATGATACGGATATTTATAGCGTTCTGATTCGTCCGCCTTTTGCACTTCCGGGTGCGTATTTCCCAATTGTGTGGACGGTACTTTATCTTTTAATGGGCGTTTCTCTTTACTTGTTTAAGAGATCTGCAAAAACCGAAAAGGAACGAAATGACGGGACATTACTTTTTTACACACAACTGTTTTTAAACTTTTTATGGCCGATTGTGTTTTTTAAATTTCGCCTTCCGCTCATTTCTTTTATACTGCTTGTCGTTTTGTTTATCTTTATCGTTCTTACGACAGCATCGTTTTACAAAACCAATAAAATCTCCGGCATATTGCTTTTACCCTATTTACTCTACACATTATATGCCGGTTACTTAAACTTTGCAGTTTGGTTATTAAATTTATAACTATTTTTACGGGGTGGTCAAATGTCAGCTTCTAATAGGCGACAAAAAATCAAGGTAAATAAAAAAAGAATCTCGTTAGTTGTCATTGTGCTTTTTGCACTTTTGGCAACGCTTTTCGCCTCTTGCATTAAAACTTTGACGTACAAAAACGTGTATGACGGTGTATATGTTGATCATGCACACGTCGGCGGTATGTCAGAAGATGAATTGCGCACTAAAATTTCCGAGGTGTCGGACTTTTCGCGCGTTTACGACATCACCATAACTGTTGACGACGTAAGCGAAACTATAAGTACCCTGGCACTTTCTCCATCCCCGGATACAGACAAAATGGTTGAAACTGTTATGGAATACGGCAGAACAAAAAAGGGACTTGCACGCTTTGGCGAAATCAGAGCCTTAAAGAAAAACAAGCCCTCTGTTCCATTGATGATTACGTTTGACGAATTTGCACTGCAACGCGTGCTCGATAAAATTGCGTCCGAACTTAACATCACCGCAACCGATAACAAACTCGAAATTGGAACAGATTCTCTTACAATCACACGCGGCGTCAAGGGACGCGGAATCGTTTACGAAGATGTAAAAAAAGCCGTTGCCGACTGTCTTTTACATAACAAAAACACAGTATCACTAGGTTTAAAAGAAATTGAACCGGAAGAAATTACCGTAGACTTTATAAAACGTTACACATCCGAAAAACCGGTTGATGCAACGTACACAATATCAAATCACAGACTGGTCTTAACCGAAAGCAGGCCAGGTATTACCTTTAACGAAAAAATTGTAAAGCAACTTTTAAAAGAAAATGCAAATAACGCTGTCTTTACCATTCCGGTAACCGTAAAAGAGCCGAGCGAGACAGAGGACTCTATCAGGTCTTCCCTCTTTGGCGACGAACTTGGTACATTTAAGTCAGACTTTTCTGACAGCAGTGCAGACCGCGCATATAACATAAAACTTGCGTGCGACAAAATTGACGGTTATGTTTTAGCGCCCGGCGAAGAATTTTCCTACAACGAAGTCGTAGGTCCGAGAACCGCAGAACGAGGTTTCCGCATGGCAAACGTATATGTAGGAAACACCGTACAACCCGGTATCGGCGGTGGTATTTGCCAGGTATCGTCAACAATGTTTAACGCGGTCGTTTACGCAGATCTTGAAATCACTTCAAGACGCAACCACACACTGCCCGTAAGTTATGTTCCCATGGGCAGAGACGCAACTGTTTCTTACGGTTCTGTAGATTTTAAGTTTAAAAATACATACGATAAACCCATTGAAATCCGCGCAATCTGCGAGGGACGTAAAAACATCGTTACCATTTACGGCATCGATGAAAATCCAGAGCGTCGGATTGAAATTCAAACCGTAAAAACCGGAACATTCCCGCCGAAGGTAGTTCAAAAAGAAGACGACACCTTACCGGAGGGAGAAATCAAAGTAGAAAGCAAGGGTACAAACGGAAGTTCTTATGTTGCGTATAAAGTCGTTTACGAAAACGGCGTTAAGGTTTCAAGCGATGTGCTTTGTAAAAGCACGTATGCCGGAAAAGACAGAGTGGAATTTTTAGGTACAAAGAAAGCAGAACTTCCTCCGGAAGAACCGGTTTTACCTGAAACCCCGATTGTTCCCGTAAATCCTGCCGAAACGCAGGCTACACCAAACGAAGAACCCCTAACCGCACAAACAGAAGAATAAGTTTATCCGGAGTTGATTTTTCATGAAATCAAAAGTTATATATACCTGCGCAGAATGTGGCTATGAATCTCCAAAATGGATCGGAAAATGCCCTGACTGCGGTGGCTGGAATACATTTGCAGAAGAAGTGGTTGCAACTTCTTCTACCTCAAAAAAAGTGTCACAATCGTATGCCGCGCCCGTAAAACTTTCTACCGTCGACACTACAAAAGACCCAAGAATTGTGTGTGGTATCGGCGAATTAGATAGGGTTTTGGGAGGAGGAATTGTTCGCGGTTCTCTTGTACTTGTCGGCGGAGAACCGGGAATTGGAAAATCTACAATTCTTTTGCAACTGATTAAATCACTCGAAAAGGACACCAGTTTTTTCTATATTTCAGGCGAAGAATCGGAAAAGCAACTCAAAATGCGCGCAGACAGACTTGGAATTACCCAAGATATGTTTGTTTTAACGGAAACAGATATCAATGCAGTTATAAAGCATACAGAAAAGATTCTTCCTGATATTTTAATTGTAGACTCTATTCAGACGATGTATAATCCCGATATTGCCTCAGCGCCCGGAACGGTAAGTCAGGTGCGTGACGTCACTCTTACACTTATGAAACTTGCCAAAGAAAAGGCAATTTCAGTATTCGTAGTAGGTCACGTAACAAAAGAAGGAAACTTGGCAGGCCCGAAAGTGTTAGAACACATGGTAGACTGTGTTCTCTACTTTGAGGGAGAACGCCACCAAAGTCACAGAATTTTGCGTGCTGTAAAAAACAGATTTGGATCGACCAACGAAATCGGCGTATTTGAAATGACGGGTGAGGGCTTAAAAGAAGTGAAAAATCCCTCCTCCATGATGCTGGAAGGAAGACCGAAAAACACATCAGGCTCCACCGTTATCTGTACCTTGGAGGGCACAAGACCGCTTCTTGCCGAAGTGCAGTCTTTGGTTTCCCCCACCACGTTTCCTGCACCACGCAGAATGACAACCGGTGCAGACTATAACAGAGTGAATCTCTTGCTTGCAGTGCTTGAAAAACGCGTGGGCTTTAACCTTGGAAATCAGGACGTTTATGTCAACATTATCGGCGGTATGCGTATCGACGAACCTGCCGCAGATTTGGGTATTATCTGCGCTGTTGCATCTGCCTTTAAAAACAAGGAGATTGACCCTGAAATTGCACTCATCGGCGAGGTAGGATTAACCGGAGAACTTCGCGCAGTAAACCAGATTGAAAAGCGCTTAAACGAAATGAAAAAACTCGGGTTTACAAAGTGCATCATTCCGGAAGCAAATAAACGCGGCTTAAAACCGCCCGAAGATTTGAATGTATTTTACGCAAAGAACGTAACCTCAGCATTACAAATTTTATTTTAAAAAAGCAAAGACCGTAGCAAACGCTACGGTCTTTTTCATTACTTTCTTTCCTCTATTAATTTTTTTACTTGCGGTAACCGGAACAAAAGCACCGCACCAATCACCGTAATGATAAGTTCAGGGAGCATATAACTTCCGTTGTAGCAAAGCGAGTAAAAATACACGTTCCATCCCTCCGGACAAAACACGGAAAAAACAATCGCACCCGATATAAAATGCGAAATAAATCTTACAATTAAAGATAAGGTTACGCCCAGGCACATACCAACTGTTCCCTTTGTCCTAAACACACCGGAAAGTCCAAGTGCTCCAAAGGCAAAAATGTAATCAAATAAAAGGCAGCCAATCCATGTTCCTACCGTCATACCGTAACCCATAAGTTTTCCTAAATCCATGCCAATTTGCACTACTGCATAAAGCACTGATGTTGCAAGTCCCCATTTTGTTCCATAACAAATTGCAACAACTGCCACGGGCAACATGCTAAGTAGCGTAATAGAACCGCCGAGCGGCAGTTCATATACCTTTACCAGACTTAAAACTGCACTTAGCGCTATCATAACTGCACTTAATGTTAATTTTTTTGTTTCAATTCTCATATTTAAGTATCCTTTCAATAAAAAATGGTATACCCAAATATGGGTATACCAAAAGATACAAATTTACAAGATGCTTCCTTCGTTGGCATTACCCAAATCAGGTATAAGGGTCGAAGATTTCATCTTCCTCTCAGCCTGTCACACAAGCTCCCCTGTTTTCATATTTTTTGAACTAGTTCAAAATCATTATATCACGTTTTTTTATTTTGTCAACATATTTTGACACAATATTTCACTTCGCGAGCAATTCTTCTGTCGCCTCTTTGATATCTTTCATCATATAAAGAGAGCCAAGCGCTAAAACGACGTCATCTTTGTTTGCAATATCAAGCGCCAAAGCCACTGCTTCTTTATTTTCTTTCTTTCCGTAAACTGTGTTGAAATAGCATTTTGCCGCACTTTCCAACATTTCTTTTGTCTCTGTTCTCGGATTGTTTACCTCGGTTACAACAATGGTATCCGAAAGTTCAGAAAGCATGTTAAGACACGCTTTGTAATCTTTATCCTTTAACATTCCAAACACGCAAATCGCTTTTTTGTCTCCCAGACATTTTTTTGCAGTCTTAACAAACGAGCGCATACCATCCGCATTGTGTGAGCCGTCTGCAATGATAGTGGGCTGTTTGCTCAAAATTTCAAATCTGGCGGGCCATTTTGCGTTTTGAACGCCATTTTGTATCTGTTCCGTTGAAAGAATATACCCTTTCGTTTTTAATTGTTCTACGGCATTTATGGCAGTAATTGCGTTATAAACCTGATACTCACCAACAAGAGTCGTCTGATATTGTTTCCCCTGATACATAAATGCATTGCCGTTTAAAGTAACGTCTATTATCTGTAAGGTCTGCGTCTCACAAACGGTAAGATACGCGTTTTTCTCTTTTGCAGTTTTTTGTATCACCACTTTTACGTCATCTTCCTGAAACGGATACGATACCACAGGGCAGTTTTCTTTTATGATGCCGCACTTGTTTTTTGCAATTTCGGTTAAGGTTTCCCCCAGATATTCCGTATGATCGTAACTTATAGATGTGATTACTGAAACGAGTGGACTCTCAATTACGTTGGTAGAATCGAGTATTCCTCCAAGTCCGACCTCTAATACAACAACATCACAATTTTCCTCTTTAAAGTACAAAAACGCAGCAGCGGTAACAAGTTCAAATTCCGTGGGATGTTCAAATCCTTCGGAAAGCATTTTTTCTGTTGCATCTACCACTTGTTTCATAATATGCAAAAGTGTTTCGTCACAAATGGGGACACCATTGATCTGCATTCTTTCGTTAAAGTCATAAATAAACGGCGACGTATAAAGTCCTGTTTTATACCCTGCTTCTTGCAGCATGGATGCGATAAACACGGAGGTTGAACCTTTTCCGTTTGTGCCTGCAATATGCACACATTTTAAATCCTTTTCGGGATTTCCCAAAAGCGCGCAAAGTTTTGTAATTCTTGTTAAATCAAGCCGCGAACCGAACTTTTTTGCGCGGTTTATAAATTCCGTGACATATGCGTATTCCATGGCTTACCTCCTTTTTTAAATCCACCATTTTAGTATAATACTTTCGCCTTTTCTTGTCAATAAAAAAACGGCTGCGGATAACGCAGCCGTTTCAAAAAAAATCTTAGTTACATTCTGCCACAAGGGGACCAGCCAGTTCTTTTAAGTAGAACAGTTTACCCGGCATTGTGGGCATAAAGGATGATGTAATGTTCATATCGGGGCCGTAATGGAGCGTTGTTAAGAAGCTCATGCCCTGCCAGTTCATGCCACGTCCGAGCACACCGTCGCAACCGCCGATGATGTAATCTGCCTGCAAGAACAAACCGGGTCCAATGGTGTTTGCACTGCACGGAACCAGTGTTGTGCGGCTCTTAAAGCTTGTAACTGCGTTCTGTTCAACAGTAAGCGGATTGAGTTTCGCGCCGATTCTGTAACACTGTTTTTTCCATTCTTCAACAGAAGAAAATTCTTCAGCAAAGTGGGGTTCCCAGAATGCGATATGGCAAGCTCTGCCGATACCGAATACCAAAACGAGTTTTGCGCCTTCTGCACGGAGCGCTGCAATCTTCTCAGGATAGGTAGGAAGATTTTCTTTTGTTGCAAAGTTACGCTGTGCAGGGGGAATGGTGTTTTCTCCCAATTTATCGAAGAATGCTTTCTTCATGCTGTATTCGAAAGATGCAGGGTTGTCATTGGGAAGTGTGTTTCCTTCTGCGTCTGCCCATTCGTCCATGTTGAAGGTGTAAACGTGGTCACATTTTACGTTCCATTCTGTGAGGAAGTAAACAGCCCAACGGTACATGCCCATAGGACCTACGGGAAGAATCATTGCAAGTTTTTCGCCGCGTTCGCGTGCGTTTTTAATTTGAAGTGCAATTTCATGACCCATTAATGTGTCAAATTCGTAAATGTTTTCGCACTCTACGGGATTAAAATCCTTGTGCCAGAAATCTTCACGTGCAACGCCTTTGTCGCAGCATGCATCAATTTTTTTCAGATCCCAGCCCTTAGGGAAAAAGCCTTCCAAAAGGGTGCCTGAAACGGTGCTTAAAAAGTCCATAGTAAGTCTCCTCTCAAAGTTCATTTATTACTGCCCGAAAGACGTTCCGTCCTTTCGGGACAATTTAAAATTTTAAAAAAACGCAATAACAACGCGCTTTTTACAAGTTTAATTATATAATAAAAGCAAAATATAGTATTTAGCATTCCGTACTTATTTTTTATCATTTTGTTCGCAGCAGGTAAAAAAACAAACAAACAAACAAGAGAATGCTTCTACTTTGACTCACCCCTTCAAAATCAGGACAAAAGATACTGTATTGTCTTGTCATTTTCATTTTTTTAATTCTGTATGTATCAATTATACTATACATCCATTCTGAACACAATATATTTTATAAAAACACTTCTTGAAAAGTACGTTTTAGTATGGTATACTAGTTTCATATCCTAGACGAAAGGAAGTGGCTTTAAAAGTGAATCATTTTGACATTAAAACGCAAATATATTTCGGCGAGAAGTCTCTTGACCGCCTCTCTGAACTTCCATATAAAAAAGCACTGATCATTTCTGATCCTTATGTTGTAAAAAGCGGTATGGTACATCTTATTACCTCACGCTTGCAGCAAGCAAAGATTGAATGGCAGATTTTTGATGATGTAATTCCCGACCCGCCCATAGAAAAAATCTCATCAGGCGTTTCCGCCGTTCTTTCGTTTCAGGCAGATGTTTTGATTGCAATCGGTGGCGGTTCTGCGATTGATTCTGCAAAAGCAATCCGCGAGGTTGCATCTCAGGCAGAGCCTACCTATCCGCGCCCTGCCCTTATTGCAATACCTACCACAAGCGGTACTGGCAGCGAAGTTACAAGTTTCTCCGTTATCAGCGACACGAAAAATCACGCAAAAATCCCTCTCGCGAACGATTCCTTGCTTCCCGACGAAGCAATTTTAGATGCAGAACTTGTAAAAAGTGTGCCACCCTCTATCACCGCAGACACGGGCATGGATGTATTTACACACGCACTTGAATCCTATGTCAGCACAGAAAATAACGAATTTTCTGCTGCCCTTGCGGAAAAGGCAATAGAAATCACAGGCTCGTTTTTGCTTCGTTCTTATCTTGACAACAATGACACACACGCCCGCCAGAAAATGCATATTGCATCTTGCCTGGCAGGACTTGCGTTTAATACTGCGTCTTTGGGTATCAATCATAGTATGGCGCACCAACTCGGCGCGGCATTTCATATCCCGCACGGCAGAGCAAACGCAATGCTTCTTCCGCACATTATCGAATACAATAGTGAAATCGACAAATAT
>JAZNGT010000033.1:0-52421 GCA_045576635.1 Congzhengia sp. | reverse complement strand
CGAATTCCTTCTATTTTATGCCTTGTGTTTTGAACAAACTTCACCTCTCTGTGTACCCACGTACGCATTCGGGTTCAGTTTGTCCAATCTGCGCTATTTTCCGTCCACCCCAAAAGGGGATGTAGCAAAATGAAATCATTTTGCTACATCCCCTTTTAAATGGAGTAAGAAAAAGTTTAGAATAATCCGGTAATTGTGCCGTTTTCGTCAATATCAATGCGTTCTGCCGCAGGGGCTTTCGGAAGTCCCGGCATGGTCATGATACTGCCTGCATATACGGTTACAAAGCCTGCGCCGGCAAACGCACGCACTTCTTTTACGTTCACTTTAAAGCCAGACGGTCTGCCGAGCAGACTGGCATTATCCGAAAGGGAATACTGTGTTTTTGCCATGCAAACCGGAAGTTTTCCGTATCCGCTTTCTTCCAATGTCTGAATCTGTTTTTCAGCAGCGGGCGCATATACTACACCGTCTCCGCCGTAAATTTTCTTTACAATCGTTTCGATTTTTTCTTTAATGGGAAGTGTTTCATCATAGATAGGTTTAAAATTGCTTTCCTTTTTCTCTAACACGTCCACAAGTTTTTCTGCAAGTGCTCTTCCGCCCTCGCCGCCTTTTGTAAACACTTCTGCAAGCGCAAAGTCAGCGCCGTTTTCGTGGCAGTAGTCTTCAATTGTTTTGAGTTCTTTTTCTGTATCCTGACCGAATCTGTTAATTGCAACAACAACAGGAATTCCAAACTGACGCAGGTTTTCGATATGTTTTCCAAGGTTTACAATACCACATTTTAGTGCTTCTACATTTTCCTCTGCCAAATCCTGTTTCTTTACGCCACCGTTATATTTCAGTGCACGCACCGTTGCGACGAGCACCACTGCAGAGGGTTTTAAACCTGCCACGCGGCATTTAATATCCAAAAACTTTTCTGCACCAAGGTCTGCACCAAAGCCTGCCTCGGTAATCACATAGTCCGAAAGTTTCAGTGCAAGTTTTGTTGCCTGCACACTGTTACAGCCGTGTGCAATGTTTGCAAAAGGACCGCCGTGCATCATACACGGTGTATTTTCAAGCGTCTGCACAAGATTCGGTTTGATTGCATCTTTTAAAAGTGCACACATTGCACCTTCTGCATGAATATCACGTGCACGGACCTCTTCTCCGTGATATGTATATCCCACAATAATTCTTCCAAGGCGTTCTCTTAAATCTGCAATGTCTTTTGCCATACACAAAATTGCCATAACTTCGGATGCCACCGTAATCATAAATCCGTCTTCACGCACATAACCGTTCATTTTGCCACCAAGTCCCACTACCACCTGACGGAGCGCACGGTCATTCATATCAAGCACACGCTTGAACACAATTTTTGTAGGATCAATGCCAAGTGCATTTCCCTGCGTGATGTGATTATCTATCATTGCGCAAAGCAGATTGTTTGCTGCTGTAATTGCATGAAAGTCTCCGGTGAAATGTAAGTTAATATCTTCCATAGGCACAACCTGCGCATATCCGCCTCCTGCTGCGCCGCCTTTAACGCCCATAACCGGTCCGAGCGACGGCTCGCGGAGTGCAATCATGGATTTTTTGCCGATTTTTGCCATCGCCTGACCAAGTCCTACGGTAATGGTTGTCTTACCTTCACCTGCGGGCGTGGGATTTATCGCTGTTACCAAAACGAGTTTTCCGTCAGGATTGTCTTTTACACGTCCCCAAACGTCACCGGAAAGTTTTGCTTTATACTTTCCGTAAAATTCAAGTTCGTCTTCTTTGAGGCCGATTGACTCTGCAACCTCTAAAATCGGCTTCATTTTTGCTTGCTGCGCAATTTCAATGTCTGTAAGCATCGTTATGCCTCCTTGTTGGATTTTGTGTTTTCTATCTCCTGATACAGATAAGAAAGGGCTTTGTCGAGTCCGCCTTTTTCGTCAATGAGTCCGTACGTAACAGCATCATCGCCGGAAACAATCGTACCAACATCGTTTGCCATTTCTCCTGTTTTCATCATAAGTTCTGTAAATTTTTCTTTTCGGATATTCGAGTTCTTTACTACAAAATTTGTAATACGCTCCTGCATTCTGCGAAAATATTCATATGTCTGCGGAACGCCGATAACCATACCGTTCATTCTGACAGGATGTACTGTCATTGTTGCAGAACTCGCGATAAAGGAGCGTTTCGCTGAGACTGCAAGCGGTACGCCGATACTGTGACCTCCACCAAGCACAATAGATGCTGTCGGTTTTTTCATCGACGCAACAAGTTCTGCTATGGCAAGCCCTGCTTCCACATCTCCACCTACGGTGTTTAGAATGAGCAAAAGCGCATCCACCGATTCGTCCTGCTCAACAGAAACCAAAAGCGGAAGTACGTGCTCGTATTTGGTTGTTTTGCTTGCAGGCGGGAGCACGGTGTGCCCCTCAATTTCTCCTACAATGGTAAGGCAGTGGATAGTTCCTTTTGAATTTTTTATATTGGTACTTCCAAAATCTTTAATACTTTCTGATGCCGACTCATTGAGTGCGCCATTATTTGATTCATTCTGATTCATAGTCTCCTCCAAAACATAAATGCTATCTCATTTAGTTTGGAGATTATTTTTCATTTTATACGAATCAAACACCCATATCGGCAAAGGTTTTTAAAACACCCTCTGCAATACCTTCTGCAATTTTTGTGCGATACGCATCATTAAACAAATTTTCGCGTTCTGTCTGATTTGTAATAAAACCAACCTCAATGAGCACAGACGGCATTAAAGAATACTTAATAACTGTAAGTTCTGAACTGCTTTTAATACCTCTGTCTGACGCCTTTGTTTTCTTAATTACTGCATTTTGCACATTTTCTGCAAAGGATTTATCCGTTACGCCGGAAAGCGCTTTATTTGTTTCTAAGTTTCCCCAGGTTTCAATGCCATTTGCTTTATCGTTTGCTTCGACGGAATTGGTATGGATACTCAAAAACAACGCCGTTTGTTCTTTGTTTGCAAGTTCGGGTCTTGTTTTTCTTACCACATCTTTTTCTGTTGTTCTGGTCATAACGACACGTACGCCGTTTTTCTCTAAAATATCGCGCACCTTTAAAGAGATTGCAAGATTAATATCTGTTTCGCGCCAGAGCGTTCCCTTTTCTTCGCTTTCTGTTTCGCCTTCTTCTACTTCCGGTTTTTCTTCATAAACTGCGCCCGGATCCGTTCCGCCGTGACCCGGATCAATGGTAATGGAGCGGGAAGGCTTGATTTGGATTTCCTCAATCTCTTCCTGTTTCTCGTCTTCTTCCTCTTTTATCTCTTGATTTTTCGCATCTTTGCCGATCAAAACCGTAAGGGTTTTGCCTGAAACAGATACGTTATAGTTTTGCGCTTCCGTTAAGTCAAACACCACACGCAAGCCGTCTGTCTGCACGCCAAAGCGAATGCCCGTAACAAATGTTTCTTCGGGCGTCGCGTTTCGTATGGTGGAAGCCATTGTTACGCCTTTTAAATCAACAGCCAACCGGTCCGGTTCTTTAAGAGAAAACGCCGAATACGATGCGCCGCTTTTTGAAAGCGAAAACGTTGCCTGAAACAGTCCGTTTTTCTCTTGATATCGATAACTGTTTAATGTCGCGGAATATGTATCATTCGTTTCCACAGGCGGTTTTTCCTCCACCGTTTTGGTTTTAATGGAAATGGTGTCAGTTTTAGAATCAAATGAGACATCAAATCCAAGTGATTCTGCTACATATCTTGCCGGAATCATTGTTTTTTCGTTAATGATTTTGGGTGCAATGGGCATAAGTTCTGACCTTCCGTCTTTAAACGATACGCGTTCGTTGATATAAAGAAGAATCGTTGTGCCCTTATATGAAATTTTAACTCTCTGGTCCTCTGCGCGCCAGGAAACCACAGCGCCCAGACTTTCAAATACATCGCGCGCGGGAACAACTGAATAATCGTTAAACACGATGGGCGGAACCGCGCATTTTAATTCTTTGTCATTGACTTTGAGTTTAAAAAAGTTACCCTCGTAAGTGTGCCATGCGCCGTCATAAAATATTTCATTTTCTGCAAATGCCGTTACTGTACCCAACACGGAAAATGCAAGTAACGTGCACAAAAAAAGACTTAAAAGCCGTTTCATGCTTCCCCTCCCTTAAAATCCGTTTTTTCGCATGTATGTTTCTAAAATGAGCGCGGCAGAAAGTGTGTCAACCGCACCTTTTCGTTTTTTTCCTCTTACATTCATTTCGCTCAAAAAGCCGTGTGCGCTTACAGTTGTAAGCCGTTCGTCACAAAACGTAATTTCTGCATCTGTATACATTTTCAGTTTCTCTGCAAATTCTTTTGTTGCCTCTGACCGAAAACCCTCGGAATTGTCCATATTTTTGGGAAGTCCAACCACGATTTTTGTAACTTCCTTTTCGTCTATAATTGCTTTGAGTTCTAAAAACAAAGCATCTGTCCCGTCGTTTTGTACGGTCTTATATCCTTGTGCCATAATGCCCAAAGGGTCAGATAGCGCAACACCTACTCTGGCATCTCCAAAGTCAATTCCCATGAGTCTCACTTTTTTTCACCCTGTTTCTTTTTAAACTTTTGGATTTTGAATAAAATCCATTACCATGTCTGCGTTTAAAAGCGCGCGGCAGGATAATTCTTTTGCCTTTTCCTTTAAGTCTTTTTGGATTTTTTCTTTTTCTGCTAAAATTGTGTCACACATCTTGACAAGTTTTTCTTCTGAAAATTCGTCTAAATAAAGAATGTTTTCTATGCCGATATCTTTCATAAAGCCAGATACCTTTGGGTCGTACGATATACCAATTGCAGGAACTCCCGCATTTGCCGCATAAATGACAGAATGCAGACGCATTGCAACCATCAAGTCACAAGCACCGACAACGCCCACAATTTCACGTGCGTTGTATACCTTTTTAAGTGTGTAACTCTCTATGTCCATTTTTTTCTGAATTGTCTCAGAAAGTTCAATATCCTCCGGCGTTTTTAGCGGAATGAAAACCGGAACATAATCGTATGTTTTTGAGATTTTTTCAATTGCGTGTGCAAGTTCGTCCCAATAAGACGGCGCAAGTAGTTTCCAGTTTCGCACCGACACGCCCAAAAGTTTTTTCTCGACCGGAATGCCTTCACATTCTAAAAGACCGCGCGCTTCTTCTTTTTCGATTCCCTCTATGGTAAGCGCCGGGTCTGCCGTAACGGTTACCTTATCTAAGTTTACGCCCATGCGTTTTACTTCCTCATAAGAATCACTGTCACGCAAAGAGATTTTGTCTGCCTGATTTAAGATGTTTAAAACTTTCTTCCTGTTTTTCTCGCGAATTACAGGACCGATACCGTTTGCGTAGAGAAATACGGGAACGCATTTTGAAAGTGCCATTTTGATAATGGTAAGGTAATACCAGAGCGATTTGTCACTCGTTACATCCTGAATCAGACTTCCGCCGCCAAAGATAAGCATCTTGCTGTTTTTAAGCGCAGTGCGGATTTTGCACAAGTGATAGCGGTTTATCGCATCAACGCCATACCGCTTTTCTGTCGATTTTGGATCTTTGGATAAAACCAGAATTCTCATATCCTCTTTTTTGCGTTTTAAATTTTCAATAATAGCATAAAGAAGCGATTCATCACCCGAATTCTGATAGCCGTAGTAGCCTGAAATCACTGCATCCCATTTTTTTGTATCAGTTGCTGCAAGATACATCGTCTCGCAATCTTTTGCCATTTTGGAAAGCGAATAGGAATTTAAAATCAAATTGCGTCCAAACGTGCCCAGTCTTGCGTTTTCTTCCTCCGAATTGGTAAGGAGCGTGGTCATATCTACAAGCAATTTTTCGGGAGAAGATTTAGAAAGTCCTCTGCAACAGAAATTGGTATTGATGGAAACGTCTAACTTGTCCGCATCAAAAATACCAATATATCCCTCGTTTCCCGCAACAATAACCGGTTTTTCGCAAGCCATTGCTTCGAGTGCAGAACGCGAAACACCTACAAAAACATCAGCCAGTGCGGCAAACTTATAAATGTCGGTTCTGCCGCCGGTTAAAATAATGTGACGTTTTGAAAGTCGCTTGTTCATTTCGTCTGTTTTTTCTTTCAGTTGATCAAAAACGTTACCGCCGCCGACGATGACAATTTCAACATCAGGACAAATCTTTACAATCTCGGGTGCGATTTCAACCAACTCGAAAGCCACCTGCGCTCTGTCTTCATCCATTCGGCTAATGTATACAATCTTTTTAGACGTAGAAGAAAGCGAAAATTCTTCTATTATACTTTTCGTATCTGCGTTTTTCGAAAACTTTTCGGTATCAATACCGTTAATCGTCACATAAATGTCTGTCGCTTTGGTGTGGTAATTTTCCATTAAGTATGTTTTGATGTCCTCGCTTACTGCGATTACTTTTTTACCCCATCTTGTCACATATTTAAGACCGTGACCGAGTTCAAACACCCAGTGTGCCGTAGTAACAAATGTAAATTTCATAAAGCGATTTAGAATATGGCACAAAAAGGCAGGAATCCTGCCGTGAGCATGTACAATATCAATCTTTTCTTCTTTGATAACTTGCTTTAATTTAGAAAGTGATGCTTTCATAGCGGCAGGCGTTTTGGAATTGAGCGGAATGGTATAATGCGAAATGCCTGCCTCTTTTAAATTTTCTTCGTATACGCCGCCGCTTGAAACAACTACAACGTAATAACCCATGCGCTGAAGTTCTAACGAAAGTTCTAAAACGTGCGTTTCTGCGCCACCTATATCAAATCTGGACAGTGCCATCAATATTCTTTTCTGTGCCGAATTTTCCATACCAAAAGCTCCTTTTCAGCTAATTTGAAAAATGCATACACTACGTTAAGTTTATTATACTTGATATCGCACTTTTTTTCAATGAATCTTTCCTATTTGTAACAGAAATAATACATAAATTGTAACCTTGTGTAATATTTCCTTTTTCTTCCTTGCTGCAAATGCAAAAAGCCACAGCATTCTGCTGCAGCTTTTTATGCTATCTTATTTCTTCATATCGCATCTTGCCGTTTCTGTCGATTCTTTTTACAAATATCCGACTAAACGAAATGCCGTTTTTTCTTACAAGCGGCATAAGGCTTTTAAGCGCATATCCGTCACAGACTGCGGCATACGAACAACCGCCCCGGCTTAATTCTTTAGGTGTCTGTGTGAGTCTTGCGGCTACGCCGTTTTCCCGTGCCAGATGTAAAAATCGATACGCCGACGTCTGCGATAAAAAGGTTATAAGCCTTTCTTCCATCATTTCACCGCCGTTTATGCGTTTATACTAACAGTATATTCTAAAACGCAAAATCTGCTACTTTGCTTTGTAAATCGCGTCAAAATTTATGAAAAAAGGTTGAAATTCTTCCGGAAAAAGTGTACAATAAAGTATATATGCAGACAAAGGATGGTGCTATGCTGAAAAATGGGTGAAACAATTCACAAAGGCCACCGCGAACGTATGCGCAAACGTTTTTTAGAGCACGGCCTGGAAAATTTTGAGGAACACGAAATTTTAGAACTTTTGCTCTCTTTTGCGATTCCAAGACGCGATACCAATCGGCTGGCACACGAAATTCTAAACGAGTACAAGTCACTTGCAAATGTGCTCGATACAGATGCCGAACATCTTATGCAGATTAACGGAATCGGTCCAAACAGTGCAATCTTTTTATCCATGATTCCGCATTTAATGCGCGCATACGAAAAATCCAAACGTAAACGCAACAACTTACTGAACAGTGATGAAAGCATCGGTCAATACGCCGTTAATCTTTTACACGGAAAATCAAACGAAGAATTCGCACTGATTTGTATTGACTCACATCGCTACGTACATTGGAGCGGTATTATCACAAAAGGCACAATTGACAAAATTGAGACTTATCCAAGACTTGTAATGTCAGAGGTTTTAAAGCACAACGCCAAAACTGTTATTTTTGCACATAACCATCCAAGCGGTTCTCTTGCTCCCTCTGCGGCAGACAAGGCAACCACCAAACGTCTTGTCGAAATGTTGAAGGAAATTGATGTGGTCACACTGGACCATATCATCGTATCGGGAAACAGATTTTACAGCATGAAAAATATGGGATTTATTTTTTAGCCTTGGGCTTAAAAATAAGCGCAACTAAAAAACCGAATACCACAGCGGCGGCAATGCCGGCAGAGGTTCCCGTAAGTCCGCCGGAAAAAATTCCCCATATACCGTTTTCCTGCACGCCTTTTTGCGCTCCCGTTGCAAGCGCATAGCCAAAGCCGGTTAAGGGAACGGTTGCGCCACATCCGGCAAACTCAACAAGCGGTTTGTAAACGCCGATAAGCGTTAAAAAAACGCCGGAGGTAACGTAAATTACCAAAATTCTGGCGGGCGTTAATTTAAATTTATCAATCAAAATTTGTGCAATTACGCACAAAAGTCCACCTACAAAAAACACACGCAAATATTCCATTTTTAATTTCCTCTCAAATCAGATTTGATTTAGTTTGCGTTTATATTTTATTTTTATACAATATTAAAGTTTAGGAGCGATACTATGTCAGGACATTCCAAATGGGCAAACATCAAGCATAAGAAAGAGAAATCCGATGCAAAAAAAGGTAAAATTTTTACCAAACTCGGCCGTGAAATTACCGTAATTGTAAAGGCAGGCGGACCCGATCCGGAATCAAACTCGAAACTTCGTGATGTAATCGCCAAAGCAAAGGCAAATAACATGCCCAACGATAACATTGACAGATGCATAAAAAAAGCATCCGGCGAACTCGGTGCAGACAACTATGAAGAAATCACCTACGAAGGCTACGGCCCGAACGGTGTTGCCGTAATTGTTGAAACCTTAACCGACAACAGAAACAGAACCGCAGGCGATTTGCGTCATTACTTTGACAAATTCGGCGGAAATTTGGGGCAAAACGGTTGCGTAAGTTTTATGTTCGACAAAAAGGGCGTTATCATTATTGACAATTCGGAAAATGAGTTAGACGAAGATGCCGTTATGATGGACGCACTCGATTCAGGCGCAGAAGACTTTACAGCAAACGAAGATTGCTTTGAAGTGCTTACCGCACCAGAAAGTTTCAGCGACGTACGTACTACATTAGAAGAAAAAGGATATGCATTTGCATCTGCCGAAATCGAACAGATTCCCCAGACAACCGTTACATTAACAGACGAAAAAGATATTCTGTTTATGGGCAAACTAATTGATATGTTAGAAGATAACGATGATGTGCAGAATGTATGGCACAACTGGGAAGAATAATAAAGGGTATGAAACGTGTTCCAACTAAAAAGAGGCAGTACTTTAAGTACTGCCTCTTTTTTAAATTTTTATGACGTTTCGGAAAAACACATTGATATTTTCGCCGTTTGGTGTTATACTAAACTTACAGAACTAAATAGTGAAATCTCCCTGAGATGTTCGTGATTTACGATTTTTATTTTACCAACGTATTTTATAAGGGAATCTAACTTCGTCTGCGGCGCATATGCCCCCCGCTTTTGCGGCCAGGGGACATGTAAAACAGATGAGAGGATACCCACCTGCTCATGCAGGTAAAAATAAATCGGCCAACACGGCATGTCGGGGGTTTTTTATGCCTTTTTAAGATAGTTTAAAAGTTTTTCCGTACAAAGTTCAAAATTTAAACCGTAGTTTCTCGTGCCGGAAGTTTCCCGCGTTTTGTGTATACAGTCAAGCACAAATTGAACGGAAACTTCCGCTGCAGAAAATACATCTATATCCTGCATAAGCGCTGCATAAAGCGCGCTTGCAAAGACGTCTCCCGTGCCGCTGTATTCTACATCGACTTTTTCTGTTTCAATCATGCGGAAAGTGTCTCTTGTTGCAACAATGGTTCCCAAAGAATTTGCACCTGTATGAACACCGGTAAGCACCGTTGTTCCGTCACACTGTGAGAAAAGGTTATCCAAAATGGTTTTTATATAGTCTTCGGAATGAATGCCCTCTTCGTAGGGAACGTCCGCAAGATATGCTGCCTCTGTAACATTTGGAACGATAACATCTGCTTTTTTGATAAGTCTTCGCATCTCAGGAATATAGGATTCTGAAATGCCATCATAAAGCCTTCCGTTATCCCCCATCACGGGGTCAATCATGATAGGCTTGGCAGGGAACATATCTATCACCTGCTCTACAAGTGCAATCTGCTTGTGTGAGCCCAGATAGCCCGTGTAGATGCCGTCAAATGAAAGGTCAAGCGATTTCCAATGACGCGCAATTTTTAAAATCTCGTCCGTAAGGTCTAAAAATGTATAGCCCGAAAACGCCGTATGTGCCGAAAGGACTGCTGTCGGAATAACGCACGTTTCAATGCCTGCGCTGCTTAAAATCGGAATTGCCGCAGTAAGCGAGCATTTCCCGAAACACGATATGTCATGAATGGTTATAATTCTCTTTTGCTTATTCATAGTCGCCTCTTAAAAAGATGCACCCTACGCGAAAATAGCGTCCCGTAGGGTGTGTCTTTTTCTTATTTTTTATAAAATACCGCAAATACCGGTCCGATATGCGTTGCTATGGTCGGTCCAACCTTTGCCGTTGTGATATGAACGCCGGGGTACCGCTCTTTCAGTAATGTTATTATTTCTTCGGTTTCCTCGGGAAGTTTACCGTTTACGACAATCATCTCGCCACCGCTCTGGTCAGGTACACGCTCTTCCATATATTGCAGCATTTTTTTTGCAAGTTTTTTTCTGCCGCGCACTTTGCCGACCGCTTCCATTAAACCGTTTTGTATGGTCAAGACAGGTACCAAATCAAGCATATTACCAAACACCAGAGATGCCTTGTTGATTCTGCCGCCTTTTTCTAAATATGTCAGGCTTTTCGGAATTGCAAACACACCGTAACTATCTAAAAACTCTTTTGTTTTAGCAATGATTTCAGAAAGTTCCATGCCGGACTCTGCCATTTTGGATGCATTGATTGATGCCAATCCGTAAATATAGGCAAACCGTTTGGAGTCTAAAATTTCAATTATCGCATCCGGTGTTTCTTCTAAAATCATATTTTTTGCAAGATGCATATTGTTATAAAGGCCGCTTGCATTGGAAGAAAGCGTGATGACAAGCACCTGTTTTCCTTTGTCTGTGTGTTTTTTCAATAAATCATAAATTTCGCCGGTAGACGGCTGTGATGTATGTGGGATTTCGTCACTTGATTCTAAAAGTTCGTAAAACTCATCCGAAAACATATCCACGCCGGAAAGATACTCTTTTCCGTCTGCCATAATTTTTATCGGAAGTACATCAATGTTATATGCTTTTTGTTCTTCTTTTGAAAGATCCGCTCCTGCGTCTGTTACAATTTGAATGTCTGCCATTTGAATCTTCCTTTCTATCTCTATTATGTTTTAAAACTAAGTTCTTTCGAGGTTTTATAAATATTCTGCACAATGCCCGTTGCCAAAAAGTTTGTAAGCAGGGACGAACCGCCATAACTTAAAAACGGAAGCGGTATTCCCGTTACGGGCAAAAGTCCTAAACACATACAAACATTTTGTACAGTATGGAACAAAAACATTGCGCCAATGCCAACTAAAATCAAACTCCCTGCTTCGTCTTTTACGCGTCTTGCTATCACAAATATTCGAAAAACCAATAAAAACAAAAGAGAAACCGTAAAAAGACAGCCTAAAAAACCAAACTCTTCGCCCAAAACGCCAAAGATAAAGTCTGTTTCTTTTTCAGGAAGTGCGCCAAGTCTGTTTTGCGGACCACTTAAATACCCTCTGCCCAAAAGTTTTCCCGAACCAATCGCAATTTTTGATTTAATCACCTGATAGCCTGCACCCAAAGGGTCCCGTTCGGGGTAGAAAAATACCAAAATTCTTTCTTTCTGGTACGGTGCCATTAAAAACCATGCAATCGGCAAAAGCACCAAAAGAGAAAAAAGCGCCGCCAAAATGTATTTATAGGATATTCCCGCCGCGTAAAGCATACACACAAAGATAAACGCGAACACAAGTGCCGTTCCCGTGTCATTTTGCAAAACAACAAGTCCTGCAATGACGGAAAAATAGAAAAGATACAAAAGCACTTGTTTTTTGTTCTGAAAATTTCCTGCTTCTTTTGCGTCGGTTATTAGATACGAAAAGAAAACCACAAACGCGATTTTAACAGGCTCTGACGGCTGAATACCAATACCAAAAAACCGAATCCAACTGTTTGCGCCCGTCTCTTCTTTGCCGATGCCTAAAAACAGCACGAAAAGCAAAACGAGAACGCTTACAATATAAATCGGCGTTCGTAAGCCCCGGTATAAACGGTAATCCACCATCGACACAAAGAACATCAGAAAAAATCCGCCTACAAAGATAGCGGTTTGCACGGTAAGTCTTCGCATTCCGGCATCGCCATCTGTTGCACTGTATAAAAGGAGAATCCCTATTATGCCGAGAAGTGTTGCTGTGATAATAAGCACATAGTCCAAAGAAAAAATATGCGTTTTAAACCAGTTTTTTTTCAAGTTGCACCTCTATACGTATTATTATAACAAGATTTTGCCATTGGGTAAAGTAATTTTTATTATTTTCTCTAATTTTTTTGATAATATGAATCCGAACACCAAAAGGGCAATTCCCCCAAAACTTGACAAATTTGGATGTAAATGGTATAATCAGGGAGACTTTACTCAGGTTTTAAAAACTTGTAATAAAGGAGAGAACTGTATGAAAAAGATTGTCAGCGTCATATGCATGACACTACTGCTGTTTACGGCTCTGCCTGTTTTTGCAGTACCGCCCATTACAGTGTCGCTTGACTTTTCCGACATAGCCTTCGACCAGGAACCCATTATAGAAAACGACAGAACACTTGTTCCTCTGCGTGCTATATTCGAGGCGATGGGTGCAAAAGTTCAATGGGATGAAAACACACAAACCGTAACATCTTCTCTTACGGGTACCACCGTCATTATGACGGTCGGGAATAATAGTATGCTGGTAAACGGTTTTACGAAACAATTAGACGTACCACCGAAACTTGTTGGTGGAAGAACGATGGTTCCTGCAAGAGCCGTGGCAGAAAGTTTTGGCGGAACAGTTTCGTGGAACGCTGATCTTCGCAAAGTAACCATTCGGTCCGGCGCATTCCATAAAAAAATTGAAAAGCAGAAAACATTCTCTTTGGAAAAAGAATTGGAAAAAGACGGTGTGAAACTCCCTTCTGCCTTTACCATTTCCTATTTCGAAGAATATGAAATGATGGAAAACTTAACAGACGGAACAGATGTACTGCTTTCTCATACGGATCCAAACGGTCACGTTTCTTTGAACATCCAGAGCGACGTCTATAATGGCACAGATGTTCCCCTTACCGATACATACGTAAAAAGCGTTGCAGAATCTATGGTCGGAGTCGTTTCCGGCACATTAAAATCAAGCGATGTTGTACGTATTGGCGATATGGAATTTATGAAAATCTCGTACACCGCACCGCGCATTGTTTCCGGAATTTCGGATTTGGATTCTGAAATCACCGCATATATGGGAAGAAAAAACGGCGTGATGTACACCGCAACCTATTCCGTTTACGGCACGGTTGACGAAAAAGTGTTAGGCGATTTTAATTACTTTTTAAGTACATTAAGCGTAAAATAAACAAAAAACAGGATGGCAAAAGCCACCCTGTTTTTATTTTAAAGAAATAATTCTATTAAAAATACAACACCGCAACAGATGAGCGCAACCTGAAATAAGTTCCGCCCACGCCACGCCGCAACAACGCCGGCTAAAAGCGCTACAAAACCTGCATAAACGCTTTGTGTCGCGTTTAAAATCGCAGGAAACGTCATCACAGAAAGCGTAACATACGGAACGTAATACAAAAACGAACGAATAAAACGATTGCTTATTTTCTTTCGGATTAAGGTAAGCGGTAACACGCGGATTGCGTAGGAAACCAACGCCATAATAAGAATATAAATATATGTATTATGCATGTTTTTCTTCCTCCTCATCCGTAGTTACAGGAAAAAGAACCGCCGCCAAAACAGAAAGTAAGATAGTCAACAGAATCGTTCTTGTGCCTTGTGACAGTGCAGAAATTCCGGGAAGAATCTCTGCAAGAAAACTTAAGCCAAAGCAAATGAGAATTAAGAATAAAAGTACCCTGTTTTCCTTTGCTGGCGGTACGATGATTGCAAGAAACATCCCATAAAGCGCAACAGAAAACGCGCTCACAAGACGCAGCGGCAAAAGGTTTCCTGCAAGAACGCCCAAAAACGTGCCGATTGCCCAACTTGGAATCGCAACGAGCATTGCGCCGTATGTATAAAAGGGATTGATAATATTACCCCTTAAAATTGTGATGCCGAAAATCTCATCCGTAATGCCAAACGCAATCAAAAAACGATGAAAAAAACGTGTCTTGTCACCCATTTTCTGGCTGAGTGCACAACTCATCAAAAGGTATCTTGCGTTTGCAATAAATGTTGCAACTGCCATCTCAAAATACGTTGCGAGTGCCGCTATCATGGTAAACCCCATATATTCTCCGGCAGAAGCGTTACATAAAAGGCTTACCAAAAGGCCCTGAAATGCGGTAAGCCCTATATTTTTTGCAGCAATTCCAAGCGAAAATGCAACCGCAAGGTAGCCAAGTCCTATGGGAATGCCGTCACGCATTCCATCTCGTAGTGCTTTTTTATTTTCTGTATGATTTCCCTTTTCGGTTATCTGTTTCATACGTGTTTTGTCCCCCAACATAACCCTTTGCGTAAAATTATGTTTATGAATACGCCTTAATCGTCTCAATTGCTCTATGCACTAATGCTTCAGTATTTAACGTCGTTGCCGCAATCACACTTCCGCCATAGGTCGCCGTTGCCAAAAATGCCTTGCCCGATTTTCGGATGGTGCAGGTAATCGGCTTTCCGAGATACTGTTCGTATCCCATTTTTTTCGCATACGGTCCGACCGATACGATTTTTCCGGTTCTCGGGTGCTTTACTTTGGAATTATTGTACATAACAACCGTTCCGGAATAAATGATTTGTCCGTCCGGGACATGTGCATAAGAACCTGATGTCGTGTCAATCTTTTCAGACAACTTTTCTTCAATTTCTTCTACAAATTTTGCAAAATCCTCCGGTGATTTGGTAGCATTTTCGGAAGATTCTGTCACCTTTTGCATAATACTTTCGCGACTTACCGTTACTTCTTTTCCGTCCTTATTTTTTACCGTAACGGTTTTGATATCTTCTGCCAGACGGAATAGTACGGCAGCATCTTTCTGAATCTTTGCTTTTTGGAGTGCTCTTTGATCATCGTACTGAATGAAGACATTTTCTCCGTTTTTCTCTACTGTAATATGCGAAAGTTCCTCTTCTGTCATAATCTTTTCTAAAATTTTAAGTAGCGTCGCCTTGTCGGACGCAGCCGTTTGTAGCATAAGAAGTGCTTCGGCATTGTCACGGTAAAAGTTTGCGGGAATCTCAAAGAGAGCATTCATTTCGCCACGTTTTGTTACATATTGGTATGTTGTAATTCCGGTTTTCTGGTCAACCTTTTTTTCAATCGTCTGGAATATAATCGGGTTGTTGTCGTAGGTGTAAAATCCCTCGCCCTTATCGTAATACGTGTATAGATAGCCTTTTTCGTTGTCGGCTTCCAGGTAATGCCAAGTGGATAAATAGATGCCCTTATCTTCTTTTTGTTCGTACGTATAAAGATTTAAGCCTTTTGCATCCCCGTTTTGAAGTTGTTTTATAAAAAGGTCCAATTCGCTTACATTTTTTGCCGCAACTGTACCGTCTTTTAAGATAAGTTTAGCGGCGGACGTTTTATCTACTGCGTCGTAACTTAATGACGAAATATTTTTCGGGGGCGGATTGCTTCCGAGTTCTGCGACGGAAAAACTTGCAGCAATGCGGTCACCCAAAAACTCTCCCACAGACGAACGGAAAAGCGTTATATTCGCCGCATACGGTTCGGGGTTCGGAAGACCACAAATAAAATACTGCACCGTAAGGCCAAACTCCGATTCGAATGTGTTTTTGAAAATCACCTCGGAAAGTTGTTCTGTCACAACGTCGCCTTTTGCTTGAACACCTGCATACTGCACGCTGTTTTCTAAGTCAGGTACATCGTATGCGAGTGTAAAGTTTCCGACATTTGTGCCTTTTTTATCGGTAATTACGCCGTTTTCATCCATCGTCCAACCTGACGGAACGGAAAGTGTGTAGCCTTTTGCCGAAATCGTTCCACTAAGCGGACGCAAAAACGTCAAAAGCAATGCAACAACAACGAAAATTGCAACCCCCACTGCCACAGAAATTCCGATATATAACCTCTTTTTCTTCATACGATTCACTCCGTTTCGTGTACTATCAATTCGCCCAGTGCGTAGCCGTCTTTTACGTCCTGAATGAAAACATCAAAAAATAAACCTTCGATATCGGTTTCACTCTTTGCCAAAACGGTAATATAGTGGTCTGTTTTTCCTTCATACAAACCGGAAATCCCCTTGTGCTTTCGTTCAAACAATACGGATACCGTGTTGCCGATTTGTTTTTTCAAAAAGGCGTCGCGGCTTTTCTGCGTCTTATGAATCAGTTTCTGACTGCGCGCTTCTTTTACATCTGCCGGTACTTGCCCCTCCATTTTCGCAGCACGCGTTCCGCGTCGCACAGAATATTTAAATACGTGTGCATCAGCAAAACGGATTTTTTCGACAAATTGAAGCGTCTTTAAAAATTCCTCTTCTGTCTCGCCCGGAAATCCCGTTAAAATATCAGTCGTAATCGCCGCATCAGGAAATGCTTTGCGGATGTTTTTTACCGCCTCTGCATATTCTTTTGTGGTATATTTTCTATTCATTCTACGGAGCGTTTCATCACATCCGCTCTGCATGGACAAATGAAAATGTCTGCAAATTTTAGGAAGACTTTTTAGTCTTTCAATAAAATCTTCATCAAACAACGTGGGTTCTAACGAACCCATACGAATTCTTGAAATGCCATCAATTTTATGAATTGCCGAAAGCAAATCAATCAAAAGAGGTGCATTTTCTTTCTCTTTTCCGTAAGACGCAAGATGAATCCCAACCAATACAATTTCATGATACCCATTTTCTGAAAGTCTTTTCGCCTCTTGCACACAATTTTCTAACTTACGGGAACGGATTCTGCCCCTTGCATACGGAATGATGCAGTACGTGCAAAAATTATTGCAACCATCCTGCACTTTTAAAAATGCACGGGTCTTGCCCTCGTAACTGGTAACGGAAAGTTCCTCAAATTCCGGCTCATTACTGATGTCAGTCACATGAAAAATTCTCTGGTGATTTTCTAAAAATTCTTCTACGATATGGTATGCATTGGCTTTTTCGGTATTCCCTAAAACGATATCAACTTCGGGAATGGCATTAACATCTTCCGGTGCCGTCTGGGAATAACATCCCATAACCACCAAAACCGCATCGGGATTTAACTGTTTTGTGCGGCGAATCATCTGCCTGGATTTTCGGTCACCCAAGTGCGTAACCGTACAAGTGTTAATAATATAAACATCTGACACTTTGTCAAAACCCGTTACGCTGTATCCATTTTTAACAAACTGTTCAATGACAGCCTCTGATTCATAACTATTTACTTTACAGCCAAGTGTACATATAGCAACGGTTTTTGTCATAAATCCTCCGCAAAAATTAAAATAAACATTCTCATTATAGTATAGCAGAATCGCCCTCTTATGGCAAGTGACTTACACAAAACTTAAAAAAACATTAAAAAAAGCATGCTTTTTAAAAAAAATGCTTGCTTTTTACCATTGTTTATATTATAATAGTTAAGTACGCAATCGGGATGTAGCGCAGTTTGGTAGCGCACTACGTTCGGGACGTAGGGGCCGCAGGTTCAAATCCTGTCATCCCGACCAAAAAAGCAGTTGATACGAAAGTATCAACTGCTTTTTTATATGTTAAAGTTTAAACTCCGCTATATGCGCTAAATCCGCCATCTACGGGAATAACAACACCGTTTACAAAACCGGATGCATCGTTGGATAAAAGGAATAAAAGCGTACCGATCAGTTCTTCCTGTATGCCAAAGCGTTCCATCGGTGTTTGCGAAAGAATCTTTTTCGCACGGTCTGTGTATTCGCCGTTTTCGTCCATTAAAAGTCCCCTGTTCTGATTGGTCAAGAAAAATCCGGGTGCAATGGCGTTTACTCTGATACCTACTTTGGAAAAATGCACTGCGAGCCACTGTGTAAAGTTGCTGATTGCAGCTTTCGCACCGGAATACGCAGGAATTCTTGTAAGAGGCGTAAAGGCATTCATAGAAGATATATTGATAATCGTTGCGTCCTTTTTGCCTATCATATCCTTTGCAAAAACCTGCGTGGGAAGCAGTGTTCCCAAAAAGTTTAAGTTAAACACAAACGATACACCGTCTGCATCTAAATCAAAAAAGGTTTTTACGCCTTCTAAGTCTTCATCGCCCACATTGTAGTAATCCTTTGTGGTTGTTCCTTTCGGATTGTTACCACCTGCGCCGTTGATTAAAATATCTACGGTGCCAAATGCATCATGAATTACTTTTTTCGCATTTTCGAGGCTTTCCTTTTGAAGCACGTTGGTTGGAACTGCAAGTGCCGTACCGCCATCTTGTGTGATGCTGTCAGCCACATTCTTTGCAGCCTCTTCGTTTAAGTCTAAAATGGCAACCTTTGCACCGGTCTTTGCAATTGCTCTTGCAAAATCTGCACACAAGATACCGCCGCCGCCTGTAACAACTGCTACTTTATCGTTTAAATCAATTGAAAATGGTAATTTCATCATTTGCATCCTTTCTCGAGCGTTTCCCAAATGCCTGCCATATACATTGCGCCGAGCGCTCTGTCGTAAAGGCCATATCCCGGTTTTCCGGTTTCACCCCATATCATTCTGCCGTGGTCAGGACGAAGATATCCTTTAAAGCCTACATCGTGATACGCTTTTAAAATCTCTACAATGTCGAGTGAGCCACATTCAGAAAGATGTCCGCTCTCTTCAAACGAGCCATCTTCTAAACGCTTAATATTTCTAACATGCGCAAAGTGGATTCTACCCATTGCGCCGTACTTTCTTACCATTTTGGTATAATCGTTAAAATCTGCACAGCCTAAACTGCCGCTACAAAGCGTAAGACCATGATGCGGATCGTCATAGAGAGACAAGAATCTGTCAAGATTCGCCTCGTTTGTGATGATTCTCGGAATACCGAAAATCGGCCACGGTGGATCGTCCGGATGTATTGCCATGTTCACATCACAGGATACGGCAACGGGCATAATTTCGCGTATAAAGTGGCCCAGGTTTTCCCATAAACCTTCTTCTCCGAGTTCTTTATATGCATCGATTAAACCTTTTGTTTCTTCCGTCGAATACGATACGTCCCAACCGGGAAGCGCCATTTTCGTCGGGTCCATTTTGTCCACGTCTTCTTTATAATAAACGAGCGCATTGGAACCGTCCGGGAGCGGTTGGTCAAGACGGGAGCGTGTCCAGTCAAACACGGGCATAAAGTTGTAGCAAATACATTTTACGCCTGCTTTTGCAAGTCTTCTAATATTTTCCTTATAATTTTCGATATACTGCTTGTAGTTACCGCGTCTTAATTTAATGTCCTCATGAACAGGAACGCTTTCGATTACTTCAAGTTCTAATCCCTTCGCGTTCACTGTTGCTTTTAGTTCATCAATTGCCTCCTGTGGCCAAACTTCGCCTGCCGGCACAGAATAAACTGCAGCAACAACACCGCTCATACACGGTATCTGCCGTATGTAATCAAGACAGATACTGTCGCTTTCGCCGTACCAACGAAACGTCATTTTCATAAAATACTTCCCTCCTTCTATGTTTCTTTCATTATATATAATTTTTTTTGCTATGTAAATGGTAAAAAGAAACATTTTTGATTGCAAAAAATACTTACTTGTGGTATGCTAATAATAGAAATGACCTTGGAGGAAACGGAGCATGAAATTTAAAAACCTTTCTGAATACAGTGACAATTCGTTTATATACAACCATCTGCGTTATACCGATGTAGAATGGCCCTGTGTTCCTCCCGAAGCACACGATGTGTTTGAAATTATCTGCCTGAAAAAAGGAGACATTACCTACTTAGTTGAGGGAAAAACCTATCACGTTACCGAAAATAGTATGATTTTAACGCGTCCGGATAAAAGACACATCATATACTTTAACGAACGCAGTGAATATGACCGATATGACCTTATGTTTGATAAAAGTATTCTTTTGCCCGAAATTTATGATGCCTTGCCGCAGCACCTTGATGTAATCAATCTCGAAGGCTTTCCCGTGGTTTTAAATTTGTTTGAAAAGATGGATTTTTACTATGCCCATTATAGCGGT
The DNA here is from genome assembly GCA_045576635.1 of Congzhengia sp. Classification (GTDB taxonomy): domain Bacteria; phylum Bacillota; class Clostridia; order UBA1381; family UBA9506; genus Congzhengia. The sequence continues at coordinate 32,021 of JAZNGT010000033.1, read as the reverse complement.
GCGGCATTGAAAAATATTTTAGTACACCTTGTGGAAGAAATTTTTTATAATGTAATTGTTTTGTGTGATGACGTATATGAAAAGAAAACAGAACATTCTTATACAGCAAATTCTGCTGTCTTAAAAGCAATTACCTATATTGAGCAAAATTTAAACCGTCATTTTACGCTTGACACACTCTGTAAAGAGCTTTATATTACAAAAAACAAGTTGCATCTTCTCTTTTTGCAGCACCTGCAAATTACACCAAAAAAATTTATTATAACAAAACGGCTGGAGGCGGCACAAAAAGCCTTGCGGCACGGGATGAAACCGACGGATGTGTATGTAGAATGCGGTTTTTTAGAATACTCCACTTTCTGGCGAAACTATAAAAGGCATTTCGGATGTGCCCCCTCGAATGAGCCAAACCGAAAAACCATGCGGGAAATTAAGCATTGACGAAAGATTGACTCACAAACAAAAAACTATTGACAATTTTACACCGTAGTGATAAAATAATCATAGTTTAATAGTGAAACCGTTGAGACAGAAAAAAGGTAAAGCAGGTCTTTTTGAGCGAGTGGATTACGGTGTGAGTTCCACAAGACTCTTTGCGTAATATGGACTGTTGAGGGCAGCGTTAAATGCGCTGACGCAAGGCTTGCGTAAATAGCCATAAGTATGTTGGTACTTAAAAAGTGCACGTATGTTACGTGAATCAGGGTGGCACCGCGGATAAAAGTATTCGTCCTTGACAGAAAAGATTTTCTGTCGGGGATTTTTTATTTTTAAGGAGGTATATCTTATGAAACTCAATAACGTTGATTTTGATACGTATTTTAACAATTATCCTGATAAAAACGGTTATTTTGGAAAATATGGCGGCGTGTATGTAGATGATAAATTAAAAGCTGCCATGAAAGAAATTACAGATGCATACTATTCCATCTGCCAGTCCAGAAAATTCATTGCAGAACTTCGCAGAATCCGTAAAGAATTTCAGGGACGCCCTACACCCATAACGCATTTGGAACGTCTTTCCGACGCGTTGGGCGGCAGAGTACAACTGTATGCAAAGCGTGAGGATTTAAACCATTCCGGTGCGCATAAACTCAATCACTGCATGGGCGAAGCGCTTTTGGCAAAATACATGGGAAAGAAAAAGGTCATTGCCGAAACCGGCGCAGGTCAGCACGGCGTGGCACTTGCAACAGCCGCAGCATACTTTGGCTTAAAATGTGATATTTATATGGGTTCTGTTGACATTAAAAAACAGGCTCCTAACGTTGCCAGAATGAAAATCTTGGGCGCAAATGTAATTGAAGTAACGCACGGTCTGCAAACACTGAAAGAAGCGGTAGACGCAGCATTTGACGCATACAGCAAAGAATATGAAGATGCAATTTACTGCATCGGCTCTGTTTTAGGACCGCATCCATTTCCTATGATGGTACGTGATTTTCAGAGTGTTGTAGGCACCGAGGCAAGAGAACAGTTTATCGATATGACAGGCCATCTTCCCAACGCAATCGTTGCCTGCGTAGGCGGCGGCAGTAACGCAGCAGGTCTTTTCTCCGGCTTTTTAAATGACCCCGTAGACATTTACGGCATTGAGCCACTGGGGCGCGGAAGTAAATTGGGCGACCACGCAGCAAGTTTGAAATTTGGTACAGAAGGCATTATGCACGGCTTTAACAGTATTATGTTAAAAGACGAAAATGGCGAGCCTGCACCCGTTTATTCCATTGCAAGCGGTCTTGACTATCCGTCATCCGGTCCGGAGCACGCATTCTTGCAGGAAATCGGCAGAGTAAAATATGATGTAATCGACGATGACGAAACAATTGATGCATTCTTTAAACTCTCCCGTTTGGAAGGCATTATCCCCGCGATTGAAAGTTCGCACGCCGTTGCATACGGTATGAAACTTGCCAAAAAAATGGAGCACGGTTCTGTTTTAATTAACCTTTCGGGACGCGGCGATAAAGATATGGATTACATTATTGAAAAGTATGGTATAAGATAACAAACAAAAAGGGGATGTAGCAAAATGAAATCATTTTGCTACATCCCCTTTTTGGGGTGGACGGAAAATAGCGCAGATTGCACAAACGGAGTCCCGACGGCGTATGCAGATACGCCAAGAGGTGACGTTTGCGCGAAACACAAGGCATAAAAACAGAAGGAATCCGTCTAATGACGAATTCCTTCCTTGTGTTTTGCTCCATTTTATTTTTACGCATATTGAAAAGGACTTTATCATTTGTTTTCTTCGCCTTGGGTGGTGTGCGCATTTTGCTACACCCCTACTTATTCTTCTGAAAACATATCTTTGCCTACACCGCAAAGGGGGCAGATAAAATCATCCGGCAAATCTTCAAATTTTGTACCCGCCTCAATATCAAGTTCAGGTGCACCGATTTCCTCATCGTAAACCCAGCCGCATGCATCACATACATATTTTTTCATTTTGTTTTACCTCCTGTTTATAATTAAATTTAAATACTAAGCTCTTTTGCAAGGGATTCTAATTGTTTTTTGCTTTCTTCATTTAATGCCGATAAAATGGTAACCTCTGCATTTAAAAATTCAAGATTTTTACTCTTTTCAAGCATCCCTTTCATTACTTTGATTGCCATAGGCGCCCAGCTTCCGTTTTCTATAAATGCCACTTTTCTGTTCTGGAAATTGCGTTCTGTCAAATGGTCAATAAATGTACGCATAAACGGGAAAATATCTGCATTGTAGGTCGTTGTAGCCAGCACAAGTTTACTGTATCGGAATGCATCTTCTACCGCTTCTGCCATATCGCAGCGCGCCAAATCGTGGATTGCAACAGTTACGCCTTTTTCTTTAAGTCTATCATAAAGCAGTTCTGCCGCCTTTTTGGTGTTTCCATAAACCGAGGTATAGGCAATCACAACGCCATCTGTCTCGGGTTTGTAACTTGACCATGTATCATAAAGTCCCAGATAGTAGCCAAGGTTTTCTTTTAAAACGGGGCCATGCAAAGGGCAAATTGTTTGAATATCGAGTGCCGATGCCTTTTTTAAAAGGCTTTGTACCTGTGCGCCGTATTTTCCAACAATACCAATGTAATACCGTCTTGCCTCGCAAGCCCAGTCTTCGTCTACATCGAGTGCGCCAAATTTTCCGAAACCGTCGGCTGAAAACAAAATCTTATCGGTACTGTCATAGGTGACGATTACCTCCGGCCAGTGTACCATAGGTGCGGTAACAAAGGTTAATTTATGTTTGCCGAGTGATAAAGTGTCACCCTCACCAACTACAATTTGATTTTCTTTATACTCTGTACCAAAAAAGTTTTTCATCATAGAAAATGCTTTTGCCGACGCTACTATTTTTGTTTCGGGATACTCTTTTATAAACGTATCAATGTTTGCCGAATGATCCGGCTCCATATGCTGCACGATTAAATAATCCGGTTTTCTCCCTTGTATTGTGTTTTGAATATTGCGAAGCCATGTGTCTTTAAATCTTGCATCGACCGTATCAAAAACCGCAATTTTTTCGTCTAAAATCACATAAGAATTGTACGACATTCCGTTTGGTACTACGTACTGTCCTTCAAACAAATCAATTTGATGGTCGTTTACACCGATATAGCGAATATCTTCTGTTATATACATAAAATCACCTCTAGTTTATTCCATTTTGTTATGATATTATTCATATTTACCGCAAGATTTACATTTGTATCTCACATTTTATATACAATTTTAGTATACCATAAAAGAATATAGGTTGCAAGAAAAAGCCTCTTCCTTTTATGGAAAACTTTAGATATAAAAAAACAAGAAACTGTTTTTCTGCACATTCGTACAGATAACAGTTTCTTGTTTTATTTACGATTTTTGTATACAAAAATATCGAAAAATTTCCGATTAAACCAGCTCAATGATTGCCATTTCGGCAGCGTCACCGCGTCTGGGGCCCATCTTTAACACTCTTGTGTAGCCACCGTTACGGTCTGCATATTTCGGAGCGATTTCATCGAACAGTTTGAAAACAACCTCTTTGTCCGTGATATAAGAAAGAGCTTCTCTTCTGGAATGTAAGGTGTTTTTCTTGCCAAGTGTAATCATTTTATCAGCGATGCTTCTTAACTCTTTGGCTTTCGCTACTGTTGTAACGAGTTTACCGTTTGCCAAAAGTGCAGTCACCTGACTTCTGAACATAGCGATACGCTGATCGGTCGGACGACCTAATTTTCTTGTTCCCGGCATCTGTCACTACCTCCTTAATTAAGTGTTTTTAGCATTAGTCCTCTCTTTTTGCAAAGGATTGACCAAGTGCATGAAGTTTACCAACAACTTCTTCTAATGACTTTCTACCCAGATTACGAACACGAACCATATCGTCTTCTGTTCTGTTTGTTAAATCTTCTACAGTGTTGATTCCTGCACGCTTTAAGCAGTTGTAGGAACGAACGGAAAGATCTAACTCTTCGATTGTCATTTCAAGCACTTTTTCTTTCTGTCCAACTTCTTTTTCGATTAAGATGTCGGCATTCTTTGCTTCTTCTGAAAGGTCGATAAACTGCATTAAATGCTCGTTTATAATTTTAGCCGCAAGACTCACTGCCTCGTCCGGACTGATAGAACCATCGGTCCAAACTTCCAATGTGAGCTTGTCGTAGTCTGTAATGTTACCAACACGGGTATTTTCTACGGAGTAGTTTACCCTGTGTACAGGTGTGTAGATCGAGTCTATCGGAATAACACCGATGATGTTTTGATTAATCTGTTTATTACGCTCTGCTGAAACATAGCCTCTGCCCTCAGAAAATGTGATTTCCATATAGAGCTTCGCATCTTTGTTGAGGGTTGCAATTTTAAGATCAGGGTTGAAGATTTCGATATCAGAATCCAGCTTAATGTCGCCGGCATGGATAACGCCTTCACCTTCTGCCTCAATGTAAACAACTTTCGGTGTATCGCAGTGTAATTTCACTGCAATCTGCTTAATGTTTAAGATGATTTCCGTTACATCCTCTTTTACGCCGGGGATGGTAGAAAATTCATGAAGCACACCGTCAATTTTTACAGAGGTTGCCGCTGCACCCGGAAGGGATGAAAGCAGCATTCTTCTGAGCGAGTTTCCCAGTGTTGTGCCGTAGCCACGTTCTAACGGTTCTGCGATAAACTTACCGTAGGTACCGTTTTCGTTAATTTCAACACACTCTACGTTTGGCTTTTCTATTTCTAACATAGTGAACCCTCCTCATAATATTGGTTAATGGTTATGCACAAAAACATGCATATAAGCGCCGAGGGTAATCTTGATTGCGTCGCTGCAACGCGAAATAACAACGGATTATTTCGAGTACAATTCGACAATAAGATGTTCTTCGACTTCAAAGTCAATGTCGTCTCTCTGTGCAAAAGCAATAACCTTACCTGTCAGGGTGTTTTTATCCATATCCAACCATTTCGGAACGACTCTTGCGGAGTTTGCTTCCACAATATCTTTCATTCTGTCAGAGCCCATTGTGCGCTCTTTCAGAGTGATCACGTCACCGATTTTTACACGGTAGGAAGGAATGTCAAGTCTTTTGCCGTTTACGAGAATGTGACCATGGTTAACCATCTGTCTGGATTCTCTTCTGGTGTTTGCAAGACCAAGTCTGAATACAACGTTATCCAGTCTGGACTCTAAAAGTGACAACAGATTTTCACCGGCAACGCCTGGCATTTTAATTGCGATTTCATAATATTTTCTGAACTGCTTTTCAAGCATACCGTAAATAAACTTTACTTTCTGCTTTTCTGTAAGCTGGCGTCCATATTCACTTTGCTTTCTTCTCATGGGCTTCGGATTTCTCTTAGAGCTTTTGTTGTAACCCATAACAGAAGGCTCAATACCTAATGTTCTGCATCTTTTAAGTATAGGTTGCATATTTCTAGCCATTTGTGTCTCCTCCTAACTTTCAAAATTTTAAATCAAACTCTTCTTCTTTTCGGCGGTCTGCATCCGTTGTGAGGAATCGGGGTTACGTCTTTAATCATGGTAACCTCAAGACCTGCAGCCTGAAGCGCACGAATTGCAGCTTCACGACCTGCACCGGGGCCTTTTACAAAAACCTCTACTGTTTTAAGACCGTGTTCCATTGCAGCTTTTGCAGCTGTTTCAGCAGCAGACTGTGCTGCGAACGGCGTGCTCTTTCTGGAGCCGCGGAAACCTAAACCACCTGCGCTTGCCCAGCTTAATGCATTACCGGCAACGTCTGTGATTGTAACGATTGTATTGTTAAATGTTGAACGAATGTGTACTGCGCCACGTTCGATATTCTTTTTAACTTTTCTACGGGTACTTCTTTTAGCAACCTTTGCCATTTAGATAGTTCCTCCTTTCGACAGTGAGTATTAAAAACCCTTAGGGCAATTATTTCTTCTTGTTAGCGATTGTACGTTTCGGGCCTTTTCTGGTCCTTGCGTTTGTTTTTGTTTTCTGACCTCTAACGGGGAGACCTTTTCTGTGTCTGATACCGCGATAGCAGCCAATTTCCATAAGACGTTTGATGTCAAGTGCGACATTACGTCTTAAATCACCTTCAACAACATAGTCTCTGTCGATAATTTCTCTAAGTTTTGATACTTCGTCTTCTGTCAAGTCCTTAACACGTGTGTCAGGATTGATTCCTGCTTCAGCAAGAATTTTCTGTGAGCTCGGAAGACCAATACCAAATACATAAGTTAAGCCAACTTCAACTCTTTTTTCTCTTGGTAAATCTACGCCTGATATTCTGGCCATGCTTGTTTCGCACCTCCTGTTTTCTGTGTTTTAATCTATAACCACACCGGGAAAGTTAATACGTTTCCGTATTCAGCCGCTTTCCCCGGATATTCACAAAGCGATCAGCCCTGCTTCTGCTTGTGTTTCGGGTTTTCGCAGATAACCATTACTTTACCCTTACGTTTAATAATTTTGCATTTTTCACACATAGGTTTTACACTCGGTCTTACCTTCATGTTGAAAATACCTCCTTCATGGCAACTTTACCGCCATTTCGCGGCAATATTTTTCTTACCGATTATTTCGCTCTCCATGTGATACGGCCTTTGGTTAAGTCGTACGGCGACATTTCAACTGTCACCTTATCACCGGGGAGAATTCTGATATAATTTGTTCTAAGCTTTCCTGAAATATGAGCCAGTATTTCGTGACCATTTTCAAACTGCACTTTAAACATTGCATTCGGAAGTGCTTCCGTTACAACGCCTTCAAGTTCAATCACGCCATCCTTTGCCATATACGATATACCTCCTACTCGTTGTTTTTGATAACGCAGGTGTTTTCCACCATGTTATACGCCGCTAATTCTTTCTTTAAGTCAGGGTTGGTAACCCGGACATCTGCATCGAGTTTATTTTTTACAAACTCCGACACATTTCCCGTTTTTTCAAGATGTTTCCATTTTTTACGTTTCGGATGATCCACCCGACGCAGGTCTCCGTCAGCGATGAGCACAAACTGCTCGTCTACTATCCCGAGGACCACAAAATGTCTATTCTTGTCTCTTCCCGCCTTTGACACGACTATATCACCGGCACAGAAATTCAAAATATCATCACCTCAAAACTAGCATTTCGTCAAAATTTCGGCGCCCTTATCTGTGATAAGAACGGTATTCTCATAATGAGCCGAAAGTTTTTCGTCTGCTGTTACCACTGTCCACTTGTCGGGCAACGTCAAAACCTTGTACGTTCCCTCGTTTACCATCGGTTCTACTGCAATTGTCATTCCGGGAAGAAGCCTCGGCCCACGGCCGGCTGTCCCGAAATTCGGCACCTCGGGGTCTTCGTGGAGCTCTGCTCCAATTCCGTGACCCACCAAGGCTCTTACAACCGAATAGCCATTTTCTTCGACATAGCTTTGTATATGCGCTGATATATCAAAGAGTCTGTTCCCTGTACGGGCAAATTGTATACCTTCAAAAAAACTCTGTTCTGTAACGGATATCAATCTTTGCGCTTCGGGAGAAATTTCACCCACCGCATAAGTTCTTGCCGCGTCTCCGTGATATCCGCCATAGCAGGCGCCTATATCAATGCTTACGATGTCGCCATCTTTTAAAATGCGTTTTTTACTCGGTATGCCGTGAACAACTTCACTGTTTATCGAGATGCAAACGTGTCCGGGATAACCGCTATATTGGTAAAACGAACACGTAGCACCGCACTTTTTGATATATTCTTCTGCCATTTTATCGAGCTCGTATGTTGATATGCCGGGCTTCACATGGTCTTTTAAAACTTCAAAAGTTTCGGCAGTGATTCTGCCTGCTACTCTCATCTGTTCTATTTCATGTGATGACTTGATTTTAATCATAACCCTGCCTCAACATTTCTTTCCCTTATTGCACGAAGCACTGCATCTGTTGTTTGGGAAACTTCGTTTTGTCCCGCAACTGACACCAAAAGGTTTTTGGCTTCGTAATAACCTTTTAAGGGTTCTGTCTGCTCTTTGTATACTTTAATTCTGTTTCTTATGATTTCCGGCACATCATCGTCACGCCTTGTAAGAGGCGCACCGCATACATCGCAGATGCCTTCTTTTTTGGGTGGATTGTCTGTCACGTGGTATGTGATACCGCACGGCTTACATTCACGACGACCGGAAAGTCTTTTAACGATAATTTCTTCGTCTACATAAATCTCAAGAACCAAATCTACCGCAATGGATAATTGGTCCATGATTTCAGCTTGTGATACGGTTCTCGGAAAGCCGTCTAAGATATAACCGTTTTCACAGTCTTTTTCCTTTAAGCGTTCCTGAACCATTTCCACAACTATACCGTCGGGAACAAGCTCCCCGCGTTCAATAAAGCCTTTTGCTTCTACGCCCACAGGAGTTTTATCCGCGATAGCATTTCTGATAAGCAGCCCCGTCGAAATTGTGGGGATGTCAAACTCTTTTGCTAACTTTTCCGCCTGCGTACCTTTTCCGGCACCCGGCGGTCCCAACAGGACCAGTTTCATCTCATACCCTCCGGTTTATTCAAGGAAACCTTTATAGTGTCTCATAAGCATCTGAGACTCTAACTGTTTCACTGTTTCTAACGATACACCAACTACGATAAGGAGTGATGTTCCACCGATGGATATACCGCCTAAGGACGGAATGAATGCGAGCAACAACGGGAAAATTGCGATGATTGCCAAGAAGAATGCACCCATGAGTGTCACCTTAGACAATACCTTTGCAATATAATCCGATGTGGGTTTGCCCGGTCTGATACCTGGAATAAATCCGCCGTTTTTCTTCAGGTTATTTGCTACTTCAATCGGGTTAAACTGGATTGCAGTATAGAAATACGTGAAGAACAAAATCAGCAGGAAGTAGCATATAATATAGAAAGGATGCGTTTCTGAGAACCATCTTAACACGCCTGCCCATGCGCCTTCTGTGGGAGTGTTTGTTCCATGGATGAACATGGAAATTGTTCTCGGGAAGGACATAATGGATACTGCGAAGATGATCGGCATAACGCCTGCCATGATGACTTTCAGCGGAATATGTGTGCTCTGGCCACCATAAGCTTTTCTTCCTACTACGCGTTTTGCGTACTGAACCGGAATCTTACGTTCCGCTTCATTCATTAATACAACAAATGTAATTGCAAGAATTGCGATTACTAAAATTGCAATAATGGTTGCAACCGACTGAATGGTTACGCCACCTGCCTGTTCCATCATAGCTTTGATGGACTGTAACATCTGAGGACCGCGGGATACGATACCGATTACGATAATCAAAGAAATACCGTTACCGATGCCTCGTTCTGTAATCTGTTCACCAAGCCACATTAAGAACGCTGTGCCGGCGGTAAATGTGAATGTTACTACAAAGTAAGCAAACACGCCACCGTCTACCATTGCACCACGCAAGCTGAAGAAAAGGCCTGTTGCCTGGATGAATGCCAGGATAACAGTTACGAATCTTGTATAAGATGCGATTTTCTTTCTGCCTTCTTCTCCTTCTTTTGCAAGACGTTCGAGTGCTGGAATTGCAACTGTCAAAAGCTGCAAAATAATGGATGCATTGATATAGGGTGTAATACTCATCGCAAAGATGGAAGCACGTTCTAATGCACCACCTGAGAAGTTGTTGATGAGTCCCTGAATACCGCCACCAAATCCGCCCATCATTTCTTTAATCATTTCGGCGTTGATTCCCGGAACAGGAATAAACGAACCGAGTCTGAAAATGATAAGCATAAGCACGGTGTAAAACATTTTTTTACGAAGATCCGGAATTTTCCATGCGTTCCGCAAGGTTTCTAACATTCTCAGATCACCTCCGCCTTACCGCCAGCGTTGGCAATTTTTTCTTCTGCCGATTTTGTAAATTTCGCTACCTGAACAGTAAGGTTTGTAGCTGTTAACTCTCCACGACCTAACACCTTTACGCCATCGTTAATTTTTTTGATGATACCTGCTTCTTTTAAGCTTTCAGCAGTAACGGTTGCACCGTTTTCGAATTTGTTTAAGTCGCTGACATTAATTTCAGTATATTGTTTTGCAAAAACATTGGTAAAGCCTCTTTTGGGAAGACGTCTGTAAATGGGCATCTGGCCGCCTTCAAAACCGGGTCTTACACCACCGCCGGAACGAGCGTTCTGTCCCTTATGACCTTTGCCTGATGTTTTGCCGTTACCCGAACCGTGTCCACGTCCTACTCTGAACGCCTTTTTCTTGGAACCGGCTGCCGGGGTTAATTCGTTCAAATTCATCTTATGGCACCTCCTTTGGATTAAAGTTCTTCTACCTTTACCATATAATCAACCTTTTTAATCATACCTAAGATTGTCGGGGTTGCTTCGTGTTCTTTTGTGTCACGAATCTTTTTAAGGCCAAGTGCCTTAACTGTTGCTATGTGGTCTTTTTTTCTGCCAATTGTACTTTTCATCAAAGTAACCTTAAGCTTAGCCATGGCTTTTGCCTCCTCAATTTAAGATTTCTTCAACGCTCTTACCGCGGAGACGAGCTACCTCGTCAGCGCTCTTTAATGAAGCCAATCCCTGAATGGTTGCTTTTACAACATTTCTGGGGTTGTTTGAGCGAAGTGATTTTGTTCTGATATCTGCGATACCGGCAAGTTCCAAAACAGCTCTTGCTGCACCGCCGGCAAGAACGCCTGTACCTTTTCCAGCAGGCTTTAATAATACTCTGCCCGCACCAAATTCACCGGTAATCTCGTGAGGAATTGTTGTTCCAACCATGTTCACTTTAATCAGGTTTTTCTTTGCATCTTCAATCCCCTTGCGGATTGCATCCGGGATTTCAGCAGATTTGCCTGTGCCGCAACCTACATGTCCGTTTTCGTCACCAACAACAACGAGTGCGCTGAAACGGAATGTTCTACCGCCCTTTACAACTTTTGCAACACGGCTTAAGTTTACAACTTTTTCTTTTAAATCTAATGTGCTTGCGTCAATCAGTTGAGCCAAAACGTTTTCCTCCTTTTCTTAGAATTTAAGACCGGCTTCTCTTGCACCTTCTGCAAGTTCCTGTACACGGCCGTGGTAAATATATCCGCCTCTGTCGAATACAACAGATTCAATACCTTTTTCAAGTGCTTTTTTAGCAACTAACTCGCCGACTTTCTTTGCAGCATCTTTATTTCCGCCGTAAGTGCCTTTGAGTTCGCTATCCAAGCTAGATGCGGCAACGAGTGTTGTACCCTTGACGTCATCAATGATTTGAGCGTAAATGTTTTTAAGACTTCTGTAAACGCAGAGTCTCGGACGGCTCAAAGTACCGGAAACCGTTTTACGAACTCTTTTATGTCTTCTCAGTCTTGCAACATTACTTGACTGCTTGTTAATCAATTCGATTCACTCCTTCTTTCATAATGCCACTAAAATTATGGATTTTGCCATAATTTCTAACATTGATAAATCAGGCTGCCTTATTATTTCTTACCGCCTGTTTTACCTTCCTTACGTCTGATGTGCTCAGTTGCGTATTTGATACCCTTGCCCTTATACGGTTCAGGCGGTCTCTTTTCGCGAACTTTCGCTGCGAATTCGCCTACTACCTGGTTGTCGATACCTTTGATGATGATTTCGTTCGCCGAGGGAACTTCAATTGTAACACCATCAACGGGATCCATTTCAACCGGGTGAGAGTATCCAAGGTTCATAACAAGTTTTTTGCCCTGCAACTGTGCTCTGTAACCAACACCGTTTACTTCGAGCTTCTTTTCGTAGCCGTCTGTAACACCAACAACCATGTTGTTTAAGAGTGTTCTGGTTAAGCCGTGCAGTGCCTTGTGCATTTTTATTTCAGAAGGACGGTTTACGATAAGTTCTGCGCCTTCCTGTTTTATAATCATGTCAGGATGTAAATCCTTTGTAAGTGTGCCTTTGGGTCCTTTTACTGTAACAACGTTACCTTCAGCTACAGTCACAGTTACGCCTGCGGGAACCGCGATAGGCATTCTTCCTATTCTGGACACTTTATTGCACCTCCTTAAAATGTTTAAAGCCGATTACCATACAAACGCCATAACTTCTCCGCCGACATTTTCTTTTCTTGCCTTTTTATCGGTCATAATGCCTTTGGATGTTGAAACGATTGCAATACCTAAGCCCCTAAGTACTTTCGGGAGCTCATCTTTGTTTTTGTATATTCTGAGTCCGGGTGTTGAAACTCTCTTAAGACCGGAAATTGCTTTTTCCTTTCCGTTGTATTTAAGAGCGATACGGATAATATCCTGTTTTCCGTCCTCGATAATCTGATAATTTTTAATATATCCTTCTTCCAACAAGATTTCAGCGATTGCTTTCTTTACGTTGGATGCAGGAACATCTACACAAACATGCTTCGCAGAATTTGCGTTTCTGATTCTTGTGAGCATATCTGCAATAGGATCGGTTGTATGCATCTTTATACCTCCTTCCGAATTTCAATCAAATACTTACCAGCTTGCCTTTTTCACGCCGGGGATCTGTCCTTTGTAAGCCAGTTCCCTGAAGCAAATACGGCAGATACCAAATTTTCTGAGGTACGCGTGAGGACGACCGCAGATTTTGCATCTGTTGTATGCTCTCGTGCTGAACTTAGGCGTCTTGCGCTGTTTGTTTACCATCGCTTTTTTAGCCATTTAATTTTCCTCCTCTAACCGAATTACTTCGTGGCAAACGGCGCACCCATGAGGGAAAGAAGCTCTCTTGCTTCTTCGTCTGTTTTAGCCGTTGTTACCATGATAATATCCATACCTCTGATTTTGTCAATCTTATCGTAGTCAATTTCGGGGAAAATCAACTGTTCCTTTACGCCGACACAGTAGTTACCGCGTCCGTCAAAGGAGTTCGGATTGATTCCGCGGAAGTCTCTTACTCGCGGAAGTGCTACGTTAAAGAATCTGTCTAAGAATTCATACATCTTCTTACCGCGAAGTGTTACTTTGCAGCCGATGTTCATGCCTTCTCTGATTTTAAACGAAGCCACAGATTTTCTTGCTTTTGTGATGACTGCTTTCTGACCTGTAATCTGTTCGAGATCACTTACTGCGCCGTCTAAAACTTTAGCGTTGTCTTTTGCTTCACCACAGCCGATGTTTATAACAATTTTTTCAAGCTTCGGAATCTGCATTGTGCTTTTGTAGGAGTATTTTTCCATCAAAGCGGGAGCAACTTCCTTGCTGTATTTTTCTTGCAATCTAGCCATCTGCTTTTTTACCTCCTTTTGCAAAATTAGTCGTTAAAGGTTTCTCCGCACTTTTTGCAGTAACGAACCGATGTTCCGTCCTCTAAGACTTTACGAGCAGCTCTTGTTGCTTTCTTACATTTTCCGCAAACTACCATAACGTTAGATGCGTCAATGGGAAGTTCCTGCTTAATGATGCCGCCTGTCTGTCCCTGAGCTTTCGGTTTCTGGTGCTTTGTAGCAACTGCAACACCTTCAACAATTGTTTTACCGGTCTTCGGCAAAACTTCAATTACTTTACCTTTTTTGCCTTTATCTTTTCCTGCGATAACAACAACTTCATCGCCGGATTTAATATTCATCTTTGCCATCTTACGGCTCCTCCTTAATTTAACTGGTTTAAAATTTAGAGTACCTCAGGCGCTAAAGAAAGAATCTTCATATATTCTTTTTCTCTCAGCTCTCTTGCAACAGGGCCGAATATACGCGTTCCTCTCGGGTTCTTGTCATCTTTGATGATAACCGCTGCGTTCTCGTCAAATTTGATGTATGTTCCGTCATTACGTCTTACGCCGGAAACAGATCTTACGATAACTGCTTTAACGACATCACCTTTTTTAACAACTCCCCCGGGCGTTGACTTTTTAACAGAAGCAACAACCACATCGCCGATTGCCGCGTATCTTCTTTTAGAACCGCCCAATACTCTGATACACATCAGTTCTTTTGCTCCGGTGTTATCCGCAACCTTCAAAAGCGTCTGCTGTTGAATCATATTGGTTACCTCCGTTTCTCAATATCAATTATTGTGCTTTCTCTAAAATGCTTACGAGTCTCCATCTCTTATCCTTCGAGATAGGCTTCGTTTCCATAACCAACACCTTATCACCGATGCCGCATGTGTTGTTTTCATCATGTGCTTTCAGTTTATAGGTTCTCTTTACGATTTTTCCGTAGAGAGGGTGTTTTACATTATATTCGATTGCAACAACGATGGTTTTATCCATTTTGTCGCTTACGACTTTACCAATTCTCTGTTTTCTGAAGTTTCTGGTTTCTGCCATGATCTCACTCCTTTCAAAGCCCTAATTTACTCTGCAAGCTTTCTCTCTGCCATGACTGTTTTAATCTTGGCAATGGTCTTTTTAACCTCATGAATTCTCATTGGATTTTCCAACTGATTTGTAGCATTCTGAAATCTGAGGTTAAAGAGTTCTTTTTTAAGGTCAGCGAGAGTACTTTCAAGTTCTGTTCCGCTCAATTCGCGAATTTCGTTTACCTTCATTGATTAACCCTCCATTTCTTCAGCTTCGCGGGCTACAAACTTACATTTAATAGGAAGTTTGTGCATAGCAAGACGAAGTGCTTCTCTTGCAACTTCTTCTGAAACGCCATCAATCTCAAAGAGGATTCTGCCGGGCTTAACTACTGCAACCCAGTATTCCGGTGAACCTTTACCGCTACCCATACGGGTTTCAGCCGGTTTTTCAGTGATCGGCTTATCCGGGAAGATTTTAATCCAAACCTGACCGCCTCTTTTGATGTAACGTGTCATTGCAATACGGGCAGCTTCAATCTGGTTGCTGGTAATCCAGGAGGATTCCAACGCCTGAAGACCAAAGCTTCCGTAGGTAATTTTGTTACCGCGGGTTGCTACCCCCTTCATTCTGCCGCGCATTACTCTTCTGTATTTAACTCTTTTCGGTAATAACATGTCTTATTTACCTCCCTCAGTCTTAATCTTTTTACTCTCGGGAAGGATTTCTCCTTTATAAATCCAGACTTTAACACCGATTTTACCGTAGGTTGTATTAGCCTCCCAGAAACCGTAGTCAATGTCTGCTCTTAAGGTCTGAAGCGGAATGGTACCTTCATGGTAATGTTCAGATCTTGCGATTTCAGCACCGCCCAAACGACCGGAACATGTTGTTTTGATACCTTTTGCACCAAGCTTCATCGCTCTGCTCATGGTAGATTTCATTGCTTTTCTGAATGAAATTCTGCGCTCTAACTGTGCAGCGATATTTTCTGCAACGAGCTGTGCGTCCATGTCAGGCTGCTTTACTTCTTCAATGTTCAAAGCAACGCTTTTACCTGTCATTGCTTCTAACTGCTTTTTAACCTTCTCGATTTCACTGCCGCCTTTACCGATGATGATACCGGGTTTTGCAGCAAAAATGTTGATTTTCACTCTCTTTGCGGTACGTTCGATTTCAATCTTTGCGATACCTGCAGCAAAAAGTGCTTTCTTTAAGAACTTTCTTAATTTATAGTCTTCAACCAGGTAGTCTCCAAAATCTTTGTCATTTGCAAACCATTTGGAGTCCCAGTCCTTAATGATACCAACTCTTAAACCGTGTGGATGTACTTTCTGTCCCAAATTGACTCTACCTCCTTCTTTTCTTAATTACTGAGCAAGCTCTTTTAATACGATTGTAATATGGCTTGTTCTTTTTCTGATTCTGAACGCTCTACCCTGAGCTCTCGGTCTTACTCTCTTTAAGGTCGGGCCCTGGTTTGCGTAAATCTCTGCAACATACAGTTTGTTTTTGTCCATGTTGTGGTTGTTTTCTGCGTTTGCTGCAGCAGACTGTAATAATTTTATCAACAGCTCGCTAGCTGCTTTGGGTGTATTCTTTAAGATACCCATTGCTTCAGCCACGGGCTTATTTCTGATCATGTCAATTACGATTTTGACTTTTCTTGATGAAATACGAGCGTAACTAAGTTTTGCTCTTGCTTCCACAATGACTCCTCCTCTCTTAAAAGGAAATATTATTTACCGCTTGTTTTATTTCCGGCATGACCTTTGAAGGTTCTTGTCGGTGCAAATTCACCGAGCTTATGTCCAACCATATCTTCTGAGATAAACACCGGCACGTGCTTTCTTCCGTCATGCACTGCGATGGTGTGTCCTACCATTTCAGGGAAAATGGTTGAGCTTCTTGACCATGTCTTTAAAACTCTTTTTTCGTTGGCTTCGTTCATTTTAACGATTCTTGCCAAAAGCTTTTCTTGTACGAAAGGTCCTTTTTTAACCGATCTACCCATCTTAATCCTCCTTCGCCGAAGATTTCCCGGGGAATAACCCCGGTAGATTACTTCCAATAATTATTTGTCGTTTCTTCTCTTTACAATGAACTTGTCGTTTAAGTTCTTTTTCTTTCTGGTCTTAAGACCCAAAGCAGGTTTGCCCCAAGGT
Organism: Congzhengia sp.; assembly: GCA_045576635.1. GTDB lineage: Bacteria > Bacillota > Clostridia > UBA1381 > UBA9506 > Congzhengia. The sequence goes on along the minus strand of JAZNGT010000033.1, from coordinate 15,161 downwards.
GTAACCGGTCCGGGACGACCTACCGGAGACTTACCTTCACCACCACCGTGCGGGTGATCGCAGGGGTTCATTACAGAACCTCTTACTGTCGGTCTCCAACCCATGTGACGTTTTCTGCCGGCTTTACCGATAGAAATGTTTTCATGGTCTAAGTTACCAACCTGACCGATGGTTGCCATACAGTTCATTGCAATGAGGCGAACTTCACCGGAAGGAAGTCTTACCTGTGCGTACTTGTCTTCTTTCGCCATGAGCTGTGCGGAAGCGCCTGCTGTTCTTACAAGCTGACCGCCTTTTCCGGGACGAAGCTCGATGTTGTGAATTAAAGTACCAACGGGGATGTTTGCAATTTGCATTGCGTTACCCGGTTTGATATCTGCGCCTTCGGGGTTTGTTACTAAAACGGTTCCGTCTGTAACGCCCAAGGGAGCTAAGAAATATCTCTTTTCGCCGTCCTCGTACTGAACGAGAGCAATGTTTGCGGATCTGTTCGGATCGTATTCGATACCAATTACGGTAGCGTTACCGATCTTATTTCTTTTAAAATCAATGATTCTGTACTTTCTTCTGTTGCCGCCGCCTCTGTGACGTACGGTGATTCTGCCATAGCTGTTCCTACCGCCGGTTTTGTTCATGGGCTCTAAGAGCGATCTTTCCGGTTCTGTCTTTGTGATTTCATCAAAGGTGGAAACCGTCATGAATCTTCTCGCCGGTGACGTAGGATTATATTTTTTTATCGGCATCCTGTTCACTCCTTAATTACGAAATTAGTCTATTAAACCATGCTTTCAAAGAATTCGATGGTTTTGCTGTCTTCTGTGAGTTTCACAACAGCTTTCTTGTAGGCAGCTCTTCTGCCTTCATATCTGCCCATTCTCTTGAGCTTGCCGTCCATATTCATTGTTGTAACTTTTTCAACTTTTACATCGAAAATTTCTTCAATTGCTTTTTTGATTTCGATTTTGTTTGCGTCGGTTGCAACTTTGAATGTGTATTTTTTCTCAGCCAGCATATCCATGCTGTTTTCGGTAATGACGGGCTTTAAAATGATATCGTATGAGCTTTTCATTACGCGTACACCTCCCCTAATTTATCGGCGGCGTCTTTTGCGATAATTACTTTGTTGTACTTTAATAATTCGTACACATTAAGCATTCCCACGTAAGACACGCCAACTCCGGGAATGTTCTTCGCAGAGAGATAAACCTTTTCATCATATTCAGGAAGAACAATTAATGTTTTTTCTGCTACGTTTAAGTCTTTGAGCATGCTAACGATTGTCTTTGTCTTGATTTCTTCAACCGCGATGCTGTCTAAAAGAAGCATTTCGTTATCAGCAAGTTTTGCGGATAATGCAGAACGCATTGCGAGCTGCTTAATCTTCTTATTGATGCTTGTTCTGTAACTTCTCGGCTTCGGCGCAAATACAACACCACCGCCAGTCCACTGAGGACTTCTGATAGAACCCTGTCTTGCACGGCCTGTACCTTTTTGTCTCCACGGTTTGATACCACCGCCGCGAACTTCTGCACGGGTCAATGCACTCTGTGTGCCCTGTCTCTGATTGCCGAGGTAACTAACTACTACTGTATGGATAGCCGTTTTGTTCGGTTCGATACCGAATACTGCGTCATTAAGTTCGCAGGTTCCGACTTCTTTACCTTTCATGTTAAATAATTTCGCGTTAGGCATTTAACTTCCTCCTTTCGTATTCGTTTCCGTTATGCCTTAACAGAATCTTTGATGATAACCATTCCGCCCTTAGGACCGGGAATTGCGCCTTTGATTGCGATGACATTCTTTTCAACGTCAACCAAAACAACTTCAAGATTCTGAATTGTTACTTTTTCAACACCCAAGTGTCCGGCAAGTTTCTTGCCTTTCATAACTCTGGACGGTGTAGAACATGCGCCCAAAGAACCGGGGCCTCTGTGGTAACCGGAACCGTGTGTCATAGGACCTCTGTGTGTTCCCCATCTTTTGATGGTACCGGCATAACCTTTACCTTTTGTGATGCCTGTTACGTCAACTGCATCACCGGCAGCGAATACATCTGCTTTGATTTCGTCGCCTACGTTCATTTCTGCTGCAGATTCAAGTTTTAATTCACGAAGATACTTCATGTAACCTGTGCCTGCTTTTTTGAAATGACCCTGCATTGCTTTCGGCGTGTGTTTTTCTTTCTTTTCGCCGAAGCCGACCTGAACAGCTTCGTAGCCGTCATTGTCGATTGTTTTTTTCTGAATCACTCTGCAAGGACCTGCTTCAACGACTGTAACGGGAATCATGATGCCGTCTTCGCCGAAAAGCTGTGTCATGCCGAGCTTTTTGCCTAAAATCGCTTTCTTCATAAAAGCACCTCCAATTTTGGTTATTGGTTCATGGTTTTCCACGAACATGACCCGCCGCGGAGTTTAAAAATGCGGCAGTGCCTTTTTTTCAAGCCGCTTTGCAGCTTGCGAACCGATTTTTATCAGTTCTTTATCTCAATGTCTACACCAGCGGGAAGCTCAATTCTCATGAGTGCATCAACCGTTTTCGGTGTGGGCAACAAGATTTCGATTAATCTTTTATGAGTTCTCATCTCAAACTGTTCTCTGGAATCCTTGTACTTGTGAACAGCACGGAGAATCGTAACGATTTCCTTCTTTGTCGGAAGCGGAATCGGGCCTGATACCTTTGCTCCGTTTCTTCTGGCTGTTTCTACGATTTTCTCTGCGGACTGGTCCAAGAGTACATGGTCGTAGGATTTGAGTCTGATTCTCATTTTCTGGCTTGCTTGTGCCATTTGTGTTTCCTCCTTAAATCAAATTTTTGTCTGTGATGGAACGACAGCATCTTTTTGACACTGAGCCGGGCGTTTTGCGCCCTCTCATAAATAATACCGAAAACCAATGTTCGGTCTCCGGGTCTTAAAAAGATACAATCAGTCTGCACAAACGGACACACGCGGGCATAGTATGCCTGCGTTTAGAATAAGCCGTTGTTGCGTGATGAATGTCGCCCGGTTTCATGAATCGGACATTCTCCATGGAAAAACCCGCGTAGTTACGCGGCAACCTCCCACTTCCTCGTATGCCATATCACAGCCCTTTAATTATACTATACGGATGCCCCAAATGCAAGTTTTTTGTGAAAAAATCTCAAAAAAATATTTCACAAAGTTTTCGTTTCTTTTTTCTTGTTTATTGTGCAATTTTACTTTTTCTCTTTGGCTACAAAAAAGATTGAATCCTAACGTTTTCTGTGGTATAATATCCCTATATATTATATAAGGAAGAAACTATGAAATCATTTACAATTACAAAAAACGATTCGGCGCAGCGTCTGGATAAGTTTTTAATCAAAACCTTTAAGGCTATGCCCAAGAGCCTGGTTTATAAATCGTTGCGCAAAAAGCGGATTAAGGTAAACGGCGCACGCATAACCACCCCCGAGTATATATTAAAGGAAGGCGATTTTTTAGAAGCGTATATAAACGACGAATTTTTCGAGAAAAAAGATGGTGCCGATGCGTTTTTGCTTTTATCCTCTGCACCATTGGATGTTTTATACGAAGACGAAAATATCATCGCAGTCAACAAGCCGCAGGGTTTAAGCGTGCACGCAGACGAGACCGAAACGCCGGATACGTTAATTAACCGCATTTTAAAATATCTGTACGATAAGAGAGAATACGTGCCGGACAAAGATATTACCTTTACCCCTGCTCTTGCGCATCGCATTGACCGCAATACAGAGGGCATTGTCCTTGCTGCAAAAAACGCCGAGGCACTTCGTATTCTGTGTCAGAAAATTAAAGACAGAGAACTGAAAAAAACATATCTTTGTATCGTTTGCGGACATTTGCCGAAAGAAAGCGACACCTTGCGCGCCTATCACCGAAAAGATGAAAAGATGAAACTTGCGCACGTAACGGATACGCACGTTCCCGGCTGCAAAGAAATGGTTACGGAATACAAGGTGTTAAAGCAGTATAAAAATCACGATTTGGCAGAAGTAAACTTAATTACAGGAAGAACACACCAGATTCGTGCACATATGGCGCACATCGGTCATCCCCTTTTGGGCGACGGTAAATATGGAAAACTAAGAAAAGATGCGCTCCTTACACGTCAGGCGCTGATTGCCTTTAAAGTTAGATTTGCATTCGAATCGGATGCCGGCATCCTTTCCTATTTAAATAAGAAAGAAATCGCGATTCAAAGCCCTGCAAAAACGTGGGAAACAATAGAAAACAAACTGTAAAAGGAGTCTCATATGGAAGTAAAAAAAATTGCAAGTTTTGAGGTGGACCACAGATTTATCACGCCCGGACTTTATATTTCAAGAATTGACAAAGGCGTTACCACCTATGATTTAAGAACCAGAAAACCAAACACGGATGATTTAATGGATCATGCCACCATGCATTCATTAGAGCACATGTTTGCAACCTATGTGCGCAGTTCTTCGTTAAAAGAGGATATTTTGTATTTTGGTCCTATGGGTTGTCAGACAGGGTTTTATCTTTTGGTCAATAACGCCGATAACGACATTGTGCGGGAAGTGATCAAAGAAACACTTCAAAAAATCATTCTCCACGACGGCGAAATGTTTGGTATGAGCGAAATCGAGTGCGGAAATTACCGCAATTTAAGTCTTGAAAAGGCAAAACTTGAAGCGAAACGGTTTCTTGCTGTTTTAGAAGAAGATAAAAATAACTTTATCTATCCGAAAGGAGAAGACAAATGATAGGAATTATCGGTGCCATGGGCATAGAAATCAAAGCACTTTCTGATATGCTGGAAAACAGAAAAAGTGAAACCGTAAGCGGTATTGAATTTTTACGCGGTACAATTTGGGGAAAAGAAGTTGTTTTAGCAGTCTGCGGTGTAGGAAAGGTGTTCGCCGCAATTTGTGCACAGACGATGATTTTAAAATACGCGCCGGAGGTAATCATAAACACCGGCGTGGCAGGAACGCTGTCTAACGAACTTTCCATCGGCAACATTGCCCTTTCGGAAAATGTAGTACAGCACGATATGGATACTTCTCCATTAGGAGACCCAAAAGGCCTTATTTCCGGCATCAATGTCGTAAAGTTCCCCGCAGATAAAGATTTGATTGAACTCCTTAAAAACGCGATTGAAAAGCAGAATATTCCCTATCGCATAGGAACCATCGCAACGGGCGACCGCTTTTTAGCATCACAAGACGTGAAAGACGAAATTGTAAAAGAGTTTGGCGCCATTGCCGGCGAAATGGAAGGCGGCTCCATTGGACATGTGTGTTATGTAAACAACGTAAGATTTTGCGTTTTGCGTGCCATTTCCGATTCTGCTGACGGTACGGGTGCAGAAGACTATTTTGCATTTTTGGAAAAAGCGGCAAACGCTGCCGTATGCGTAATGAAAGAATTTATAAAACAGTACTAAAATAAAAAAGAAGCTTCTCAAAACGAGAAGCGTCTTTTTTATTGAAACATTGGGGTGGATAAGTATCTGTCACCGGTATCGGGCAGTAAAACGACAATCGTTTTTCCTTCGTTCTCCGGTTTTTTTGCGAGTTTAATTGCTGCATAAAGTGCTGCACCGGAAGAAATCCCCACAAGAACGCCTTCCTTTTTGCCGAGCATTTTTCCGGTTTCATACGCATCGCTATCTTCTACCGTAACGATTTCATCATAAATATCTGTATTTAAAACCTCAGGCACAAAGCCTGCACCGATTCCCTGAATACCGTGTGCACCCGCTTTGCCACCCGACAGTACATGAGACGATGCCGGCTCTACCGCCACAATTTTGACATCAGGATTTTTCGATTTTAAAAATTCACCCACACCGGTAATGGTACCGCCTGTACCTACACCGGCTACGAAGATATCTACCTTGCCGTCTGTATCGTCCCAGATTTCAGGACCGGTGGTCTTTTTGTGTATCTCCGCATTCACGGGATTTGTAAACTGCCCCGGAATAAAACTGTTCGGGTACTTTTCTTTTAATTCATTTGCAAGGTCAATTGCGCCCTGCATTCCCTTTGTGCCGTCACTTAACACAACTTCTGCGCCGTAGGCTTTCATAATCTGCCGGCGCTCAACGGACATTGTGTCCGGCATTACGATTATCATTTTATATCCTCTTGCCGCCGCAACAGATGCAAGACCGATTCCGGTGTTTCCGCTTGTCGGCTCGATGATGACTGTATCTTGATTTAAAATGCCTTTTTCTTCAGCGTCGTCTAACATTGCCATCGCAACTCTGTCTTTTACAGAGCCTGCGGGGTTAAAAAATTCTAATTTTGCTAAAACCTGTGCTAAAAGTTTCTCTTCTTTTTCTATATGCCTAATCTCTAAAAGCGGTGTTTTTCCGATCAGTTTATCTGCCGACTCCACAATCTTTGCCATAACAACACTCCTCTTTTATACATACTTTTTACTATCTCATCATTTGTGTTTATTATACTATACTTTGTGTTTTAAATCAAGCAGCAGTTTGACATTGGTATGCCGATATGATAAAATAACATAGTAGGAATCTCGTTAGGAGAACAGAAAAAATGCACGAAGAAATAAACCGAATTTTAAAATTGCCCGCGCTTATTTTGCCATGGTATAAAAAAAATGCGCGCGAGCTTCCGTGGCGTAAAACCAAGAACCCCTATCATGTGTGGCTTTCGGAAATTATGTTGCAACAAACGCGGGTAGAAGCGGTAAAAAATTATTACACCCATTTTTTAAATGTATATCCCACCATCTCCGATCTTGCAAACGCTGATGACGACACACTTTTAAAACTGTGGGAGGGGCTAGGGTATTATAACCGTGCAAAAAATTTAAAAAAAGCAGCAAACTGTATTATGGAGCAGTTCGGCGGTAACTTCCCGGCTGATTATCAGGATGTTTTGTCGCTTCCCGGAATTGGGGAATATACCGCGGGTGCGATTTGTTCCATTTGTTATGACTTACCTACACCTGCCGTAGACGGAAATGTTTTAAGGGTTATCGCGCGTCTTACAGAAAGTAAAATGTGTATTGACGACCCAAAAACAAAAAGGGAAACGCAGGAACTTTTAAAAAAAGCATATCCCGATAACCACTGTGGCAATTTTACGCAAAGCCTCATGGAACTTGGCGCTACCGTCTGCATTCCAAACGGCACACCTTTGTGTCATGCGTGTCCTTTAAACTCCATATGCAAGGCGCATCAAAGCGGCACAGAAGAAACGCTCCCTGTTCGTCGCAAAAAAGCACCGCGTAAAAAAGAAGAGCGCACAGTTTTTGTGCTTTCCGCAGGCGATAAATTTGCGGTAAATAAGCGAGATGATAAAGGACTTTTAAGTGGCTTGTGGGAGTTTCCGAACGTTTCCGGTACGCTTTCAAAAGAAGAGGCTGTTGCCACCTTAAAAAGTCTCGGCATAACGCCAAGGGATATTGTAAAGTCCGCACACAGAAGCCATATTTTTACGCACATCGAATGGGATATGACGTGTTACTGTTTTACGTGCGTGCGCAACGGTGATTCGTTCTTTTGGGTAACAAAAAATCAACTTATTTCAGAAATCGCACTGCCAACGGCGTTTCGAAAGTTTCGTGAGTTAATAGACTAAAAAAAAGAAAGACGGGTAAAAAATGAAGAATTTTTTTGGCCATTTAAATACAATCGTAAAGCATCGTCATAAGGTAATCATCCACTGCGCAAAGGCGGGAATTTTGTGGCGCGGTCTTTTGCATGATTTGTCAAAGTTTTCGCCCTCTGAATTTTTGTGCGGCGTCCGCTATTTTAAAGGCGACCGCAGTCCAAACGAGGGCGAACGTGAGCATAAAGGCTTTTCCGAAGCATGGATGCACCACAAAGGAAGAAACCGTCACCACTTTGAGTACTGGACGGATTACAATCCCGAAACCAAAATGGTTTCTCCCGTAAAAATGCCGCTTGTATTTGTAAAAGAAATGTTTTGCGACCGTTTGGCAGCAAGCAAAGTATATCAGGGGAAGGCTTATAAAGACGCACATCCACTGGAATACTTTCTGCGTGGTAAAGCAAGGCGCTCCATTCACCCCGAAACATCAGACACACTGGAAAACTGGCTTATCATGCTAAAAGAAAAAGGCGAAAAAGAAACGTTTTCGTATATAAAGAGGCAAAAATAAAAGAGGGGACATCCCCTCTTTTTTGTTATCCTAATTTCTGTTTGATGTTTAAAAGTCTTACTACAATCGGGCTTAATATGATGTTTGTTAAAAGTTCGAACAGGAAGTTTACTCCAACCAATACAACAATCATATACTGCCCTACGTTTTCGCCAAGGCCTGCCTGCGCCGCCCATTCTGCTATTGTGGGCATAAAGAAAGCAAGACACCCAAGCAAAAATATGCCTGTGTTAACCAATGGGCAGACAATCGCTGCAAGTATTACCGCGAGATATCGGTTTTTGTTTTCTAAAAGGTTATAAACAAGCCCCGAGATAAGACCGCAAAGCGTTCCTTTTAACAATACGGTAACGACCGTACCCAATGGGTTTACAGCCAAAAACGGAGCCGCATCACCGTTTAAAAGAACGACTAATCCAAATACCAATCCCAGCCATGATGAAACCATTGTTCCGCAGGTTGCAGCACCTATAACAATCGGTATCAAAACCAGCGAAACGGAAAAGGGACCGAATTTTACAAATGCGCCCATAAGTTGAAGAATTACAACCAAAGCAGTTAAAACCGCCCCCAAGACCATGGTCTTAGTTGACATTTTTTTTGTGTTTTCCATAAAAATCCTCCTTGCTGTCGTTCGCTTTCGCGATACAACGCATATTTAATTTTCCCTGACGGGAAAATAATCAACTGTTTTTCGTATACAAAATGAAAAGTCCTTTTAATACCATCGTGTCATCTAATGTGATTTTGTGCTTACAATGACGCACAATCGTAGGAGCAAGTCCACCGGTAGCGAAAACGTCTAAGTTCTCTCCCATTTCTTCGTTGATGCGGTCAATCATACCGTCTAACATCGAGGCATTTGCAAATACCGTTCCCGAGCGCATACAGTCGATTGTATTTTTACCGAGCACAGACGGAGGTGCCTCTAAACTAATTTGCGGAAGCTGTGCCGTACCACTTGCTAACGCTTTAAGACCGATGTTAACGCCCGGAATAATGGAAGCACCAATAAACGCGCCGCTTTTGTCCATAACCATCATTTTCGTTGCCGTTCCCATATCAATGATAAGGGAAGGACTTCCGTAGAGATGGTGCGCTGCAACGCAGGCGCAGATTAAATCTGCCCCTACGGTAGCGGGGTTATCACACTTTATGTTAATACCTGTTTTAATACCGGGACCTACAATCAAAGATTTTACGCCGTACACAAGTTCAATGGCTTTTCCCACAATTGAAGTAAGCGGAGGAACAACAGAAGATATAATCGCACCTTTCAGTTCCGTTTTTTCGACGCCGTGGAGCGCAAGTACGCTACGGATTTTCGTCGCATACTCATCTTCGGTTTTGGTTGCATCTGTTGCAATACGTGCAACAAATATAGGTTCTTCGTTTTCTTTTGAAAAGCCGCCAAACACAATGTGGGTGTTGCCGATATCAACTGCAAGTATCATAACAATTCCTCCCATTTTTCAAGGACATTGTATCAAAAAACAAACCGCTTGTCAATGCGTTTTTTCTTGTGAAAACACATTGACAAAGAATATAGAATGTGATATCATCAAAAAAGATATCTTGGCGATATAAAAATAAAGAAATGGATGTGTAAACCATGGCAGAAAAAACGTTCCCGTTACCACCGGTGTACGAAAAAACATTGAAACTCAAACACTTTCCTACAAAAATGCAAGCAGTTATTTTCAGAAACTGGGACAGTGTTCCGAAAGAACGGATTGCAAACTGCTTGGGCTGCGATGTTAAAAGCGTAGAAAAACAAGCATACAAAATGGGATTAAAACCCCAGAAAGACGTATCCATCTGGCTCGACCGCGGATATCTTTCTATCATTAAAAACAACTGGCATATTCTTCCCTACGGTCAAATTTTAACACTGCTTGAATGGGATGAAGAACGCCTCGCATATACACTCAAAGAAGAAGACTTTTTACGCACCAAGCTTGTTGGCGCCAGAGACGGCAAAAAGGTATTCTGCGAGCCTGTTACTTACAGCGAATTAACGGAAGAAGAAGAAAAACAGACCGCGCTCATCAAAAAGGTAATGGAAGAAGAAATTTACGAAACTGAGCAGGATAAAGAGCCGTTCGCGTTCTTCCCGATTGCAGAAGACGCAGTACCCGCTACTCCTCCCACATCTTTCGAAAATAAAACAGTTTTAGACAACACCTGGTTTATAGAAGACAAAACAGGCGATGAAGATGTTGCCAAAATGCTCCAGCGTTTTGAAAGAAACATGAAAAACGCATGGGACGTTCAGTTTGACGGAAACGAACATAAAATTGTACTTTCTCTTTCTGACGACTTAAAGGAAGAAGAAGCACATAAAATCGAAATTACCGAAAACGAAATTACACTTACTGCAAAAGACTGTTTCGGTATTCTTCGTGCACTTACATATTTAGAGGATTTGGCACAGGGCGCAGGTGGCCCTTATTTTGACAGAGGATACATCGACAGAACGCCCTGCTTTAAAACAAGATACATTTACTCGTTCTGTGGTCTTTATAATACTGCACTTGATACAGACAGCGAAGTTTACTGTCCCGATAGTCTTTTGGAAAGTTATGCAAAAGTCGGTATTAACGGCATCTGGCTTCAGGGTATTTTGTATCAATTGACAGAATTTCCGTTTGAACCGGCGTTATCTGTGGGCTGGGAAAAGAGACTCGAAAACTTAAAGAAATTTTCTGACAGAGCAAGAAGCTACGGCATTAAGATCTATCTTTATATTAACGAGCCGCGCGCATTGCCCACCTCTTTCTTTGAAGATAAACCGCATTTAGCAGGAACAGCACACTACGACTATAATCATAATCTGAACGGTCTTACGAGTCTTTGTACATCGACTCCCGAGGTGCAAAACTATATTAAAAATGGTATTAAAACCATTTGTGAATATGTGCCGGATTTGGGTGGATTTTTCACCATTACCTGCTCAGAAAACCGAACAAATTGTTATTCGCAGTGTCATATCAAAGAAATCACCTGCCCCAGATGCGCAAAACGTAAGCATTATGAGGTTATCTCTGAGGTCAGCGCCATCGTGGCACAAGCTGCACATTCTGTAAATCCTGACATCAAAGTTTTGGCTTGGGATTGGGCTTGGCCGCGTAATGGTTATATGAATGAAGAGGAACTGAAAAAGTGTATTGAACTGTTGCCGGAAGATGTTACTTTTATGTGCGTAAGAGAAAAAGGTATGAAAACCAACATCGGCGGTTGCAAAGGCGAAGTTGACGATTACAGTATGGCTGTTTGCGGCATCAGTGAACTCACGCGCAAAGAATGGACATGGGCGAAAGAGTCCGGCCACGAAATTGCTGCAAAAGTACAGATTAATAACACCTGGGAGTGCTCCACCATTCCGTATCTTCCGGTGTTTGCACTTTTAGAAGAAAACATCCGTCTCTTAAAAGAAGAAGGCGTAACGCACCTTATGCTGAGCTGGACCTTGGGCGGATATCCGTCTCCTAACATCAAGCTGGTATCAAAAATGTTTTTTGACGAAACTGGTACATTAGGTAAAAACACCGATATTCTCCGTATGATGTACGGCGACAACGCCGAGACAATCAAACGTGCAACTGACCTTTTCAGTGAAGGCTTTACCGAATACCCGTTTGATATTTTAACCGCTTACCGCGGCCCTTCAAACGGCGGCGCTGCAAACCTTCTGTTTGATGAGCCAACGGGACTCGAAGCAACCATGACCGGTTATGCAATGGACGACCTTGACAACTGGCGCCAGTACTATCCGGAAGATATCTACGAAAATCAGTATCGTTTGATGACAGAAAAATGGGCAGAAGGCTTAAAGCTATTAGACGATATGGAAGAGTGTGACTTCAAAGCAATGGCAGAAAGCAGTTACATTCAGCTCAAAGCTTCTTACAACCAGATTCTGTTCGTTCGCGCAAGAAACAGGGGCGATGTAGAAGGTATGATAAAAGCCGCCGAGGAAGAAAAGAAACTGGCATCAAGACTCCATCGTCTTATGCAGCTTTATCCGTCCATCGGATTTGAAGCGTCAAACCACTACTACTACACGCAGAATATTATAAAAGAAAAAATTGTAAACTGCGAATATTTGTTACACGAACTGCGTAAATAAAATAAAAGGGCTGTGGCAAAAGTCACAGCCCTTTTCGTTTTAGCATAAAATGCACAAAAGACAACAAATATGCCTCTTGACTTAGCATATAAAACTGTGCTATAATAGGCAAGGTAAGTTGCGGATGTGGCGGAATTGGCAGACGCGCTAGACTTAGGTTCCGTCCTGTGTGTGATTTTATTGTTGATTACGGTTTTATCCGTTTTCATAGATGAGGATTAAGCGATATGCTCCTCCTCGGTGCACCTCTACCGTGTAAAAATCAAGAGGTAAAACTTAATATGCGGGCGTGGCGGAATTGGCAGACGCGGTAGACTTTGCTTTATCCACCTCGGTGAATTTATTGTTGATTACGGTTTTTCCGTTTTCATAGATGAGGATTAAGCGTTTTTGCTCCTCCTCGGGTAACCTCTACCGTGTAAAAATTAAGAGGTAAAACTTAATATGCGGCTGTGGCGGAATTGGCAGACGCGCTAGACTTAGGATCTAGTGTCAACGACGTGGGGGTTCAAGTCCCTTCAGCCGCACCACCCAAAACACTTATAGGATTTCCCTATAAGTGTTTTGTTGTTTTAGGTGTTTATGTATCGCTATGCGAACAATTATTTTTTGTTCGCTTTTTTGCTCGGCTTGATTTTTCTGCTAATATCTTCTCGATACAGCTTGTCTGCCATCTCAATAATTATTGATTTCATATCATTTTTTCTTGTCATATTCTCACGCTCCTTCCTGTAAAACTTGGTTATCTACTATCATATATTTCTTGAGTAAAGACTCCTTTGCTTTGCTGATGAACGGGGATTTTAATCTTAGGTCAAGATTTAATCCTTCGTCCGTTTCTTCTATGATGATTTTGTCAAACATCAGGTGCAGATTTGCATTACTGATGTTGTTCTCAGCTATGATGTCATCGAGTAGTTCTATGGAATGTTTAAGAGTAGATTTCCGTTCCTTGACTGTTTTATCAAGGTTTTCTATCTCATAAACTTCCTTTTTGAAGTTCTCAATGTCATTTCGCCTTGCCTCAATCATTTTATCGTACATATCAGCATTTTGCTTATCCTCAATCCTTTCCATAAGGATTTTCTGGATCTCAAGCTCTGTCTCAGAAATTCTTTCTTTCAGATTTTCGAGCCTTTTCTCTGTTGTAGATTTTCCTGTTGCCCATTTTTTAACATCAGCTTCTACATTCTCCCATAGGTCATCGAATACCAATCGTATTCCTGCAAGCTCGGCTTGTACTATCTGGTCAAGCATTTCCTCTCGAATTCTATGTGATGTACAGTTGACTTCACTATATCGATGGTAACCGTTGCACACATACTCAACTCTGTCAGGATTGCCTTTTGTTTTCCTGACCTTTGCCACGAATGAGCATCCGCAGTCGGAGCATTGTAGCAACCCTGAATACTTATGGCAAGGTTTGTTCTCGCTTGCACGAACATTCTTATTTACTTTGGCATTTAGGAATTCCTGAACCCGTTCCCACATTTCACGGGGAATGATTGCCGGAACCATATCCTCGTGCCTGAACTGTTCTTCTATCGGAACTGCAACCTGTCGCTTTGTAATTCTGCTACGCTCATTTTGATGATTCACGACGGTTCCGCAGTAGAATTCGTTCTTTAAAGTCCGCTTAACTGATGAATAATCCCATAAGAATCTACTTGTGATTTTAGGTTTGTTATGTCCTTGCTTTTTGCCTATCAGCTTTAACTGGTAGTATGCAGGGGATTTCATGCCTTTCTCGTTCAGTATTCTTGCTATTGCCTTTAAGCCATAGCCCTCAAGGTAGAGCTTGAATATCGTCCGAACAATTTCGGCAGGCTCTTCGACAATTACAACCTCGTTGGTATTCTTATCCTTGAAATATCCCATTGGCGGAATCATCACAAGACCTTTTTGTTGTTTTTGTCTGAATCCGTATATAACCTTTCTCTGTATATCCTTAGAATAGCTATCATTGATAAGTCCTTTGAAGCCTATGATTAAGTCATCTGCTTCGTTGAAGCTATCAATATTTTCTGTTATAGATATAACCCTGACTCCGAGAAGCCTGAGTTTATCGATACATTCCAAAGTTAAAGTTCGGTGTCTGCCGAGTCTTGACAGGTCTTTTACGAATACTGCATCAATCTCACCATTTCTTGCAAGCTCAAACATTCGCTTGATTCCCGGTCTGTCAAAATTCATTCCGGTATAGTTATCATCCATTTCTATTTCGACAACTATATGATTGTATTTCTTCATAAACCCGACAACCATATCTTCCTGATTCTTTAGGGATTCTTGTTCACTGTCCTCGTCTCTTGATAGACGACCGTATGCAAATCCTCTCACTTAATATCACCTCCAGATTTTTTCTGAAGACAACATTACCACAAATGTTTTGATATATCCAGCCGCAATACCCAACCAAAGTTATGCACTTGCTTTGTGCATTTCATCCTCTGTGTCAGGATAGTTTGCTATTAAATACTCAAAGGTAATTGCCTTCAAAAATTTAATCAAATCTTCTTCAGTTCCCACAAATTGATAAGATATATTGTTTATGGGCAACTCCCTTTCTGTTCTTGCCATCTTGCTGCTCCTTTCTCTAATATTTGGCTTTTGATATATCAATTCTGTAAATACTCCTACTGATGATTTCTATATGATGGTTCGAAAGTTAACTATTTAAATTTAAGATAATAAGTAAATGCAAAATTGAATACTGTTTATTTTTGATTCCACATTTCGACCTCTCCTTCCAAAAGAAATACACAAAACTCTTGACGAACAATCCTTTTCTGTGTTATACTAATTACAGGATTGATAGAGCATCAATTATCTTGTAAAAACATTCTAACATATCCAAAATGTTTTGTCAAGTATTTTTGTTCTTGTAACTATATTGTAATA
>JAZNGT010000032.1:0-48655 GCA_045576635.1 Congzhengia sp. | reverse complement strand
AAACTGCAAAGAGGCTGTGGTTGGAGCCTTCGTACAACCATCGTGTGGTAGGAATTTTGACCAATCCACAGCATCTAAACAAGTATATCATAATTTTTAGAGAAGAACCCTAAAAACTATTACTTTTATTATACGAGGAATTTGTTTTGTTAAACTTTTTCTAAATAAGTAGATGCTATTTTTTATGCGAAGTTAAGGTCTATTATTTGATATTTGTTTGTATCTAATTTACCTTACAACTTGAGTTTAATACCCCACCTATCAAAGTTATAAGGATAGCGCATGTATTAATAGCAAAGTCACTATTTACTATCTGTACATCATTGTAAGTATGAATGATAGTGTGTATAATAGGTATTATAATAATCATTGATACAAAACCTTTTAAGCATCCGATAATAAATCTTGAAAAACTCTTCTTCCGTTTGGAAAAATATTTAATGAATGTTGATATAATTAATACTAACCCAGGAATAATCATATAAAAAAGCAGGTATAAATATTCGGCGAATCTCTCACAAAATGGCGGTATTGCACCAATAAAAAATAAAATACAAAAAGTCAATAGAGAACCCGATGGTATATTTCCTTTTGGATTGCTAGGAGATGTATTATTAGGATTATCAATTTTATGGGTGTAATTAATACTTTCTGATTTTGATTTTTCATCTTCAACAGTCAGTTCTAACAACAGTAACAAAGTGGCAGCAGCGGCACCACCTTCAATACCTTTATAGGAACCGATATAAGTTTTATTTAGTCCATATCCTTTAATGATATCGCCGCTTTTATAAGAACCTATAAAATCTTTGTTAATGCCATATCCTTTATAAACTTCGCCATTTGAATAATATCCAATATAAGTTTTATTCAATCCACAACCTTTATATATTTCTCCGTTTTCGTAGGTGCCAATGAAAGTTTTGTTTAGACCCTGTCCTTTGTATATATCTCCATTTTCACAGTAACCCAAATAAGTTTTATTTAATCCATAGCCCATATATAATTCAGTCATTTTAAAAATCTCCTTTCGTTGTAAGTTAATTATACTGCAACAATTAGTGAAAGACAACAGCATAGTTATGGGAAAACGCATATTAATTGTGGGAATATTCCCTATAAAAACTAAAACACGGAGTTAATGCTGAAACTCCGTGTTTTAAAATTAAGAAGACAATTCTATATACGTCTTTGAAAGGCTGGCAAGTTCAACCTCGTTAGCTCCTGGATCTTGATTATAAATATCTAGGCCCTTTTTAAAAAATCTCATGGCTTTATTTTTATTTTTTTCATTTATATATTTATTGCCTATTATTGTGCATAGTTCCCCCATGACTGGGTCTACAATATCAACATTTAAGGCAAAAGCATTATCATACATTTCTTCTGCTAATTTAATATCTCCCATTTTATGAAAAGAAAGACCCTTTCCACATAAGATTAAGAACATATCAGCAGGTTTATTATTAGAAAAATCAATGAATGTAAGCGCTTTGTTATAAAGAGATATAGCTTCATCGATATTTCCTAATCTTCTGTTCATAGATGCTTTATTCATAACGATTCTCAATGATTTGTGCCCATTATCTGGGTCAATTTCATTTAATAAGTTTTCTGCTTTGCTCCAATATTCTAAAGCGTCCGTGCACATGCTATTTTTGTAATAAGAATATGCAATTTTGTCATAAAGATTAAAAATCTTCCACAGATTTTTATCCTCTCTTATAATAAAAATATCAATTAATAATTTCATATATTTTATTGCATTTTTATAATCTTGAATAGCAAAATACATCTGGTACATTCTTTCATACAGAGAGATATGATGAAATGAGTTTTCTGGGAACTTTTTTAATGCAATTATATATGATTTTTCCAGGTTGCTAATTGAACTAAGAAAATCATTGGCATTACTATTTGTTAAGGCTAAATGGGTATATGCCCTTGATAAATTAATATCAGAATCACTTCCAGGCTGGTTCTCAATATAGTCTATTGCAGTTTGAAGACAGTTTGATGCCATATCATCTTCGGAAATCAGTGATAAAACAGAACCCACATTTATATATGAAACGGCCACATTGTAATTAATATCACCATATATTTCTTTATTAATGTCTAATGCTTCAGTGTAAAATTTTAATGATGTTTTAAGATAGTCTGTGTTTTCTACAGAACACATCATTATAAATGTATGTCCTAAATAGGTGCAGATTGAAGATTTCTCAAGCATAAGTTCGGTTTTGTGTTCAATATTATTATCAATAAGTTCATTGATTGAATTATAAGCACGCGAAAGAATGTTTATTGCCAAGTCATGTCGATTTCTTTTGGACGCGATTAAGCCTCGTTCTTTATCTAGTTTTATTATATTAATAGCCCCTGTTGGCATTATATATAAAAGTTCGCTGCGAGCTTTTTCAATGTATTTATATGCTTTCTCCAGATTTCCCATAACCATATTATATTCTCTGTGAATAGCATAGAACATCCTTGATCTCTTTAAATTGCTTAATTTAGTTTTTGGGGGCACAGCACATTTCAATATGTCTATAACTTGATTAGCGATTTTTTCTGAAAAGAGCTTTTCAATGTCGTTTTCGACAGAACGAATGTGCATTAATTTATAAATGAATCCATGACAATTTTTATAGGATGGAGCCGTATCGTTAATGTTAGAGCATACTGCTTTTATCAGTGAATGTACAAAAATATCATTATGTATTATTTTTATCCAACCGCTATCTGACAATTGTACAATAGTTCTTTCGTGTTCTTCGCCGATTGCATTCAAAAACAGTTCAGAATTAAGTCCCAGGTTTGATAATAGGGCAACACAAGACATTACATATTTTGCTTCTTCACTAAGCGAAGAAAGATTAAAGAGTTTGTTAAGATGTTCTATTATTTTCCCTTCATAATTATCTCTGTTATAGTTTGAAATCACTTCTTTTGTGTCATAATCCTGAATTTTTAATTTTTCAATCATTTCACTTGCAGAGATTCTTGTGAGTCCATTACCATTTAAAAGGCGAGCGATTAAATCTACTGTCAATGTATGTGAAGAGGCTAAGGCAATAATTTCTTTGAGCGTCTCATTACTGATATTGTTATTTACATAATCATAACTATTCATTAAGTCTAAAAGCTGTTCTGTAGACATCTCTTCCATATATACTGGATAAATGTCTATTCCGTCTAATTTTGCACGTGTTGTAAAAATTACACCTACAGGCAACTCTAGGAGCTCCTTATAGCACTTATCTTTGCATATATTTTTGGTATCGTCACCAGCATCGAAGTTGTCTATAATCAGTACGGTGTTTTCATCTTGCCGACGAAGTACATTCATCTTGAATTCATATATTTCGTCAATAGTACGTGCGATTCTTTCTTCGTTGATATATTCAAATTTGATATCGTTTTCATTTGACAAACAAATATCAGCGACTGTATTTTTTATATTCGTATTGAAATGTAGAAAAATAAAATTGTATTTTTTCTTGTTTTCGTATGCAAAATGCCTAATGAATTCACTTTTACCTAATCCACCTTGTCCCGTGATACTTATAGGTTTTTTACCATTGCTAAGATAGTTTAAAAGAAGTTCGGCTTCCTTTTGGCGAGGGATATAGTTTTCAAATGGTAAAAAATCGTTTTTTATTATGGTTTCTTTAGGGCTCAAGTTTGATAATTCACTTTCCACATAAGTAATTAAATTCTTTTTTATTGTTTCTTTTAAAGATAAATATTTTTCATTTTCATAAAATTTGCTGCTATAAATTGCAATAATAATGGCGCTTGTAAACAAAAGGGCAATATTTTTTGAATTAGCTTTACATGAAATGCCGAGCTCTTTTTGAATATTGTCTATACAATATTTTTCATTTATTTTATAGTTGTTTAAAGAATCTGCAATTGATTCTAAAAATCTATTACGTTCAATATCGATATTAATGTTATTTAATGAATTGTCTATATCTTCCGAATTGTAGTACCCTAAACTTCTTTCATCTGGATGCAACTTGATATATGTACGTGTTTTAATGGTCCAATCAAACACTCTTTTAATATGTTCATATTCTTTTTCTAAAAATGCTATTGAACTTCCAATAGCTTCTAAAAGTTCTTTTTTCATATATGAATTTTTGCTTTTAGAACCGCTTTCGGATATATCTGTTCCGTTAACAAATTGTTTGGATGCTTGGGTTTTTTGTTGAGTTTCCTTTTCCATCCACTTGTTGTGCGCTAGAGATTGGGAACGATAAAGTATATATTTATATATATCTTTTGGAAGAGTTAATTTAACCTTGTTTTCGTAATCTTTCGTTAGGTTAAGCTTTGTTACTTCTACATCTTTTTCTTCATTAATATAAAAGTACAGATTATTATCAGATTTCAGCACGTTATTTAATAAATCCAAAACAGAAAAAATCATAGTTCCACTCTCTTTCCCACAAAAATACTATCTTTTCCCATAAAAGCATTATAGACTAATTTTATAAATTCATATATAATGTAATTAACAGAAAATAACAAGCATATTTTATCATAATATTGTTGTTTTTGCAATAATTTTGAGGATTATTACAAAGGAGCGCTTTAAAATGAAAAGATTAAAGGATATAGGATACAACATTTTGATAGTTGGTATACCACTATTATGGATATTTATGGCTAAGATATCATCGCCTGACAATATAGTTGAATACATACTAATGAAAATATCAGAATTAGCAGGAAAAGGCTTTTTGATGTGGCTAATATCAGGTTGGCTTTTAAGAAAATGCAAAAACACAATAACAGGAGCCGTAATTGTAGTATTTATAGGAGTTGGCATAACATTAATTCCACAATACATAGATGCAATGATTTGGTCACTTGGCATAAACCTGCCTCTTGATGCTCGATTATCAATTGCTAATCATATATTTATGGAGAAATTTATAGGAGCTTATATTTGGCGAACGATTTTTTGTCCACTTTATTACCTTGCAATTTATCTTATTCACTTCTTATGGGATACAAAAAAATGGGGCGATGTCGTAGAAAATACTATAATGGACAAATTAAATTTAATGTATGAAGAAGATGTTGTTACAGTTACAAATAAATTTGTGCGTTTTGCCGAAGGAGTTATTCCTGACGGACCAGTTACAATGGAAAAGGACGAAGAAGGAAATGTTACCATTTGTCCGATTGTCGAAAGTGAGGAAACACACGAAGAGCAAATCAGGATTATAAATAGCAGAATATGTCTTGACGAAAGAGTTAGCAAAATAATGGATTATGAATGGTATAAATTGACTATTAATGACGACAAGTATTATTTGACATGGAGGGAAATGTATGAGGACTAAAAAAGCAAGAAGAATTGATATAGATGGCCCAATGGAGAAAGCAATTGAAAGTTCAAGAGAGAAAGTTAACGAAAATGTGAAAAAACTTAAAGATGTGTATGAAAATCCCGAGAAATATACTCATATTGTAAAGTTGTCTTTTAATCATCTTGAGTTTAAGACTGCAAAACCTTTTAACATATCCTTATTGCATGATAATGGAGAGGTAACTGAAGCTATTTTGGATCCGGATTATTGTGCAGAATTTGGAGTGCTTGTAAATAATGCTTTTTATAGTGTTATTTCCGCTGAAATTAACGGAGAAAATATTATTTTTGATTATAAAATTGTTGACGAAACCGCAATTTATTCCTTGGCAACAGAGCAAACATTATTGTTTGATGCAAGCGAAAAATATAAGATGAATCCTAAAATAGTATTTGATATTAAGGGACAGATAGGAAACTTAGAGAGAAGAAATGCAGATGGAAAAGCTACGGAATGCTGCTTATATTCGTTCGATGAAAACTTATGGTATCAATGGCTTATAGTATACGATGCAAATTTGCAAAAAAAGATGAATTTCAAAGCAGGTGCATATATGAGGATGACTGTATTGGCACATGAGTTTTCATTATCGGTACTTTCGTGCGAAGAAATACCCAAACCCGAAAATGCACGCAAATTGACTTGTTTTACAGATTACAGGGAGGATTAAACAAAATGAAAAAAATTTTTTGTGCTATTTTTGTGATATTATTGTTGTCAGGGTGTGGCGAGACTGAAAAAGTAGAGGCACCTTTTCCTTCACAGGAGATCATTGAAGAAATAGATGACGAAGAAATTATTATTGAAGAACCTACACCTCTGACACAAGAGGAAGAACTTGAGTTATTATCAAGGAAAACAACAAATGAAGAACTTACAGAAAATGAGGAAAAACACATAAATTACTTTTATATAGGCAATCCAAACTGCGTTGCGGTATTGGACCTGCATGGTATAGGTATGCATCAAGTGTCCGCGAAAATTTATGCAAGTACCAATTGCGGCAAAAAATGGTATTATGTAAAAGAAGCAATATTGACCACAGGGCCGGTTGAATACCTGGTTGACGAAGAAGGACTTTTTTTTAATATTTGCTCGATTGTGACAGGAGAAAACGTGAAGACTGTTATATCCAAAAAAGATTTGTGGGGAGAGTAAAATGACAGTATTTAAAAATATAAAAGTTACCGGAGATATTCAAAAGGAGA
Organism: Congzhengia sp.; assembly: GCA_045576635.1. Lineage (GTDB taxonomy): Bacteria > Bacillota > Clostridia > UBA1381 > UBA9506 > Congzhengia. Next base: position 42,060 of record JAZNGT010000032.1, on the reverse strand, counting down.
TGAATAACAATGGACACTGCTTGTAAGATAATTGATAATAAATTTGTTTTTAATTTTGATTTGGCGAATGGAGAGTACATTTTAAGTTGCAATAACCAAGATTATTTTTCATTATTTTCGAAGGAGCAATTTGAAACGATAATTAAGAAACTAAATGTTGCCTCTGAAAAAGAAAATGGACATTCAGCTAAAACATATATTAGACATTTGTATTCAGGAGCAGAAATCGTAAATATTGAAAGAAACTGTTTTAGTATACCGCAGAACATTCTACCATACATAAGTCTTTGTGAATATGAAGTAGAACAAAAAGAGGATTTTTACAGAATATGTAGAGATAAATCTATGCAGTGTATTAACGATTATTATTATGAAAAGCTCGTGTCTGTTTTGTTAGACTAGTATTGTGAGGTGTCAAACTGTGAGTAAAATATTTGATAGAATTATATTTGAAAAAGATGTTGAGGAATTAACGCTAAAAAAATACGAACAGGAAACCAAGATGTTTTTTGATGAACTTAATGATTATTTTTATAAAAATGATGAAATTAGTGATACAATATTTCATATTGAGACTGTTTATAAACCCAATTTGAGAGATAAGAACGGTGCTAACTTGCCAGACTATTCCAGAATTTTTAAAAGCATTCCAAAAATGAGAGATTATATTATGTTAATTGAAGACTGTCTTTCTGAATGGATTGAACACGATTATGAAAATGACGATCTAAATGATTATTATTGTTGGAAAATTGATGCTCATAATGCGGATGAGGAAAAAGATTTTCAAAACAGTTTTACTGTTTGGACGGATACTTTTGGACATATATTTAATGTAATGTTTGGAGGATATTATAATCCGAAAAATACAGAAGAAGAGCGATTGTTTGAAAAGTGGTATAAGTTAAATCATCAAGGTAAAATACGGTTGAAGTTTGCATATGAGGTTGGCGACATTATACAAGTAAATAAATTGCCATTTGAAAACGCGGAATATTACATATATGCAGATAAAGAAAATAATCAAGTTTTGTTTTTAGATAATGGCAAATTAAGGTTAAAAAGGTTGTTTAATCGATATTCCTATGGTTTTGAACCATTGCTTTATCAAATTGTTAACGACTGTCCTGTTCCTGAACTTAAAAAGTCGCAGGAGATATTGAAAAACGGAACAGAAGAAGCTAAAAAGCTATTTGTAAAAACTGTAGAAGAGGGATAAAAATGATCCATATACGAGTTATAGAAAATGAATTGTATGAAAGAATAAAAAATGGAACAGTTGATATTTTGACAGAGATACCTTCTTATGATGGGAAGAGACGGCAAATTAAAGCTGGAGATAAAATATCCTTTATTAACCAATTAACGCATAAGCGCCTTGTGGCAGACTGCTTAGAAATTACATATAGCCCAGTAGAAGAAATTTGTGATATTAAGGTTTCGAATCCAAAAACCGAAGTTCTATTTCCTGCACTTGTTGAAGAATATGAGTTGAAGTATGTTTTAATAATTGCCATTGTCGACAATACTAAAATAATTCTATCTCGACACAAAGACAGAACGTCTTGGGATATTCCTGGAGGACATATTGAAAGAGGCGAAACAGCAAAAGAAGCGGCGATAAGAGAGCTATATGAAGAAACCGGCGTTACAGAAAATGAGATTCAAGAAATGTACAGGCTTGCCGATTACCATGCTTGCGATATAAATTCAGATTCAAAGGGTGCCTTTTGTAGAATTTTTATTGCACATATCAAACATCTTCCTGATTCTCCTCCTGCGGAGTTTGAAATGGTAGAAACAATTACCTATGACTTTGCATCCGATAATAATTTGAAGGACTTTGACAAGTCAATTGTTTTGACTCATAAAGATATATATACAATTCTATTATCTATAATATCGAGAATGCTTCATTATTACGATTTGGACTATCGTGGAGAAGATATAGAGATTATAGAAGAATGCACAAATTTTAATAAAGAAATTTTAAGTTACACACCAGAAATATTGATGGATTTTTCATTGATAGATAATGACAGTATTGAACATCTTCTTTTAAACGGAGATGTGAATATGTTTGATGTTGCTGAGGCTATTGAATTTAACGAACATAACTACAATGTCATTAAATATGTACTTGGTAATTATAATGTATTTGAATTAGAGTGTTGGGTGGAAGAGTTTAATCAAAAACGACTGGACAAAGAATCGTCTTTTTTTACGGGTTATATGCTTTTTCCTCAAACCAGAGATGAAGAATTTTTGCTGAGATTAAGAAACGAAGATCAGTTCTTGCTTGAAAAAGAATTTGCATCCTACTCTGAACTATTTGAGTATATTAACAGAACAAAGACAAGAGAAGAATTGTCCATATTGCTCCCAAACGGATATGAAGATGCAACCTGGTGTGTGAGTAAGTTTGATGGAGATAATATAATTGCTGATTGGAAACTAACAATTGAAGGTAATCTTATCCCAGGTTGGATAGTTAGTAACGGCATATCGTTCTTCTCAAACTATGATATCGGCGATGTTTTAACTACTCACGAGAATAATGTTTTCCTTATTTATCTGGGGAAATGTTATGAAAATATGCATTTTATAAGAGTGGAGTATACTAACGATAATATAAAAGTAGATATGGAATACCTTTCTGTTTCTAGGGCATTATTACATGTTCGAGATATTCCTGAATTAATTTGCGGAATATCGGATTTGATTAAAAACAATCCACATCAATACTATAGATGGCTTTTCTATTGGAAAGCATACTCAAAGTGCGGCAAAGAAGAACAAAATAAAAATATGTTATATATTATTGAGCGTGATGTTAATTGAAAAAATAGTTATTTTAAAAGGATAGAATTTAGCATCCGCTATACCTAAGATGGAAGAATTAAACAAAAGTTTTATAGAAATTGCAGAAGGTGTGGATGATAATATGTTCTCAAAATATATAAATATAGAAAATCAGAATGTTGCATCAATAAGGGCAGAACTGTTCCAGGAGAGAACTGAAACTTTTGAAGAGATGATTCCATTAAAAGAAGTCCTCAAAAATCACACTATTTTCACAGAAAAAAATACTAAAATCGCACTTAAGCGTGCGATTTGTAGAATGAATCTATCGGAGAAAGAAAAAGAGATTTCATATTTAATTTTCAGCAGAGAAAATACGATAAGAGATTTAATTGTTTCTAAAAGTCTTGATATTGATAGAATATTTGAAATTCAAAACAATGTAGCATCCCAGATATCATACTATTGTTATTCTGAAGCTGAAAAATGGGTTTTGCTTGATCTTGTTCGTTGTTTTTCCGAAGATGTTATTAATCTTTCATACACAAATTTTACACTTGCTACCAAAAAAGGTATAGCTGTTGAAGATATCAAAAAAGCAGTTTGCATTATGGTTAACACCTATAAATGGTTGAGCAAGTCAAAAAAAGAAAAGTTAATATTTCTTTTAAATAATAAAGATGTTTATAGCCAAACGGAGATTTCTTTTATATCGGATGCATGTGCTAAAATTATTAGTGATTTTGAAAAGAAGGAGAAACACTTGTACTCGAGGCTTTCTAAAAAACTTATTAGAAAAAAGATAATTATGAGTAAAGATATAGCAGAGTACTGTGAAGAAAACCACCTTGAATACGAAAAAATGTTTGAGGCATTTAAACGGCATAATGTTACTCCGTTAAAGAGAAAAAAAGAATTTATTGTTAAAAAGGGGAATGTCAAGTGAAAACAATAATACGCCGGTTTAAACCAAATGATGCTCAAGAGATATCCAATTTAATAGGACGAAACTTCATTGAGATAAATAGTAGAGACTATCCCTTGGAAGAAATGATTGAAAAAGCAAAAGAATTTTCTGCTCAAAAAGTTATGGAACGTGCAAATAATGGTCACATGTATGTCGTTTTAGACGATAATAAAATCATAGGGACAGGGACAATAAGTGATTATTGGGGATGTATAGATGAAAGTATTTTGCTTACAATTTTTGTACTTCCGGAATATCATGGTGTGGGGATTGGAAGAAAGATCATAGAAACTCTTGAAAAAGATGAATTATGCTTAAGAGCTAAACGAGTTGAGGTTTGTGCTTCAATAACTGCTTGTGGATTTTATGAAAAATGCGGATATAAATATAAAAACGGTATCAAAAAACTCGATGAGGAAAACCATTATAGAATGGAAAAGATTAAATTCATAGGTGAGTAAAAAAATACAATTTTTGTACAGAAATACGTTGATAATATTTAGCAAAATAGAGAAAAGGAGAAATGAAAATGTTTGATAAAAATGGTAAATTCACTATAATTAACAAAAAGGGAGAAGAAATTGAATGCGAGGTATTAATGACTTTTGATAGCGAAGAAACAAAGAAAAGCTATATTCTTTTTACCAACAATAAAATTAATCCGCTTACTGGTGGGATAAAAATTTTTGCAAATATTTATATGCCTAATAGCGAAGACAGCAGATTGATTCCTATATGGAAACCGAAAGATTGGAAAATAGTTCGTATGCTAATCAAAATAATTAAATCAGAAATAAAAAAAGGCGAGAAAGCTTTTGCAGAAGATGTAGAAGATGTAATAGAGTATAAAAATGTGACATTGGAAAAAATTGATGAGTAAGAAGGTGCCGATACATATGTACGATTGGGAAGATTTTGATGCAGATGGTTTTTTCTTTGACGTAATTATTAATGGTAATTGCGATAATGTTGGTCAATTGCTAGACAATGTTCATCCTACACAAAAGAATTATCATTCTATAAGAGATGTATTGCTTACAACCGGAGATGTAATTGAATACGTGTATTTGCTTGTTGATAAATACGGAACAGAGAAAATCAAAAATGACAGGGATTTATACAACAAACTGTACGATGTATTTGACAAGGAACTGCTAGATAGGATTTTATGAAGTAAAACCATTATAGAACGGAAAAACATAAATGAAAGAGGTAATTTTAAATGAACATAGATTTAGATAAAGATAAAGCATTTGATGAAATATTTTTAGACGAAAGTTTAACGGGACTTGAGAAAATAAAAAAATATATAGAACATCTAATGTCAGTTCATCACAGATATTTAAAAACTCTTGATGAAAACACACACAATTATGGGTATGTATTTGATGGACTTTATTTTGTGGAGATACCTAAAGGAAAATTCGAAGTTAGTTGTGTAGAAGGTAATGATGGGTGGTACCGATGTTTCTACGATATTTTCAAGCATAACGGCTATGTTTTCAATGGGCCTTTTACCATTAAAGGTGTTATTAAAGCAATGTCCATAAGTATCGGTATTCATAAAAATATTCGACCATTGCTTACTGAAGAAGAAAAAAAGATTTTCTTTGATAATGTTTTGACTTGTGAGGAATTTAAAAATCAAAAGGAGTGCCGAAAATGATTATAATATCTTCTTATGGTTTCAGAAAACCATTTATTTCAGAAAAACTTCGTAAGATTATTAATGAACCTGAAAAAAAGAAGGTCTTACTAATACCTTTTGCGGGGTATGAGTTATCATGTGCAGCATTATCAGAATCAAGAGGATTAGAGTTATTTGGATTCCATAAAGAAAAGATCCATGTTTTAAAAAAAGATGAACCACAAAAATATTTCGACGTAAAATTTGATTTAATCTATACTTCAGGAGGTTATCCGTTCAAGCTTTTAAAAGAAGTGCAGGAAGGAAATCTTATGCCATGGTTAAAAAAGCTAATAGGAGACGGTGTGGATTATTTTGGAGTGTCTAGCGGTGCATATCTATTGTGCGAGGATTTGTACTATCTAAAACAAATAGGCGGAAATGACGAAGAAAATTATAATTTAACTGATTATAGAGGAATGGGCGTTATTAAAGAAAACATCCTGTGTCATGCTGATTATTTTGATGAAGAAATTGTTTATAGCATCGCGAACTACAACCCCGATAAAAATGTAATTATGGTTAAAAATGAAGATGTGCTTGTAATTAAATAGTCTTACTTATAATTTGATGGCTTGACCAAGTAACCTGCAAAAAATGATACTTTGATATTTTGAAAAAGTTTTCATCTTGTTACAAGAAATAGAGCCAACCTTTAAAAGGTTGGCTCTATTTCTATTAGTTTTACTCCCTGCAATATAGCGATTATTCAACCATATACAACTTGAATTCTTTTCTTTTTCCGCCAGCGCAAAATGTTTCAACATCTTTTTCCCACCATGGGAAAATTGTATTTTCAAAATGATGCAGAATTGTTTCTTTAGTTGAAACATCATTTGATAAAAATTGTATGCTGTTGTGAATTATAATGTGTAATGCATTGTAGTCTTCAAGCCAAGACAAGTCACGCATCCAATCAAGGAATCTATCAATCACCATTTCGCAAGAACGAGGAAACTTAAGTTTTTGCTCAATGATGTTGAAAAAGGTAGAAGTATCCTTTACTGAAGCTCCGTCTATTTCGACCACATAGTGCTTATGGTTTTTTGCAATTTCCTCGCGAATAGTCACCATTTTTGGGTTAGATATATATATAATCTTATTCATGCTTTACCTCCGAATTTATTTGATTTTTACAAAAGTTTTGTAGTGATCCATAGTGTAGTACACGCTATTATTTGAGCCTACAACAAATCGTTCGGCGTCACGTTCGACACCTATTTTATTATTGACATCAAATTCCCTATATGAAATTGCCCTTCCGCTTTGATCGTATATGGGGAGCATTTTATTAACATTTTCATATGCTCCTCCCGCTTTGGTTCCTTTCGTTGCTCCAGGAAGTACGCCTTTCCAGCCTTGTTTACTATATTTTGAATATGCTTCTTGCACATTGGCGGGAAGTTTTTTGATATCTGTTATTGCATCTAATTTATTTGCGATTTTCGCAGCATCACCTATATCATCAATTTTTTGAACAGCTTTTATTGAATCAGCACTTTTGTCAATAAGCCGAGCTGTTTTAGTAGCATCTGCAGCCTCACCAACAAAAGGAATCACCCCAGCAAGCGAAAGTCCAGCCGAAATAATATCTCCTCTTGCTAAATCAACGGGAACTGCAAGAGCATCTGCTACAGAATCAACACCAGGAACAAGCGAAAGTGCTGTTAGAGTATTACTCGCAGAAGATAGGAAACGATCTGTTTTGCTTGAGTTTGCTACCGAAACCTCACCAAGTTCTCCAGAATACATATAAAGTTTCTGACCTGCATAACTAACGCGATACCAAATATGATTATATTGATTTACACACCGTCCTATTACAGGGATATATGTTCCTCTTGGAACATTAGCGATAACATTTGATGCTTCTAAAGGTCCCATATGCACAGTGGCATCAGTTGTTTTTACCTCTAAGACTGTATACGGAAATTCCGAATCAAATGTTGCCGGACCATACAACCTTTCCCAATCTTCAATTGACATACCATCTCTGGTTTCTGTGCATTGTAAATTTTCACTAACGACACTGCTTTGCTTTTTTGCACTTGAAGGTTTCTTAACAACCTCAAAGTCTATGTCTAATGTCATCTGCATCATTGCATCTTCTGCAACTGTTCTCAAAACATAAGATCCTACAGATAGTTTACCAAATTTCAATGAATTATTCAAGTTTATTGAACGAATATCTACAGACTTTGTGTTTGGTGTATCGTGAGAGGATAAAACAACATCTCCATTTGAGTCCAATACATATCCATATACGTTTTCTATATTATAATTTGATGTTATTGAGCCCCTGAGACCAGAACTATTGCCTTGAGTGATTGTATCAGGATATTCAGTAAAATTAATATCAAGAGTGGATTCTTCAGGCAGTTCAACAATTGTGAAATAATCTGAAATTGTCTCTATTTTATCCGCTTCATTATTTGCAGTAACAACTAATTGATAGGTTCCCGGAGCAAGTTGTTCAAATGGCAGATTGCAATATGAATTAGTTGTTATATCCACCTCAAAACTGTTCGGCGTATCATAGGTTGAGATAACAATATCTCCATTACCATTTAAAATAGTGGCTTCCACCGATGTTATAACAAAGTCTGAAGATATGGCACCCTCTAAATGATATACATTGTCTTCATAAAGTGAAACCGGCCACGAATCAAAACCCATAGAGATATAAGAGTTTTCTCTGCGTTGTTTTTCTTCTTCTGCATATTGCAATGATTTTAAATTTTCATCTGATATAGAATTGTTAACTAAGTCTCTTTGTTCGTCTATAAAATCATCTATGTACTCGTTTTGTACTTTCATACGCTTTCCACAGAAACAAGTTGCAATTATATGAGTATCATATTGATCATACTCGTATAAATATGTATGCGTATCATAATCTACGCACAACTCTTCAATACAGAATTTGCATTGTGGTTCATAATATCTTTCAAGATAAACACCTTCGTGTCCATTTATGTGATAATATCCGCTATGTGGATGTTCATCAATTAGTGAGTTGTCAACGACGCTATGAAGTTTTTCTCTTGCGTCGCCTTTGTTATTTGCTATTTCTATATTGAAGTCCTGACAAATATTACTCATATCCTGTTCCATATACATAATATGCTCAATAGGAATAGTCATGAAATCTCCGCACACACAATACATATTAAAATGTTCACGATCTGCGTAGTTATATCCATTGCAATACGTGTGGAATCCTTTGTTGCAAAGTTCTTCTTCACAATCCTTACAACCGGATAGAAACGCCTTATCGATTTGTATTTTTTTACCACATTCACAAGCGTAAAGAGATCCGCCATGAGGATGTTGAGAAAAAATACTGTCTTCATATTCGTAATAATGTTGATGGTTAGCAGCAAATACATTTAACGGAAGTGTTCCTGCTAACAAAACAATAGTCAGTAATAAGGAAATGATTTTTTTCATAATAAATGCCTCCATAGCATGGAATTTAATAAAAGAAAATGAATTATTTCTGTTATTACTTTAATTTTACTACGGAAGTGATATTAGAGCAATATTTGTATCATGGGAAAACCACAAAAAATTATGGGAATAGATTCACAAAGTAAAAAAAGCACAGCCACTTGAGCTGTACTTTTTTCGGTGGTGCACCTGACAGGACTTGAACCTGCACTTCCGTGAAGAAATATGGACCTGAACCATACGCGTCTGCCAATTCCGCCACAGGTGCGAATATTAAATTTTTAAGTTATTAGCATTTACACAAGCCGTTTTGTTTGCTCCCTTAAAAAGGGTTCACGGACTTGAACCTGCATGAAATTGCTTTCATACGGACCTGAACCGTACGCGTCTGCCAATTCCGCCATATCCGCATGTTGTGTTTCGTTTTTACAACGAAACACATTATACCACAGTTGTTTTTTTAAGTCAAGCGATTTTAAGAAAGTTTACGCGGGGGTTTTACCAGTATTTTCTGTCTAAACTTCTGAAAAAGATTGCTTGCGCCAGATGCTCTTTTTTGATTTCGGGGCTTGCCTTTAAGTCCGCAATGGTACGCGAAACCATAAGAATACGGCTATGTGCACGGGCGGAAAGACCAAGGTTTTGGAAAGCATCTTTTAAAAGCTTTGATTCTTCTTCTCCGAGTTTACAATATTCTTCTACCATTTTAGGCGTCATCTGCGCGTTGCAGTAAATATGCTTTTCACCGGAAAAACGCGCCTCTTGAATTTTTCTTGCAGCTTCCACACGTTTTCTTACAGAACTTGACGGCTCTGCCGGTGTGGTGTCTGTTAAATCTCGATATTTTACCGAAGGCACTTCAATGTGTAAGTCAATTCTGTCAAGCAGGGGACCACTGATTCTGCCCAGATAAGTTTTAATCTGATTCTGCGTGCACGTACATTTTCCGGACGGGTCTCCGTAGTAGCCGCACTTACAGGGATTCATTGCGGCGATGAGCATTGTAGAACTTGGATATGTAAGCGTTGCCTGCACTCTTGAAATGGTTACAATGCCGTCTTCTAACGGTTGGCGCAATACTTCCAGTGCCTCTTTTTTAAATTCGGGAAGTTCGTCTAAAAAGAGTACACCGTTGTGTGAAAGACTGATTTCGCCGGGACGCGGCATCGTACCGCCTCCCGTAAGTCCGTTCGGAGAAATGGTGTGATGCGGACTGCGGAACGGACGCGTTGTCAAAAGCGGTGTATCGTGCGGCAAAAGACCTGCAATAGAATGGATTTTTGTAACTTCAAGTGATTCTTCAAACGTAAGCGGCGGCAAAATAGACGGAAGCCGTTTTGTAAGCATGGTTTTACCGGAACCGGGCGAACCGATTAACAGACAGTTATGACCACCTGCTGCTGCAATTTCAAGTGCAAATTTTACATTTTCCTGTCCCTTGACGTCAGAAAAATCCAATGCAGACTCTGCCTGCACAGAAAAGATTTTTTCTATATCAATTTCGGTTTTTGAAAGTTTTTCGTCTGTTGTAAAATGTTTGATAATATCATAAAGAGAGGATGCGCCGAAGACGTTAATATCTTTTACAACGGCTGCCTCTTGGGCGTTTTGCGTGGGTAAAATAAGGTTTTTAATGCCACATTCTGCGGCGCTCAATGCCATAGGAAGTGCGCCGTTTACGGGGCGCAGTTCGCCGGAAAGTGCAATTTCTCCGATAAAAGCGTAGTCGGATAAATCACTTTTTAACTGACCGGAACTTAAGAGAAGTCCAAGCAGAATCGGCAAATCGTAAATCGGGCCTGCTTTTTTAATGTTCGCGGGCGCAAGGTTTACGGTGATTCGTTGCGTGGGGAATTTAAGACCGCAGTTTTTCATAGCGGCGCGCACACGTTCTCTGGATTCTTTTACGGCGGCATCGGGAAGCCCTACAACGTCAAATGCGGGCATACCGTTTCCGATATCTGCCTCTACACTTACCAAATATCCGTCGATTCCGTTTAAACCCATGCTGTTGATTTTTGAGAGCATGCTTTTTCCTCCTTAAAGCACAAGCAGTTCTTTTTCCGATGATGTAAGATTTTCACATCCGTTTTCTGTAATTAAAACGAGATCTTCAATTCTGACGCCGCCAAACTGCTCAATATAGATACCCGGCTCAACCGTCATTAACATACCGGGCATTAAAATGTCTTCAGATTTTGGTGCTAAAGACGGTTTTTCGTGCACGTTTAGCCCCAGACTGTGTCCCAGACCATGACCAAAATATTTTCCGTACCCTGCGTCTTTAATTATGTTCCGTGCTACCAAATCAACCGTGTTTGCAGGTACGCCCGCGGTAAGCTCGTGGAGCGCAGCAAGCTGTGCCGAAAGCACGGTTTGGTAGATTTCCTTCTGTTTTTCGTTTGCACGTCCTATGACAACAGTTCTTGTCATATCACTTGAATATCCTTTGTATTTGCAGCCGAAATCAAGCGTTACAAAATCGCCTGTTTCAATTTTTTTGTAAGTTGCCGTGCCGTGCGGCAGAGCACTGCGGATACCGGATGCGACAATGGTATCAAACGAAAGCCCTTCTGCACCGTGCTTTTTCATAAAAAATTCTAATGAAAGCGCAATTTCCCATTCGGTTTTACCGGGGTTAATTTCTGTTATGATATGAGAAAACGCATCGTCTGCGATTTTTGCAGCCTCTTTAATATACGAAATTTCTGTTTCATCTTTTATCATTCTGACGTTTAAGATGTGGTTTGAAACAGGAAACCAGGTTAATTCTTCCGAAAATTTTTTCAGACTTAAAAAGCGCTGAAACGTAACAAAATCATCTTCAAAGCCAATGAGTTTTTTGCCTTCCTCTTTTAAAAGTGCGGCAAGTGGTTTTTCTGCTATGTCGATAATTTCAAAATCATGTGTTTCGTTTTTTGCCTGCACCGTGTATCTCGAATCGGTCAACAAAAATCGACGGTCTTTATCGAAAAACAAAGCGCCTTCGCCACCGGTAAAGCCGGAAAAATAGTATAAATTTTCAGGTGACGTAATAAAAACCACATCGGTTGGGACGCTTTTGATTAAAGCCTCTATACGCTTTTGATACACTTAAATTCCTCCAGTTTAAAAGGTAATTTTATTATAGCAGAAGTTACATATATTTTCAATATCAATCATATATAGTAGAAACGAATATGCGGAGCTTGCTATGAAACAATTTTTAAAAGAAAATATAAATCACATTCTGTTTTTGATTTTAATTGGTCTTGTTCTTGTTTTTTTCGGAAGAGTCTTTGTAAACAAGTTTACAACAGAAAATACAACCCAGAATCTCAACACGACCCAAAGACGAGTTCAATGCGCCGAATACTTCGGTTGGGAGGTTGACGCATCAAGCGAAACAGAAGAAACTGTTTATATTCCCGAAACATTTGATGATGTTTACAAACGCTACAACAGCGTCCAGAAACTTTCCGGTTTTAACCTTTTAACCTATCGCGGAAAAGTTGTGACGCGATATACATTTCGCGTACTGAATTTTCCGGGGCAAAGCGGCGCGGAAGCGTTTGTAAATTTATTGGTCTATCAGGGAAAGTTAATTGGCGGAGACTGTTTAACAGTCGCGATTGACGGCCTTATGCTGCCGCTTGACAGACGTTTTGTCGATTAAAAACATATGCTGACATCACCGGAGTTTAGCACAAGAGTTTCGCCGTCTTCTGTCGAAACAATGAGGTTTGCGTTTTCGTCAATGTCTGTTGCGACGGCAAATTCTTTTTTGCTACCTGACAATATTTCAATTTTTCTTTCCAATATACACGATGCGTTTTTGTATTCTTCAATACATGCTTTTTTATCAAAATTTTGATAAAGTGCGTCGAACTCTAAAATAAATTCGGCAATCAGTCTGTTTTTATAATCCGTTGGGAAAGAGGAAACCATTTCGGAAAGGTTTGTTGTTTTAAATGCAAATTCTTCGGGATATCCGCCTTTCGGTGTTTTCAGGTTAATACCAATACCCAAGATGGCGTAATTTAATTTATGCGAATCTTTTTCTGTTACGGCTTCTGTTAAAATGCCGCAAAGTTTTTTGTCGTTATAATAAATGTCATTTACCCATTTGATTTTTGTGTCGATTGAAAAGACTTTATAGATAGCGCGCCTTACAGAAAGTGCTGCTAAAACAGTAATCAAAACAGCATCTTCGGGAGCAAGATTTGGCGTTAAAAGCATGCTGAAATAAAGTCCGCACCCTTTCGGCGAGAAAAATGTTCGTCCTTTTCTGCCACGTCCTTCTGTCTGGTGTTCGGTTATAAGAATCGCGCCCTCTTTTGCGCCATTTCGCGCAAGGTTTTTTAAGTCGGAATTTGTGGACCCCGTCTTTTTAAGAACGGTAATATCTTTATTCTTTCCGTTTAGAAATGTATTGATACCACGGGAAGAGACTGTATTCTTTTTCAAAAGAGAAAATGCATAATTCATAAAGCAAAGTGCCTCACTTTTTGATTTTTTATGCCTTTTATTATATAAAAAAAACTTGCGTTTGTCTATGGTTTTTACATAAATAACACATATTAAAAGTTTTTAAAGAATACGTTTTAAAGTACGTTTTTACGGTACGAAAGGAGAGAGAAAATGAAAAGCAAAAGAAAAAGATATTATCATAAGACCATAGTTGTAAAGGATTTGTTTTCGAAAACACTTTTTTTAGTGTTTGCTTCTGTCTTTACTGTCAGTTTGATGATTTCTTTTTTTGGACGGTTTCAGATAAAATTCGGACGTGCATACGTTATGTCGCAATTTGACCGTGTTTTTCTGACCAAAAAAGAAGAACGGTTTTTCATGCCCACACCATATGACCACATTTTAAGAATGATTCCCGCCATTCGTTCGAGTGAGAACATGATGAAAAAATATGCCGCGAAATATAGCGGCGTTAAAAAACAGACAGAAAAGGAGGAAGAGATGTCTCCGATTGATAATCTGAATATCAAAGAAATGGATATGTCAGAAAAGGGCATCACGTTTCGAAATGAAACTGCCTATACGCCGAATGTACAGTCGCTTATAGAAGATGAACTAAACATTCGCGTTGCTAACAATGCACCCTCTGTTTTGGTTTTACATACACACACATCCGAGGCGTATAGCGAAAGCCCCGGTGCGCGTTCGACAGATAATTCAAAAAACGTGGTGCGCGTAGGAGAGGTTTTAAAAGAAACACTTGAAAAAGAGGGCATAGGTGTTATTCATGATACTACAAGAAACGATTATCCGGCGTATAACGGTTCTTATACAAAAGCGCTTGCTAACATTACAGCACACATAGAGAAAACACCGTCAATCAAGGTGGTTTTGGATGTACACAGAGACTATGCGGAACAAAAAAAGGACGGAACATCTGTTCAGTTAAAACCGGTGGCGGAAGTCAATGGGGAAAAGGTCGCGCAGATTATGTTCGTGGTAGGAACGGACGGTCTGGGGCTTGAACATAAAAACTGGAAGAAAAATCTGGCGTTTGCCGTTCAGATACAGAAAGAATTAAATCAAATTTCTCCAAATCTTTCGCGACCTATTAACATAAGACGAGAGCGGTTTAACCAACACATGACGGAAGGTTCTTTGATTTTAGAGGTAGGTACCGCAGGGAACTCGCTCAAAGAATGTGAACGAGCAGCGGTTTATGTGGGTGAATCCATCGCACGCGTTATGCAGGAGCATTGATTTTGGAATATATTGCATTTTGGCTGTCCATACTAATGGTATTAACTTTAAAAGGCCGAATGCATCGGCGGAAAGGATTTTTTATGAAACTTTCACGCAATTTAGAAGAAAACCGCAAGATGATGTCTGAACTGTTTTTGTTTTCAAAAAGTTTTGACCTCATAGAACGCGAAATCGTAATCGGCGAAAAAAATGCGGTAATGTATTTTATAGACGGTTTTGTAAAAGATGCTGTCATCGGAAAAATGATGCAGTTTTTTTTCAGTATCACACCGGAACAGTTAAAGGATGTAAAGACCGCAAAGGAATTTTCATCCCGCTTTGTAACGTACGTTGAAGTCTCTACGGAAAGCGATTTGGAAAAAATTGCAACACAGTATCTTTCAGGCCCAGCGGTTTTGATGATTGACGGGTACGATGAGGCAATTTTAATCGATGCGAGAACCTATCCTGCAAGAAGTACGGAAGAACCCGAAAAAGAAAAGGTGCTTCGTGGTTCAAGAGACGGGTTTGTGGAAACTGTTGTTTTTAACACCGCACTTTTGCGAAGAAGAATTAGGGACCCCAAGTTTGTTGCCGAGGTCATAAATGTGGGGAACCGCTCGCGAACAGATGTTGTTGTTGCGTATATTGACGATATTGTAGACCAAAAGATATTAAAGAAAATAAAGGAGCGTATCGAAAAAATCGACGTGCGCTCGCTTACCATGAATCAGGAGAGTCTGGCGGAATGCCTTATTAAGAAAAAATGGTATAACCCGTTTCCAAAAATCCGCTACACAGAACGACCTGATATCGCAGCGGCAAACGTCTTGGAGGGTAACATTGTTATTTTTGTGGATAACGACCCGTCTTGTATGATTCTGCCAAGTTCCATTTTTGACTTTATTCAGGAGGCTGATGATTTTTATTATCCACCTCTAATTGGCGGTTATATGCGTGTGGTCCGGAATCTTATTTTCTTTTCGACGCTTGTTTTAACACCGCTTTGGCTTCTTGCGATTCAGAATATGGACAAACTCCCCGAGGGACTACAATTTTTGAAAATTGCAAACCCGAATCAGGTGCCGCCTGTTATACAACTTTTACTTTTGGAATTTGCCATCGACGTTTTAAAACTTGCATCCGTTAACACACCAAATATGATGGGAACATCGCTCAGTATCATCGGTGCGCTCATTCTGGGCGATTTTGCCATTCAGTCAGGCTGGTTTGTGCCCGACACGATTTTGTATATGTCGATTGTAGCAATTTGTAGTTTTGTTCAGCCCAGCGTAGAACTTAACTATGCGTTTAAATTTATGCGAGTTGTTATTTTACTTTTGAGCTATTTCTTTAATCTAACAGGATTTATTATTGGACTTTTTGTATCACTTTTCTTAATTGGAAGAAATAAAACGGTAATGGGAAAAGGATATTTATATCCTGTGATTCCGTTTAATGCACACGATTTTAAATATAAGTTTTTACGGCTTAAAATTCGCTCAAAAGATAAGCAAAACGCAAAGTAACTGTAATGAAAAAGTAAAATTATGGCGATTGACTAGATACCTCCGTTATGTTATAATGTAAAATACACCTAATATAATTTAATGGAGGTATTTTAGTATGCGAAAGATACATAAGTTTTTGTCGCTTGTTCTGGCGCTTGCGATGTTGGGAACTTTGTTTGTTCCCGTGGTTGCGTCTGCTGCGACAATCAGTTTTAGTGACGTGTCAAGCGATTACACTTATAATGAAGCAATTTCAAGACTTACAGCGGAGGGTATCATAAACGGCTTTGAAGACGGCACATTTAAGCCCGAAGAGCCGGTTACAAGAGCACAGTATACAAAAATTTTGTGTTATGCACTTAATGTAGGCAACATCACCTATCCTGAAGGTGCACGTGTAAGTTTTCCTGATGTTGACCCGAATCACTGGGCAATTGATAATATCACAACCGCACAAAAATCAGGCATCATAAACGGTTATGATGACGGCACATTTAAACCTGAAAATCACGTACTTTACGAACAGGCAGTTAAAATGGCAGTATGTGCGCTCGGTTATACAGAAAAACAGGCAGAACGTGCAGGCGGCCCCGCAGGCGCGTACCCGTTCGGTTATATGAGTTTAGCAAACAGAGTAGGTATTTTAGAAAAAATTGAGGGTGCCAAAGAAGGCGAGCCCTTAACACGTGGGCGTGTGGCGCAGCTTATCGACAGCACACTTGATGCCGGCATTTATGACCCCGAAACAGGAAAGGAAGGTGCTTCGTTAAGAGAAGAGACTACCGTTAAATCTTTTGCGGAAGGCCAGATTGTAGCGATTGATACCATCGCGCTTTATCACACAGAACTTAACAGCACTTCTTGCAGAAAAGGTCAGATTGAACTTGAACTTTCTGACGGCACAAGAAGATTTTTCTGGGTAGATACACTCGGTATTGAAGACCCGTATGACTATCTCGGAAGAACCGTAAGTGTATATTACGACAATGAAAGCGGAACGGATTCTCCGAATGCAAATAACATTGTATTCAAGGCAAATAAAAACGCAGAAATTACCGTTAATATGCGCGAGATTGAATCGTTTAGTAATACACAACTGAAATATATTAACAGTAAAACTGGAAAATCCGTAACCGTTTCTGTTGGTTCCGGTGTAGATATCATTTATAACGGGCAGGCGGTAAACACAGCTTTTGCTGAACTTTTAACATCCAGTATTGCAAACGTTGGCTATGTAACACTTGTTTGCGCAGAGAATCGTGACGTAGCAGATGTTGTGTTTATCAGAACATATGAAACAGTTGCAGTGAAATCAAAAACGGCTTCTAACTATACTATCATTGGTTATGAAGATGCATCAGGTTCTGCAAAAACATTCGTGTTGAATGAAAAAGATGCAAGCAAAACTATTACGTTTATCAAGAACGGAAAGGCATCTGAATTTTCGAAAATTTCTGTAAATGATGTTGTATCAGTGTCAGAAAGTGCAAATGGTAAATTGATTGATGTACAGATTTCTAATAGTAAACCTGCCGGTAACGTATCCGAAGTTACAAGTGACGGAAAAGTAAAACTTGCAACCAATGCTGCGAAGTATTACACATTTACGCCCGAGTGTAACAGAACACAGCAACTTAATGCAGGTGAATATGTAAAACTCCACCTGGATGCATTTGATAATATTGCGCGTTATGAAATTACTGCTGAAACACCATACTCACACGGATATTTAGATGCGGCAGAATTCGGTACAAGATTTGACCCCAGTGTTCAGGTAAGAGTATATAAACTGGGTTCAAACAATTCTACGCTTACTGGAACCATCTATGATTTAAAAGAAAATGTACAGATAAACGGCAAAAACTATTCTGTTGCAAATGATATGGAAGAAATCAAGATGAAACTTAAAAGTGCAGCTGCGCATTCGGACATCAATGCGACGATTGACGGAACTGCACCATTAAATTCAGAATTTTCGCAACCGATTCGTTTCACCACAAGTGGTTCAAATGTTATTGACAAAATTTTGCTCAATGCTACTTCAACCAGCGAGAACGAAGACAATAATAAAGCACTGTGGCTGAAACATTACACAACAACCCCGATTGAATGTTTGTCCAACGGAACAAAACTTGGAAACTATACGATTAATAGTAGTACAAAAATTATTTTGGTTCCCCAGGACCGTACCGGAGGAACATATACATCAAAAACTGCATCTTCCTACTTTAAAAAGGGGGAAAGTTATTACGTGTCTTTTGCAAAAACAACGCAAAACGTGATTCAGGCCGTTTATGTATATGGCACCAAAACTTCCGGTGCAGATGTAACAACAACAATCATTTCTGAAACCAACATTCCTATGATTGTAAAAGGTGTTTCAAACGCATCCTATTTAAATGATACCAGAAAAGCATTGAAACTCGTAAGTGTAACAGGCGAAGAACTCACGGTTTACGATGACGGACGCGCCGGTACAGAAGTACTTGATACAGTTGTAGTCGGTGATGTTATCCGTGTCGCAACAGATGATAATAATTTGGTTGATTCCATTAAAGTAGTAGCAAAAGTTGCTGACATTTTAGCGGGAACACTTAAAGATGAAGATAAAATCACATTTGACGGGACGTCGGACAATAAGGATGATGTCAGAGCACCGCTTCGTACCATTACAGGTCTTGTTCATTCGATAACCTCAACAAGCTTTGTAATGGCTCCGTCGTTTGATTATCCGACAAGCAAAACGACAGAAAACTTTACATATAAAGATGACGTAAAAGTGTTCTTAGTAGACACCTCAAACACACAAGTTCCGGTTTCGGAATGCGAATTCAGCGAGATTGTTGGTTATCAGCAATCCAGCGAACTTGCGAGCAGGGTTATGGTATATACAAATAACGGTCCTGCAAAAGCAATCATTATCTTTAGATAACAAACATTTGAAAAGTCCGGTTTGGCCGGACTTTTCTTTTTGCACTTTTAAACATTAAATTTATATTACGCCTTACGGCTTAAACATTGACTTTTTAAAACTTTGCCTATATAATAATATGGTAAGTTTAAAGATAGGAGAAATTGCTATGGGGATCAAAATAGGAGTTGTAGGATACGGAAATTTAGGACGTGGTGTAGAATGTGCAATCGGGCAAAATGACGATTTAGAACTTTTTGGCATTTTTACCCGCAGAAATCCTGCTGATTTAAAAACTGTAACAGGCGCAAAAGCATATTCTATGGACGAAATTTTAAAGTATAAAGATACAATTGATGTTCTTGTCATTTGTGGCGGAAGTGCGACGGATTTACCGAAACAAACACCTGAACTTGCAAAGCATTTTAATGTAATCGACAGTTTTGATACCCATGCAAACATCCCTACGCATTTTAATGCAGTCAATGAAGTAGCAAGTGTGTCCAAAAAGACAGCGATTATTTCTGTTGGTTGGGATCCCGGTATGTTTTCTCTTAACAGACTCTATGCCGAGGCAATTTTACCCGATGGAAAAGATTATACATTCTGGGGAAAGGGTGTAAGCCAGGGGCATTCTGATGCAATTCGCAGAATTGACGGCGTTTTGGATGCAAGACAATATACCATTCCCATAGAGGATGCACTCTTGAAAGTAAGAAACGGCGAAAATCCGGATCTTACTGCACGCGAGAAACATTTAAGAGAATGCTTTGTTGTAGCAGAGAATTGCGCAGATAAGGCAAAAATTGAAGAAGAAATCAAAACAATGCCGAATTATTTTGCCGATTACGATACGATAGTGCATTTTATTTCAAAAGAAGAATTGGTACGTGAACACAGCGGTATCCCGCATGGCGGATTTGTAATTCGTTCCGGAAAAACCGGTGTAAACGGCGAGAATAAGCATATTATTGAATATAGTTTAAAACTTGATTCCAATCCTGAATTTACTGCTTCTGTATTGGTTGCGTATGCACGTGCAGCAGTAAAAATGAACAAAGAAGGTATGTACGGCTGTAAAACAGTATTTGATGTGGCTCCGTCTTATCTTTCTCCAAAATCTCCGGACGAATTAAGGGGAAGACTTCTTTAATCGCTAAGGGTTCATTTCAGTGGGGGATTTTATGTTTGGTGTTTTTATTGCGACATTGTCGCCGATGCTCGTTATGTTTTTGTGTATGCTGGTTGGCTTTGTTTTAAACAAAAAGAAACTTTTGCCCGAAAACGCAGGCATTGTGCTTTCAAAACTTGAAAATTATGTTTTGGTGCCGTCGCTTACTTTTTCTACGTTTTACACACGTTGTACGATACAGTCTATTCGGGAAAACAGTGTATTTTTTGTCTATTCTTTAATTGCGCTGGCGCTGGCTCTTTGCATTGCGTTTCTTCTTGCAAAAGTTTTTGTAAAAGAAGACTGCTACCAACGAAAAATTTACAGATATGCACTTACGTTCGGAAACTTTGGTTTTATGGGAAATGCAATTGTTCCGATAATTTTAGGCGGTCAGGATCATCTTTACAATTATCTTTTGTTCACGCTGCCTTTAAGTGCCGCAGTTAATACCTGGGGTATTTTGACGTTAACACCAAAAGAACACCGCGCGGGTAATGTATTTAAAAAATTTATCAATCCGATTTTTATAAGCATTATATTGGGTGCGATTGCAGGAATTACAGGTTTTGGCAATTACTTACCCAAATTTGTGGTGACAACATTAGATTATTTTAAGGATTGTATGGCGCCGCTTGCAATGTTCCTCACCGGCGTTATTATCGGCGGATATTCTTTTAAGAGTTTGCTTACTGACAAAAAGATATATGTTGTAACGTTTTTAAGGCTATTTGTGCTTCCGGCGTTTATCTTGCTGGTTATAAAACTTTTGGGTGCAAACGATTATATTATGATTATGGTGCTCTTTTCTTTTGCAACACCGCTTGGAATGAATACGGTTATCTTTCCGGCAGCGTTTGGTGGCGAGACAAAGACGGGCGCAAGTATGGCGATGATCAGCAATACATTTTGTGTTATTACAATCCCGATTATGTATGCACTTTTAACCGCAATACTGTAATTTTTCTTACATATTTGACCAAAAAAGACATCTCTTCTATGAGTTGTCTTTTTTTAGTTGCGCTATGGAAAAAAATGTGATATAATATCAAAGACTACTTTTTTATGGAGGAAAACAACATGTCAAGTCAAACAATACAGATTTTAATTGCGATGGTCGTTTATATGGCTGTTGTAATTATTATCGGCATTGCGTTTGCAAAACGCGCAAATGCAAATTCAGAAAACTATTATTTAGGCGGTCGTTCATTAGGCCCATGGGTTGCAGCGATGAGTGCAGAGGCATCTGATATGAGCGGATGGCTCCTGATGGGTCTTCCCGGTGTTGCTTATTGGTGTGGTTTAGCAGATGCAGCGTGGACTGCAATCGGTCTTGCGATTGGTACATACTTTAACTGGCTCCTGGTTTCCAAAAGACTCCACAGATACAGTATCAGAGCGAACAATTCTATCACACTGCCGGAATTCTTCTCAAACAGATTCCGCGAAAACAAAAAAGTGATTCTAACACTTTCAGCACTCTTTATCCTTATATTCTTTACAGTTTATGCAGCAAGCTGTTTTGTAACCTGCGGAAAACTGTTCTCAACACTGTTTGGTACACCTTATATTGCGATGATGATTATGGGTGCAATCTTTGTGCTTTTGTACACACTTTTGGGTGGCTTTTTAGCAGAGAGTGCCTCTGACTTTATGCAGGGTATCGTTATGATTGTTGCGCTTGTCGTGATTGTAGCGGTAAGCACAGCAAGAGCAGGTGGCTTTGGCGCAGTAATTGAAAATGCGAAGACAATTCCGGGCTTTTTGGAATTCTTTGGACTTGCAACGCCGGAAATTGGTGCTGACGGTCAGCAGATTGTAGAAGCAGGAAAACCCGTGTTTGGTGCAGCATCTCCTTATGGTTGGCTTAAAATTTGCTCTATGCTTGCATGGGGATTGGGATATTTTGGTATGCCGCAGGTGCTTTTAAGATTTATGGCAATCCGTGAAGAAGGCGAATTGAAACAGTCCAGAAGAATTGCAATGGTATGGGTTATAATTTCTCTTGCGGTTGCAGTATTTATCGGTATCGTGGGAAGACAGATCTTCCCCGTACAGCATTTAACTGCAACATCAGCAGAAAGTATCTTTATTACACTTGCAACAAGTTCGCTTCCTGCGATTTTAGCAGGTTTTGTAATGGCAGGTATTTTGGCTGCAACGATCAGTTCTTCTGATTCTTATCTTTTAATTGCAGCATCTGCGTTTGCGAAAAATATTTATCAGGGCGTCTGCAATAAAAAAGCAACCGATAAGCAGGTTATGATTATTTCGAGAATCACACTTTTGGTAATTGCGATTATTGCGGCAGTAATCGCACTCGATGAAAACAGTGTTATCTTTAAAATTGTATCGTTTGCATGGGCAGGCTTTGGTGCTACATTTGGTCCTTTGATGCTGTTCTCACTCTTCTTTAAGAGAACAACAAAGGCGGGTGCCATCTGCGGTATGGTAAGTGGTGCGGCAATGGTATTTATCTGGAAACTTTGTATCAGTAAATTAGGCGGTGCATTTGCAATCTATGAACTCTTGCCCGCGTTTATCGTATCTTCCGTTGTAATTTTAGTGGTTTCGCTTTTAACACCGAAACCATCTCAGGAAATTTTAGAAGATTTTGAGTGCGTAAGCGCAAAATAATAAAATAGTACGAAAAAACAAGCCATCCCCAAAAGGATGGCTTATTTTTTTATTGTTATATTTTATGAATGAAAGAAAGGTAGTTACATAAAATAATCAAAAAAAGAGAGAAGATTTTATGTGTACAGCAATTTCAGTAACTTGTGGCAACCACTATTTTGGACGTAATTTAGATTTTGAGCATACCTTCGGCGAACAAATTATAATAACGCCGCGTTTGTTTCCACTTGCGTTTCAAAACGGAACGAACAAGGAAAGGCATGACGCAATCATAGGGATGGCACTAAACTTTAAAGGATATCCTTTATACTTTGACGCGGCAAATGAATCGGGGCTTTCAATGGCAGGTCTTCTGTTTTCGGAGTATGCCGAATACAAACCGCATCGTGCCGATAAAGAAAATGTGGCATCTTATGAACTCATACCTTATGTGCTCACGCAGTGCAAAACTGTGATGGAAGCAGAAAAACTGCTTTCCTCTATTAATATCACAAATGACGCGGTAGATAAAA
Organism: Congzhengia sp.; assembly: GCA_045576635.1. GTDB lineage: Bacteria > Bacillota > Clostridia > UBA1381 > UBA9506 > Congzhengia. The sequence continues at coordinate 18,721 of JAZNGT010000032.1, read as the reverse complement.
CACTTCCGCCGTCGCCGCTTCACTGGATGGTTTCCGATAAAGAGAAAAGTATCGTTGTAGAACAGACAAGGCAAGGACTTAGCATACATCAAAATCCCGCGGGGGTTTTAACCAACGCTCCGACATTTGATGTGCAGATGCTCAACCTCAGAAATTTTCTTTCTGTGTCGCCCTCGGAACCCAAAAACCTTTTTTCAGACAAACTGAATTTAACACCAATCGGGCGTGGAACGGGGGCGATCGGACTTCCCGGTGATTATTCTTCTATGTCGCGATTTGTAAGGGCATGCTTTACAAAACTTAACGCAGTCTTTGGCGAAACGGAAGAAGAAATTGTTACACAGTTTTTTCACATTCTGTACGCGGTGTATCAGCATAGGGGAGCGGTTCGCGTGGGAGACTTTCTTGAAATTACAAATTATACCTCATGTATCAATACCGACAAAGGGATTTATTACTACACTACGTATTCAAACAGTACCATTTGCGCCGTTGATATGATGCAAGAAAATTTAGACGGAAAAGATTTGATTGTGCACGATGTGATACGAAAAACAAATATTTATGTGCATCCTAAAAAAAACAATGCGTAAAGCATTGTTTTTTTGTTTGTTTTATGGTACAATGTAAGCAAGATACAATTTTTGCCACATAGGCGGAAAGGGAGAAAGCGATGGATAAAAAAGTTAGCGAAATTTTAAAACTTATTAAAGAAAAAGACATTAAAATGGTGGACTTTAAAATGGTTGATATAAACGGCCAGTTCCGCCATGTTACCATTCCCGCAAAGAACTTCTCAGAAAAAACAATGAAGAACGGCATCGGTTTTGATGCATCAAACTATGGTTATGCTGTGGTAGAAAAGAGTGATATGGTATTTATACCTGACCCCGATACAGCAGTAATTGATCCTTTTTGCGAAATTCCTACTCTGTCTATGACAGGTAATGCGATGATTATTGATAACCCTGAGAATAGACCTTTGGCACAGTATCCCAGAAATATTGTGCTTGCGGCAGAAAAATATTTAAAAGACAGCGGTATTGCAGACACCATGCTTATTTTGCCTGAATTTGAGTTTTACCTCTTTGACAATGTAGGTTGGGAAGTAAAGCCTGAATCAATCGGTGTTGCGCTTGATGCAAATCAGGCACACTGGAACAGCGCAGAAGAAGGACTCGGAAATATTGTTGCAAAACAGAAAAACTACCATATTGCAAAACCGTTTGATGTATCTTATGAGGCGCGCAGCGAAATGTGTATGTTAATTGATGACGCAGGAATTGCGCTAAACTACCATCATCCCGAAGTTGGTGCCGGCGGTCAGTTTGAGATTGAGCCCGAACTCGGTCAGATGTCCAAAATGGCAGATGCAACTATGATGATAAAATATATCATTCATAATACCGCAAGAAAATATGGGATGTCTGCAACCTTTATGCCGAAACCCGTAATGGGCGAGGCAGGCAACGGTATGCATGTGCACATGCTCCTTTTGAAAGATGGTGAGCCTGTATTCTCTGATGACAACGGTTATTCCAATTTAAGCCGTGAGGCACACTATTTTATGGGTGGATTATTAAAGCATATTGCATCGCTTTGCGCACTCTGTAACCCGAGTACGAACTCGTTTAAACGTCTTGTTCCCGGTTTTGAAGCACCCGTAACAGTAGGTTATGCAACATCAAACCGCAGTGCGGTTATTCGTATTCCTGCTTATGCAAAAGAACCCAAACTCAGACGTTTTGAACTTCGTAACCCCGATGCTACCTGTAACCCGTATTTCTGCTATGCGGCAATTCTTATGGCGGGTATCGACGGTATTAAGAACAAAATTGATCCGCACGAAAACGGTTGGGGACCGTACGATATGAACCTTTTCCACCTTCCGGAAGAAGAAAAGGCAAAATTAAAGCAACTCCCGACATCGTTAGGAGAAGCACTTGACGCTTTGGAGGCTGACCATGAATATCTTACAGCCGGCGGCGTATTCCCCGAAGAACTTATTAAAAACTTTGTTCTGGCAAAACGCAAAGAAGTAAGCGAACTTGCAGCGATTCCGCATCCTGCTGAGTTTGACAAGTATTATAATCTGTAAAGGTAGATGTTTTAAAGATAAGTGGCAACCGCATAAATGGGGTTGCCACTTTGTGATACATTTAGAAGTGGGTGGTTCTATGAAAAACGAAATTAAATTATACAATGTATTGTTTCCACTTTGGATGTTACTTATGTTTCCGCAAATCTGGTCTATTGTTTTGCCTGGGAATTTTATCATTGACAGTGTTGTCTTGCTTATTGGCATGCACGCCTTGAAAATTCAAACCAAAAAAGAATTTTACAAAAACAACATTTTAAAAATCTTTGGATTTGGTTTGGCAGCTGACGTAGTAGGCTCTGTTTATATGCTTATTATGATTACGGTTTTCGAATTCGGTGGAATGGGTGACGAGCTTTTTTTGACACTGCCCGCAGTTCTCATTTCGGCGATTTTAATTTTTATATTTAACTATGCAGTGACCTTTAAAGCGTATGATAAAAACGTAAGATTTAAACTTTCTCTTACCTTTGCCATCGTGACAGCGCCTTACACATTTTTGGTGCCGTCTGCCTGGCTTTACGGTTAAAATATTTTTATGCGTGTTAAACATTACATCAACAACCGAAAAGGAATAACAGAGGCTCGTTATGAAGAATGATCATACATATTTTAAGAATACTGCGTGCAAGTATTTTCCGTGTCATAAGACAGATGGCAAGATATTTAACTGCATGTTTTGCTATTGTCCGCTTTACGCTATGGGAGAGAATTGCGGCGGGGATTTTGCATATACAGAAGACGGCATAAAAGACTGTTCAAACTGTCTTGTTCCGCATGGCGAAAACGGATATACGCATATTATATCCAAACTTTCGGATGTATTCCGGATGTCTGAGACCATCTGCTGTGAGGACAACGTTCTTAAATGAATATATAATGTATTGTAAAATAACGGATAGGAGAATGTGCGATGCGTGAAATTGCGGCTTCAAAAATTACGGAAACGGTAAAGAAACTATGTATTGAGGCGAATTGTCATTTGGGTGACGATGTGAAGACGTGCATAACAAAATGCTATAAAGATGAAACCTGGGCACAGGCAAAAGAAATATTAGAACGCATCATTGAAAATTATAACATAGCCGATGAGAACAATCAGCCTGTTTGTCAGGATACAGGTGTTGCGTGCGTATTTCTTAACATCGGTCAGGATGTACATGTGAATGGTGATATTACAGAAGCGGTAAATGAAGGTGTGCGTCAAGGCTACGAAGAAGGATATTTAAGAAAAAGTGTGGTTCGCGATCCGCTTGACAGGGTAAACACAGACGATAATACACCGGCCATGCTTTATTTTGAGATCGTGCCGGGAGAAAACATAGAAATTACTGTTGCGCCAAAAGGCTTTGGCAGTGAAAATATGAGCAAAATTGCGATGCTTCGTCCATCAGATGGATTAAAGGGAGTAAAGGATTTTGTAGTAAAAACTGTAGAAGAAGCAGGAGCGAACCCATGTCCTCCTATTGTTGTAGGTGTGGGTATAGGAGGAACATTCGATAAGGCGGCTTATCTTGCAAAAAAAGCGCTTATGAGACCGGTAGATGTGCCGAATGAAAATTCGTTCTATGCTGATCTTGAAAAAGAGTTGCTGGAAGAGATAAATAATCTAGGTATCGGTCCGCAGGGGTTTGGCGGAAAAACCACGGCGCTCTCTGTAAATATTGAAACATATCCGACACATATTGCCGGTTTACCTGTGGCGGTTAATATCAATTGTCATGTTACCAGACACTTAACGGAGGTGATATAAATGGCAATTTCTATTAAAACGCCTTTCACTCGTGAGAATGCTGCAAACTTAAAAGCCGGGGACAGTTGCTTCATATCCGGTGTCATTTATACTGCAAGAGACGCTGCACATAAACGCTTGTGCGAACTTGTTGCAGAAGGGAAAGAACTTCCAATAGATGTAAAAGACAGTATCATATACTTTGTAGGGCCCACGCCGGCAAAACCGGGGCAGGCAATAGGTTCTGCGGGACCTACCACGTCTTACAGAATGGATGCATACAGCCCTGTTTTGATTGCAAAAGGGCAGACAGGTATGATTGGCAAGGGGACAAGAGGTCCAGAAGTGATTGCTGCCATGAAACAGCATGGTGCGGTATATTTTGGTGCCATTGGCGGCTGTGGGGCACTTTTGAGCAAGTGCATCAAAAAATCTGAGGTAGTTGCCTATGATGACCTTGGTGCAGAAGCAATCCGAAGACTTGAAGTAGAAGATTTTCCTGTTATTGTAATCATTGACAGTGAGGGAAACAATCTTTATGAAACCGGAAGAAAATTGTATCTTGCGCAGAAATGAGGTTGCAGATTCTTAGGAATCTCACCAAGTTATTTATGCGCTGCATTTAAAAGATAAATTTTAGAAACAGATTACACGATATTACAAAAAGAGGGTGAGTTTTTGAACAGAATTTTGCGGGTGACTTGGGAAGTGTTCAAAAAATATTATTTTATTTTGTTTGGTGCACTTTCGCTTCTTTTGCCGGACTTGCTTTTGAGAATGCTTTTAAATCCACGCGTTTTAAAAGAAGAGTATGTATCGACAGTTGTGGCGCTTTTTACATTTGGATGGGTATTTCTCTTGTTGTATCTATGCGCCTTTGTATTGCCAAAACGAGCAGGCAGAATTGTCTACATTCTAATATCTGTCTTCTTTATTGGATTTTCATTTAGTGAATATATCTATTACAAAATTTTTGACCAGTTTTTCTGGGTGAGAAACATTGTACTCGCGGGCGAAGGTGCAAATTATCTCGGATACGCAATTCATATGATGGATACACGCCTTCTTATCTTTACTGTTTTGTCTGTTTTGTTTTTAATTGTAGCCGCAGTGAAATGGAACCATATAGAACTTAAAACAAGTAAAAGATTTTTAATTTTACTTGTACCGGTGCTTGTATTGTCTTGCACACATATCGGTATGCTTCCGGAACTTCACCACGATGCACAGAATCAGTGGGATACATGGCGCAAACCGCGTCTTGTGTATAAAAACTTTAACGATGTTAACAAAAGTATGGAAGCGACTGGTCTTTATCAGTTTGTTTACCGTAACATTTACAAAAGTATATTTCCGTCCAATGCATATAAAGAGTCAGATTTTGAAAAAGTGGATGCATACAAACAGGAAAAACCTGTTTATGATGAAAATGAATTTACAGGGATATTTAAAGGTAAAAATGTCATCGCTGTTATGATGGAAAGCATTGACACGTGGATGATTGACAAAAAGCATACCCCTACATTATATAAAATGATGAAAGAGGGCATTCATTTTACAAACTACAATGCACCGTTTTTTGGTGCGGGCTTTACGTTTAGTTCAGAATTTGCGTTTAATACCGGTTATTTTACGCCGGTTTCGGCAAACAGTGCTTCTAATTTCAGTACGCACAGTTTCCCGTATTCTGTTGCAAATCTTTTTAAAGAGGCAGGCTATACAACAAACTCATTCCATTTTAACGATTCAGAATTTTATAACCGCGGCATTATGCATAAAAGTTTCGGATATGAAAAATACAATGCAGCTTCTGAATTTGGAATTACGGGAACAGAGGCAGAACTTGACAGCAATCTTTTAAAAAGCGATGCGTTATATCAGAAAATGACGGAGAACACACCGTTTTTTAACTTCTTTATCACATATTCTGCGCATCTTCCCTATACGGGAGAGGATAAAAAACTTGTTCTTGCAAAACAGTACAGACCTGATCTCATTAATGAAAACATTCATGAAGAGAAAAATAACATTCAGATATTAGCAGCAGATACAGATGAATTTTTTGCACAATTATTAGAACGCCTCGAAGAAGACGGCCTTTTGGAAAATACGGTCATCGTTGCTTACACAGACCACTTTGCTTACGGTATTTCGGATCAGGAACTTTTAAACAAGTGGAAAGGAAAAGACCTCTCTTATAAAGTGCCCGCGTTTATTTATGCAGAGGGCATCCGTCCCATGAAAATATCAAAACCCATGATGACAGTCGACTGGGCACCGACGCTTGTAAATCTCTTTGACTTAAATCGAGGTGGCTACTATACGGGAAGTGATATTTTAGATCCGAACAATAAAGGCTTTGTGTACTTTGAAACGGGCGCGTGGATGGACGAAAAAATGCATTATGTGCCCTCGGAGGAAAAGTCCTATTCCACAAAGGAAATAGAATATATCGAAGCGCGCAATCAAAAAGTGCAAACGCTTACCGAAGTCAACGACATCATCGTTTTGGGCGATTATTACAAAAAATGATAAAAACGAAAATTTTTTTCGTTTTTAATTTTATAAATCGTTATTTACAAACCTCATAAAACGGAGTATAATTGAATTAAAGACTGCGCAAAATATGGAAAATCAAGTAGCCTCCGCTTGCGGAAATTGCAATAAAAAGTTGCATGACAAAAAGTATTTGGTTTTGTGACATTTGAATATAATAACAGTGTGTTATTTTATTCAAAAGGAGTTGTGATTTTATGAAGTCGGGAGAAAAAGATGCGCAGCTTTGCATGACAACGGATCGTTCTAAGGAACAGGGTAACGAAAAACAGACAACGTGCAAAAAGAATCACTATTTTGGTACAGATGGATTTCGTGGCGAGGCAAATCTTACCTTAACCTCTATGCAAGCGTATAAGGTGGGAAGGTTTTTAGGCTGGTATTACGGAAAACAGCATACTGAAAAAGCGGAGGGGCGTCCGCGTATCGTAATTGGAAAAGATACGAGACGTTCCAGTTATATGCTCGAATATTCCATTGTGGCGGGGATTACTGCATCTGGTGCAGATGCTTATATGCTCCACGTGACAACAACGCCGAGTGTTTCGTATGTGACAAGGCAGGAAGAATTTGATTGTGGAATTATGATTACTGCGTCACACAATCCGTTTTATGATAACGGCATCAAGATTATGAACCGCTACGGCGAAAAGTTGGATGATAAAACAACGCAACTTGTAGAGGCGTATCTTGACGGTGATTTCAAGGCGCTGGGTCTTTTGGGATGCGACGATTTGCCATTTGCCAAACGTGAAAAAATTGGTGCAATTATAGATCATTCTGCTGGGCGAAACCGCTACCTTGGGTATTTGATTTCGCTTGCATCGCATTCTTATAAACATTTGAGAATTGGCCTAGACTCTGCAAACGGTGCATCTTGGATGATAGCAAAAGCAGTGTTTGATGCACTTGGTGCACAAACGTTTGTTATTGGTGCGGAACCAAATGGACTCAATGTAAACGAAGGTTGTGGTTCGACGCATATTGAAACACTTTGCAATTTGGTAAAAGAACAACATTTAGATGTTGGTTTTGCCTTTGACGGTGATGCGGATCGCTGTATGGCAGTTGATGAAAATGGTAATGTAGTAGATGGCGACAAGATGCTTTACATCCTTGGAAAACGCTTAAAGGGTAGAGGTATGCTCACCAATGACACCGTTGTAGCAACGATTATGTCTAACAGCGGATTGATTTTAAGTTTAAAAGAGATTGGAATACGCTGTGAACAGACAGATGTAGGAGACCGCTTTGTGTACGAATGTATGCAGGAAAATGATTTTAGTTTAGGCGGAGAACAATCCGGACATATTATCTTAAAAAAATATGCGACCACCGGTGACGGAATCTTGACAGCAATTATGATTGCAGAAGAAATCTGCGATGCCAAACTTTCTCTGTCACGTCTTTGTGAGCATGTGAAACTGTATCCTCAGTATATGCAGAATATCCGTGTGAAAGACAAAGCCTCTGTGCTTTGTGACACTTATGTTTTAGAGGCACTCAAAGAAGTGGAAAAACAAATTGACGGAAAAGGCAGAGCGCTGCTTCGCCAAAGTGGAACAGAGCCTGTTATACGAATTATGATTGAAGCAGAAAGCATAGATGCTTGCAAATTGTATGCTACTGCCATTGCTTCCCGTATTTTAGAGAGGGGGCATGGCGTTGAATAAACAAATCACAAACAAGGAATTGTTTGAAAAAGCGCCTTCCTACCTCGATGCTTTATTTGAGTCTTGCGAATATCCGTGGGAGATGCTTCCTAAAATTAAGGATTATATCAAAACTTTGCTTCTAGGCGGCATTTCAGGGTTTTATGAACTTACAGAGGGTGTTTTAGTTGGTGAAAATGTAAGCATAAGTAAAACCGCAGTGATTGAGCCACCTGCAATCATTGGACCAGGTTCAGAAATTCGTCCCGGTGCCTATATCAGAGGAAACGTGATTACAGGAAAAGACTGTGTCATCGGCAATTCCTCTGAACTGAAAAATTGCATTTTATTGGATAAGGTGCAGGTACCCCATTATAACTATGTGGGAGATTCTGTGTTGGGAAATCGCGCACACATGGGAGCAGGCGCAATCTGCTCTAATTTAAAAGCAGACGGAAAGCCCGTAGTCATTCACGCAGAGGTGGAAATGCAAACAGGTCTTCGTAAAATTGGTGGCATTTTGGCAGATGATGCCGATGTGGGATGTGGCTCTGTGCTAAATCCCGGAACTGTAATCGGCAAAAAAACATCCGTTTACCCGCTTACTTCTTTAAGAGGAGTGTTTCCGCCGGATAGTATTGTGAAGAGTATTGACAATGTAGTAAAACGAAAAGCATATTATTAACTTTATATAAAAAGGAGACATCTAAAATGAAATTTATCACCGTAGAAAGTTACGAACAGCTTAGCCGTAAAGCAGCAAACATTATTGCAGCACAGGTTATCTCAAAGCCCAATAGTGTGTTGGGTCTTGCAACAGGTTCCAGTCCTTTGGGAACATATGCAGAACTTGAAAAACGCTATAAAGAGGGGGATGTTGATTTTTCCTGTGTGACTTCTGTCAATCTGGACGAATACGTTGGACTTTCAGGTGATAATGACCAAAGTTATCGCTACTTTATGAATACAAATCTGTTTTCGAAAATCAATATCCGCAAAGACTATACGTTTGTACCGAATGGTTGTGCAGAGAATCTTCAAAAGGAATGTGAAGATTACGACGCACGTATTCAGGAATTAGGCGGTATTGATTTGCAACTTTTGGGAATTGGCTTAGACGGTCATATCGGATTTAACGAACCCGACGATGCGTTCACAAAAGAAACGCATGTAGTAGAATTAGACCCCTCGACAATTGAAGCAAATGCAAGATTTTTTGCCTCCATTGATGATGTTCCGAGAAAAGCGGTAACCATGGGTATGCAGGGCATTATGCAGGCAAAGAAAGTTTTACTTATTGCAAACGGTAAAAACAAAGAAGATATTTTAAACAAGGCATTCTTTGGGCCGATTACACCAGAAGTTCCTGCATCTATTTTGCAGCTTCATCCTGATCTTACCGTTATTTACTCTAAAAACTAAAACGCATAAAAAAGGGCTTTAAGCGTATGCTTAAAGCCTTTTTTGTTATTTAATATCTTCAATTACGGTTTCCGGTGGAGTTAATAACTGTTCCGGATTTTCGAGCACTCTTTTGAGTTTCTTAAATGCGGTAGCATAGTAGTGGCCATCACAAATTCTTTCGTCACAAACAATGGTAAAGTCGATCACTCTGCGCTTTTCCGGCTCGCCGTCTTTGTTTAAGACATACTCCGTACGCTTTGCGCCCATGGCGATGAAAATCGGTAGATTTCCGAAATTGTAAAGGTGATGAAAAATGGGGGGCATACCGAGTGAACCCATATTGGTAATGAACATAGAACCGTGGAACGGACTGAGCTTTGTAAGAAAACGTGGAAGCAGTCCAAAATAGTCTAAAAGTTTTAATACCCAGACAACAAACTTTAAAATAACGCCCGGAAAACTTACTAAAATTCGTGCTGCTGTATCCATGTTGTTATGGTCGCCGTCGTTTTTGTTTTCCTCTACCGCTTCTTTTAACTGATTGTAAATACCCTCTAATGTATCCGCAGGATGTGTGTCAACCTTGATGACTGTTTCGGGGGCGTTTAATCGCATTTCCTTTTTGATTGCCATACAAATTTCAATGTTGTTTCTGGCGAAAAGGCGCTGACCGCGAATGAAACGGTTAATACCGGGGCATTGTGATACAACGCGTGTATATGCTGCCATAAAAATATGTATCATTCCAAGTCCTGTCATACCTTCTGCACGTTTTTCACGAATCAGCTGTTCGCATTTTTCAATATCTACCGTTGCAAAAAATGTATTTGCCGCACCTGTTCTTGTGGGCATAATAAAAGGAGAAACTGCATCCATAGGGATACCGCCTCTGATTCTTCTGCCTTCTTTTCGACTCATTAAAACACCTACTTTTTTTCAATTATTTACAGTTTATCACATTTTCTGACAAAAAACAAGTCAAACCATTTGGAAATATTTGTATCGTTTTAAAAGAATTGACATACATACAAAATTTTCGTATAATAAAACTATATGAAATTTGGTTAAAATCATTACGGAATACCGCCTCATAAGGGGGAAATCAATATGAAAAAAATACTTTCTATATTGCTTGCGGGAGTTTTTGCTTTGTCAAGCACTATTTCTGTCGTTGCAAAGGAAAATGTGCTTGTAAAGAAACACTTTCCGAATGCGCAAACTGAATTGTCCAAAACGCACAACCCGAAAGATGCTGTTACGCTTATCGTTGAGGTAGAGGGCGACCCTGTTTTAGCCGGCAAAGAGGCGTTGCAGAACGGCGTTTCTTTTACTGAAAGCAAAGCGGGAAAAGCAGAAGAAGATAAACTTCTTTCTTTTCAGGCAGAAGTTGTGAGCGATTTAAAACAGGAACTTTCCGAGTTTAGAAAACCTGATTTTACCTATACAGCCCTTTTTAACGGATTTTCGCTTAAAGCAACATATGGCGATATAGAAACGATAAAAGGTATTGCCGGTGTAAAAAATGTGTACATATCAGAAGACTATGAGGCAAAACTTCATCTAACCAATACAACGTCTTTAACCCATTCCATTCCAAGTGAAATTTATGGTGCAAGTGGAAAAGGACAGATGGTTGCAGTGCTTGACAGTGAGTTTGATGTGGCGCACGAATTTTTTGAAGCAGAACCCATAGATCCTAAAATCAAAAGCAAGGAAGATATGCAGGCGCTTTTGGCAGAAAAAGAACTTAATGTTTCTGTATCGGCAAGTCAGGTTTACAAAAACAAAAAAATTCCTTTTGCATATGACTATTATAACAAAAATGCCGATGTGTATTCTACGTCCACAATTCATGGAACACATGTTGCGGGTATCATAGGCGGAAAAAACGGAACGCCGAATAATAACATCAGCATTTCAGGTGTTGCGCCCGATGTACAGCTTGTGCTGATGAAAATCTCTTCCAACGAGGGACGTGTAAACACTGCGGCAGTGTTCGCGGCGTTAGATGATGCGGTAAAACTCGGTGTGTGTGCAGTTAATGTAAGCATTGGTATAGACTATGCATCGTCTGATGTTTTGCCTGCATGGCAACAGTGCTTTTCCAATGCCTATAATGCCGGCGTGTTTATTTCAGCATCAGCAGGAAATGCCTCGAAGGGATTTTATAAAAACACACCATTAACACAAAATATTGATTATGGCGCAATCGGTGTTCCCGCAGGTGTTACAGAAACTACATCAGTGGCATCGGCAGAAGTTATTCAAAGTACAGAAAAAAGCAGTGTTGCAGTTTATAACACTTCAAGTTTTGGTGTATCGGAATCACTTGAATTAAAACCCGAAATTACAGCACCGGGAGCAAGAATTTTATCTTCTATTCCGGACGATAAATATGCCTACATGAGCGGAACCTCTATGGCTGCACCGCATATCACGGGCATTGTTGCGCTTATGAATGAATATTTAGACAATGAAACTGCTTCTGTATACGGCAAAGAACGCGTGGATTTAATCGAAAACAGATTGATGTCAACGGCAGAAATTTTGAACCAGACGGCAGAGAAAGGGAAACTCCCTGTGCCGTTTTCGCCACGTGTTCAGGGTGCGGGGCTTGTAAACACAAAAGCTGCAATGGATACACCTGTTATCTTGATCGGGGACGGCACAAAAACAAAAATCAGTTTAAAAGACAAACTTTCTGATACGATAACGCTTTCTTTTTGCGCAAAAAACGTAACAAATGAAAGTGTAACTTACGATAACTTAACCGTAGACGTTTTAACAGATGAAGGTATTAAAAATCAAGCGGATGGTAAGTATTATGTAGGGGAATCGCGTCGCCTTTCTGTTCTTTCTCATACACTTCCCGAAACGCTTACAATCGGCGCAAACGAAACGAAAACCGTAACATTTACAGTTACGCTTGATACCGCGGAACTCACAGAAAACGCCGATGTTTTTGAAAACGGATTTTTTATAGACGGATTCGTCAGATTTTCTCAAAAAAGCGGACAAATTCCATCTGTCGGTATTCCGTTTACAGGATTTTACGGCGACTGGACAAAGGCCACAGTATTCGACTCCACCATATATGATGAGGACGGAAGCAGCCTATATCTTGAAGATGGCACGGTAACAGGAACGTTTCTTTATTCTTCTGTTGGTGAAGACAGTTATAAAATCCTGGGTTTTAACGGCGTGGATGGTTACGACAAAACCTATATTGGAATTTCGCCGAACGGAGACGGATTAGGTGATGACTTAAATATGCAGCTTACACCTATGCGTACCATAAAGTCCTACACAAAATCGGTTGTGGACAAAAACGGCAATCAGATGCTAAATCCGGTTCGCGTTGATAAAACTGCATGTAAATTTCAAAGTACAAATATTCCGATTGGTAACTTTCCGACACTTCCTGATGGTGATTATACGCTCATATTAAACGGCGAATATAATTACGAAACAGAATCGCAAATGGCGCATACATTAAGTCTTCCGTTTTATATAGACAGAGTAGAACCCGAAATAAAAAATGTCACACGCAAAGAAAACGATTTAGAAATCACCGTGTGTGATGACAGGTATTTAGAATATGTGTATGTGTACTATATTGACGAACTGGGAGAAGAACAACTTCTGTTAGAGTATATTGAAAAGCCGGAGCAGGGCGGGGATGTGACGCTTACGTTTTCTCTTGATGAAATCGGAGCAGAAGCTGCTGCGCCTGAAGATATTTACATAGCGGTGTTTGACATTGCAACAAACTATTACGGCAACAGTTTGTCTTGCCTTTTGGGAGACATACATGCGAGCATAACAGACTACACCTGCCTTGACAATATGACAAGCGTGTCGCTTGAACTTTTAAATTACACAGACACAACAAACTGTACGATGATTCTGGCGTTTTATAACGAAGAAGGTGAGCTTATTTGCATAGATGCAGATGAAAACGTAACCCTTCCGTCAGGAAAAAGCACGTATACGTTTTCTATGTTTCAAAATGTGAAACAAGCGGTCACTGTAAAACTTTTTGTTTGGCGTGATCTTGCTTCTGTAATGCCTCTGGATACAGCCAAAGTATTTAACGTTTCGGATATAGTAGTGCAGTAACGATAAAAAGGCTGTGGCGTACGCCACAGCCTTTTTGGCACCCCCAATAGGAATCGAACCTATAACTGCCCCTTAGGAGGGGGCTGTTATATCCATTTAACTATGGGGGCACAACGCTAGATTATAACATAAACTTTTTGTTTTGTAAAGAAAAAAACATTTTACAAATCGTAAAAAATGTTGTATAATACAAATGTATATACATTTTAGGAGGAATATCATGTCGCAAGAGAATAATACAGTACAGGAACTGAGTGAAATATTACAAATAAGAAGGGACAAGCTCAAAGAACTTCAGGAAAATAATAAAGACCCCTTTCAGATAACCAAATTTAACCGTACACATACATCAAAAGATATCTGCGAAAACTGCCGTGAAGAAGAACGCACAATCGAGATGCGTGGCGAAGAAAAACAGATTATTGCAAAAATTTCGCCCTTAGACGGTAAAACTGTAACCGTTGCAGGCAGAATTATGTCAAAGCGCGGCATGGGTAAAGTCGGCTTTGCGCACATTCAGGATATTGACGGAAAAGTGCAGCTTTTTGTAAAAAAAGATATTTTAGGCGAGGATGCATATAACGTATTTAAAAAATATGACATCGGCGATATCGTAGGTGCAGAAGGCGAAGTGTTCACGACGCAGACGGGCGAAATTTCGATTCGTGTAAATTCGATTACGCTTTTATCCAAATCGCTCCAGCCCTTGCCTGAAAAATTCCATGGCATGACAAATACCGATCTCCGTTATCGTCAGCGTTATGTTGATTTGATTATGAACGAAGATGTAAAAGATACTTTTATAAAACGTTCAAAGATTTTGGCATCTATCAGACGCTATCTAGACGGACAGGGCTTTTTAGAAGTTGAAACCCCTATGCTTGTATCCAACGCGGGCGGCGCGGCAGCGCGTCCTTTTGAAACACACTTTAACGCATTGGACGAAGATTTTAAACTTCGTATTTCGTTGGAACTTTATTTAAAACGTCTTATTGTAGGCGGATTAGAACGTGTTTACGAAATCGGTAGAGTGTTCAGAAATGAAGGACTTGACACACGCCATAATCCTGAGTTTACCCTGATGGAACTCTATCAGGCGTATACAGATTACCACGGCATGATGGATTTAACAGAAAACCTTTACCGCCACGTAGCACAAGAAGTTTTGGGCACAACCAAAATCTGCTACAACGGCATTGAAATGGATTTGGGTAAGCCTTTTGCGCGCATCACCATGTTAGATGCAGTAAAACAGTACTCCGGTGTAGATTTTAATGAAATTCACTCTGATGAGGAAGCAAAACAAGTTGCAAAAGAGCATCATGTTGAATATGAAGAACATCATAAAAAAGGTGATATTTTAAATCTCTTCTTTGAAGAATTTGTTGAGGAACACCTTTTGCAGCCTACGTTTGTTATGGACCATCCGGTAGAAATTTCTCCCCTTACCAAGAGAAAGCCGGAAAATCCCGACTATGTAGAACGTTTTGAATTCTTTATGAATGGATGGGAAATGGCAAACGCATACTCCGAGCTTAACGACCCCATCGACCAGAGAGAGCGCTTTAAAGCGCAGGAAGAACTTTTGGCATTGGGCGATGAAGAAGCAAACACCACTGACGAAGATTTTATGAACGCACTCGAAATCGGTATGCCCCCCACGGGCGGTATTGGCTTCGGTATCGACCGCATGTGTATGCTCCTTACAGACTCCGCTGCAATCCGCGATGTGCTCTTGTTCCCAACAATGAAGCCAATTGACAACAAATAATCAAAAAAGTGCAGTAAAATAGCGGGTTTGACGAGTTGACAAAATGAAAATTTACGCCGATTTACGCCAAACTTACGCCATAATATGCAAAAGGTTATGCACTAAATAGGAACCTTAACTATTAAACTCCTTGCAATGATACTGTTGCAAGGAGTTTTTGTGTAAAAAGGAGTTTATTGCGTTTTAAAAGCAACTATGGTATAATCTATGTAATACAAATGCGAGGTGAGATTATGTTTAATACAGATAAACCCATTGAGAGATTCGAAGAAGATTTATTGAACCGATCTACTTTCTCGAAAGAACTTGCCAATGCTATTTTAGCGTATACTGATACTGAAAATTTTGCAATTAGTT
Organism: Congzhengia sp.; assembly: GCA_045576635.1. GTDB lineage: Bacteria > Bacillota > Clostridia > UBA1381 > UBA9506 > Congzhengia. The sequence continues at coordinate 3,032 of JAZNGT010000032.1, read as the reverse complement.
TGTGTGGCGAATGGGGTTGCGGAAAAACTTCAATACTTCATATGGTTGTGCAGGAAATAAATAAAAAATCTCAAGATATGCCTGAAGATGAGAAACCAATTATCATAAACTTTAACCCTTGGAATTACTCTGATAAAAACCAACTTATATCACAATTTTTTAAAGAAGTATGTCAAACGCTTAATAAGCCATCAAATAGCAAAAAATTGAATTCTGTTGGCGAAGCTATAGAAAAGTATTCTTCCGTTATTGATTACACAAAATACATTCCGGTTGCTGGGCAATACATAGCACTTTTAAAGCCATTAGTTAAAGGCCTTGGGAAAGGTTTTACTGAAAAAGCAAAAAAACTCGATAGCATAGAAAGTCAAAAAAATAATGTTATTAATATCTTAAGAGAATTAAATCAAAAATTAATAGTAATAATTGATGATATTGATAGACTTAACAACGAACAGATAAGAATGATTTTTCAGTTAGTAAATTCTGTTGCTGGTTTCCCAAATATGATATACTTACTTTCGTTTGACAGAAGTGTTGTTGTTAGAGCTTTGAGCGAGGAACAGAAGTGTGACGGAGATGAATATCTTGAAAAGATTATACAAGTTCCCTTTGATGTTCCTGAAGCGAAAAAAGAACAAGTTCATAAAGTTCTCTTTCGTGAATTGAATAAAATTATAATTGATACGGCTGAGGATTTATTTGACAAAGACCATTGGAATAAAATATTTAGAGATTGTATTTCGGAATTTGTACATAGCATTAGAGATGTTAATAGGGTCGTAAATGCATATAAATTGAAATATAAATTGATGCATTCTGAAACCAATTGGGTCGACTTATTATGCATAACCACTTTGCAAATAGCGGCTCCGGAAATATACGAGTGGATTAGAGATAATTTAGATTCATTGATAGGAACTTATTACAGGGGCATTTCAGGTGTAGAACAAAAAGAAAATAGAAAAAAATATTTAACTATGTTCGGCGATATATACTCCAAAAATCCCGAATTAATGTTAAATATATTACAGGCATTATTTCCTCGTTTTTCTTGGAAAACAGGTGGACATGGTAGAACAATAGATGCCAAACAGGCAAGATTTTTGCAAAGATTAGCATCTCCCGAACATAGTCAATTGTATTTTCATTTATCGTTAGAGGATGTTGAGATTTCAAGAAACGATGTTATCAAAACCGTATATGATTATGACCAGCAAAGATTACATTTATATCTTAAAGTTCTTAATGACACCGATTCTTTACGAGCATATTTGCAAGAGTTAAATTGTTGTATAGAAAAAATACCAGGGGAACGTCTTGAAATGTTTTTTGACGAAATTATCAAACTTCAGGTAGATCCTTCTCTAGAAGAAAATAAAGGTATTTTTGAACCAAGTGTGTCCTATGACTGTCATCAATGTATATGGTCTATATTAGAGAGAATGAATGAAGGCGATCGTTCAAAATTGTTGCTAAAATATATTTCTAGTTCAACAAAAGAAGAATTCTTTGTTTTGTTACAATATATTGTAAGCATAGAACAAGCTTATGGAAGAATAGGAAATAGTACGGATTACGTTTATCGCTTAATCCCTGAGGAAGCATTAAAATCAATTGAGGAAGAATGTTTAGAAAAATTGAAACCACTTGTTGAAGATGTTTCACTTTTAGATAACAACAATTTCTACCTTGTAAAAGCAATGTGGAAATATCTGGATAAAGAACAGTTTGACGAATTTATGAAAACCCGTTTGCAAGATGCAAAAAATGTACCAAAGTTTTTAAGTTTTGCAGCAGACGGATGGCATGGCGGTAATGACAGCGGTTGGTCTTTTAACGAAGCTAACATTAGCCAATATTTAACCGTTGAGGATATGTATCATAAAGTACAAGGTTTAAAGTCAACCGATTTGTTTAATGAATTAAGCCATGAACAAAAACAAGTTGCTATTGCTTTTTCGTTATGGTATGAGTTAGAAGACAGAAGCGATTACAAACAACTATCACGTAAAAAGATTGATGAATTGCTTTCCTATTGGATAAAAGAATAACATTACACATAAAGTCGTATCAGAAATGGTACGGCTTTTTTTGTTTGCAAAAAGGAGGACATAAAATGCAAAAACTAAAAGGCAAATTTACAACTATACTCAATAAGATTATTATGGATAAAAACATTACCGGAAACGAATTTAAGATACTGTGTTATCTCTGTATGCGGTCAGGAACTGACAACTCCTGCTTCCCTTCTCTTGATACTATACATCAGGATACAGGTATTGGTTTATCAACTGTTAAAAATACGATACCCAAGTTGGTTAAGTCAGGTTACATAATCAAAGTTAATCGCAAAAAGAGTAACGGATGTTCCACATCTAATCTCTATCGGTTGACTGATAAAGTACTTGAATAAATGGTGGTTGTTTTTTGACTTAGGTGGTGTGAAAAACGGCTACAAATAATACTAAATTAATAATAACATAGGGTTATTGGATAAGAATATTATTAGCAATAGAATAAAATGATGATTTAATTAATTAGCTCCTCTCACAAAGATTTGCAATTATTTTTTATTCCAATAACCCGAGAAACAAAAATTATGTTGCTACAAAATTCAACTCAATTTGACCAAGAATCACCCATAATAAATTTAAGCAGGAAAAAGCGCGGGTGCGTTTCATCGCCCCTTACGCCTTAAACACCGACCGGCAGTGCCGTTCGGGATGGTGCGGTTTTAGGATTTTGGTGCGGTTTGGGGGTGCGGTATTCCTGTCAAACTCGTGTTTATACCTTGTTTGAACGGACATGTCTCATGTGCGTAAATGAAAGGAGAAATTTACAAGCAATAAACGGTTATTAGTTTCTGGATTGAAGAAAAAGTCTTAAATATTCCTCGTATAATAAAAGTAATAGTTTTTAGGGTTCTTCTCTAAAAATTATGATATACTTGTTTAGATGCTGTGGATTGGTCAAAATTCCTACCACACGATGGTTGTACGAAGGCTCCAACCACAGCCTCTTTGCAGTTT
>JAZNGT010000031.1:0-2010 GCA_045576635.1 Congzhengia sp. | reverse complement strand
GCCGCCGGCAAATGCCGCAGTAGACCGCGGCATACCGCTTTCGCTGTGCCTTGTCCAGCTCCGTATCACTGGCCGCCACAAATCCAAACATACCGAGCCACCTACTTCCCCATTGTAGTTTTTGATTATATCATACTTTTCCCTTGTGAACAAGTCGTAAACAGAAAAACAAATTTACAAAAATTCCATATTTGGAAAAGCCTGCTTGCAAGGATTAAAAAAGGGGCTGTAAAATAACTCGTATCAACATACACAATAAACGGCGGGAGCAAGCCCCCGCCCTACAAACATCTCACCGGAGATACCGTAGGGCGGGGGTTTACTCCAATGTCACTAAGTTAGCGGCATTGTTCCCAAATGTAACCCTATAATGAACGAGTGCATTCCGTAAGGGATGCACTTTTTCTGCAAAATGGGCATGACAAGTAAGCGGATTGAAAAATCCGCTTAAAAAGCCTATGCAAAAAGCAAAAATTATGCTACTCTATAGAGGAAGCTAACTGCGTGTTTAACAACCATATTACGAGGATTGGATCTGCCGGGGCGAATGACAGAAACATTTTCTTTTATGGTAGCTTCAACATCTGGTGGAGAAACATTACCAAGTAGAAATTGTCTGCAAACCTGTACAGCAACAGAGAAATTAGCTTTGCAAGGGTGTTTTCTGTTGTATTTTTGGATGACTACATGTGCGGTAATCAATTCAGAGAAGTTGTACATAATCAGTCGGGCAAAAATCTCCTGGGTAATATTCTCCACCTTTTTTGCGTGGAAATGGAGCAATCCAACAGTATATTTTAATTCACGGAAAGATGTTTCAATGCCCCAACGCATGCTATAAAGCCGCTTCAATTCTTCAACAGGAAAATTTTTGGCATCCAGATTTGTAATAACCGTTTCGTATGAGTTGTCAGATATTTTAAATCTAACAACTCGAAAAGGAAGATAGTAGGATGTGAAAGGTGTATCTTTTTTGCTGGTTGGAGGCAAAAAATCAAAATGAGCATTGGCATAAAGTAACTTATATTGTTTTGTGTTTTTCAATAGCTCCATTGCTTCTCTGGTTCGGCATTTTGTAAAATTCAAGTGAAATTTAGTATCAAATTCATCAGAATTTGGGATTTCCAGTTTTGCTGCTATTCCTGTGGAATTGATATCCTTTATCCGGATAAGGTATTTCCATCTTTTTTCTTGGATATGCGCCATAAGGTTATAGCTCTCGTAACCCCTGTCAGCGATAATAAGCGCCTTGGAAACAGCGGAACGATCAACCATTTTGCACAACACGCCTCTTTCGTCGAATTTTTGTCGGCCACATACAGCTACATCAAGATAGGTGTGCTGCAGCAAATCGTAAACCGCATCTAAATGCAGCAGACTGTAAGAGGCTCCACCATTGGTTCCCGGAAAGTATGTATCTTTTTGCTGTGGATCCGTGGGGATTTGAACATCTGAACCATCAGCAGCGAGTAAACGATAGCCTTTATATAACACGTTTTTATCGGTATATTTTACGAATAAATCAAAAAGAGAAGGAAAAGTATCTGAATTAATTTTTTGACGCTGTTGTATAAATGCAGAACTGGACGCTGTATGTTTGCTGTATCCGAAATAGCGCAGTAATTCACCTGTTAAGCTGCCACCCTCCATACACAACAATATCGAAATCACTTCTTGCAGCGGAAGTTTCCTTTTTCTTGTGAAATCGCGAGAAGGATTTTTTACGAACATCCATGCGGTATCACATAATTGATTAATCGCTAGTTTCAGTTTTTTCTTAATCTTTTGAAGTTGACTTGACATTTGTATGCCTCCTTGTAATTTTCGGTGGGTACACCTCTAATTACAAAGGCCTTTTTGCTAACCGCAGTTAGCAAAAAGGCCGCACATTTTTCCTATTTTGTCAAGCATTATTACGAAAAAAGTTACAAAAAACTGGGTCCCGCTTTTCTGCGAAACCCAGCATTTCTTAACTTAGTGACATTGGGGTTTACTCCCGCCGAAAGCTTG
>JAZNGT010000030.1:0-15057 GCA_045576635.1 Congzhengia sp. | reverse complement strand
AGGAACTACCGTACCGTCTTTGATACCGATTTTAAGCGCTGCTTTGATTTCATCTTCGGTAAATTCTTCCCCGGCAAAGTATTTTTCCATCAGTTCATCGCTTACCTCTGCTACCGCTTCAAGCAAAAGGTCACGGCTTCTTGAAGCAATATCTTTATAACTATCCGGAATTTCTTCATATTTATGGGTGTCTCCACCCTCAGAAAACATTTTTGCGCGCATTTTGATAACGTCTACAAAACCGGTAAGCTTATCGCCGTCTTTAATCGGGAATGTAAACGGTGCAATTGCACGGCCAAAGGTATCATTCAGTTGCTCTACTACTTTTGCATAGTCTGCCTTTACATCATCAAGTTTATTGACAAACACAATTTTTGCTTTTGTTTTGGCTAGATTCCACGCGCGTTCGGTACCCGCTGAAACACCGGATTTACCACTCACTACGATAAGCGCACTTCCGCAAACGGATATTCCTTCAATTTGTTCGCCGACAAACTCTGCCGTACCAGGTGTGTCAAGAAGATTAATTTTGACTTGATTCCACGAAACGGGAATAACGGATGTATTGATAGAAATCTGTCTTTTTATTTCTTCGGGATCAAAGTCCGAAATGGTGTTTCCGTCTTCTGTTCTTCCTGCACGGTCAATAAGACCTGCCTTATGAAGCATTGCTTCACAGAGCGATGTCTTTCCCGCATTGGAATGTGCTAAAATACACATATTTCTTATGTCTTTGGTTGTTGTCATACATTAATCCTCCTTAAATTTATTTACTTATATTTATTTTCGACGATTCAAAATCATACTCCTTTTTTTGCTAAATACAAAATTTGCAGTTTAAATCTATCAATTTTGCACAAATAAAAAACACCCTAAGGCTTAAAACCTTAGGGTGTTATGCGTTTTATACTAGTTTAATTCAGCAAAGTATTTGATTGTTCTTACCATCTGGCTTGTGTAAGAGTTTTCGTTGTCATACCAGGAAACAACCTGTACTTCGTATAAATCGTCAGCTACTTTAGAAACCATTGTCTGTGTAGCATCGAATAAAGAACCGTATGTGATACCGATAACGTCGGAAGATACGATCTGGTCTTCGTTGTAACCGAAGGAAGCAGAAGATGCAGCTTTCATTGCAGCGTTGATGCCTTCAACTGTAACGTCTGTACCTTTAACAACTGCTGTTAAGATTGTGGTAGAACCTGTCGGAACCGGAACACGCTGTGCAGAACCGATAAGTTTGCCGTTGAGTTCAGGAATAACAAGACCGATAGCTTTTGCAGCACCTGTGGAGTTAGGAACAATGTTTACAGCACCTGCTCTTGCACGTCTTAAATCACCTTTTCTGTGCGGACCGTCTAAGATCATCTGGTCGCCTGTGTAAGCGTGGATTGTAGACATGATACCGGACTGGATGGGTGCGTAGTCGTTTAATGCTTTTGCCATAGGAGCCAAGCAGTTTGTTGTACAAGAAGCAGCAGAGATGATTGTGTCATCTTTTGTTAATGTATCTTCGTTTACGCTGAATACAACTGTTTTAAGGTCGTTACCTGCGGGAGCAGAAATAACAACTTTTTTAGCACCTGCATCGATGTGTGCCTGAGATTTTTCTTTAGAGCAATAAAAACCTGTGCACTCTAAAACAACATCTACGCCGATTTCGCCCCAGGGAAGATCTGCAGCCTTAGGTTCAGAATAGATGATGATTTTTTTACCGTCAACTACGATGTAGTTTTCTCCGGCTTCAACGGTGTGACCGTCGTATCTGCCCTGAGAAGAATCGTATTTAAGGAGATGAGCGAGCATTTTAGGATCTGTTAAATCGTTGATTGCTACTACCTCATAACCTTCTGCACCGAACATCTGTCTGAACGCAAGACGTCCGATACGACCAAAACCGTTAATTGCAACTTTTACTGACATAATGTACCTCCTGAAAAATATTGTTATTTATTTATCAAATATATATTACACTATATAGATAAAATTTTCAAGTCCTTATTGAAAATTTTTACAATATTGCTAAATTTTATTCGCCTTTTGTGTAATTTTTAAGAACTTTTACAGATTTTATAACGGGTTTATCAATCAGAATCTGATTGCTTGTAGGCATAACTGCAATTTCGTCGACAAATTCCATACCCTCTACTACTTTACCGAACGCCGCGTAGTTGCCATCTAAATAATCTGCATCGCCGTGCATGATAAAGAACTGACCGCTTGCAGAATCTTTGACGTTTGTTCTCGCCATCGAAATGACACCACGTGTATGAGAAAGTGTATTATCGAATCCGTTACTTTTAAATTCACCTTTTACGGTTCTTCCGCATCCGCCGATTCCGTCACCGTTCGGAGAGCCGCCCTGAATCATAAAGTCCTCCACTGCTCTGTGAAACGTCAAGCCATCATAATACTTGTCCGCAACAAGTTCTAAGAAAAATGCAACTGTTTTCGGTGCATATTCTGGCATAAGTTCGACTACAATATTTCCGCCTTTTTTAAGTTCAATTTCTACAAATGTGTGTTCCACGTTATTTACCTCTCCTTTTTCGCCGCAGCCTGATATGAAAAGTGCTGATAACAGCACAAGTAAAACAACAGAAATGATACGTTTTTTACGCATAGGACTACTCCTTTTCTCACTTTTTGCACTATGTATTATTTTACCATAATTTTATAAAAAAACAAGTGTGTTTTTAAAACTTTTGCATGCTTATAATGCAAGCGGTTTTGTAAGTTCTACAAAACAATCGGGGAAACATTTTTTTGCCGCTTCTATGTCCGGCTTTTCCCTGAAAATACCGAAACAGGTTGCACCGCTTCCAGTCATCATTGCGTGAAGAGCGCCCATCTTTTTTAAGCCTTCTATTACGCGCGAAATTTCGTCGCACAAGCCGTTTGATGCCGTCTGCATGACATTTACCATATTGTCTTTCGCTTTTTCTACATCGCAGTTTTTAAGCGCGGAAATCAGCGCATCATTATTTACGGTTCCGTATGTTATGGTACTGTCTACAATTTCATAAATCTTTTTTGTACTTAAAAAAACGCCGGGGTTTACAAGAAGAATCCATACCGTTTCCGGAAGTCCTGCGGCAGGTGTTAAAACTTCGCCGATTCCGGTCGCAAGTGCCGGCTTTTTATAAATACAAAACGGCACATCTGCACCAAGTGTCACACCAATTTTCATTAATGCGTCCGTCGAAAGGTTTAAACCGCAAATTTCATTAATTGCCAAAAGTGCGGCTGCGGCATCTGTGCTTCCGCCTGCCATACCGCCTGCTATGGGAATGTGTTTTTCAATCGAAACATCAAACCCTTCGGAAAGAGAAAACGTATCTTTCATTTTCTCGCACGCCTTGTATACAATGTTGTCTTTACCGTCCGGTACATTTTCGTTGTCACACGTAACCGTTATCAGTCCCGCACTATTTGGTTCAACAGAAACAACATCACAGAGTGATACCGACTGCATGAGCATCGAAACCTCGTGATAGCCGTCAGGCCGTTTTCCTAAAATATCAAGGGAAAGATTCAGTTTTCCGTATGCATTTATTTTCACAATGCTCTACCCCTTAATTTACAAATTCAAACTCAATTTCGTAAAGTTTTACTGTGTCGCCTTCTTCAATTCCTGCTTCAACCAAGGCCGCAATAATACCGCTTGTACGAAGTGCATTCTGGAAAAATTGAAGGGATTCGTAATCATCAAAATTTGTGCTTTCAATAATTTTAAGCACAACGTCTCCTTCTACCGAATACACGCCGTCTTCTACGGCAACTTCGAAGTTACGGTCTGCCACTTTTACACTTTCAAAATCGTCTTCTTCCACATCAAATTCAGGAATCGGAATGTCTTTTAATTTTGATGCGACAACCTTCATCAGTTCATTTGTACCTTTGTGCGCCGCTGCTGAAATAAAGTAAACTTCAAAGCCACGCTTTTTCATTTCTTCTTCAAATTGTGTTTTTACTGTATCATCATATAAGACATCAATTTTATTACCGACAGCAATTTGCGGTTTTTCAGAAAGTGTCGCGTTGTACTTTTTCATTTCTTCACAGATGATATCAAAATCTTCGATTGGGTTTCTTCCCTCTGTACCAGATACATCTACAACATGAAGCAAAATTCTGGTACGCTCAATATGACGCAAAAATTCGTGTCCTAGGCCGATTCCGGTGTTTGCTCCTTCAATGATACCCGGGATATCTGCCATGACAAAACTGCCTGCCTCGCCTGCTGATACAACGCCTAAGTTCGGTTCAAGTGTTGTAAAATGATAATTTGCAATTTTAGGACGCGCACTGCTTACAGAGGATAAAAGCGTAGATTTTCCGACATTCGGAAAACCAACCAATCCTACATCTGCCAAAAGCTTTAACTCTAATGTAAGTTCACGTTCTTCTGTCCGCTGCCCCGGCTTTGCAAACTTTGGCACCTGACGTGTTGGCGTTGCAAAATGCACATTACCCCATCCGCCGCGACCGCCTTTTGCCGCAACAAATTGGTCTCCCTGTTTTTTTAAATCGGCAATGATTTTTCCTGACTTTGTATCTTTTACAAGCGTACCCGCAGGGACTGCGATATAAACATTTTCTCCGTTTTTGCCTGAGGACTTTTTCGCTCTTCCGTCCTGTCCGTTTTCGGCTTTATAAATCCGTCTGTATTTAAAATCCGTAAGTGTAGAAAGTTGTGCATCGGCAACTAAAATAACATCTCCGCCATTGCCACCGTCTCCGCCGTCCGGTCCGCCTGCCGCAACATACTTTTCGCGGTGAAATGAGACAAGACCGTTTCCGCCGTTTCCTGCTTTTACGGTAATATTCGCAACATCTGCAAACATAAGCCTACCCCTTTCCTGTACTTTACTCCAATTCTTTCGATTACTATTTGTAAATTATATAAAAAATATTACTTTTTGTCAATAAAGAAGGGTGCTTAAAAAGCACCCTTTGCGCGTTAAATACGTATATTATGCGGACATAATCGGCAAGGTGATGGAAACGGTTGTACCCTCTCCCCACTGGCTTTTGATTTCAATCGTACCGCCATGTGAATCGATTATGCTTTTAGAAATTGCAAGTCCGAGTCCTGTACCGCCAAGTTCACGGCTTCGCGCCTTGTCTACGCGGTAGAAACGCTCAAAAATTCTTGAAATATCTTTTTCAGGAATACCGATTCCCGTATCCTCTACTTCAATTTTGATATCGTTATACACTCTTCCGGCACGCACCACAATTTTTCCGCCGTTCGGCGTGTACTTAATCGAATTGGAAATGATGTTATAAAATACCTGTTCCAATTTGTCGCGGTCGCCAAAAAAGTCGGGAATATCTGCCGTCTCTTCAAACTGCAAACGATGTCCCTTTTCCCTTGCAACCAAAGACATTGTGCTTACAACATCGCTCAATACGGTTTTTAATGGGAACTTCGACTTATTAAGTGATGCCGTGTTTTCAAGACTGGAAAGCACCAATAAATCCTTTACCAGGCGTGTCATTCTGTCCGTTTCGTTTAAGATGGTGTTGGTAAACGTTTCTGCCATCTTGTTGTCTTTTACAACATCCAAAAGCGTCTCTGCATAAGATTTTACCGTAGTAAGAGGCGTTCTTAATTCGTGTGATACATTCGCCACAAACTCGCGTCTTGAATTTTCTAACTTTTGCTGTCTAGTAATATCATGAAAAACGGCGAGTACACCGCCTGTTTTGTTTCGTTCATCATCAAATACGGCAAAGTTTACTTTGAGCGCCAAGTTGTCTTTCATAACTTCGCGTTCGCATCTTCTGTTATCCTCAAAATAAAGAAGATCACCGATTAAAATATTTGCACCAAGAAGTGAAAAAAGTTTGTCAAACCGATACCGTTCCAGATGCTTTATACCGAGCATCTTTTTCGCGGTCGAATTCATATGGATGATTTTTCCGTCTGTTCCAAAAGACATGACACCGTCTGTCATATTCTGCAAAATTGCTTCAATTTTGTTCTTTTCTGTCGAAATATCAGAAAGCGTGTCCTGAAACTTTTTAGACATCTCGTCAAACGTTTCAGACAAAAGCCCGATTTCTTTTGAAGAATTAAGTGGCTCGTCAAAAACATCAAACTCGCCTTCAGACATATGCTTTGCGCGCATTGTTAAGGTAGAAATCGGCTTTGCAACGGAGCGTGATAAAAAGTAACCTACCAAAATGGCAAGAAAAACCGAAACGATTAAAACCTGCACGGTAATATCAAGTATACGGCGCACAATACGCATCAAATCGTGTTTGTTATCTTTTATGTAGATAACCTGTGTACCATCCACAGTTTCTACCGGAACGGCGTAATCCATATAGGGCTCGCGCATATCAAAACTGTTTCCGATTTCTCCTGAAAGCGCAGTTAAAAAGTTAGCTGAACTTAAATACTCAGCCGAATGTGCATCATTTGAGCCATATAAAACTTCACCTGTCTCCTCAGAAATAATATAATAGTTTCTGTTAGCGTTAATCGACAGACTCTTAATACGGCTTTGCATTGCATTTTTAATATATTCAGGATTTTCGCTGTATCCGTTTTCGAGTCCAACAATAAAGTTATGGTCTAAATTGTCTGCCATCTGACTAAAAAAGCCGTCGTGGTAATAGTCCGAAACGGAATACATCAAAAACGCACCGGATGCCATCACAACAAGCAAAATCAAAAGAGCAAAAACGGAAACTGTTTTCCACTTTATACTTTTAAACATTGTTACGCTTCCCTCTTCGTTTATTTACGGAAGTAGTAGCCTACGCCACGTTTTGTTAAAATATATTTCGGGTTGCTGGAATCGTCTTCAATTTTTTCACGCAGACGTCTTACGGTTACATCGACTGTACGTACGTCGCCGTAAAATTCGTAACCCCATACACTTGAAAGCAATGCTTCTCTTGTAAAAATACGGTTTGGCTGTGTTACTAAGAATTTTAAAAGTTCGTACTCGCGGAGTGTAAGGTCTAAAATTTCGCCATTTTTCACCGCTTCGTACTGTGTAACATTAATCACGAAATTATCATCAATCTTAATCTGGTCGTCCATATCACTTGCCGTACCGTTTGATACGCGGCGCATATTTGCCTTTACACGTGCAATGAGTTCGCGAACAGAAAACGGTTTTGTAATATAGTCATCGGCGCCAAGTTCTAACCCCAGCACCTTATCAACCTCTTCATCACGGGCTGTAATCATAATAATTGGAACACTTGACTTTTCACGGATTTTACGGCATACATCAAAACCATCCATTTTCGGAAGCATAATGTCGAGCAAAATCAAATCCGGATTCTGTGTAAGTGCAAACTCTAACGCACTCAATCCATTATCTGCCGTTAAAACCTCAAACCCTTCTTTTTCAAGGTTGAATTTTAAAATGTCCACGATTGGTCTTTCGTCATCTACAACAAGTATCTTACGTTCCATCAAGCAAACGTCCTTTCATACAATTTGCGCTTTTTATTTTTTAAAGCGCAAAATCTTGTGTTTATCCAAAAAACTACACCTAATATATATTATAAAATATTTTTGTAAATCTGTCAATTAAGAATATAAAAAAAGAAAAAAATATATTTTCTGTTGAAAAAAGTCACAAAATGTAATATAATGTTTCTATATTATTTTTAAAGGAGACTACGAATGAAAAAGCTTCTCTTAGTCCTCATTATACTTACAATGACGGTTTCAAATCTTTACATAAATACCTTTGCAGTTGAAACAAATGCTACGGAAGATGTGACAAAAAGCAATCGTGTAAAAGATGCAGAGTCCATCGAAGCTGCAATAAAGGAACAAAACAAAAAGAAGAATGCAAACGAGAAAAACGCACAAGACGAAAAGAAAGATACTGAAAAAAAAGAAACGAACGAAACAGAGACAAAAACAGACCCTAACCTGCCTGACGTTTTGTCAGAATCTGCAATTTTAGTAAACGGAAACACCGGCACAATTTTGTACGAAAAGAACGCACACAAGCGTATGTATCCGGCGAGTACCACAAAAATTATGACAGCTTATATTGCTATAAACAAACTCGATTTAAATGCTGCTCTTACAGCAAGTACAACCGCAGTAGATATTGCAAGGGATAGTTCTAATATGGGACTTATTGCAGGCGAAACATTTCCCGTAAAACATCTTTTGTATTCACTTATGGTTCAATCCGCAAACGACGCAGCAAACGTGCTTGCAGAAGCAATCTCAGGCTCAATCCCTGAATTTGTAAAGTTAATGAACGAGACAGCAAAAAATCTCGGTATGACAAACACCAACTATATGAATCCTCACGGATATCATGATCCAAACCATTATACCACTGCGTACGATATGGCGCTTGTTGCAAAAAAGGCGATGGAAAATCCCGTTTTCCAGGAAATTGTTTCGACCACGTCGTTAACCCTTGCGCCCACCGATAAATACAAAGAATATCGTCGTTTTTCTACGCGCAATCTGTTAATCAGCAAAAGTGCAGATTTAAGATATCAGTACCCTTACGCAACTGGCATTAAAACAGGTTATACAAGTGATGCCGGTCAATGCCTGGTGGGTAGTTCCGACAAAAATGGAATGACTCTGATAAGCGTAGTATTTAAGGCACCGCAAAATATTGCAAATGCAGTATTTTCAGATACAAGAACACTTTTTGACTACGCTTATAACAACTACCGTTTACGAACGGTTTTAAAAGCGGATGACTTTGCATCGGTATGCAAGGTACGATGGGCGATGGGAAAATCGCATCTTGTATTAAAAGCCTCCGAAGATGTAAAAGCACTTCTCCCCCGTAACAACTATGTAAGCGACCTTTTAACAAGTGAAATTACTGTTTATGATAATATTGTTGCTCCGGTAAAAGAGGGAGATACCCTTGGTCAGGTAAAATACTTTTACGACGGCAAAGAAATTGCCGTTTCGGATTTGGTTGCAACACGCAGCATTTCGAGAAGTATTATAAAACAAGTAATGACTTATGTTTTAAGTGCATGGTTTATCTTAATTTTCGGTATCATTGTCGCAATCATTATTATAAAGCGCGTAAAGAGAACGCGCAAAATTGCGAGAACTCGTAAAATCCAAAAAGGTATGCGGAGGTAATAAAGATGGATACAAACAAGAATTCTTCTTTTTCCGTAAACTTAAAAAACCTGATGAAACAAAGCAGCATGAGAAATATCGATCTTGCAAGACTGCTTGGGGTTTCAAAATCCGCCATCAGTAATTACTTATCCGGCTACTCTGTGCCGCCACATGATACACGTACCGCAATCGCCGGCATTTTTCAGTTAGAAGCAGATGATCTGTTATTACAGCCCGACCATTTGGGCGAGAACAGACCGTCACTGTTTTTTGTACGTGTTTTGTGTAACACCTTGATTTCAACAAAAAACCTTGCAAGAAACGATAACTTCTGCGGAAACATCGTCTACCCGTTTCCACCGGTACCGGGTATCACGTCAAACTTATATGCAGTGAAAATTACGGATGATAGTTTTAAAAAATCAGGTCTCCCATCCGGCAGTGTTGTCTTCTTTACGCCAGATGTCACACCCGATGAGAATGACCTTGCAGTTGTGACGATAAATAAGGCAGTATACGTTCGCCGTGTAGCAATTCATAATGATAGAATTTCAATTTCGACCGATAGAAAAAAAGAAGAATTTTTCTACCAGGGCGATAATGACGGCGATGTTGTTGTGCTCGGAAAAATCGTCGGAAAATTTGTGTTTGATAATGCATAAATAAGCATTGCAATGGACTATTCCGTATGGTGTAGTCCATTTTTACATAAGATGAAAATATAACTTGTTTTTTAGATAAGAAAAAGGGGTTAACCACGATGAAAAGAAAAAGTAAAAAAGGGCTCTGGAATGATTTGCACGAACAAATGAAAGAAAACAAACTCACATTCTTAGTATATTTTATATTAAGGCTTCTTGTAATTGGTGCGCTTATTCTCTCTGCAATCCGCGGCGAATATGAGCATGTCTTTGTTTGCATTTTGTCACTTTTACTCTTTCTTGCGCCGGCATTTATCGAACGCAAACTGAAAATTGATTTTCCGGGTACGCTTGAAGTAATCATTTTATTATTTATTTATTCTTCTGCAATTTTAGGAGAAATTCGAAACTATTATATGATTTTTCCCTATTGGGACACTATGCTCCACACCGTAAACGGATTTTTATTTGCTGCAATCGGCTTTTCGCTTTTGGATGTTATAAACCGCGATGCACATTTTAAGTTTCAGCTTTCTCCCCTTTATCTTACCATCGTTGCATTTTGTTTTTCGATGACCATCGGCGTCTTGTGGGAATTTTTTGAATTTGGCTGTGATATGTTTTTAGGAACAGACATGCAAAAAGACTTTGTCGTTCACTCGTTTTCCTCTGTCACATTAGACCCTAATATGAGTAATACACCTATTTTAGTAGACAGTATCTCTTCTGTTCTGGTAAACGGAAAGGAGTTAGGACTTGACGGCTATTTAGACATCGGGCTTATCGACACGATGAAGGATTTGCTTGTAAACTTTTTAGGTGCAGTTATATTTAGTATCATCGGCTTTTTCTATGTAAAAAGTCGCGGAAAAGGTAAATTTGCAAAACGCTTTATTCCAACACTTGACGAAAACAAAGAGGAAAATTAAATACAAAAGGAAAAGGGGGACACAGAAGTTCTGTGTCCGCCTTTTCTTGCGGCCGTGTGAAGCCGGATATATTTTTGATTGGTCAGCGTGTGTTATCTTACAATTACGATTTCTTTGACTTCGTCTTTAAAGATTCGGATGAATACACGGCTTTCGTCAAGTTCATCGTACTGCGGAATGTCACCGGGTTCTGCTACTTTAATCGGATTCGTTGTTTTAGCGGAGTTAAATTCGTAAACTCTTACGCCTTCGATGTTGTAGTTTGCCACTGCTCCGCCGTTTACAGATACGTTAATCGAGTTTGCAAACTTTTTCATAACTTTACCGTAAACCGTAACCAAATCTTCCTCGATTGTGTTTGTTGCTTCGGTTTCTTTATCCTCTGCTTCAAACAGCACGCGGATGCTTTCAATTTCGCCTTTTACATTTGTTTTAAACTGGATGATGTCACCTGCGGAAAGTGCTTCTTCATCGTCGTTTACCAAAATGCCGCTATTTGCTGTAAGGAAAGATTTTTTCTCGCCGTCGATAAACGCATAAAGTCTTTCTACTGTTTCGTTATCACTGTTTAAAGTTGTGCTGATTTTTTCTACTACTGCAAGAGATGCTTCTAAGTTTGCAATACCGTTGGAATTTGTTACAATTACAACTTTTGCAGTTAAATCTTCGCCTACATCGTAGATGGAAACGTCATACTCTGTTTCATTTTCAAAGAGAGAAATATCTTCTATTGAGAACTTATCGGAATCTGTTTCACCTTCCGGAATATCAAATACGATTGTGTTTTTGTCTACATTATAGCTACCAAGTTTTTTCGCAGATTCACGGTAGGTCAATGTTTCCTTTGCATTAAGTGTAAATTTAGTTTTGTCAATTGCACCGGAGCCTGTGTTGTCCTGCGCAGTATCAAGTTTTGTGAGCGCACCGTCTGCATTTGTTTCAAATGTGATAAGCTGCGGAACTACTTCGCCGTCTCCATCTGTGATAGCAGCAAGTGCATCCTGAGAAGTTGTGTTTGCTGTGCCGTTAAATCTGATTTTTTTGCCTGCTGTAATGACTTTTTCATCACCGTTTTTATCAAACACTTTGATTTGAAGATTCTTGTCAAAACCGGTTGTAAGTTCTGCACCGATTAAATATGCGTAGTTGGAAGAAATACCTTTTGTTGCGTCAACTGCTGCGATGTTTCCGTCTTTATCGAGATAGAATGTGCCTTCGTCATTTAAGTTGATTTCGTCCGGATAGTTTGCTGCAATTTTATATTCTGTTCCGCCGATTACAAATTTTTCGCCATTTTGTTCTTCTACTTTACCGGTAACGCTTTCACTTGTAACGTCAACTACTACAATGCTTTCGTCTTTGCTCTTGGCAACAGACAATACGTCCCATTCTTTAAGGTCGGAAAGTTTTACTTCCTGACCGCCTCTTGTAATGATAAAGTTTACATCATCATCTTCGGGGTCTAATATGAGGGAGGGTTTGCCGTACTTATCTGTTACCCTGTTGCTGGATAAAATCACATCTTCAACAACATAGTTTTCGTAAGATTCAATAAATACTACATCATAAATGTCGTCTCTGTTCTGATCCAAAACTGTGATGCTTCCGGATTCAGGGCTAAGTTCTGCTACATTAAAATCAATTGCTTTTCCGTTAAAGATGAACTTTGCACTGTTAGAAACGTTTACATACTGCGGTTTTTTATCTGTTTCTTTGTTCCTCCAGTATTCGATTTTTAACACGTCGCCTTCTGTGATGGTGTCTATATCGTCAACACTGATTTTAACAGAAACGTTTTTGTTGCTTTCTGCGCGTGCCAAAATAACTTTTTTGTCCTTATGCGCATTTTCTCTTACATACGCTTCTACGTTAAAACCTAAAAGTTTTGTAACACCGGCCATTGCCTTAGGTTCCACTTCATAAACTGTATCGCCAATTCTTACTTCATTGTCACGAAGTGTGCTTGTACCTGTTAAACTGCTTGTGCCGATTGCTGTAATCTGACCTTTGATGATTTCTGTTTTGAGTTCGTCACCCAAAAGTGTTTTGTCAACAATCTGGTAGGATTCATCTCCACCAAAACTTGTCTGTTCCATTTTTTTAACAGAAAGAGCATTTTCTGTCATCTGTGCAATCATGCCTCTTACTACTTTTGTGTCGGCGTTTGCAACAGCATTATTTGTAATACCCTGCTGCGATGCAACAGAAAGGTAACCTGTCGGGAAGCCGCCTTTTTTCTCTGCCGCAGGTGTATGACCTACAAGACGTACCAAAACGGTTGCCGCTTCTGCATACGTGATTGTATCATCAGGACGGAAGTTACCTTCATCGTCACCAATTACGATTCCCTGATTTGTCGCAACGTTAATATAACCGTTTGCCCAGTGGTTTTCAACCACGTCAGGATATTTTGTTCTGTGTTCAGAGTTTTCTGCCATGTTGCCAAGACCCATAGATGTTACAGCAACTTTTGCAAATTCAGAACGCTTAATGGTGTCTTCGGGTCTGAACGCGCCTGTTTCTGCGTCACCTACCATGATTTCAAGTGCACCTAACACTTCAATTGCGTCTTTGTATTTAGAGTCTTTGGCGTCACTGGGGAGCGCTGCAAATGTTGTAGCTCCAAATCCCAATGTCATACATGTTGAAAGGATAAAAGAAGTCATTTTTTTTGCTTTAAACATTAAGATTCCTCCTTAAAATTTTAAATCCTAAGTCTTATCCTTCGCTGTCTGAGTGATGCGTTATAATAAAATATTTGATGAGACGATTGATTCGTCTTCAATATGTCGTAACGTTTTGCCGTTTCAGTGTCACACTTTTTGAAACGAAAAGAAAAGCAAAAAAGTTCCGAAAATATACGATGTAAAATATGGAAACGCATGATTTGAAATTTTCTTTCATATAGATAAAGCGTAAAACAAAATAAGAAAGGTCTTAATGTTATGCAGCAAAATGAAATGACGTTTAGCGAAGAAAACGAAACAATGAACTTGGTAGAGGAAACGCGTGTAACACTTCAGCCCGAAAATAATTTTTCACCCGAAGACAGTTTTGGAAACATTGTGGTTCAGGTCGTAACAGCACGCGGAACGCTTCCTGTAAAAGACGCAACTGTCACTATTTCAAAAAGAACAGATGGGCGAAACGAAGTTGTGTCACGAGCGGTAACAGATGCAGACGGAAGAACGGATCCCGTACGCCTTCCTGCACCAAAAAAAGAGGACGCACAGTCCCCTTCCGCTTTGTCACCTTTTTCTGATTACAACATAACTGTAAACCATCCTATGTTTTATACGGAAGACTATGAAAACGTGCAGGTGTTTGGCGATGAAGTTTCCCTTTTGGTTTCGGAACTTATCCCCCTGCCTGAATTTATAAACAAACGAGACAGTACAAGAACTGTTATCATTCCAAAACAAAATCTATAACAAGGAGTATTTTTATGGCTGTAACGATCCCTGAATTTATCACAGTGCATTTAGGCACACCGGACAGTAATGCGCAAAACGTCACTGTGCCGTTTATAGATTATATAAAAAATGTGGCGTCGAGCGAAATCTATCCCACCTGGCCGGAAAGCGCGCTCCGCGCCAACATTTATGCACAGATTTCCTTTGCGCTCAACAAAATTTACACCGAATTTTACAGAAGCCGCGGTTATGATTTTGACATCACAAACACCACACAATTTGACCAGGCGTTTACACCGGGCAGAAACATTTTCGGCGATATAAACAGAATTGTCGATGACATTTTTGATTCCTATTTAAGAAGGCAAGGTTTTATCGAACCGCTTGCCGCACGTTTTTGCAACGGAACAACAGTAACATGCGAGGGGTTATCTCAATGGGGCACCGTTGACCTTGCAAACCAAGGACTTTTACCGTTTCAGATTATTCAAAACTATTACGGGGATGATGTAAGCATTATTACAGACGTTCCCATTGAGTCACGCGGCGAGTCCTATCCCGGCACCCCGATTGAACCGGGCGACTCAGGAAGTGTTGTAAGAAGAATTCAGAATTCGTTAAATTTAATTTCAAAAAATTATCCGCTCATTCCCAAACTTACGCCCGACGGTGTGTACGGCGAATCGACCGAAAGTGCCGTTCGCACATTTCAGCGTATTTTTAATCTTACACCTGACGGCATTGTTGGCCGTGCAACGTGGTATCGTATTGTAAACCTCGTTGTTGCAATCAATCGGTTAAATGAACTTAACAGTACAGGCGATACACTGTTTGGACTTTCACTTGAATATCCTGACGCAATCAAAGAAGGCGACGTTGGCGAAAAAGTATCTATCATGCAGCTTATGCTGAACATTTTAGCAGAGTATAACGACGATATTCCGTCTGTTCCGTCCGGCGGTTCGTTTGACGAGCAGACGAAA
>JAZNGT010000029.1:0-7144 GCA_045576635.1 Congzhengia sp. | reverse complement strand
GTAGAACTTGTTGACCATGAGTTTATGGATACTGCAGATGACGAATTATTCTGGTATCCGCAGCAGGCTGTAACAAGATTGGAATGCTGTGAGTTCTTGTATCAGTTTATCCGAACTTTCTTTAATAATCATGCACCTGCTATTTTGAAAGATACGGCTCCACAGATAGAAATACCTGTTTTGGATGGTTCGACATCAACTTATGCAATAACACAAAACATATATAGTGCATATTATCAGAATTATGATAATCACCCGGACTTTCCTAAATCACATAGTAAAACGGTTGCGTCGTACAAGCGTCTGATTGATGGCGAGGTTGAAATGATATTTGTTCCCGATGCAGGCGAAGAAGTGTTAAAGTATGCAGAAGAAAAGAATGTAAAGCTCAAGTTTATACCAATTGCTGATGAGGCACTTATATTCTTTACAGGAACAAAAAACAAAGTAGATAATATCACAACAGAACAACTCCACGATATTTATGTAAATAATGGCATAACTAATTGGAAAGAGCTTGGCGGAGAGGATGGCACGCTTGCTGCATATTGTAGAAATGAAGATAGCGGAAGCCATGCTCAAATGGAACAGTTTGTATTGGATGGAAAAGAAATAAATGAGAATATATCAAAAGAACGCACTTCAATTATGATGTCGAGCATTCTTACAGAGGTTGATGATTATAACCGAAAGAACGAAGGCAACTATGCTATGGGATATAGTTTGTTCTACTATTACTTAGTTAATTCCTCTGTGCTTGGTCCTCTTGACTTGAAATTCTTGAGCATAAACGGTGTAGCTCCAACCGAAGAAACAATTTCTAATGGAACTTATCCATATACAACAAGCTACTATGCAGTAATTCGTGACGGTGAAAACAATCCAAAGGTCGATGCATTCGCAGAACTTATGCAGGGAGAATTCGGCCAATTGATAGCTGCACAAAGTGGACTTGGTGTTAAGAGATACTATGGAGAGTAAGAATGTATTGCTGTAGGCAATAAATTCTGAACGATTACAGTAGTGCAAAAAGTAATGGGGAGGTGTGCTTTTGAATAAAGTTGAAATTGGTGGTTTTTTGCGATTGTTCAATCGACACGGATATGTTCTAGATTTTAGTACAAGCGGTTTTGATGCTTTTACTTTGGATAGCGTTGGAGTTGCATTATGTCAAAAATACGAACTTTCCAAAGGCGCATCTTTAACTGCGTTAGAGGAAAAAAACAATAAGTAGCTACACATAGCACAAAGATGCGATTATGTGGTGATTTTACTCGTGTCAAGTCAATACAATTTAAAAGATTAGTTTGCCGATAAATAAATTTTACATATACTATCGGGAGTGAGAAAATCCAGTATTCTCGCGGGTTCTGAGGAAAAGCGTTAAAGGAAAAACAGTTGAAAAAAATCGGGAAAAAATAGTGTGTTCATATTATTCACTGCTTGCCCGACTTGAAACAAAATATAAAATATACTTATACTACTTGAACGGAAAGAAGGAAAAAGAAATGCCCAGTGTTGGAAAAAGGTTGTTTGCAGTTTTAAATTATCTGAGAACACTCCCGGTTTATCTGTGCGTGTTGTGTTCTAAACAAAAGAACTTAATTCAAATGGATGTTGCCAGATGGAATGAAATTGACCAGATAGAATTTAATTTGTTTGAATCGCTGAACTGGTATATGACATACAAAAAGGAATTTCGCAATCTTTTACAGCACCGTTTAAAAAATCCGTCACGTTCGTTTATAGCGATGGTGCATTTTGCGATAGCCCGCATATTATGGAAACCGATGGAAAGTTTATACATATATACAGAAGATATAGGGGGAGGTCTCTATATTCAGCATGGATTTGCTACAATTATCACTGCTAAAAAAATAGGCGAAAACTGCAGAATCTACCAGCAAGTAACGATTGGCTATAAAAACGGAACGTGTCCTCCTGTTTTAGAGGATAATGTTGCTGTTACCTGCGGTGCAAAGGTTCTTGGTGATATAACGATGCATTCAGGCAGTCTGGCGGCGGCTGGTGCCGTTGTCTTAAAAGATGTTCCTCAAAACGCGATTGTTGCAGGTGTTCCTGCAAAAATAATCGGATATAAAGATGAAAATAACCTCAATTTTCAAGGTTAAGGATATTGGCTTCGTTGTAAATTTAAGTTTTTTATTCCTTATTAGATGCATACAGGTGGGTCCATATCAAATTTGATTGTTTGCCATTTCAAGGGCGAAACTGTCATTTAAAAGAAAAGTGAAGTGATTGAATATGAAAAAAACGAAAAATCTTTTACTCATAATGAATCCTTGCGCAGGTACAAAAAAGGCAAATAAATATTTGACTGACATTTTAGTGTTGTTTGGCAAAAACGGCTACGAAACCACAGTGCATTTAACCGAGGCTCCGGGCGATGCAAAAGCGTTTGCAAAGCAAAATGCCAAAAACTTTGATTTGATTGTGGCAATAGGCGGAGACGGCACTTTTAACGAGGTTGTTGCGGGCATATTAAAGTCCGGTGCAGATGTAGAAATCGGCTATATTCCGGCAGGCAGTACAAACGATTTTGCGAACAGTCTGAAATTGTCCAAAAATATCTTAAAAGCAGCAAGCGATATCATGGAAGGAACTGCAAGAGAAATCGATATCGGCTCTTTTAACGGAAGAATGTTCTCGTATGTAGCATCTTTCGGCGCGTTTACCGAAATATCATATAAAACACCGCAAAATCTAAAAAATAGTCTTGGATATTTGGCATATGCACTTGAAGGTATGAAAGATATTGCAAATTTAAAGAGCACGCATCTTCGCTTTGTAGCAGACGGCACCGTAATTGAGGACGATTTTATTTTTGGTGCAATCTGTAATTCCACTTCTGTGGGCGGCGTCATTAACCTAGACCCCAAAATAGTGGATTTAAGCGACGGATTGTTTGAACTTTTGTTCATAAGACTCCCAAAAGACCTCTTTGAACTCAATGAAATCGTTATTGCATTGACGTCTAAAAAATACAAAACAAAATTGATAACGTTTATGAGCGCAAAGAACATTGTCATTGAAACCGCCGAAGATATCAACTGGACATTAGACGGCGAGTATGCTTACGGCGAGGAAGTCATTCAGGTTGAAAACTTAAATAAAGCAATTAAGTTTATTACCAATAAAGGTAATGCAAAATAACTTCTTTTGAGACTTTAAATGGAGGAAGTCATAGGATATGCAGCAGGAAAGGGAACATATATCAAAAACAAGATCTGTATATTTTTTACGGTTAATCGGAAGGATTATTGTATTATTTGCAGTAATTTTGATGTATGTATTTGACAGAGAAAAATTTAATATCGCAAATGGTATGGAGTTTTTTAAAGAATTTTCTCCGTTACATATTTTATGGCTGATATGGATGACGGATATGCTATTACAACTCATTCCCGTGAAAAACCATATATCCATAGGCTCGCAAAAGATATTTGAATCTTTATTCCGACCGATAAAAGAAAAGATTAACTATAAGAATTTAAAAAAATATATTAAAGACACAACGGCATCAGCCTATAAGGTAATGGCTATCTGGATTGTGCTTACGATAATCATTAGCATATTGTATTTAAGCGGAACAATCGATACCGGAATGATGATAGTACTATCAACATTTTTTTATGTATGTGATTTGATATGCGTCCTTATCTGGTGTCCGTTCAGACTGATAATGAAGAACAAATGTTGCACAACTTGCAGAATATTTAATTGGGATCATCTGATGATGTTTTTGCCGATTGTTGCAGTAAACAGTTTCTATTCGTGGTCACTTGTTATTTTTGCAGTGTTGATATGGATTGCCTGGGAAGTTTGCGTATTTGTATATCCGGAACGCTTTTGGGAAAACAGCAATATGGCACTGAGATGTTCGGAGTGTACAGACAAACTTTGCACACAATATTGCAGAAAATTAAGAAACAAATAGTATTTTCAGAGATGAATTGACAGTTTATCTTGAAATTTGCGGAAAAGAGAGTTACTCTTTTCTATGTAACGAGAGGTCATTGCCTCAAATTGTGAAAAAATTTAAGACACGCCTCTCCATGATTTAGTTACAGTTTAATCTGCAAGTTACAAGACAAGTTGCACTTGTGATAAGAAGAGAAAAGAAAAACAGTAAAAGTCCTGTGATGATTGCACCAATTACACTTGTCGCAGCAAATGTTATGCCAAGTAAAATTACTGCGGTCAGTATTGTGCCTAAAATTCCCGCCAGAAATTGCGTTAAACTTCTACAGCAACTTGTTTTTTCGGCATCATTCGAAGAAGCCAGAAGAATGATTCCCAATAAACCTACTGCGATTCCAAACAATACCCACAGGAATGCAGGTGTTACTGTTATCAATGCTGCAAAACGGAAAAATGCCGCTAAAACACCGATAATTACACTTGCAATAAGGGCTCTTACAGTACAACTTGTTTGACAGCCACAATTTGTTAAACTCATATATTTCACCTCCACTTTATACTATGCGAAAGCGTTTTATAGAGTGCGTATAATAAAATTTTTGTCGAAAAATGTGTGAGTTAAAATTTCTGATTTCCGATTTTGTGTAATCCCGTTGCGTGTTATATATATGAGAAAGGTGTAGTAATGAAAAAGATAATTTGCATAATTTCCATAATGATGATAGTATTATCAATGCCTATGACTGCGCTCGCAGGGAGCATACCCGAAGATTTACTGCACGTAGATGATGCACAGGTTTTCTTTGCAGAAGTTTTAGCCTATCATCCCAATAAAGAATATTCTGATATAGAATTATCTCCGGTAAAAGTAATCAAAGGTGATGTAAAAACAGGGGTTAAACTTACATACTACAATCCCAATGCCGTGGGCAATTTTATGGTTAGAGAGGGAAATGTTTATCTTTTTACATACTTTGATGAACACAATCCGACAGACATTTTTGAAGTTACAAGTTATGACACTTCTGTCCTTAAACTTAAAAATGTTTCAGGCGATATGTGGGAACGCTTTGAAGAATATTTAAATAATGGAGATTATGAAAAGGCAGAGCAACAGCGCATTGACCGCAAAAACGAAACTTTGCTTAAAACTGGAGAAACCATAACACTGACAGAATATCTGGGTGCTGATTTGGTCAACACAAAATCGTCTGTCAGCATTTATTCAGGTCCTCTGGCAATTGATGTTGAAAGAGATAAGTTTTTTAAAATTGCAAATGAAATTGTGCTCGAAAAAATTGAACCTGCACCCTCGGATTTAAATGGGCATAATATCATAATTTCTTTGCCCGAAAATATGGAGGCTGTTTATATATCATCCGATTGTAAATTGAGCAGACAAAACACGACAACAAGCATGATTTTGCCAAATGAATATGTAATGAAAGCAGAAGATAAGGCAAAGATATCTGCTTTGATTGAAAAAGAACAAAATCTGCCACCGATGCGTAGAGTCAGTGTTGTTGCAGTAGTTGCACTTGCGTTAGCAGTTTCACTTGCAGTAAGAGTCGTGATTAAGAAGAAAAAAACCTGATTCGTGTCATAAGGTTATAATTTTTTATCCTGACTTGACACGAGTCGAATTATGTCGAATATCGTAAAAAGGAGAGAAAGTATAATGTTTGATGATTATTTTAGTAAATTTCCAAAACCTGGTTCGCCTGAAGCAATAAAACAACTAAAAATAGTTGCTATAATATCTGTTTTTGTTATTGCAATTTTTTCATTTTTTCTTATATATGGCAAAGTAAAGTTAAATGCTGCTCCTGAACAAACACACTATGCAGTAGTAGTGGAGAAGACCTACAAAAAGTTAAGAGATGGCGGTAGTCGCAGGCTTCTTGTTTTTGAACTATCCAACGGAGAAAAAAAATACTTTGTAAATTCCAAATTTTTTGACAACATCAACGAAGGAGATGAAGGCACACTAACATTCAAAGAAACTGTAACCCTATTAACCAATGACTCTGCAATTGTAAGTTTTAAAGTTGAATGAACTTTTTAATGATGTACTGTAGAGTAAGCATCGTAGACTTCAAAAGGAATCAGGAGTGATTTTATGCATTCAAAAAAAACAAAAAACCCAAACTATTGGACGGACACTGAATTTCATAACTCAATACCAGAGGCGGGCTTTTTGCGTAGTAGAGCAAATAAACAATGCGTGTCGGGATTTGTCTTACTTCTTCTCTTAAATGTATTAAGAAATTTTACATTTGGTTTTCCAGTTTTTGCTCTGCTTATAGCTGCTGGTTATATTGTTTCGATTGTCATGTTCGTGAAGGCGCTTATATATGCTTCTCGTCTTAAAAAGCTGCACTCGGAATACAAAAGATAATTATCGATCTTAACTTAAGGTTCGTGTCAAGTCCGTACAATTTAAAAGATTAGTTTGCCGATTTTGATATTTACATATACTATCGGATGCGAGAAAATCCATTATTCTCGCGGGTTCTAATGAAAAGTGCTTACGCAAAATTAGTGAAAAAATAGGAAAAAGTTAGTAGGTCCATATTATGCTTTAGCATAACAAGGTTCTCGGGTACCCAACAGAAATCTGTGATTTCGTGTTGGGTGATGGTTCTTATTATTCACTGTTCTCCTGACTTGACACGAGTATTATTGATATGTCGAAATTTGACGAAATAAAAGCCTTCCCCTTGAGGGGAAGGTGTCAGCGATAGCTGACGGATGAGGTGGAAAAAGAATTACGATTGCCTTCGCAATCTACACCTCACCACCGCCTGCGGCGGAGCCTCTCCTCAAGGAGAAGCCTTTGAAAGGTTACATCTAAACCTTATGTGTCCCAATATTGGAGAATCGAATATTGCAGAAAGGAGAGTAAATATGAACAATCAAAATCTCGTTTTAAATATATTTTTTACAATGTTGCTTGTTTTGGGTTGGGCCGGACTCTTGTTTGTAACTTTTCTTCTATATTTGATGAGTGATATGTTTAGGTTATTAGGCGGTGGCGTATTAGTATATATAACTGTTTTTATATACGCGCTCGCTTTTGTTTTGCCGATACTGTTTAGAAGACGACTGTCAAAATATTTTTCTTTGCCAGTATCGTTTATCATATTTACAATTCTTTCGGTGATTGTTGCAGGTTCAATATTGGTTTATTCCAAAAGTTATA
>JAZNGT010000028.1:0-92615 GCA_045576635.1 Congzhengia sp. | reverse complement strand
TCCCTCAACTTTTATTATTTTAAGTTAAATAGTATCAATAAGATTTAATTTCTCATATTTTTCTTGATATTGAATACATAGTTTTTCAAATTGAAAAATACTATTTAATACAGCTTGTCTTGATTCTTCTAAAAGTTCTATTTCTTCAACTTTTTTCCTCAATGCTGCAGGACTAGGAATACTAGCACATTTACGAATCATATTACTATTCCCTTTGAATACATAAATTGTTTCAGTAATCGATAATATTTTTTTCTTATCTTCCGAATCATCAATGCTATAAGGAATTTTGCCGAAAGCTTCACTTAATAATCTTTCATATGCTAATTTAAGAGGTCCATTTATTATATTAGTTGCGTTCGTATTTTTTGCCATTTGATATAAATCATCAATTAATTCGACCGAAATACCAACGGGAACTCCTCCCCAAAACTTGTGTCTATATAAAATTTCAGTTGCAACTTTTGTGAGTGTGTATTGTGCATTGTTCAACTGTTCAATAGTAGCATTGGCTTCTTCAATCATATCCTTAAACTTCAGTTCTACATCCTTCGTTCTTATAACAGAAACATATTTTTTCAGATGTTCAAAATTCAGCAAGATAACACTTAACACCGAAGGCACTAAAATTAATCCCATTTCTGTTGTTTTCCCTAATACTCCAAAATATAAGCAAGGAGCAAAAAGAAACAAGAGTGATAATATAATTTTAATTACATTTTTCATTTTCCCACACCTTTCTACATCATTCAGTACCATTCGACAAATTTCTTACTCGTGTCAAGTCAGGATTAAAAAATCATTTGCTATCAAGAATAGAAATCAACTCTTTTTCGAAATCAGTATTTTTAATCTTGTGATAACGGCTTCCAAAGTCTCCTAAGACATGGATGTATTCTCCACCTAGTAAACTTATATGTAGAGGTCTTTCAGCAGCGTCATCCCAGGTTGCAAATATTGTATATCTTTTATCAGGTAATTCTCCAATGATTGTTTTTGATATTCTGCGTGTATATGAATTTTCAAGAATAATTGTTTTGATTTTTTCTATTTGTTCTTTGTTTAAATCATATTCAACATTTTCATTGTTTTGTGTATTCATAACAATAATTGTAACAGATTTTGCTTCCGCAAGTTTGTTTGCCAATTTAATTTCCCGACCATCAATATGAAAAAAAGAATAGGCAAAAGCAACAAGTGCCAAAACTACAACAAACGGTAACAGTTTTTTTGCAATTTTCATACTTTTCCCTCCTATTTCCCTAAATTATTTCTCCTGCACAAACTTTTTGCTTTGCAATAAATAAAGCACTTTGCAGAGCATTTTTTCGGAAAGGATGCGTCTTGTAAACACGGCAATCTTCATAAGCGTAGTCGGAATGATGATAAACTTACCTTTGAGCATCATTTTTATGGCGTATTCCGAAACCTTTCGTTTGTCGGCAATAATCCAGTCTCTTCCCTTTTCGGTGCCGTTTCCAAAACTTACCTTCGCCACTTTTTCAAATTCGGTTTTCACAGGACCCGGGCATAAAACACTTACCTTTACACCCGATTTTTCCTGTCGCAATTCTTCATAAAGTGCCTGCGTGAGTCTGAATACATATGCTTTTGATGCATAGTAAGCCGAAAATAAAGGACCTGGGAAGAATGCCGCAATGGAAGCAACATTCATGATATGACCTTTGTTTTTCTCTTTAAATTTTTGTGCTGCAAGTTTTGTTAAAATATGCACGGCTCTTACATTGGTTTCTATCATGCTAAGTTCTTTGTCTAAATCAGAAGAGCACAATTCTCCAAACACGCCGAAACCTGCATTGTTTATAAAAATATCGGCATCGTCTAAATACGTTGCAATTTTTTCTATATCTTCTGTTTTTGTAACGTCAAGGCACAGTACCTCAACGTTTGTTTTGAGTGTATTTTTAAGTGCAATCAATTTTTCTTCTCTTCTTGCAACCGCAATGATATCGTAACCTTTTTCTGATAAAATGGTTGCCATTTCCCATCCCAAACCAGAACTTGCACCCGTAATCAATGCTTTCATAATGACCTCCCGAACGGTGTTTAATCATGATTTAAATTTGCCTCATATTCTTAAATCAAAGTATATCATTTTTCCCAAAAATAATCAAGAAGAGAAATGAATCATTTCTCTTCTTGATCGTATTTTTTATATTAAATTATTTTCTTGCAACACCGGTATCTTTTGCAGTTTTAATAACTGCATCAGCAACAACTCGTGCTACCCTTTTGTCGAGTGCATTGACAATGATATTTTCTTCCGTTATTTCATCATCCGGAATCAATGATGCAAGTGCAAATGAAGTCGCCACTTTCATCTCTTCGTTGATGCAGGAAGCCCTGCAATCAAGTGCGCCTCTGAAAATGCCGGGGAAAGCCAAAACATTATTAATCTGATTCGGAAAGTCGGACCTGCCTGTTCCTACAATCCTTGCTCCTGCCTCTTTTGCGATATCGGGCATAATTTCAGGAGTGGGATTTGCCATTGGGAACAAAATTGCGTCATGCGCCATTGATTTTACCATTTCAGGCGTTACAAGATTGGGAGCAGAAACACCGACAAAAACATCAGCACCTTCCAACGCATCGGCAAGTGTTCCTTTTTTGCCTTCCAGATTGGTTATCTTTGCAATTTCTTCCTGTGCGGGATTGTTATTTTTGTCTCCCTCACTGATGATGCCAAATCTGTCACAGAATGTAAGATGTTTTACGCCAATATTTAAAAGATGTTTCCCAATTGCAATACCCGCCGAGCCTGCTCCGTTTATTACAACTTTCACATCCCCTATGTTTTTCTTTACTAGTTTCAGCGCATTGATAAGTGCCGCAGCAACAACTATTGCAGTTCCGTGCTGGTCGTCATGAAAAACGGGAATATCGCAGATTTCTTTTAGTTTCGCTTCTATCTCAAAACAACGCGGAGCAGAAATATCTTCAAGATTGATACCGCCAAAACTTCCTGAAAGCAAGTATATTGTGCGGACAATTTCATCAACATCTTTCGATTTAATACAAAGCGGAAATGCATCAACATCCGCAAAGGCTTTGAAGAGTGCACATTTTCCCTCCATTACAGGCATACCAGCTTCCGGTCCGATATCACCAAGACCAAGTACTGCTGTGCCGTCGGTCACAACCGCAACAAGATTAGAACGGCGCGTAAGGTCATAAGATTTATCAATATTCTGATTAATTTCAAGACACGGTTCTGCAACGCCGGGGGTGTATGCAAGAGCTAAATCCTCTCTGGAGCTGATTGGTGCACGCGTGACAATCTCAATTTTGCCATTCCATTCATAATGTTTTTTTAACGATTCTTTTCTGTAATCCATACGTTGATCCTCCCGCGGAAATTTATACAGAGTGCAAAAAAGACGCATCAAAACAAAAATACATTTGCTTTGATACATCTCCAATTATCAGTTAAGCTTTAGTATAACACAAAAAATATGTATTGTCAAATATGTTTCGTGTAATTATATAAAAAAAGAGCCGTAGCATTTGCCACGGCTCTTTTAAAAATTTTAGCCTTCGTAAACTAAGTTGTCTTTAATCATCTGGTCAACGTTTTCAACATTCCACCATGCACCGGAAATATCAACTTTTTCAGATACTTCTTTGCCTTCGAGTGCGAAAACTGCCTGTTCAACAGCCTGATAACCAATCTGGAAGGAATCCTGTGCAACAGCGCCTACGAGTTTCGGGCCTTCTGTCTTTTTCATCCATTCAATCTGTTTTGTACCAGCATCGTAACCACAGAATTTGATTGCATCGTATTTAGCACCTGCTGCTGCGATTGCATCGTAAACCTGTTTTACAACACCTTCGTTTGTCATAAAGATAGCATTTGCACCTTTTTCAGCGAGTGCTTCGAGTGCTGCTTTGTAAGCATTGTCAGCATCGCCGGGTTTTACTTCGTGCTCAATTGTGTATTTGCCTTTTGTAGCAGCGTCTGCATCTGCTAATTCTTTAAATTTGTCAATAAAGCCTGCTGCTCTGTCGATACCTGTCTGTGTTTCGTCGTGCTGAATTACACCAACAACGTATTTGTCTGCTGCTGCAATTTCTTCTTTTAATACATCATAGAATTTTTCAGCATCGATCTGTGCTGCTAAATAGTTGCTTGTAGCAACAGAAGAAATAATGGGGTTTTTACCTGCTGCGTTTAACGCTTCAATATCTTTTGCCCAGATACCACTGTCGAACTGAACAACGGGGATTTTAGCATCATAAGCCTGTGATAACATATCAACAAAGCCTTCACCGATTGTTCCCAATACCAACGCGGATGCACCGGACGAAAGAGCGGTCTGAACCATTTCCATCTGAGACGGAAGGTCTTTTGCGGATTCAGAAGCAGGTCCTCTGAATGTGATGTTGTAGCCATATTTTGCACCTGCTGCTTCTGCGCCTGCTTTAACAGACTGCCAGAATGCGTGAGATTCACCCTTTGCCACAACTGCGATTGTGCCTTTTGTTTCTGCAACGTCGCCGTTACCACAACCAACGAGCATTGCTGCTGCTAACACGAATACGGTTAACAATGCGATTAACTTTTTCATAGATATTCTCCTCCTTTTTTATTGAATGCATAAATGCATTTTCATTATTGCGAAATTGCCTGGGTTTTTTCTTTCTTCTCTTTTTTGGGTTTTTCAACCTTTACTTTTGTTGCGTTCTTATTTTTGATAACGTCCATAAGTACTGCAACTACAACGATAATACCGGTTAATACGTATGTTACGTATGTGGAGTTAACGTTTAAGTTAAATCTTGCAAGCACGAAGTTAAGACCACTTCTTATAACAACAAGCATAATTGCACCGATTACAGAACCTGCGATAGATGCTGTACCGCCGTTTGCTGATGTACCGCCTATATATACACCTGCGATTGCATCAAGTTCCATACCGTTACCGGTTGCGGTTGCAACTGTCGCAAAGGATGCTGCCCAGAAGATAGCCGCGATACCTGTTGAAATACCTGCGATTGTGTATGCAATGATTTTGTACTTATCGGTGTTGATACCGGAAAGTCTGGTTGCTTCTTCGTTACTACCAATAGAAAGAATGTAACGGCCAATCTTACATTTGTACATTAAATACATGCAGATAAGCGCAAACAGAATTACCCAGAAAAGGCCAACAGGAACGCCGTTGTAGTTTGAGAACACTCTGTTAAACCATGTTCCGTTGGGATAGAATACATTGGGAATGGAAACGATAATCGCAGCCAAGCCTCTGCCAAACATCATCGTGCCGAGTGTTGCGATAAATGCGGGAATTTTAAGTTTTGCAACCAAAATACCGTTGATAAATCCGATGAGTGCACCGATTGCAATCATTACAGGGATAGTAAAGCCCAAGGGCATTCCGCCCATATAGAGTTTACCTGCAATAATTGCAGATGCAATACAGGTTGTACCGATGGAAAGGTCGATACCGCCAGTTGCGATAACAAATGTTACGCCAAGACCCATAATCGCATACGGTGCCAATGACTGTGCCATACTTACGATGTTGAACTTATTTAAGAAGTTAGGATTGAGCGCCCAGAAGATAAGTACCAAAACTGCAAGCGCTGCAATAATAATCATGTTCTGCATACCTTTTTTAGCGATTGATGCTAAAACATTGGGTTTCTTTTCTCCATCTATCTTTTTCATTTTCTCATTCCTCTCTCATTGTAGCCAAAGCCATTATTTTTTCCTGCGTCGCGTCTTTAATGTCAACTTCTCCGGTGATGCGTCCTTCGCACATTACGATAACCCTGTCACTTAATCTCTGAATTTCTGCAAGTTCAGAAGAAATCATAATGACAGATTTACCCTGACTTGCAAGTTCTTCCATAAGTGTATACATTTCACTCTTTGCACCAATATCGATACCGCGCGTCGGTTCGTCAAAAATGAAGATGTCAGAGTTTTTAAGAAGCCACCTTGCGATGATAACTTTTTGCTGATTACCACCGGAAAGATTTCTTAAAATCTGTTTCATGGAAGGTGTTTTTGTTTTCAGTTTGGCATTTTCTGTTTCTGCGGCTTTTTCGATTTTTGCATCGTTAATCCAGCCGCCCTTGATGTAGTCATCAAGGTTACTTAAAACAGAGTTTTCAGAAACAGACTTATCAAGCAATAGTCCGTAACGCTTTCTATCCTCGGATAAATAACAAATGCCTTTTTTAACAGCAACTTCAGGTGACTTAATATCAACCTTTTCGCCGTTTATGAAAATCTCACCACTGTCAAAACCGTCTGCACCGTAAATGGCTCTTGCCACTTCCGTTCTGCCGGCACCCATAAGACCTGAAAAACCAAGAATTTCGCCTTTTTTAAGGTTAAAGCTTACGTCTTTGATGTCTTTTCCGCGATTTAAGTGTTTTACTTCGAGAACGATTTCCGCATCTTGCGGAACATTACTTTGTTCTTTCTTATCACCGTAAATGACACGGCCTACCATCATTTTTACGATTTCATCTTTTGTGGTATCCTTTGTCATCAATGTTCCTACATATTCACCATCGCGCATTACGGTAATGCGGTCTGAAATTCTGTTAATTTCATCCATACGATGCGATATGTAGATCATACCGATGCCCTTTTTCTTTAAATCGTTCATAATTTTGAACAATTCTTCAACCTCGGGCTGTGTCAGCGCCGCAGTCGGTTCGTCTAAAATCAAGATTTTAGAGTCTCTTGAAATTGCCTTTGCAATTTCAACCATCTGCTGCTTGCCGACGGTTAAAGTACCCAAAACTGCTGAGGGATTGATTTTTACACCAATTCTATCAAACAGTTTTTTTGCATCTTCCTCCATTTTATGGTCATCAATATAGATACCGTTTTTTATTGGCTCGCGACCAATATAGATATTTTGAGCAACCGTAAGATGGTTCATCATATTCAGTTCCTGATGAATCATACCGATACCGGCATCTTGTGATTCTTTAATATTATTGAAGTTTACCTTTTCGCCGAACAGTGTCACTTCACCACCGTCGCGTTTATAAATACCGCTCAAAACTTTCATAAGCGTAGATTTTCCGGCGCCGTTTTCGCCCATCAGCGCATGTACTTCGCCTTCTCTTAACTCAAAGTTAACAGATTTAAGGGCGTTGACTCCTGAAAATCGTTTGTCAATCGCTTTCATCTCAAGAATCGTTTTGCTCACTTTTTCTCCTCCTTTTCCGTGCATTTTACTTGTTTTTTTCTGTCTTTACGCAGTACAATTGATTCTATTAAATATTACCATATTTTTAACCAAAAGTCAATTATATTTTTGCAATATTGTATAAAAATTGACACTATTTTTGCATTTTTTAGACGATTTTACTATGTTAAATTCTTCACAAACATGATAACAGAGCGTTTTTTCGGGTTCAAAAAAATTCTTAAAATTTTTCATTTTTTTTGGCTGTCCAGAGGTAAGCATATAGAAAAATTACAGAAAACAAAATATAAGGCAAAACAGGTATGTATTTTTTTGTTAGAGAGCCAGCATTTAAAAAAACCGTCTGCTCTTGCATCTCGTTAGAAAAAAGCCACATAAGAAAAACCGAAAGGACCATTTGTAAAAGTTTACCCGGTAAATATGTTTTGATTGAAAGCCCTGATTCTGATATGATACCGTTTACCTGAAAGACCACACAGACGCCTCCAAACCCGATAAGAGCCGAAAGTATAATTAATACATCCCGAATTGGTAAAGAGAACTGACAGATTTCAAATGCACCAAATGTAACTTCGAGCAAACCTGCCAGCGTGTAGGTTAAAGCCCCTTTCCCGAAAAGTAAAAAAAGCAACGGAAGAATGATACTCCGCAAAACGGAAAAGCATACAATAAAACCGCACACAGTAAGCATTGTTATGACGCTCTCTTTTACTGCGTCTGAAAACGCCCTTCCTGCTCGAATCGCTAAAACCGGTTTTGGTCGCGTCTCAATTGTGCTTTTTGCAAAAAACGAACAAACAATGCCGGTTAACACACCTGATAATACATGGACAACATAAAGCATTACACCGAGTTCTGTGCTTTGTAAAAATCCTGTTCCGACTGCACCGATTACAAAAAGCGGACCTGCATTGTTACAAAACGGCAAAAGACGATATGCTTCATTTTGGGAAATTGCTTTTTTTTCGTAAAGCGACGTAACCATTTTGGCGCCGGTAGGATATCCGCATAAAACACCCATGAAAAACGCTACTGCTCCACTTCCGCTTATCTTAAATACCCGTTTTGCAACCGGCGAAAGAAAAAGACCAATGCAGTTTACAAACCCCGTATTTACCATAAAAGACGAAAGTACAAAAAAAGGAAAGAGCGTCGGAATCACTGTTACAATACAAAGTTCCAGCGCGCTTTTTGCTGCAAGTATCGTGTCTTTTGCGTAAAGTATCATAACAATAAGCAACACGCCCGATAGGATATAAAGCGTATACCGTTTTATCTTCATGTTCTCACCTCTGTAATGATTATGATTCTTAAGGCATAAGTATTACATGAGGTGATACGATATGAAAGTGAAAAGAAAGCGAAAAAAAGAATCTGTCTCAAAAAAAATAGTTAACAGTTTAAATATTCCGGAAGATGTTGTGTTTGATATTCCAAGAATGACTTTATATGATAACCGCGAAATGAGAATCGAAAACTACAAAACCATTCTCGAATACGAAGAAACAAACATAAAACTTGCCTTAAAGGAAAAATTTTTGGAAATCTTAGGAGAAAAACTTGAAATTACCGTAATCACAGACGATGAAATTAGTATCAAAGGAACAATTACATCCATTTTGTTTCAGTAGGAGGTCTTTATGTTTGTCCCGAAAGTGTTGGCTTATTTAAAAGGATTTCTAGTAATCACAGTAACGGGAAACTTTACAGAGCGTTTTATAAACGTATGTGCTGCGCAAAATATATTGCTTTGGGATATTACACGGATTTCCGCAAAAACAATTCGGTGTAAAATTTCGGTACGCGGTTTTAAAAAGCTCATTAAAATCGCCTATAACACGGGCGTTACTGTAAAAATCAATACAAAACACGGTTTTCCATTTTTTTTGAAAAGGTACAAA
Source organism: Congzhengia sp. (assembly GCA_045576635.1). Classification (GTDB taxonomy): domain Bacteria; phylum Bacillota; class Clostridia; order UBA1381; family UBA9506; genus Congzhengia. The sequence goes on along the minus strand of JAZNGT010000028.1, from coordinate 83,521 downwards.
AAACGAAAAATTTTGCTTTCCAGTGTGTTTCTTTTGATTCTGTTTATGATTATAATTAATCAGTTTGTATGGGAAATCGAAATACGCGGAAACGAAACGGTTAAATCCGCAGATATTTTACAGGCACTTTATGAAGAAGGACTGAAAATTGGCATTCCAAAAGCAAAAATAGACCAGACCGCTATAAAAAACAGCGTAATTATTAAACTACCCTCTCTCTCTTGGCTATGGATAAACAAAGACGGGTCAAAAATTATTGTAGATGTAAGAGAGCGGATTCCGACACCTGAAATTTTTAACCCCAATGACTATTGTAATGTTGTCGCACAAAAAGATGCCGTCATCGATTCGATGGTCGTAAGAAACGGTATTCCCGTGGTTTCTGTCGGCGATACTGTTTTAAAAGACACAGTGTTGATCACGGGAAAAATTCCTGCATCATTAAAACCCGAAATCCGTTATGAGCAGGCAGACGCCGAGGTGTATGCGCGCGTTTGGTATCAAAAAACAGAACGCTTTCCGACAATATCTATAATTAAAAACAGAACAGGCAAAAAGAGAACGCTTTCTACGTTAAAATTGTTCGGGCTTAAAATCCCACTGTTTCATAACGGAACTTCGCCATACGAAAACTTTGAAAAAACCGAAAAAAAATACGAACTCTCTTTGTTCCAAAACTATCTGGGCATCTCGCTTTTTACTGACACATTTTATGAACTTAACTTAACAGAAGAAAAAAACACCGACGAAAGCGTAGCAATGAAAGGTGCATCCATTTTAAAAAAACAAATTGACGACGAAACGGTTTCTGATTCTGTTTTGGTTTCGGTCGAAGACAGTTACACAAAGCCCGACGAAATGACAGTTGAAGTTACTGTACGTGCAGAATACATAGAAGATATAGCAGTAAAGGTAAAAGGCGAAATTTTAGAAGAAGAGAGAATCCTTTTTGAAAATCGGAAGGTCTCTTGAATTTCTTGTTCAGATTTGATATAATGAATAAAACAAAAGTTTTGACAGGAGTACAATATGACAAAAACAGTTTTAATTACTGGCGCATCCCGCGGAATTGGTGCAGCGACCGCAATTTATTTCGCCCAAAACGGATACAACGTCGGTATTAACTATCATTTAAATAAAGAAAAAGCAGAAGAAGTTTTAAAGACCGTAGAGTCTTTTGGGCAAAAAGGTTTGCTTTTACAGTGCGACGTATCCAAAAAAGAAGATGTCGAAACTATGATTGATACAATGACAAAAACCTTTGGCGGAATTGATGTACTCATAAATAACGCAGGTATTTCATTGGAAGGACTTTTTGCAGACATTACAGAAGAGGAATGGAACCATTTATTTTCTGTAAATGTTGGCGGAATGTTCCATACCATTTCGGCAGTTTTGCCACAAATGATAGGAAGAAAAAAAGGCTCGATTGTAAACATATCTTCTATCTGGGGAATTTGCGGTGCGTCCTGCGAGGTGCACTACTCCGCAGCCAAGGCGGCAATTATTGGTGCTACAAAGGCTCTTGCGAAAGAACTTGCACCCTCAGGCATCCGCGTAAACTGCGTTGCCCCCGGTGTAATTGATACGGATATGAATAAAAGGTTAAGCGCGGAAGATTTAGATGCCTTAAAAGAAGAAACGCCGCTTGGAACAATCGGATCAAAAGAAGATGTGGCAAAAACCATTTATTTTTTAGCATCCGACACCCTCTCTCCTTTTACTACAGGTCAGATCATAAGTCCCAATGGCGGATTTGTAATTTAAAAAGAGTTGTAGCGTGCTACAACTCTTTTTTTGCATTTAATTTTATGATTTTGTCGCGGATGGATGCTGCATCTTCAAATCGCAATTCCGATGCGGCAAGTTTCATTTGCTCTGTTAAAAGTTCAATCTGCAAATGAATGTCCATTGTTTTTGAAATTTTGATATCCTTAACAGAATCATCTCTTACTTCACCGAGCGCAGATATAACGTTTCTAATGTTTTTCTGCACAGACTTTGGCGTGATATTGTGTTTTTCATTATACGCCTTTTGTTTTTTACGTCGCCTTTCTGTTTCCGTAATTGCGCGGTGCATTGAGCCTGTTATATCGTCTGCATACATAATAACTCTGCCATCTACGTTTCGTGCAGCACGTCCCACCGTCTGGATAAGCGAGGTTTCAGACCGCAAAAATCCCTCTTTATCGGCGTCTAAAATGGCAACCAGTGAAACTTCGGGAATATCAAGTCCTTCTCTTAAAAGATTGATGCCGACTAAAACGTCAAACAAACCTTCCCGTAACTCCTTTATAATTCCCATTCGTTCTATTGTCTTAACTTCCGAATGCAGATATTTTACCTTGATATCAATTTGCCTTAAATACTCTGTTAAATCCTCCGCCATCTTTTTGGTAAGCGTTGTTACGAGTACGCGGTTTCCCTTTTCGGTTTCGGATTTAATCTCTCCCACAAGGTCATCTACCTGCCCTTTTACAGGACGGACAATAATCTCAGGGTCTAAAAGTCCTGTGGGTCTTATGATTTGCTCTGCGACGCACGACGAACGCTCGCGCTCATATTCTGCCGGCGTTGCAGAAACGTATAGCACCTGGTTTACTTTATTCTCAAACTCTTTAAAATTAAGCGGTCGGTTATCAAACGCAGACGGAAGACGAAAACCGTAATCGACAAGAGACTCTTTTCTGGAACGGTCTCCGTGATACATTGCTCTTACCTGCGGTATGGTTACGTGCGACTCGTCAATCACAAGCAAAAAGTCGTCCGGAAAATAATCCAAAAGCGTAAAAGGCGCAGAACCCGGTTTTCTTCCGCTTATGTGCCGCGAATAGTTTTCAATTCCCTGACAAAATCCGATTTCGCGCATCATTTCGATGTCGTATGTTGTTCTTTGTTCGATTCGTTGTGCCTCTAAGAGCATATCGTGCTCTTTAAAATATCGGATGCGTTCTTTGAGTTCTTCTTCAATTGTAGAAATGGCACGTTCCATCTTATCGGGCGTTGTAACGTAGTGGGACGCAGGATAAATTGCAACGTGATTTCTTACGCCTTTAATTTCGCCCGTTAAAACATCGATTTCTGTAATACGGTCAATTTCATCGCCGAAAAATTCGATTCTTACGGCACTTTCACTGCTTTCTGCCGGAAAAACTTCCAACACATCGCCGCGCACGCGAAACTTTCCGCGTACAAAATTGATATCGTTTCGTTCGTACTGAATTTCCACAAGTTTTTTTAAGATACTATCGCGGTCTTTTATCATACCGGGGCGAAGTGAAATCACAAGTTCGTTATAATCAATCGGGTCACCAAGGCCGTAGATGCAGGATACACTTGCAACTATAATGACATCGCGACGCTCAAACAAAGCCGCAGTCGCACTGTGACGTAATTTGTCGATTTCATCGTTTATGGATGCATCTTTTTCAATATAGGTGTCACTGTGCGGAATGTAAGCCTCAGGCTGATAATAATCGTAATAGGATACAAAAAATTCAACGGCATTTTCAGGAAAAAACGCCTTAAACTCACTGCAAAGCTGTGCGGCAAGGGTTTTGTTGTGCGCCAAAACCAACGTAGGCTTATTTACTTTCTGAATGACGTTTGCCACGGTAAATGTTTTACCGGAGCCCGTAACACCGAGTAGCGTCTGCTCTTTGTTGCCGTTTAAAATACCTTCTGCGAGTTGTTCAATTGCCTCGGGCTGATCGCCACATGGCGCATAGTCTGCGTGCAGTTTAAAGTCCATTGCCACACCTCCTTAATTTTTAAGTTTAGTATACTCTAATTGTAACAAAGAATTCTTTTTAAGTCAACCAAACAAAAAAAGAGACCGAAGTCTCTTTTATTTTTCGTATCCAATTAAAACGCCGCCCTCTTCTGCATAAAAACTACACAGTAGCCTCGTTTCCGCTATGGTAATATCTGCTTTGGGATATTCCGCACGAATCGTTTGAGAAAGTTTGATTGCTGTGTCTTCACCATCGCAGTGGTCAATTCTTACGTTTCCGCCTTTGTATCCGTTTGCTTTCATATTGGAATATGCTTCGCGTATTGCCTTTTTTTCTCCACGGCTTTTCTTTATTGGAACAATCGTTCCCTCGGGGCTTGCCTCACACACCAAACAAATTCCCAAAACCGATGCCAAAACTGCAACAGTAGGCTTAACCCTGCCGTTTTGCGCGAGATTGTTTAGTGACCTAATGATAAAGGTTAAACCTGTCTTTTGTTGATATTCCGTAATTTTTTTAAAAATTTCTTCGGCAGGTAACCCTTCATAAATTAACGATTCAAGTCTTTTTATAATAAGCCCCATCTCACTACCTGCCGATAATGTGTCAATTACAAAAACGCGTCGTTCGGGATAATCTTCCATATACTTTTCCGCAGCAACGCGCGCAGAGTTATAACTTCCGGAAAGAGCACTTGTCATAGCAACACAAAAAACGATATCGGCATCAGAAAATGCATCTATCCACTCTCCGGAAGAAGGACACGCCGATCCGGATTTTCCTTTGTACGTTTTTAAAAAGTCAAGCATTTCATCTCTATTTGCATCCGGTGTATCGCAAAACTCTCTATTACCCGCATTGATTTTCAAAGGAACCGACTGGAACGGCACCTTATCTAGCGTTAGTATATCACTTCCAGAATCTGCAACAATTTTAATATTCATATTCTTCTCCGCTCTTTTTGCTAAAATTTTACTACCTACAAACATTATATGGCGTTTTCGATACTTTGTCAAGCGGTATTTGATACTAGATATCGACAAAGAAAATAAAAGCAGTAAAAAAGCGCCCGCAATTATCTCGCAATTGTCAAAAATTCTCTTAAAAACGGTTGACAGTTCTTTCATTTCATATTATTATAATAAAGTAACGAATGTTGTGCAAACAAAAGAAATGGAGATAGAAATTATGAGAATGTCAAATTTATTTTTAAGTACACTGCGCGAGGTGCCCTCCGAGGCGGAAACCATAAGCCATCAACTTATGCTCCGTGCAGGAATCATCAGAAAACTTGCAGCAGGTGTTTATTCCTATTTGCCGCTCGGTTTTCGTGTACTTAAAAAGGTTGAAAATATTGTTCGCGAAGAAATGGACAGGGCCGGTGCACAGGAACTTTTAATGTCTGCTCTTTTGCCTGCTGAATCCTATCAGGCATCCGGCAGATGGGATGTGTTCGGCGAAAACATGTTCCGCTTAAAAGACAGAAACGGAAGACCTTTCTGCTTAGGTCCCACACACGAAGAAATTTTTACAGAAACAGTAAAAGCATCCTTAAAATCATACCGTCAGCTTCCGGTGACGCTTTACCAGATTCAGAATAAATACCGTGACGAAAGCCGTCCGCGCTTTGGTATTATCCGTTCAAGAGAATTCTTGATGAAAGATGCATACAGTTTTGATCGTACATGGGAAGGACTGGATGTTTCTTACAAAAAAATGTACGATGCATACTGCAAAATTTTTGACCGTTTGGGTCTTGACTATATTGTTGTTGATGCAGACTCCGGTGCTATGGGCGGTTCCGGCTCACAAGAATTTATGGTAAAATCCGAAGTCGGCGAAGATACCATCGCATTCTGCCCTGCTTGTCAGTATGCAGGAAACGTTGAAAAATCAGAATGTATCGCAACGCCGATTGAAAAAGAAGCACCGAAAACACGCGAAAAAATTCATACCCCCAACGTAAAAACCATTGACGAACTCGTTTCGTTTTTAAACACCGACAGTACGAAGTTTGTAAAGACATTAATTTACGCTTACGGTGAAAAAGCAGTTGCCGTTATGGTGCGTGGCGATCGCGAAGTGAATGAAGTAAAACTTGCAAACTATTTGGGAATTAACGGCGACGATTTGGAAATGGCTGCACCTTCTGTTGTAACAGAAGTAACCGGTGCAAACGTAGGTTTTGCAGGACCGATTGGTATTAAAGTGCCCGTAATTATGGATAAAGAAGTTTCGTTTATGTCTAACTTTATTGTTGGTGCAAACGAAACAGATTATCACTTTGTTAACGTAAACACAGATGATTTTGATGCAGAAGTTACAGATATCCGCACGATTGTCGCAGGCGACCCCTGCCCCGTTTGCGGAAAACCCATCAGCACAACACAGGGCATTGAAGTGGGACATATTTTTAAACTCGGCACCAAATATACAGACGCATTGGATTGTACCTATTTAGATGAAAACGGCGTTCCCCAGACAATCATTATGGGTTGCTACGGCATTGGTGTTAGTCGTACCATCGCTGCCGCTATCGAACAGTTCAGCGATGAAAATGGTATCGTATGGCCGCTTGCTATTGCACCTTTTAAAGTAACAGTTGTTCCGGTAAATGTTCAAGACGAAACACAGGCAAAAATGGCAGAAGAAATTTATGAAGCTTTGAAAAACGCCGGCATCGACGCATTAATTGATGACCGTGAAGAACGTGCAGGCGTTAAGTTTAAAGATGCAGATTTGATTGGTATTCCTGTACGAATCACCGTCGGCAAAAAAGCGGCAGACGGCATTTGTGAATTTAAGCTCAGAAAAGACGATAGCGCAACTGATCTTACAAAAGAAGAAGCGATCCAAAAAGCAATTGCATATATAAATGCAAATAATGCATAATAAAAGGAGAAACAGTATGAAAAATAAAATCATTGCGGCAGTCACATTACTTTTAGTGGTTTCTATGTTCGCAGGTTGCGGTAGCAAAACGATTGAATCCAACCCCCAGGAAACACCTTTAACGCAGACGGAAGAGTCCGAAATGAAAGATACACCGGAAGCAGAAGACGTAAAAGATGACACTTCCAAAACTGAAAAACCGGTAAAAGAAGATCTTCCCGAAGTTTCCAAAAACGAAGATGTGGTAACATCTCAAAAAGCGCCTAAGGTTTTTGTAATGACGGATGTAAACGGCGGCGAGGATTCCATTACGTATCACTTGGAAAACTGTGCACGTTTAAAAGGAAGACAGACAAGTGAAATCGCTTGGGAACTGGTACAGATGATTGGCTACTGGCAGTGCCCCGAATGTAACCCACCCAGATACGAAAATTACAAAAACGCAAACTAAGTATTGTCTGTCCGATGAATCGGAAAGGTGATTAAATGAAACGTCTTTTTCCTATCATTAGTTGTTGTTTGCTTTTTTGCATCGTCTTTTCTGCATGTACAGAAAACAACAGAAAAGAATCTTTGACACAAGCAACAAAACATTACGAATTTTACGATGACGAAGACGATACATTAGACCTTTTACTTTACAATACAGATACATTAAATCCACTTACGACCTCGGTTAAGCATAATACCGAGGTCCTTTCTTTATTATACGATAGTTTGGTTACTGTTACGGCAGACTTTTCATATGTGCCGAATCTTCTGAAAAACCATTCCGTTTCAAAAGACGGACTTATATGGTATGTAACCATTCGCGACGGCATTACATTTCAAAACGGAAAACCTTTAACGATAGGAGATATTTTTGCGTCACTTAACACCATTATCGCATCCGATGGATACTACAAAAAGAGACTTTCAATGGTGCAGGCCGTAAAACAAAAAGGAAACAAAATTGAAATTCACTTAGATAAACCCACCGAAAACTTTCCCGTTTTGTTAGACTTTCCGATTCTGCCGAAAAACACACAAAGAGATTCGGGCTTACCTGTTTTAGATACAGTTTATGCAGGAAGCGGTTTATACAAAGTCTCTGGATACGAAATTAATAAAAAAATTAAACTAACATGGAACGAAAATCATCACTCCGGCACGGTTCCTTATATTAAAAACATTGAAATCCATATTGTGCCTGACGAAAATACCGCTGTTACACTATTTGAAAACGAAGGCGTAGATGTGTTAACTGATTCTGTTCAAGCGTTACGAACATACACAGAAAAAAGAACGATGGCACGCAATTTTTTAAACAGCACAAGATTTGTATTTTTAGGCATAAACCTAAATCAAAAAAAGAAAGCGTCTGATTTTTTGCAAACACTTCTTGATAATTTAGACCGCAACAAAATGATTTCTATGCTCAATTTATCTTGTGTCCCATCCTATCTTCCCATTCATCCCAACTCATATCTTACGCATTCCGTTCCTTCACAGAAAAAAAAGGCTTTGGAAATGCCGGAAAATTTAAAAGCATCACTTATCATCGCAGAAGAAGACGCAAAAGCAAGGCAAATCGCAGAATATATCAAAAAGGAATTTTCCGGATTGGGTGCAAGTCTCACAATTGAGGAAGTCCCTTTTAAGACATATGTTTCCCGAATCAAAGCGGGCAAATTCGATTGTTTTCTTGGAAAAGCAGAACTTTTACCAAACTTTGTTTTTGAAAAGGATTATACTGTTTCAGGTCTCTATTTTGAAAATGCGGTTATGCTTTATGATAAGACGTTAAATGCAAAAGAAACAAAAACGCTGAACCCTTATTTGAGCATTCCCAACTGGTCGTTTATGCGTTAATAAAAAGTGCGGAAGAATCCGCACTTTTTGTTTGACACCACCTTTGCAAAATGGTATAATATGACTTAGTTTATTAAGTAACGGAGGTTAGACTTCATGGAAATTCTCTATTCAAATCTGCTCACAATTACCTGGCAACAAATTGTCATGTGGGCAATCGGCGGTGTTTTGATTTATCTCGCCATCAAAAAAGATATGGAACCCACGCTTCTCTTGCCCATCGGTTTTGGTGCCATTTTAGTAAACCTTCCGAATTCGGGCGCAGTTGAAGTTGTAAAAACTTTGTTTGAGGCCGGAATATCGAATGAACTGTTTCCGCTCATTCTCTTTATCGGTATCGGTGCTATGATTGATTTCGGTCCGCTTCTTTCAAATCCCAAACTTATGATTTTCGGTGCAGCAGCACAGTTTGGTATTTTCTTTACACTTTGCTTGGCATCAATGTTTTTTGACATCAACGATGCGGCTTCTATCGCAATTATCGGTGCCGCAGACGGCCCGACATCCATTGTCGTAGCACAGAAACTGAATTCCAAGTACTTAGGTGCAATTATGGTTGCCGCATATTCTTATATGGCACTTGTACCGATTATTCAGCCACCCGTTATCCGCGCACTAACAACGAAAAAGGAACGTCTCATTCGTATGCCCTACGAACAGAAGAGCGTTTCAAAGCGCACAAAGATTTTGTTCCCGATTATCATTACGGTAATTGCAGGCTTAATCGCACCCGAATCTGTTGCTTTGGTAGGATTTTTAATGTTCGGCAACTTAATCAGAGAATGTGGCGTGTTAAATTCCTTGTCAGAAACCGCACAGAAAGTTTTAGCAAACTTAATCACCATTTTCTTAGGTATTACAATTGCATTTAAAATGCAGGCAGCAGACTTTTTAGCAGTTGACACACTTCTTATTTTAGGTCTCGGACTTGTAGCATTTATCGTAGATACAGCAGGCGGTGTTTTATTTGCAAAGTTTTTAAATCTTTTCTTAAAGAAAAAAATCAATCCGATGATTGGCGCAGCCGGAATTTCAGCATTCCCCATGTCCGGTCGTGTTGTGCATAAAATGGGACTGAAAGAAGACCCCGGAAACTTCCTTTTGATGCACTCAATTGGCGTCAACGTATCCGGTCAGATTGCATCTGTAATCGCCGGCGGTCTGATTTTAAACTTCTTTATGTAACAGGAGGGTGTCTTGTATGAATTTTCAACCGCTTAAATTTATAGAAAACTTAAAGTATATGGGTATTGGAATGCTTAGTATTTTAATCGTAATCGCGATTATCATTTTAGTAACAGTAATTTTAAACAAAACTTCAAAAGAAGAAAACGAATAACAAAAAAGAGGCTGTATCATTTACAGCCTCTTTTTTATTACTTTAAATATTCTTTGATTTTGCCTTCAAGTTTTGCGTAATCATCTGCTATGCAGACAACTACAAGTTTTCCATCTGTGTAAACAAAGGGACGTTCCAGTTTTGGCATTTCTTTTGGGATATAGCTTTCAAAACTGTCTTTTTTGCGTTCTATATATAAGAGCGCTTTTCTTTTTACCTTGCTTACATCTTTTAGTTTCTTAACTTCAAATACCGCGATTTCCTCTGCCGTGGCTCCACTTCCCGCATAACCCGAAGCGTTTGCCATCATAGATTCATCTAATCCATAAGTTCTGTATAAAATACGCCTGTCAAGTTCTCCTAACGTATCGTGAAACGAAATCGTTTCCGATATCATTTTTGCAATGCCTTTTACGTCGTATGCGCTTTCTATTGTTTCTTCTGAAAATGCTCCACCACGTCCGGCAGAGTCAGAGAGTACAGCGTGCGTCTTTATGTAATCAAGCCATCTTAAATAATAGTCTTTTTTAAGATGTGCGCCGTCTGTGTGGCTTTCTTCCAAGAGATTGCCTTTATCGTCTGTCAAAACGCTTGCCACATCAATGTAATACGCTTGCTTTTTTTGCGAAAGCGCAAGGAGCGCTTCATTATACTTTCGGATTACACTGTTCTGATGCGTGCCTTCTTGATCGCGTTCTTTTGAAACCGGCAAAATAGACTGAATATATATAGTCGCCTCCGGATTGTGTTCTTTTGCAATATCTATGAGCGTCCCGTACTTATTGATATACGTATTTAAATTAGGTTCTATGATATTTTCGTTAATACCTATCATAATATATATTTTTTTGAACCCGCCCTGACGGAGTCTGTCTACCATGGTAATACCCTCAGGCGTTGTACGTTCATAGAGACCGTCAATCGTCATAGATGTTCCGCACAAAAATGTTGCATTCGGTAAATTTGCATACGCGCGGAATCCGTCTGTTAAGGAATCGCCCACAAATGCCGTATCGTCAAAATAGGTGTCCTCTACCGGTTTGGTGCCGGCTACCAAGCCATACCGTTGCTTTAAATACTCTGAGTTTTCCGCATAAGCAGAAACCTTTTGCACCGTCTCGTCCGACATAAAGGTCGATGCACTGTACAAAAAGAGCACATCCTTAATATCATTGTCGCTTAAATACTTTATGATATCGTCATTATAGTACCGTAAATCTATCATATGCACCGTCTCAAAATGGTTTGCAATAAAAGGCACGATGCCGTGTGCATACGAATCTTTAAATACCAATAAATTCTTGCCGTTTTTATTTGGGCTTTTTATGACGGTAAGCGCATGGTTTCCGTCTAAAAAGTAAGAATACTTGTCCTTTTCTTTTAAATGCGCAGGAAAATACATGGAATCCGTTTTTACATCTTCAAACGGAAACGTTACTTTAAACCGCGCGGTTTCAAGCGGTCTGTAATCTAAAATCACGTCAGGTTTCGTTTTGTAAAGTGCTTTTGAATAGGTTGTCCCTAAAAAGTCACGTGAAACATCCGAAATTTTAAAATCTTCCCCTACAAGCGGTGTGTAGGAAAGTACGTCTGCCAAACCGTGATATACAACATAAGAACCATTTGAAGTTAAATGGTGGTCAGTACGGTAATAAAGATAATCATCCTTGTGTTTTGAAAGAAGGCTCGTTAAATCTTTATATAAAATACCGGAATCGGAAAACGTGTTTTTTAAATCCTCATTCAATTTTAAAATAGTATCACGATACGCATTTTCAGGAAGTTTATCTTTTAAAATTTCATACGCCGGCGGAATCACAGACATGGTGATATTGTATCGGTCCGTGTCATTTAACTTTTTGATTGCGTCGGTATTTCTCTTTACGAGTTCTTTATCATACGCGTGCGGTTTTTCAATCAGATACCCGTCATCGCACACAAACACGCCGTTATTTTCTTTTCTGCCCATCAGATACTCTATTTTAGACTTAAACATCACAAAAAAGTTACGGGCGGTAAAATGGTCGTTTAAATAGGATTCTACATCCTCCATATACTGACCATTTGCAATACTCTTTAAATTGATTGCAGGAAAAGCATTCAGATAACGGTTTTCAAGTTCCGAATACGTTTCTTGCGGTTTTAGAAAGTTAAACAGCACAAGCACTAAAAAGCCAAAAACAAAAAAACTGTTAAACCTTCTCGATATTTTTCTTTTTTCATGCTTGTCCACTGTTTACCCTCCTCTCAAAAAAGATATTGATATAATTAAAATCTGAAATATAAAAACGGATTATAAGCAGAATCGACCAAATACGCAACACAAAGTAAGATTAAAAGTGCAACACACACCAATACCCGCATCGGTTTTGGTGTGATGTATTTTTTCGCAAATTTTAAAGGGTACGAAGATGCGCCAAGCGCTCCTGCAATTAAAAGTACTTTGTTTGATAAAAGTTCATACAAAAACGACGGTGCATAAAAGCCTTTTCCACAAATACCAAACATTGCACCAAGGTACAAAACTGCCTCTTTCAAGTTATCCGTCGCAAATAATACCCATCCAATCAGCACAAAAAACATTGTATACAAAATTTGAAGTGCTTTCGGGAGTTTATTTAAAACTCCTTTTAAGAAGTTTTTCTCTAAAATGAGGAGTACACCGTAATAAATGCCCCACAACAAAAAGTTAAAACTTGCGCCGTGCCAGAAACCCGTAAGCGCCCAGACAATTAAAATATTGAGATGTGCCCTTGCCTTTCCGACTCTGTTTCCGCCAAGCGGTATGTATACATACTCTTTAAACCACGTGCCCAACGAAATATGCCAGCGGCGCCAGAACTCCGTAATCGATTTTGATGTGTAAGGATAATCAAAGTTCTTTTCGAACGTAAATCCCATCATTTTTCCAAGCCCGATTGCCATATCAGAATAGCCCGAAAAATCAAAATAAATCTGAAATGCAAATGCTATAATACCAAGCCAGGAAGCAAGTACCGAAAGTTCGGAAAGCGCGGTTGTATGAATGGTATCCCAAAGCACACCAATGTTATTTGCGAGGAGCACTTTTTTCCCGAGACCAACCGAGAATTTTACGATACCCTCTGCAAACCCACGTGCAGTTTCGCGCCGTTTTGTAAGTTGCTTTTCGATATCACTGTAACGCACAATCGGACCTGCGATAAGTTGCGGAAAGAGCGCAACATAGGTGCCGAAGTGAATATAGTTTTTCTGCACCGCAACCTTTTTGCGATACACGTCTATGACATATGACATAATCTGAAACGTATAGAACGAAATCCCGATGGGTAGCGCCAGATTAACATGCGGAATCGAAACCGGAAGCGTAGCATTCAGTATATCAACAAAGAAATTGGTATACTTAAAGAACACAAGCATTCCAATATTTAAAATAACGGATAACAGTAGTAATTTCTTTTTGTTTCCTTTGTTGTCCGTGCTGGCAATTTTCAGACTGATGAAATAGTTAAACACAGTAGAAAACAGCATAAGAAGAACATATACAGGTTCTCCCCAGGCATAGAAAAACAAGCTCCCTAAAAACAGCACAAGATTTCTGTGCTTTTTAGGTGCGATAAAATACACTGTTAAAATTGTCGGTAAAAAATAAAATAAAAAAAGTATGCTGGAAAATACCATATGTAACCTCTGTACTTATGTATTTTATTTCGTTTTGCAAACAAAACAATCCGGAGCAAAACATTTACACAACTTTCCAATTATATTGTACCATAGTAGACAAAAAAGAACAACCTTTTTCAAAAAAATTGCAGTCTTTTTTGAATTTTGTTGTATTTTAGCGTAAAAAAAGCGACGTGCTAGCACGTCGCCTTTTCTTTTATTTACGCTTTATTTACAGAACCGAAAAGTTCCATTTTTTCTTTTACAGTAGCTTTAATTGCCTCAAAACCGGGCGCTAACACTTTTCTCGGATCAAAGCCTTTGCCTACCAAATCTTTACCTTCTTCAATGTATTTTCTTGTTGCTGCGGTAAAACTTAACTGGCATTCTGTATTAACATTGATTTTAGAAACGCCAAGAGAAATTGCTTTTTTAATCATATCTTCAGGAATTCCGGTGCCACCGTGGAGTACGAGCGGCATAGGACTTGTTGCCTCGCTGATTTTTTCAAGCACATCAAAACGGAGACCAGCCCAGTTTTCAGGATACTTTCCGTGAATGTTACCGATACCTGCTGCCAACATGTCAACGCCTAAATCTGCAATCATTTTACATTCGTTAACATCTGCTACTTCTCCACCACCGACAACACCATCTTCTTCACCGCCAATAGAGCCGACTTCTGCTTCAACAGAAATACCTTTTTCGTGTGCAATACGGATAATTTCTTTTGTTTTTTCAATATTTTCTTCGATTGCATAGTGTGAACCGTCAAACATAACAGAAGAAAATCCTGCTTCAATTACTTTGAGTGCATGTTCGTAACTACCGTGGTCTAAATGGATAGCAACCGGAACTGTAATGTTAAGCTCCTCAATCATTCCTTTTACCATACCAACGATGGTTTTATACCCGCACATATATTTGCCTGCACCTTCGGATACACCTAAAATAACAGGAGAATTACATTCCTGTGCGGTTAATAAAATTGCCTTTGCCCATTCTAAGTTGTTGATGTTAAACTGACCAACTGCATACTTTCCTGCTTTTGCTTTTTGTAACATGTCTCTTGCCTGAACTAACATTTGATTTCCTCCTATTTTTAGCCTGTTTTTATGTTTCAGTTTATATAAAATATTATATATTTTTTCCTGAAATTTGTCAATATAAACACTTAAATACTTAATTTTGCTTTTTAACGATAGTATACTCATTTCCTAAGCGGTAAAACGGACATTTTTTGTATTTGTTAGATAAAAGCGCGTGCATTTCATCTTCGTCAAATTGCATACAGCAAACGTATTCTTCCGATTCATCATCAAATGAAAAATTTACACAGCTTTCACATAAAATATCTGTCATGAGATCACCTCAATCACGAAAAATAAAAAGGTTCCGCAACGTTTCGCGGAACCTTTTTTTAACATTTTAGTTAAGACCGCGCATTACTCAGCCTTAATTTTTGCCTGCGCTGCTGCAAGACGTGCAATCGGCACGCGGAACGGTGAGCAGGATACATAATCAAGACCAATGTTGTGGCAGAACTCAACGGAAACAGGGTCACCGCCGTGTTCACCACAGATACCGCAGTGCATGTCGGGACGAACCTTTTTACCTAAGGTAACAGCCATTTCCATAAGTTTGCCTACGCCTGTCTGGTCAAGTTTTGCAAACGGATCGTTTTCAAAGATTTTTGCATCATAGTATGCATCTAAGAACTTACCAGCATCGTCACGGGAGAAACCGTAGGTCATCTGTGTTAAGTCGTTTGTACCAAAGCAGAAGAATTCAGCTTCTTTTGCGATATCGTCAGCAGTTAATGCTGCTCTCGGAATTTCGATCATGGTACCAACTTCGTATTTAAGGTCTACACCTGCAGCTTTGATTTCAGCATCTGCTGTTTCAACAACGAAGTTCTTAACGTATTTTAATTCTTTGATTTCGCCAACAAGCGGAATCATGATTTCAGGAACGAGGTTCCAGTCAGGATGAGCCTTCTTCACATTGATTGCAGCACGGATAACCGCTTTTGTCTGCATCTTTGCGATTTCAGGATATGTTACAGCCAGACGGCAACCACGGTGACCCATCATCGGGTTGAACTCGTGGAGTGATGCGATGATAGCTTTGATCGTTTCAACACTCTTGCCCTGTGCATCAGCCAAAGCTTTGATGTCAGCTTCTTCTGTGGGAACGAACTCATGAAGCGGGGGATCCAAGAAACGGATGGTTACCGGATGGCCTTGAAGCGCTTCGTAGAGTGCTTCGAAGTCGCCCTGCTGATAAGGAAGAATCTTATCTAATGCTGCTTCTCTTTCTTCTACTGTGTCAGCACAGATCATTTCACGGAATGCTGCAATTCTGTCTGCTTCGAAGAACATATGCTCTGTACGGCAAAGACCGATACCTTCTGCACCGAGTTCAACTGCTTTTTTCGCATCAGCCGGTGTATCAGCATTCGTTCTTACTTTGAGTGTTCTGAATTCGTCAGCCCATTCCATGATTCTGCCGAATTCGCCTGCGATTTCAGCGTCAACGGTAGGAATGATGCCGTCGTAGATATAACCGGTAGAACCGTCGATGGAGATGTAGTCACCTTCCACATAGGTTTTGCCAGCGAGTGTGAACTTTTTGTTTGCTTCATCCATTACGATGTCGCCGCAACCGGATACACAGCAGGTACCCATACCACGAGCAACAACGGCTGCGTGAGATGTCATACCGCCACGAACGGTTAAGATACCCTGGGATGCTTTCATACCTGTGATATCTTCAGGAGATGTTTCGAGTCTAACAAGGATAACTTTTTCGCCTCTTGCATTCCAGCTTTCTGCATCTTCTGCTGTAAATACAACTTTACCGCAAGCAGCACCGGGAGATGCACCTAAGCCTTTGCCGGCAGGTGTTGCAGCTTTGATTGCCTTTGCATCAAACTGTGGATGGAGTAATGTATCCAAGTTTCTGGGGTCGATCATAGCAACTGCCTTTTTCTTATCGATCATACCCTCATCAACTAAATCGCAAGCGATTTTTAAAGCAGCTTTAGCTGTTCTCTTACCGTTTCTTGTCTGAAGCATGTAAAGTTTTCTGTTTTCAACGGTAAATTCCATATCCTGCATATCTCTGTAATGGTCTTCTAAGATTGCGCAAACTTTCTGGAATTCTTCGAATGCTTCGGGGAATTTTTCAGCCATCTGTGCAATCGGCATCGGTGTACGAACGCCGGCAACAACGTCTTCACCCTGTGCGTTTACTAAGAATTCACCCATAAGACCGCGTTCACCTGTTGCAGGGTCACGTGTGAATGCAACACCTGTACCACAGTTGTCGCCCATGTTACCAAACGCCATCATCTGAACGTTAACAGCTGTACCCCAGGAGTACGGGATATCGTTGTCACGACGGTATACGTTTGCACGGGGGTTGTCCCATGAACGGAATACTGCCTCTACTGCGCCCATAAGCTGTTCTTTGGGATCAGAGGGGAAATCTTTACCGATTTTATTTTTATATTCAGCTTTAAACTGACCTGCTAAAACTTTTAAGTCTTCTGCAGTAAGTTCAACGTCCTGTGTAACGCCTTTTTCTTCTTTCATCTTATCGATGAGTTCTTCAAAGTACTTTTTGCCGACTTCCATAACAACGTCGGAGTACATCTGAATAAATCTTCTGTAACAGTCCCAAGCCCATCTTGCGTTGCCTGTTTTTGCAGCCATTGTTTCAACAACGGTTTCATTTAAACCAAGGTTTAAGATGGTGTCCATCATACCGGGCATAGATGCTCTTGCACCGGAACGTACAGAAACCAAAAGCGGATTTTCGCTATCGCCAAATTTTTTACCGCAAATTGCTTCCATTTTTGTGATGTTTTCCATAATTTCAGCCTGAATTTCTTCGCTGATTTTACGGCCGTCATCGTAATACTTTGTACAAGCTTCGGTAGAAACGGTAAAGCCCTGAGGAACAGGAAGACCGATTTTGGTCATTTCTGCAAGGTTTGCACCTTTTCCGCCAAGAAGCTCACGCATTGAAGCGTCGCCTTCGCTAAAAAGATAAACGTACTTCATTCAAAATTACCTCCTATTTTTAATCGGTTAGCCGATTTTTTAAACTTTTTTGCATGTAAAACAATACACCACCCTTTATTATAACACAGTTTCTTAAAAATGCAAACAATTTTTGTATTTTTTTACTAAAAAAAGGCGTTTGGTTTCCCAAACGCCCAATTTTAAAAATTTATGCAGCTTTTTTATTCGAATTTGCCTTGATAATAAAGAGTACTGCTATCATAGCAACAAGCGCAACCGGAAGCATAATGTACCAATTCTGTACAAAACCTGTAACAACGTATGCAACAAAGGATACTGCTGCAACTGTCAATGCGTAAGGCAGCTGTGTTGAAACATGGTTGATGTGGTTACATTTTGCGCCAGCCGATGCCATAATTGTGGTATCGGAAATCGGCGAGCAGTGGTCACCGCAAACTGCACCTGCTAAACATGCAGAAATACCGATAATAAGGATTTCGCTGTCTGCTGCGAATACGGATACAACAATCGGAATCAAAATACCAAATGTACCCCATGATGTGCCCGTTGAGAAAGCAAGCGCCAATGCTACCAGGAAGATGATAGCAGGTAAAAGATTCATAAGACCTGCTGCTGCGCCTTCCATAAGGTCTGCTACGAATACGTCTGCACCGAGCATGCCGGTAAGACCGGAAAGTGTCCATGCAAATGTTAAGATAAGAATGGGCGGTACCATAGCTTTAAATCCTTCGGGTACACATTCCATTGCCTCTTTGAATGTAACAACTCTACGGCAAAGGAGGTAAATTACATCGATGATGATTGCAATGATTGCACCCCAGGAAAGTGCAACAGATGCATCACAGCCTGCAAACGCATCAATGAAAGATGTACCTGCAAAGAATCCGCCTGAATACAACATGCCAAACACGCATGAAACAATCAATACGATAACAGGAAGGATCAAATCCCATACACTTGTCTTTTTGCCATTTTCTACTTCAATCTCTTCCGCTACTCTGTCGGGTTCAGAGAAAAGATCTCCCTGCAAAGCTGCAAGTTCATGTCTTTTCATCGGACCAAAGTCAAGTTTCATCAAAGAAACTGCAATAATCATAGCGATTGTAAGAAGTGAATAGAAGTTATAAGGAATTGCTTTTATAAATAATTCAAGGCCGTTCTGTCCTTCTACAACACCGGAAACCGCTGCCGCCCATGAAGAAATAGGAGCAATCATACAGATCGGCGCTGCTGTTGCGTCAATTAAATATGCAAGTTTAGAACGCGAAATCTTGTGTGAATCCGTAACAGGTCTCATAACAGAGCCTACTGTGAGACAGTTGAAATAGTCGTCAACAAAAATTAAAACACCAAGTGCAAATGTTGCAAGTTGTGCGCCAACCTTTGTTTTAACGTGCTTTTTCGTCCATTCACCAAACGCATGCGAGCCGCCTGCTTTGTTAACAAGGGCTACGATGATACCTAATAATACTAAGAATATTAAAATACCAACATTCCAGGAGTCAGCAAGACTTCCGATAAATCCATCATTTAATACTGTGTCTAATGTTGCAACAGGTCTAAAGTTTGAAACCAACAAACCAGCTGCTACAATACCTACGAAAAGTGAACTGTAAACTTCTTTTGTAACAAGTGCTAAGATAATTGCGATAACAGGAGGCATTAATGCCATAAATGTTTTGTAGTAACGGCTGGGTGCCGCTATTTCTCCTGCACCTTCGCAATCCACACACTGCATTTCCCCTGTGCCGCCAAGGCCTTCGCATGCTGCGCATGCGCCCTCATCCGTTTCGCCTGTTGTTCCACATACGTTGCAGCTGTATTCTGCTACTACACCGCTACCTCCGCATGTGTCACAATCTACCATTGTTGTTTTACCAATGGTCATTGCGCAAGCCACAAACACAATGAGAACAACTGCTATGGTAATTAAATTTACCAGCGTTCTTTTCTTCATTTGTAATTCCCCTTTTTACGTATAATGTTAATTAAGTAAATTCTTACCTAATAAATTCATTATAGTATTTTTTACAGGCGATGTCAATGTTTTTTAAAAATACAGACAAACAGTCATAAACGCGTTTTCCCCTTCATACGATATACAAAACTTAAAATAACAACAATGGAGGAATATGTATGGCTGAATATAATATCTATCAGGATATTGCCGAACGCACAGGAGGAGATGTTTACCTGGGCGTTGTAGGACCGGTACGGACCGGAAAATCTACCTTTATTAAAAAGTTTATGGATTTGTTTGTACTCCCTAACATCAGTGATGCAAACGCAAAAGAACGGGCGCAGGATGAACTTCCACAAAGCGCAGGCGGCAAAACCATTATGACAACAGAACCTAAATTTATTCCGAATGAAGCGGTCGAGATTACATTGGACAACAGTGCGCAGATGAAAGTAAGAATGATTGACTGCGTCGGCTATATTGTAGAAAGTGCGTTAGGGCACATAGAAGACGATATGCCACGTATGGTATCAACCCCCTGGTCTGATAACCCGATGACATTTGGTGAAGCAGCAGAAATCGGTACAAAAAAGGTAATTTGCGATCACTCTACCATCGGAATTTTAGTGACCACAGACGGAAGTGTAACGGACATTCCGCGCGAAGACTACATAGATGCCGAAGCACGCGTAGCAAAAGAACTTTCCGAAATGGGAAAACCGTTTGTTATTTTATTAAATACCATGTATCCTGACAAACCCGAAACAGAAGATTTAAGATGCTATTTGGAAAACGAGTATCGTGCACCGGTTGTTGCTGTAAACTGTCTTGCGCTTACGGAAAAGGAAATTATGGAAATTTTAAAACAGGTACTTATGACATTCCCGGTAAAAGAAATCGGCATTAAGCTTCCAAAATGGATTGATGCACTTTCTGACACCCACGCAATCAAAAAAGAAATCTATGACGCGGTACTTTCGGCATCTTCCGATATTACGACATTAAGTCATTTAGATGAGGCAATGTACAAAATTTCTGCTTTGGAGCACATAGAAAGCGTCTTAACGGAATCCATTGACTTAGGAACCGGAAAAGCAACGCTCGTTATCAAAACACCGGACGATTTGTTCTACAAAATCGTAAAAGAAACATCAGGTTTTGATATTGATGGCGAAGATAAACTGCTTACTCTCTTAAATGAACTTTCTAAGGTAAAACGGGAATATGACAAAGTGGCAGTAGCGCTTAAAGAAGTGGAAAACAAAGGCTACGGCATTGTAACACCAACGATTGACGAAATGAGTTTAGAAGAGCCCGAAATCGTAAAACAAGGAAGCAGATTCGGCGTAAAATTAAAAGCCTCTGCACCATCGATACACATGATTAAAGCAGAAATTCAAACAGAGGTAAGTCCGATTGTAGGAACAGAAAAACAGTCGGAAGAGTTAGTACACTATCTCTTAAAAGAATTTGAAACTGACCCGAAAGAAATCTGGCAGTCAAATATTTTCGGAAAATCACTCCACGAACTCGTTAATGAGGGACTCCATAATAAACTATCCAAAATGCCGGACGAGGCACAGATTAAACTGCAGGAAACATTGCAGAAAATCATCAACGAGGGTTCAGGCGGTCTGATTTGTATTATCTTATAAAAACAAAAAAAGAAACGGGACAATTTTAAAATTGTCCCGTTTTCTTATAACGGCATTGCCGCATTTTCGTTAATCTGGTTCTCAAAAGGAATATCAATTTCTTCTATCGGCGGTTCCGGCTCCGGATCGCGGAATGTCGGCACAACTTTTTTGAGCGCCTGGACCGTAGCATCATTTCCTTTTTCTAATGCCTCACTTAAAATATCTAATTTTTCTTTCAGCTGTTCCGGCGTAATGTTAATGGGATTTCCGATAAAGATTTTTCTATGTTCGGTTTTTCTTAACCCCTCTTCATCCATCAAAAGTTCTTCATAGAGTTTTTCACCGGGACGAAGTCCGGTAACTTCAATCGGGATATCCTCACCGGGTCTGTACCCTGCAAGACGAATCATTTTTTTTGCAAGTTCGTAGATTTTTACGGGTTGTCCCATGTCAAGTACAAAAATTTCTCCGCCCTTTGCAAAAACTGCTGCCTGAAGCACAAGTCTTGCAGCTTCCGGAATCGTCATAAAAAATCTTGTAATTTCAGGATGTGTAACAGTAACCGGTCCACCTGCCGCAATTTGCTTTTTAAAACGCGGAATAACAGAACCGTTCGAACCCAAAACGTTACCGAAACGTACTGCTACAAACTCGGTAGAACTTTCTTTTGCAAACGTCTGAATAATCATTTCGCACATTCTTTTGGTTGCACCCATTACATTTGTGGGGTTAACCGCTTTGTCAGTCGAAATAAGAACAAACCGTTTCGTACCGTATTTATCTGCGCAAGATGCAACATTGTGCGTGCCGAACACGTTGTTTTTTACTGCATCTCCGGGGCTTTCTTCCATAAGCGGAACATGCTTATGTGCCGCAGCGTGAAAGACAACATCAGGACGATACATTTCAAAGATGGATTCAAGTCTCTTTTTATCACGGACTGATGCAATTAAAACTGTTAAATCCTGTGTGGGATATTTTTCCCTGAGTTCGTTTTCGAGTTCGTATGTGGTGTTTTCGTAAATATCTAAAATAATGAGTTTTTTCGGTGCAAACCGTATAATCTGACGGCAAAGTTCGGAACCAATCGAACCACTTCCGCCGGTTACAAGTACTGTCTTTTCGTATAAATCTTCTCTTACTTTATCGTTATCGAACGCAATCGGATCACGTTCTAATAAGTCTTCGATTTCAATATTTCTCATGCTGTTCATGCTTACTTTTCCGGCAAGTACAGCCTCAACACCCGGCATCATTTTGATGTTACAACCGGTTCTTGTACAAATTTCTAAAAGTTCGTTTCTTTCCTGCTTTGAAATCACAGAAATCGCAAAAATAATTTCTTCAACACGTCTTCTTCTGCAAATACGCTCGATATCGTAACGTCCGCCGATCACCTCTGCTCCGTACATAATCTGCTGACGCTTTCTCTTATCATCATCAATGAGTCCAACAACATCATAGTGAAGGCGTTCATTGTCACGCAGGTCACGCAAAAGAATCATTGCAAGTTGCCCTGCACCGATAATTAAAACACGTTTTCCATGATGTAGTTCTGACATATTTGAAACTTTTTGCAAAAGACGGATAGAAACACGAAATCCTACAATAAAAATGATGGTCAAAAAATTTGCTGCCAATGTAAATTTGGGATAGATTAAAAGATATCTAATATGAATAAGATCAACAAATATATTGATAGCGCAGGCAACAACACACGCCAACAAGAGGCGTAAATATTCTTTGCTGCTTCCATATGTCCAGTACACACGGTGCATTTTAAATAAAAACTGCACAACAATGTAAACAAGTGCCGTCTGACCGATTGTATGCAAACTTTCTTTTACATAAATCCCAAAAGATGTCACGGGAAAAATAAAAATAATCATAACTGCATACGCAGCAAAGCAAAGTGCAAGGTCTGCCAGACAAAAATATATGTTTTTCAAAATCGGATGTATTTGTTTCATATTGTTCACGTCCTTTATTTTAACACAATAAAAATCATTCTAAAATAAATTCGCCAAAGTATTCAGGTTTGTGAAAATTCACTTCCTTGGGGTCGAGCGGATAATAGGAAAGGTAATGCTCGTGCGTAACGTCTCCCCCGCACTTATAAAGATTTCCGTACATCTTTTTTGTATAGGATCCGTAATACGTTTCAAGAAATGCAAACGGTATAACAAACTGTAATAGCCACACACCGTCATCCACATAAGAAATCACTTCGAAATAGTGCTTGTCCTCAGGGAAAAACTTTTTGTCGTCTCTTACAATTCTTGCCGCCGCATACATTGTTCCAAACGGATTAAACTCAAAATTTATGTAGCGCTTGTCATTTCCATTAGGGCGCAGAAAAAATTCTACACAACTATCTTTTGAAACTGGATCGTTTTGCGCAGTATACCTCGCAAGAAGCGGTCTTTCGTTTGTCATAAACCGAATGTGTATGCCATAGTCACTATAAAGCAAACGTGCCTCAGTTTTCGGTATATAGTCAAACTGTTTCCAGTTATTTATGGAAACAGATGCAACTTCTGCATTTTCCCACGCTGCATCAAAAACAGAATCTATTTTTTTCGGTGTTTTTCTGATTGTGTACATACATACTCCTTTACACGCTCACAGAAATCCAATGTATGTTAATTACATATCATATTTTATAGTATATCATACGATTTGCCATATTTCAACTACTTTTTTTTGGAATAATTTGTTGAAATTTACAAAAAAAGAGTTTACAGAAACTAGTTTCTGTAAACTCTTCGTCTATTTTAGATTTTCAAGTTCTGAAAGCCAGCATGCACTTTGTGCATCACTCGGCATGCGAAAGCCGCCACGTGGTGAGAGGCTAATACTGCCGACTTTTACACCGTCCGGCATTGCACTTCTCTTAAACTGTTGTGTGAAAAAGCGCTTATAAAAGGTTTTTAACCACTTTAAAATTTCTTCCGTTTCATATTCACCTTTAAAGGCTTTTTGGGCAAGGAAATAAATTTTTTCCGGTGCATAACCAAATCTTAAAACATAATATAAAAAGAAATCATGAAGTTCGTAAGGTCCTACTGCATCTTCTGTTTTCTGCGCGATGTCCCCTGAAATGTCCGGCGGCAAAAGTTCAGGACTTATAGGCGTATCTAAAATGTCCTTTAAATATTCTGCGCTTTCGGGAAATAGATTTTCACTTATAATGCTTTCAAGCACAAAACGGACAACCGTTTTTGGGAGTCCTGCATTCACACCATACATACTCATCTGGTCACCGCTATATGTGCACCACCCGAGCGCAAGTTCACTTAAATCACCGGTACCTACTACGATACCTCCAAACTGATTGGATATATCCATCAAAACCTGCGTACGCTCACGTGCCTGTGTGTTTTCGTAGGTAACATCACGTACTGTTGCGTCGTGGCCGATATCTTTAAAATGCTGCATACATGCGTCTTTAATGGAAATATTTCTTACAGTAACACCCAATGATTCCATTAGTTTTAAGGCATTTTGATACGTTCTGTCTGTTGTTCCGAAGCATGGCATTGTAACCGCACAGATATTGGCTAAATCTTCACCTAAACTTTTTACGGCTGATGCAGTAACCAAAAGTGCAAGTGTAGAGTCGAGTCCTCCCGAAACACCGATTACTGCTTTTTTACCGGTAACAGAAAGACGTGTTTTAAGCGCCGCAACCTGCATTTTGAAAATTTCTATGAATCGCTTGTTTTTTTCTACCTCATTAGAGGGAAGAAACGGGTTTTTTTTTACCCCGATGAACTCTCCCGAAGATTCTGCACGCACAGGAACAGTTACAGTTGTGACCTTTTCTCTCATATAAAGGCGCATCACATCTTTATAGCCTTTGAGTTTTAAACGGTCTGCTCTTATTTTTCCAAGGTCTATGTCCTTAGTAAGCACATAATCTCCGTCTATAAAGGATTCGTTTTCCATAATGATTTTTCCGTTTTCGGCAATCATACTGTGTCCTGTAAAAACAAGGTCAGTTGTTGATTCTCCCACGCCTGCCGAAACATACGCATACGCTACACTTAATTTAGAAGACTGGAGTTTTACCAAATCCTCGCGGTATGCACGTTTCCCAACCGATTCATTGCTTGCAGACAAATTAAAAATAATCTCTGCACCATGAAGCGCCGTTTTAATGGAAGGCGGTATGGGCATCCACAAATCCTCGCAGATTTCTACTGCAAATTTTACGCCGTTTTCTGTTACAAATAAAAGGTCGTTTCCGACCGGAATTTCGTAATTTGTTTCTGAATCTCCCAAAATAACAGAAGAAGATACGGTTTCTGATGTAAAATCTTCTGCGGAAGAAAACCAACGTTTTTCGGAAAACTCATTGTAGTTTGGCAAAAAGGTTTTCGGAACAATGCCTAAAACACGTCCCTCAAAGAACACAACGGCACAGTTATAAAGTTCCCCTGAAAGTTTCAGCGGAGCGCCTAAAATAACACTACAATTTACATCTTTTGTTGCGTCTAAAATTTCAGAAAGCGATGTCTTTACTTCGTTTAAAAGCGTCTCCTGAAAGAATAAGTCCCCACAGGTATAGCCGGACAACGCAAGTTCGGGAAATACTATGAAGTTTGCACCATCTCTACTCGCCGTATGAATTTTTTGAATGATTTCTTTTGCGTTTTGCTTTGGATTCGAAAGACAAACCTTCGGCACTACGCAGGAAACTCTTACAAAGTCAAACATAAGCTCCTCCACTTTCTGTTTTGTTTTTTATATTTTATCACAAAACTAAAAAAGATACAAGTTGTTTCTGAAATTCTGTAGAGCAAAGAAAAAAAGCATACCCTGTTTGGGCATGCTTTTTTGGTTAAACCATTACTCGCAGTCTGCGTGATATGCATACGCATCACGGCATTCTTCTCTACGGTTACAGTTGTTGCATTCACAAGAATCGTCTCTTACGCAAGGGCAAGCAGAACGGGTGCCCAAACCGCTCGCACAATGTGTTTTCATGCAAGGCTCACGCCGCGGCAATCTATACACGCCACAATCTTCTCTTCTTCTTGATCCACAACGGAAAAGGTTACAAAGTCCGCACATAATCATTACCTCCAAATATATTTTTAGCAGCAAAAATGCTACCCAACAACATTTTATGTCGAATGTTGTCAAACTGTGCGGTTTATTTAAAAAGCAAAGTGCAATATTTCTTGCATTGCAAAATAAAATAAGATATAATAAATTTATAGTTTCGCTATGTATTTTCGGAGGATCGCTATGATTTCATTTTTAACAAAACTCTTTATTAAAAACGCAGACGATTTAAAAAACCCTCTTGTTCGCACGCAGTATGGTGTGTTTGGCGGCGTTTTGGGAATCGTGGCAAATACCGTTCTTTTTTTGATAAAAATTCTGGTCGGCACATTTATTTCATCCATTGCAATCATTTCAGATGCGTTTAATAACCTATCAGATGTAGGCTCTTCCGTGGTAACATTAGTCGGCGCAAAACTTTCCGGTCAAAAACCTGACAAAGAGCACCCATTCGGACACGGCAGATTTGAATATATCTGTTCTTTGATTGTGTCGTTTATTATCATATCTGTGGGATTTGAACTGATTCAAACATCTTTCGGAAAAATCCTCAATCCTGAGGCGCCTCGGCTTAGCGCAGTTACACTTGTAATTTTGGTTTTATCAATCGGAATCAAACTCTGGTTGTTTTTCGCGATGCGTTTTTTAGGAAAACGCATTGATTCTGATGTGTTAAACGCTACCGCAACAGACAGTTTAAGTGACGCAGTGGCAACCAGTGCCGTTATTTTGTCCGTTGTACTTTGTCAGTTTTTGCCCCCATTTATTGACGGAATCGCAGGACTTATCGTTGCAATTTTAATCTGCGTAACCGGTATTAAACTTGCGTGGCAGACGATAAGTACACTTCTTGGTGCATCCCCTGATCCGATGCTTGCTATGCAGATTTCGGATATTTTACACTCCAATCCCGAAATTTTGGGAATTCACGATTTAATCATTCACGACTACGGTCCGGGAAGGACACTGGCTTCTGTGCACGCAGAGGTGTCTTCTGAAAAATCCGCTGTTTTTCTGCACGAAATCATCGATGCACTCGAAATTAAAATTATGGAAGAAACAGGCGTTGAAACCGTAATTCATACTGATCCTATATTAGTCGGCTGCGAAAAATCAGATGCCACCAAACGAATTGTAAAATCTATAATCCAAAGTATAAATCCCGAACTTGGAATGCACGATTTTCGTATGACAGACGGAGAAAACATAATCAATCTGATTTTCGATTTAGAAGTACCGTTTTCTCTCACTGAAAAAGAAAAGCAGGAAACCCTTGACCGTATTGATGTACTTCTAAAAAAAGAAAATTCCCGATACCGAACGGTAATCCGTATAGACTACAAACAGCAATTTTAGGAGGAAATTTTATGAAGAAAAAGCGAGGCCTTGTAAGAAGATTTCTGCCTTATTATAAAAAATATACTCGCATTATGGCGTTTGATATATTCTGCGCTTTGTTTACGACATTTTGCGAACTCATTTTACCTTTAATTGCACGTTTTATTACAGACAGGGCGACAGAAGACATTGCATCCCTTACAACGCGCGCGATTCTTTCTGTCGGTGCTATTTATCTTACTTTGCGCATCATCGATACTGCCGCACATTATTATATGGCATCTGTCGGACATGTAATGGGCGCAAGAATGGAAACAGATATGCGGCGCGATATGTTTGCGCATCTTCAAAATCTTTCGTCGTCCTTTTATGACAACACAAAAGTCGGTCAGATTATGTCGCGTATAACCACAGACCTGTTTGACGTTACGGAATTTGCGCATCACTGCCCGGAAGAAATTTTTATTTCTTCTGTTAAGATTATCGTTTCCTTTATCATTTTAGGCTCCTTTAACATCTGGCTTACACTCATCATTTTTTCTGTTGTGCCGCTTATTATCATTTGCACGCGGTATTTTAATACCAGAATGCGTACACAGTTTAAAAGGCAGCGCGCACAAATCGGCGAACTCAACGCACAGGTAGAAGATGCACTTTTAGGAATTCGTGTTGTACACTCTTTTACAAACGAAGAATGTGAAAAGAAAAAATTTGAAGGCGGAAATTCAAAACTTTTATCCATCAAAAAACGCTCGTATCACTATATGGCAGGGTTTCAGTCCTCTACCCGCTTGTTTGACGGCGTAATGTATATTATCATCGTTGTGGCAGGTGCGTTTTTTATAAAGCACAGGCAAATTTCTGCCGGCGACTTTACGGCTTATCTTCTGTATGCTTCTACCTTGCTTTCCTCCATTCGCAGAATTGTAGATTTTATGGAACAGTTCCAGCGTGGTATGACGGGCATCGAGCGTTTTTTTGAAATCATGGACACACCTATGGAAATTAAAGATGCGCCGAACGCGAAAGAATTAAAAGATGTTTCAGGCGAAATCTCGTTTCACAACGTAACATTTCGGTATGCAGATGAAAATCAAGACGTTTTAAGTAATTTATCATTACATGTAGCGCCCGGCGACACCATAGCACTCGTCGGACCCTCAGGCGGCGGAAAAACCACACTTTGCAGCCTTCTTCCGCGTTTTTATGATACCACAGATGGTACAATTGCGATTGACGGACAAGATATCAAATCCCTCACGTTAAAAAGTCTTCGCCAAAACATCGGCGTTGTGCAGCAGGATATTTATCTTTTTTCCGGAACCGTTTACGAAAACATTGAATACGGACTTCCAGGCGCATCGAAAGAACAAATTATAGAAGCTGCAAAACTTGCCGGTGCGCATGACTTTATTATGAATTTAGAAAACGGTTATGACACCTATGTTGGTGAACGCGGTCTAAAACTTTCCGGTGGACAAAAACAGCGCATCGGCATTGCACGTGTGTTCTTAAAAAATCCGCCCATTCTGATATTGGATGAAGCAACCTCAGCACTCGATAACGAAAGCGAACGGATTGTACAACAATCGCTTGAAAAACTTGCAAAAGGTCGTACAACCTTTGTAATTGCACACAGACTTACCACCATAAAAAATGCATCTACCATTTTGGTACTCACAGAAAACGGTATCGAAGAGCAAGGCACACACGAATCATTGATGGAAAAAGACGGAATTTACAGTCGCATGTATCGTATGTATCAGTCATAAATTCAGCCGTGCTTAAAAAATTCATAAAAACTTAAAATTATACCCGTTGACTATCCTTTCTTTAAATGCTATAATATCCCTATAAGTTGTATCATATTCTAAAATACGAGGTGTTGCGACATGAAATCGACAGGAATTGTAAGAAAAGTGGACGAACTCGGAAGAATTGTACTTCCTATCGAACTTAGAAGAACATTGGATATTGCAATCAAAGATGCGCTCGAAATTTATGTGGACAATGACGCAATCATTTTAAAAAAGTATGAGCCTTCCTGCATCTTTTGCGGAAATTCAAAAGATGTTATCAGTTTTAAAGGCAAAAACATCTGTCCCAAGTGCTTAGACGAATTGGGAAGATAAACGAAGCGTATAAACAGGCAGCGAAAGGCTGCTTGTTTTTTTTGCCAATTTTAATTTTTACTTGCTTTTTTAGGGTCTACTGTGCTATAATAAAGAAAAACCGAACATTTGTTCTATTTTAAGGTGAAACAATGAACGAAGAAAGAACCATTTTACACGTGGACCTCAATAATTTTTACGCATCGGTAGAATGTCTTTACGACACTACACTTTCGGAAAAACCTATGGCAGTAGGCGGAAATGAAAAGGCGCGTCACGGCATTATCCTTGCAAAAAACGATATTGCAAAAGCATTTGGCGTAAAAACCGGCGAACCCTTGTGGCAGGCAAGAAAAAAATGTCCGGAACTTATTTTTGTAAAGCCGCACCACGACAGATATTTAAACTATTCGCGTATGGCACGAAGTATCTATGAAGAATATACCGCGCAGGTAGAAAGTTTTGGTCTTGATGAATGTTGGCTTGATGTTACGCACAGTAAAGCGCTCCACGGGAACGGCAAACAAATTGCTGACGAAATCCGAAGACGTATAAAAGAAGAACTTGGGCTTACAGTATCCGTAGGCGTAAGTTTTAATAAAGTATTTGCAAAACTCGGCAGCGATTTAAAAAAACCGGATGCCACAACCGTCATTGCGAAAGATTCATTCAAACGCATTGTCTGGCCGCTCCCTGTTGGTGCGCTCCTTTTTGTCGGACGCGCAACACAAAAAAGTTTAAGAGAAATCGGCATTACTACCATAGGCGATTTGGCGCAGGCAAATCCTACTATGCTTTCGCACAAATTCGGGAAAAACGGGCGCATGCTTTATAACTACGCAAACGGTTTTGAAGATGCACCCGTTAGCGAAACGACGTCGCAAAGAGAAATAAAATCTATCGGAAACAGTTTTACGTTTCCCCGCGACCTTATAACAGATGACGACGTTAAAATCCCTCTTTATGTTCTTTGCGAAAGCGTAGCAGAACGACTCCGGGAGCACGGGTTTAAATGCCAAACCGCACAACTTTCCATAAAGGATAACACGCTTTTTCAGTATGAAAGGCAGATTCCGTTAGATATTCCCACAAACTCTGCAAAAGAATTATTCGAAAAGACCTTTTCTTTATTTAAAAGCCATCATCTTTCCAAAACACCCATTCGCAGCATGGGTGTACGCGCGCTTAAATTAGAGCCGTTTTCATGCACGCAACTTGCGTTTCTTCCCGAAATTCAAAAAGTGCAAAACGAAGAGGCAAGAGAACAAGTGATAGATGCCATCCGTCATAAATACGGTCATTTTTCTGTGCAACGCGGTATTATGCTTTTGGATACTAACCTTTCCGGTTTTCATCCGAAAGAGAAAAATGTCATTCATCCCGAAGTGTTTGTAAGATAAAAAAGTGCTTGTCTTAAAATTTGACAAAAACTTCGCCTTATGATAAAATGAATAATGAAATGATTGCGTGTAAGAAAGGCAACAATTATGAAAATTAAAGAATCCGCCGAAAATTATCTCGAAGCAATTCTCATTTTAAAACAGAAAAACAGTTTTGTGCGCAGCGTTGATATTGCAAATCACCTTTCGTTTTCAAAACCCAGCGTTTCGATTGCAATGAAATCGTTTCGCGAGGAAGGTTATATTACTGTTGACAAAGAAGGAAACATTGATTTAACAGAAAAAGGACTCTCAATCGCACAAAATATGTACGAACGCCACCACGTGATTGCAAAAGCGTTGATTGCACTCGGCGTTAAAAGAGAGATTGCATACGAAGACAGTTGCAAAATCGAACATCATATCAGTTCGGAAAGTTTTGATAAAATCAAAGAATATCTTGAAAAAAATAATGTTCTTTAAAAAAGATAAAGGGTTTCAAAAACGAATTCGTTTTTGAAACCCTTTTATTTATTCTCTTGCCATTTCGTCTAAATCGTTTACATTCATTTGCACCGTAACTGCTTTTGCTTTAATGAGATCTAAAATTGCAAAAACAGTCTGTTCTAATTTTTGCTCCTCGCGGTAGTCTGCCGGCGCAATAAAATCAACTCTGCCCTGCTGCATGATATTGCATGCAGTTTCTTTTTTGTCGCTGTAAACCGCAACAGAATGTCCACCGTTTGTCTTTACAAGTTTCATGCACGGAACGTCTGTAAATCCGTCGCCGATATAAATCATATTTCGAAACGGAATACGGCGTTTTTCTTCCGGCGTAAATTCGTTTAAGCCGGCATGATCTGTTACATCTAAAACGCCCTTATTGATACGGAACAAAAACTGCGTTTTACTCGTATAGTTTACTGCCATGGCAGGCCAAACCGGAACACCTTTATCATCATATAAAAATTCCGCAGCATAAATCTCCTTAAAGTATTTTGCAATGGAAGTTCCCTCAATGATTTCTTTTAATCCGGAGGATATAATATAGTGTTCAACCGTTACGCCAAGACTTTCGCCGTATTTGTTAATGCGGTCAAACCATGTTAAAACACCGGGAAGC
The DNA here is from genome assembly GCA_045576635.1 of Congzhengia sp. Lineage (GTDB taxonomy): Bacteria > Bacillota > Clostridia > UBA1381 > UBA9506 > Congzhengia. Next base: position 51,396 of record JAZNGT010000028.1, on the reverse strand, counting down.
AGTTCTACACTTTCACCCAGTTTTTTAAATTCACTGCGGGTTAAAAGTTTTTTGCCACGCGCCTCCGAAAGCATAACATACATATACGAAAGAATCTGGTCCATATTGTTTTCGGATGTAAGTTTTCCGCATTTTTCCCAAAACGTATCCGCCGTCATACCGATGCCGGGAATAAACGCGTACTCCTGCATATCTTTTGTAGATAATGTATTATCAAAATCATATAAAATTGCAGCAATCGGTTTTGTCATACGATTGTCCTCCTTTGGATGTTTACTTACTGCCTTTTAGTGTAACAACAGTTACACCGGCTTCTCCTTCGCCGTATTTACCCGCGCGAAAACTTTCCACTGACGGATGTTTTCTTAAAAATTCGCCAATACCTGCGCGAAGAACGCCTGTACCCTTACCATGAATGATGGTAACCTCATGAAGTGATGATAGATATGCATCATCAATAAACTTATCTACCACTAAAATTGCCTCATCCAAGGTCATGCCGCGCACATCGGTTTCCATGGACACACTTGCCTGTTTTGATGCTTTAAAGGTTGCGGCAATTGTTTTACTCTCCGTCTTCTTTTCTTTTTTTGCTTCAGCATGGGTTAGGTCGTTTAAATTTGTTTTTATCTTCATGATACCCGCCTGCACGAAAAGTGCACCTTTTTTATCAGGGAGCGAAAGTACAGATGCTTCTGCATCTAACGATATCACGCGTACGGTATCGCCTAGTTTTACGGATTTTAATGTCTTTATTTTCGGCTTATCTCTGCCTAAATTCTTTGTAATTTTATCTGATTCTTCTCGGAGTGCGTCACGCGCTTTTTCCGTTTGCGCCACTATTTCACGGTACGACGCGGAATTTTTAACTGCACGGAGTTCTTTTAACACTTCCTGTGATTGCTTTTTTGCACTTTCTACAATCGCAAGTGCTTCAGAACGTGCGCTTTGCATAAGTTTTGCTTTTTTCTCTTCTAACTTTTCAAGTTCACGACGCATATTCTCTTTGAAAATACGCGCATCACGCGATGCATTTTCTGCATATCGTTGTTCTTCTTCTGCACGCTTTTTACTGGTTTCCAGGCCTGCAATTACGTCTTCTAACTGAATGGATTCTTGATTGATTCTTCTTTTTGCGTCTTCGATAATAGAATCGTTAAGTCCCAAGCGTTTTGAAATTGCAAACGCATTACTTTTTCCGGGAACGCCAATCAAAAGGCGGTATGTGGGAGAAAGCGTTGCAACATCAAATTCACAAGATGCGTTTTCTACCCCTTCTTTTGAAAGTGCATAAAGTTTGAGTTCGCTATAATGCGTTGTAGCGGCAACGCGTGCACCCCTGCTTCTAAAATGCTCAATCATGGAAATAGCAAGTGCTGCGCCCTCCTGCGGGTCAGTACCGGCACCTAATTCGTCTGCCAACACAAGTGAATTTTCTGTTACTTCATTTAAAATGCGAACAAGATTTACAATATGTGAACTAAATGTAGATAAACTTTGTTCAATGCTCTGTTCGTCGCCAATGTCGGCAAATACGTTGTCAAACACCGCCATACTGCTGCCTTGCGATGCACTGATATGGAGCCCGGACTGTGCCATAAGCGTAAATAAACCAAGCGTTTTAAGCGACACCGTTTTGCCGCCCGTATTGGGACCGGTAATGACTAATGTGTCAAACGTTTCTCCCAATGTTATGTCAATGGGTACTACTTTATTCGGGTCCAAAAGCGGATGTCTGCCGCTTTTTATGTGTATAATACCGCTGTTGTTAAGTTCAGGCTCTACACCTTTTTGTGAAAGTGAAAGGCGTGCCTTACAAAAGATAAAGTCAAGTTTAAAAACTGTTTGGATCGTTGATAAAATTCCGTCTTTAAATTCTGAAACAAATGCCGATAGTTCGTATAAAATACGTTCGATTTCTTCTTTTTCTTTTCCTTTTAGTTCTGCAATTTCGTTGGTCATTTCCACAACGCTTGCAGGTTCAATAAAGACTGTCGAGCCCGATGCCGAAACGTCATGCACAATACCCTTGATTTCATTTTTGTGCTCCGCCTTTACAGGAATGACATACCGCTCACCGCGCATTGTAACAATCGGCTCCTGCAAAAGTTTTTGATATTTTGCAGAGGATATCATTGTATTTAACGCATCACGAATGTTTGCGGTGCGCACTTTTATATTTTTACGGATTGCAAAAAGCGCAGGACTTGCATTATCTGCCATTTCGTCCTCGCTTATGATTTTTTCGTTAATTTCATCTTCAACTTGTTTTAAATTTAAAATACTGTCAGAAAGCGCAAAAACGCCTGTTTCTTCGCTTAACTTGTCGTCCTTGATATAGGCTTTTAATCTGCGCGCAGTAAAAAGCGCTTTTGAAAGCGACATAAGTTCATGCATCGCCATCACGCCACCACGCTCTGTACGCATAACGGCACCACTTACATCTGTAACAGTAAATCCGGGCGCATTTCCGCGCCGCAAAAGAATGCCGGTTGCCTCGGTTGTTTCGCGTTGAAGCGCGCGAACAACTTGGATATCCGTTTCAGGTGCAAGATTTAAAATCCGCTGTTTTACCGATTCGTTTTCAGTAAAACCGGAAAGTGTATTTAAAATTTTATGAAATTCCAGTGTTTGAAAGGTTTTTTGGTTCATAGTGTTACCCTCTTTTAAATAAAGGGATCATTTTCATCCTCTTCATAGTCCGGAAGTGTTTCATACGAAATAACAGGTTCTTCTTCCTCATCATCTGCGTAATAAAGGGGTTTTTCTGTTTCTTCTTTTGTTTCGTATAAATTAGTAAATGTGTTGAGTTTATGTGGAACAGACGCGTTTTGTTCGCTTACATTCTGTAAAAATAACGCATACTCTTCTTCTGTTATGGTAGACATAAAAGAGATTCTGCACATCTTTCCTTGCTCTGCAATTTCGAGCGCTTTTTCAAAATCTCCGAGTTTCATATAAACATACGCAGCGTCATAGTACGCCTCAATAAAGTACGGTTTTTTCACGAGCAGTTCATCTGCATATTTTTTCGCTTCGTTATAGTTTTCCTGCTTGATATAAAGCTGTACCATATTATCTAAGATGATTGCGTTGTCTTTATTGTATTCGTATGCTTCTTTGTTAAAACTTTCTGCTTTTCTTCTGTTATTTTTTAAAAGGTAGAGATACCCCAAAGTTCCATAAGTTGTTGTATTTACGTAGTTTAAGGTAACTTCTTCAAGTTCTTCAATCGCTTCGTCGATTCTTCCCGTTTTCATCAAAAGCACTGCATACTCTGAACGTACTTTAAGATTAAGTTCCGGTCTTAAACGCTCCGCCAGAATTTGTTTATAAATTTGTTCCGCTTTTTCTACATGTCCTTCTCTTAAAAGGTAAAATGCATAGATTTCCTTTTGACCGATGTTCATGCCGTGTTTGTCTCCGCGATGAAACCATCGGAGTGCTTTTTCGGGATCTTTTCCGTACACTGCCTTTGCGCGTTTTATGCAAAACTCCGTGTACCACTTAAAATAACCGTACGCCAAAACCGCAAGCACAGCACCGATACCTACAAAAAGATTAAAGTTAAATGCCTGCACCAAAAGATATATAATCGCAATAAAGAAAATAATGGTCCACATACTAGTTCGTTCCTTTCTAGTTCAAAACGCGATAAAGTTCTGCCGCACCATCTTTGGTCGTGTGCTCCGAAACTTTTAAAACTTCAAATTTTGTTACCTTTTCGCCGAACCGAAGTTCTAAAATATCGCCTTCTTTTACGTCGTAAGATGCCTTAACCGGTTTTCCGTTTATTGACACTCTGCCGCTATCGCACGCTTCGTTTGCAAGCGTACGTCTTTTTATAATTCTTGAAACTTTCAAAAATTTATCAATTCTCATAGTTACCTCATTATTTTGCAATAAAACCTACTTTTTTGTATACCTTGCGAAGTGTTTTGTTTGCAAGATATTCTGCCTGCTCAGCGCCTTTTTTGTAGACAGACTCTACATACGCTTTATCGCCCGAAAGGCGCTTAAATTCCGCCTGTACGGGAGAAAGTGCATCAGCAACTGCTTCGCCGACTGCGAGTTTAAAATCGCCGTAACCTTTGCCGCAAAACTCCTGTTCTGCCTCTTTTATTGATTTTTCCGTTACAGCAGAATAAATCGATAAAAGATTGGTAACGCCCGGCTTATCGGGGGATGCTGTAACTTCACTTCCCGAATCGGTAACGGCACGTTTAAATTTACGAATAATGGTATCTTTATCATCCAAAAGGAAAATACAGCCGTTCGGATTGGGGTCGGATTTTGACATTTTGTTTTCGGGTGCCTGCAAACTCATAATCCGCTGTCCAACTTTGGGAATGTATGCTTCCGGCACGGTAAACGTGTCACTGTAATAGTGATTAAAACGGTTTGCAATGTCCCTTGCAATTTCGATATGTTGAAGTTGGTCGTGTCCTACCGGAACCAAGTCTGCCTGATACAGTAAAATATCTGCTGCCATTAGTACGGGATATGTAAACAAACCTGCGTTTATGTTATCGGCATGCGCTTTTGACTTTTCCTTAAACTGTGTCATACGGGAAAGTTCACCCATCTGCGCATTACAACCTAACACCCAGGAAAGTTCTGTATGTGCGCTTACATGGGACTGGATAAACACAACGGATTTTTCGGGGTCAATTCCTGCTGCTAAATACTGCATCAAAACTTCTAAGGTTCTGCGTCTTAAATCAGCAGGTGTCTGCCGAACGGTAATGGAATGTAAATCCACAATGCAGTATAAACACTCATAATCATCCTGCAACTTTTCCCAGTTTTTGATTGCTCCTATGTAATTTCCGAGCGTTAAATCGCCCGAGGGCTGAACACCGGAAAAAATTCTCTTTTTTGCATTTTCCATTTTTTACATTCCTTTCTGTCTATAAACAAAACGCACCCGTTTTTTCGGGGTGCAGTTTTACTATTCAATCAATTCTCTTACTCTAAGCTGCGCACCTGCATCCTCTGCAATTTTTCTGCACAATAGAATATCTTCTTCGGGAAGTACATCTACAACGCTCATCACGACTTTTTCAACATAGGGTTTACACTGTTTTGCAAAGTCAATTAAAGCGTAAAAAGCCTCCTCGCCATAAATGCTTTTACAAAGTGCGTCGTACTCTTTCGCATTTTTCGCGTTTAAACTAATCGATACCACATCAATTAAACCTGCAAGGCGTGGCGCAACATTTTCACCATAAAATAAATTTGCCTGACCGTTTGTGTTGATTCTGATTTTGCTTTCGTAGAATGTTTTAATAAATGTTGCAACATTTAAAAGTGTATCTAATCGCATTGTGGGTTCGCCATATCCACAGAATACAACCTCTTTATAATTTTTGGGATTAAATTTCTTGACGTCTTCTATAATCTCAGATTCAGTCGGCTCTGTTTCGAGCCACAAATTTACATCACCAATACCACAGTCTTTATCGCGCACGCAAAAGGTACAGCGATTGGTGCAAGCGTTTGTAAGGTTAATATATAAAGAATTTTCCAATACGTAGCATATTGTCAAGTGAATCACCTGATTCCATAGAATTTTTTGCCGTTTAAAAGCGTAATATTTGCAAGTTCTTCCGGAGAAATCCCACGAAGTTCTGCAATCTTTGCGCAAGTAAACTGAATATTGGATGAATCGTTACGCTCTCCCCTGTGCGGTTCGGGCGTAAGGTAGGGGCTATCCGTTTCAATTAAGAGTCTGTCAAGCGGCACCGCGCACGCAACTTCTCTTAATTTCGGTGCGTTTTTAAAGGTTACCTGCCCTGCTATCGAAATATAAAAACCCAAATCAAGCATAATCTTTGCCATTTCGACACTACCCGAAAAGCAGTGCATAACGCCGTTATAATAACCCACCTCGCGAATTAAATCCATCGTATCCTGATGTGCATCGCGGTCATGTACAATATACGGCATATTAAGTTCCTTTGCTAGATGAAGTTGCTTTAAAAACCACTTCTTTTGCACATCGCGCTCCGGCTCATCGTAATGATAGTCAAGCCCGATTTCTCCGATTGCAACAACCTTTTCGTGCTGAGCAAGTTGTTTTAGCGTTTCTAAATCCCCATCATTCATATTGCCGACTTCACTCGGATGTACGCCGACTGCTGCATAAATAAAATCATACGTTTCAGAAAGCAAAACGCTTGCCTTTGAAGATTCCATACAAGAACCGATATTGACTGCAAGCGAGACGCCTGAATTTCTGATCTTTTCAATCACATCTTTGCGGTCGGAATTATACTTTTCATCATCTAAATGTGTGTGGGTGTCAAAATACATGTTTGGTTATCCTCCGGATTGTATCCTTCGTCTTCTTTTAAATTTTCGCCGGATGCGGCTAAAACCGCAAGTTTATCGCATCGCTCGTTTTCGGGATGGCCTGCGTGGCCTTTTACCCAACAAAACTCAACATTATGCGCATCTAAAAGAACAAGAAGTTGTTCCCATAAATCAACATTTACAGCCGGGTCTTTTTTGTTTCGCATCCAACCGTTTGCCTCCCACTTATAAACCCAGCCCTGTGTGATGGCATCGATAACATATTTACTGTCACTGTAAACGGTGACGTTACAAGTCTCGTTTAACGCTTCAAGGCCTTTTATTACCGCCATAATCTCCATGCGGTTATTTGTGGTAAGTAAAAAGCCTTCGGAAAGTTCTTTTTCGTGCTCTTTGTACTTTAATACAACGCCGTATCCGCCTTTTCCGGGATTTCCGCTGCATGCACCGTCTGTATAAAGTTCAATTGTTTTTAAGCCTGCCTCAAACATTAGCCTCACCTAAATTATCTGTAAGAATGTCAATGAGTTGTTTTAGTTTCTGGTCAATATCCCCATCCATCACGCATGCTGCGGCATTTTTATGACCGCCGCCGCCAAATTCTTCGGCAACACGGGATAGGTCAATACAATCTTTTCCGCGAAGTGATACGCGTTTTGCGTTTTCGTCATTTTCTTTATCTTTTACCAAAACTGACACGTAAACATCTTTTAGGCGCATCGCAAGATTCGGGAGTTCTTCTACATCATCATACACAAGCCCATATTCTTTTAAAAAGTCCATCGGGGCTTTTAAAACACCGATTTTTCCATCGTTAAAAAACTCTATTTTTTCTGCTGCTTTGCCCATAAAAATAAGTTTCCCAAGCGAAACGGTATCGTAAAGCACTCTTGTAATATTACGATGATTTACGCCACGTGCCACAAGTTCTCCCGCAATTTTTAATGTTTCGGGTGACACGTTTGAAAATTTAAAATGACCCGTATCGGTAGAAAGGCCGGTATACATTGCCTCGCACGCCAAAAGTGGCAATTGTTTTGTAAGTTTTGTCGAAACTTTATACACCATCTGTGCAGTTGCTGCGCTTTCTGCATCTTTATAGCAGACATCTCCAAAGGGCGCGCCGCTGAAATGGTGGTCTATGCACAAAAGGCGTGGAATGCTTTTACACGTATTTTGCAGTGTGCCGAGTCTGTCGAACGCACCGCAGTCTACAACGAGCGCAGTGTCTGCATCACTTTTTGTGGTCTCATCACCGATGACATAATCGTTTCCCAAAAAATTAAATTTTTCAGGCATGGGCTTTTCTAAATAAACGACCGCTTCTTTGCCGATTGCTTCTAAAACATACTTCATGGAAAAGGCAGAACCAAGTGCATCGCCGTCAGGATTTAAGTGCGTAAAAATTGCAACTTTTTTTGCCTTTTTTAATGCCTTAACTATTTTTACTAGCATCTTTATTTGCCTCCTTATGAAGCAACTCGTTGATTCTGGCGCCATGTGCAATGGAGTCGTCTTTTTTATAAATAATTTCCGGTGTGTATCTTAAATTCAGGCGGTGACCAAGTTCGCGGCGCACAAAGCCGGAGGCAGATTTTAACGCTTTTAGCGCTTCATCCTGCTTATCGTCACTGCCAAAAATGCTCACATAAACAGTTGCATAACGAAGATCCTGCGTCACAGAAACAGAAACCACGCTCGTCATCATTGGGATACGGGGATCCTTCAAATCGCGCAGAATGTCCGAAAGTTCGCGGCGCACTTCTTCATTGATTCTATTAATACGGTTTACTGCCATACAAGCACTCCTTTTTATTTTACATACATGATACGTTTATTATCTCTTAACTTCCACCATATTAAACCCTTCAACAACATCTCCTTCTTTGATGTCGTTGAATCTTTCGATAGAAAGACCGCATTCGTAGCCGGATGCCACTTCTTTTGCATCATCCTTAAAGCGTTTTAAGGATGCAAGTGTTCCCTCGTGCACTACGATACCGTCACGAACGATACGAACCTGAGAGTTTCTTACAATGGTACCGTCGGTTACATAGCAACCTGCAATTGTACCAACGCCCGAAACCTTAAACGTCTGACGGATTTCAGCGTGACCGGTAACTTCTTCGCGGTAGGTAGGATCAAGCATACCTTTCATAGCCGCTTCGATTTCTTCGATTGCGGTATAGATTACACGGTACAGTCTGATATCGACGCCCTGACTTTCAGCAGACGCAGTTGCTCCGGCATCGGGACGTACGTTAAATCCGACAATAATAGCGTTTGATGTATACGCAAGCATAACATCAGATTCACGGATTGCACCAACGCCGCTATGGATAACATTTACGCGCACTTCATCGTTAGAAAGTTTAACAAGTGACTGTTTTACAGCTTCAACTGAGCCGTTTACGTCGGCTTTAATAATGATGTTAAGGTCTTTTACCTGACCTTCTTTTACCTTGTCAAAGAAATCGTCAAGTGTTACAACGTTATATGCACCGAGTCTTTCGTCTTTTGCTTTTTGTTTTCTCTGTTCGATTACGTTTTTCGCCATACGCTCGTTATCGACTACATAGAAAACGTCGCCGCCTTCCGGTACCTCATCAAGACCTAAAATCTCGACCGGAACAGAAGGACCTGCCTTTTTAATCTGCTTTCCTTTATCGTCAAGCATTGCACGGATGTGACCGAATGCAGTACCTGCAACAACGGTGTCGCCCACTTTGAGCGTACCGTTCTGTACCAAAACAGATGCCACAGGACCACGGCCTTTATCGAGTTTTGCTTCAATAACGGTACCCTTTGCCTTACGGTTGGGGTTTGCTTTTAAGTCACGCATATCGGCAACCAAAATAACCATTTCCAATAAATCGTCAATATGGAGTCTCTGTTTTGCAGAGATTTCAACACAGATGGTGTCGCCGCCCCAATCTTCAGGAACAAGACCGTGCTCTGTAAGTTCCTGCTTGATTCTGTCGGGGTTTGCACCCTCTTTATCGATTTTATTGATTGCTACAATAATGCCGACGTTTGCAGCTTTTGCATGGTTAATTGCTTCAATGGTCTGAGGCATGATACCGTCATCTGCCGCAACCACCAAAATTGCAATATCCGTAACCTGTGCACCGCGGGCACGCATTGCGGTAAATGCTTCGTGTCCGGGGGTATCTAAAAATGTGATTTTTCTGTCGTTAATTCTAACGCGATACGCACCGATGTGCTGTGTGATACCACCTGCTTCTGTATCGGTAACGTTTGTGCTACGGATTGCATCCAAAAGTGATGTTTTACCGTGGTCAACGTGACCCATAACAACTACAACAGGCGAACGCGTTTCGAGTTGGTCTTCTGTATCTTCAAAATCGTCAAACAAAATATCTTCATCAGTTAAAATGATTTCTTTTTCAACAATTGCGCCAAAATCTTCTGCGATTAAAGATGCCGTATCAAAGTCAACCGACTGACTGATGGATGCCATAACACCAAGCATCATAAGTTTCTTTACAACTTCTGTTGCAGGAACTTCCAAGCGTTCAGAAAGTTCACCAACAGAAATTTCATCCGGAATCTTAACGGTAATCGGGCCCTTTTTCTCTTTTTCTTCTTTCTGTGCCTTTACCTTGTTCTTTACCTGATTGTTTTCGCGCTGTTTGTTGCCTTTTTTAAGTTTCTGTTTTTTCACGCCATCATCAGATACGTTCTGCGGCACAAGTTCTTCAATGACTTCATCGTCAATTTTGTCAAGCTCAACAACTGTCTGACGCGTGTCAACATGACGAACCTTTCTGCCGATAGGTTCATCTGCCTTAGGTGTACCTTCGTCTGCCTTAACATCTCCGGTATCCTGTGCATCTTTTGCTTTCTTGCTTTTTTTGCTGGGTTTCAGTTCTTCCATTACCCTGCCGAACACGGGAACGGGATTTTTCTTATCGTACGCCTGCGTTAAGCGTTCAAACAGAACGTCTAACTCCTCCTGCTCCAATGAACTCATATGATTTCTGGTCGGGAAATTAAACCCCGACATCAATGCTATAATTTCTTTTGAGTTGGAATCCAACTCCTTTGCAAGTTCATGTACTCTCACTTTTGTCATAAACGCCACCTCCGAAATTTCTATCCTTCAAGCCGGCATAAAATGCGGGCAATTCTTTTTTAGGTTTAAAGTTTTTCTAAAAGCGCCTTTTTAAACCCTTCATCTGTCAGGCAAATCACGCTTTTTTCGCGATTTCCGGTAAAACGGCCAAGTTCTGCTTTTGTACCATATACCACACTTTTACATTCAAACACATCGCACAAATACTCGATTCTCTCACGCGCTTTTTGTGATGTGTCGTTTGCTATGATAACCAAATGCGCTGTACCCTCTTTGACAGATTTTGTCACAAGGTACTCGCCCGCCCTTACTTTTCCTGCCTTTTGGGCAAGGCTGATTAAGTTTAATATTTTATCCGTAAAAACCAGTCCTTTCCCAATTGCTTTTAAACCAATTCGCTATTTTCAGTCAAAGCGGAATATATTTCATCCGGAACTGCTTCCCGAAACGCTCTGTTCAATGCTTTTTTCTTTAAAAACATCGGGTCTGAAAGACACGTCCGACAAACATAAGCGCCCCTTCCCTGCATTTTTGATGTCGTATCAATAAAAAAAGCGTCATTTGTTTTTACAATTCTGATAAAGTTCTGCTTTTCGCCTTTGGTACGGCACACTATGCATTCACGGATGGGTATATGCTTTCCCATAGATTACGCCTCCGGTTTAATATCGATTTTCCAACCTGTAAGTTTTGCTGCTAAGCGCGCATTCTGTCCCTCTTTGCCGATTGCAAGAGAAAGCTGACCTGCGGGAACAATTACAGATGCGCTGTGTTCTTCTTCATTTACTTCACAACTTACAACATCAGAAGGACTAAGGGATGCTGCAATAAACTTAGACGGGTCTTCACTGTATTTAATAATGTCAATTTTTTCTCCATTTAATTCATCACAGATAGTCTGGACTCTCGACCCTCTCGGACCAACGCATGCACCAACTGCATCCACATTTTCGTCCTGTGAATAAACAGAGATTTTTGTTCTGGAACCGGCTTCTCGGGAAATCGATTTAATTTCCACTACGCCGCTTCCGCACTCGGGAACTTCCTGCTCAAACAGTTTTTTCACAAGTGCAGGATGTGTTCTTGATAAAATAATCTGCGGATTGTTTCCGGAAAGTTTAACCTCTGCTACATAAAAACGCTTTCTTGCACCGGCAGTATAAGTTTCTCCGGCAACCTGCTCATTAAGAGGCAGAATTGCTTCTGTGTCATTTCCGATTTGTACGGTTACGAACTTTCCGTCGTTACGCATAATAAGGCCTGTTACCATCGAGTTTTCCTGATCACGGTACAAAACAATCATTTGATCGCGTTCTGCTTCTTTGATTCTCTGTACAACAACCTGTTTTGCTGTTTGCGCTGCTATTCTTCCGAATTCGCGCGGTGTTACTTCGATGTTGACAATATCACCTATGCTATAACCTGCACTAATTTCTTTTGCTTCTTCTGGCGAAATTTCAAGATTTGCATCCAAAACTTCCTCTGAGACGGTTTTTTGCTGATAAACCTTAATCTCGCCCGTTTCTTTATCAATGCTGACTGCTACATTCTGTGCGTGCTTATAGTTCTTTTTGTACGCAGTGATAAGTGCAAATTCAATTGTTTCAAGCAAAGAATCCTTGCTGATATTTTTGTCCTCTGCAAGCTCTGTAAGTGCTGCCATAAATTCCTGATTCATTTTTCTTAATTCCTCCAAACTGTTTAGAACTCAACTGTGAGTCTAATTGATGATATTTTATCTGATGAAATTATTTTCGTATCGTCGCCATCTAAAAAAGTAACACATTCTCCGTCATAGTCTTTTAAAATTGCGGTAAATTCCTTTACGCCGTCTATTGGAGCAAAGAGTTTTACATCAACCGATTTTAAAAGGCAGGCTTTAAAGTGCCAGTCATACTTTATGAGTCTGTCAAGTCCCGCTGACGAAACTTCTAAAAGATACGCCTGCGAAATGATGTCTTTTTCATCCAGCACCGCTTCAATTGCACGACTTACCGTTTCGCAGTCATTAATGGAAATGCCACCTTCTTTGTCAAGATAAATTCTTAAAACATGGTCGGGGCCTTCTTTTTTAAACTCAATATCCCAGATATTAACCGAGGCGTCTTTTGCAATCGGTTCTAAATAGGTTAAGACTTCTGTTTCGATTTTGTTATACGCCACGAACTGTTCACCTCTTTTAAGTGAAAATAAATTTTCGGATACAATGCGAAAGAGTGGGAACATACGCCCACTCTTTCTAACCACAATATCCACATATACATTATAACAAATGTAGTCTTAAAATGCAAGTACTTTTCATAACATTTTTTCAAATTCTTACAATTTATGTATTTTGTTGCCTAATTTATATTATGCTCCACAAAATGTACTAAAACATTGCGGTTCTTGCCGTTTTACTCCTTGTGTTTAGCGAAGCATTCGCTGCAGTAAACCGGACGGTCTTCTTTCGGCTCAAAAGGCACCTGAGCCTCTGCGCCGCAATCAGCACAAATAGCTGTATGCATTTCTCTGTTCTGTCTGATGCTGTTTTTTCTGGCGATTCTGCATTCTTTGCAGCGGCTGGGCTCATTTTCGAAGCCTTTTTCAGCGTAAAACTCCTGTTCGCCTGCTGTGAATACAAATTCAGCACCACAGTCTTTGCATACTAGTGTTTTGTCTTCGTACATGGATAATCCCTCTCTTTGAAAATAATTATAATCTATTGTAGCTTAAAAAGCCTACAACCACGGTGTTGCCTTTACCCATCGGCAAGATGCTTTTCCAATTTTTTCTTAATACGGGAAAGTGCATTATCAACAGCTTTGGGTTCTCTTCCCAAAGATGCTGCAATTTTTTTGTAAGATACGCCACTTAAGTAAAGGCCTAGGACTTCATTTTCAAAGTCACTCAGGAGTTTGTTGATTTCAAATTCCATGCCTTTGACAGTTTCTTTTTCAATCATAATGTGTTCGGGATTTTGATTTTTTAAATCCACAAACGCATCGTGAATCGTTTCTGCGGTGTCGTTCTCTGTACCATGTATGGGTACGTAATGGTTCAGCGGGCTGTTTTTCTTCCGTGTGGAAGATTTTACAGCACTGATCATTTGCCTTACGACACAGACCTCGGCAAATGTCTTAAAATTGGCACGTTTTCCGCTGTCATAGGATTTAATTGCCTTATAAAGACCAATTAAACCCTCCTGTACCAAATCGTCTCGTTCTGCACCCGCCAAAAAATAGGGGACCGAACGCATTTTAACAAACCCTGTGTATTTACTGACGATATATTCCATTGCGTTTTGGTCGCCTGATTTTGCAAGTGCCACGACCTGTTCATCGGTCATTTTGTTGTAGCTTAATTTGTTTACCAAAACAGTTCACAATCCAATCATTTTACACAGTAAACACATTGATACATGCATACAATGTAATTATATTCCAATTTGTTATTTTAGTCAATATTTTTTTGTTTTGCACAAAAATTTTTGTTTAATATTGCCATTATGCAAGTGGCAATTTGTTTAAAATGCACATAAAGTAATCGGGTACTTCTTGCTCAAATTCTACATAGTTGCCCGTTTTCGGATGAATAAACCCGAGCGTTTTTGCATGCAAAAGCTGTCCTTTAATTCCCTCTGCTTTTGCAAGTTTATCCTCTTTTAATCCGTAGACGGCGTCGCCTATGATTTGCTTTCCTATACTCTTTAAATGTACACGAATCTGATGTGTTCTGCCAGTTTCTAATCTACATCTTAAAAGTGTGTATCCACGGAAGCGCTTTTCTACAAAAAAGTGTGTTACCGCATCTTTTCCATCTTTTACACCGGCGAGCATCCGTTTTCTGTCTTTCGGGTCACGCCCTATGGGTTTGTCCACTGTGATTTCATCCCAATTGGTTCCCCCGTGAATCAGGCATACATACTCTCTTGTCACCGTGTGCGCTTTGATTTGCTCCGCCAAAGAAAGATGCGCATCGTTGTTTTTTGCAACAACAAGCACACCGCTGGTATCTTTATCAATTCTATGCACAATACCGGGACGAATTACGCCGTTAATGGCAGAAAGTCTACCCTTTGTATGATACATAAGTGCGTTGACGAGCGTATCAGTATAATTTCCTGCCGCCGGATGCACAACCATCCCCTGCGGTTTGTTTACTACTAAAACGTCGTCATCTTCATACAAAATATCGAGCGGTATATTCTGCGGTTCGACATTAAGAATACGAGGCTCGGGTAAAGATACCCGGACCTCGTCTGATTCTTTCAATTTATAGTTTTTAGGGGCAAAGGTTCCGTTTGTCAAAACGTTACCATCCTCAATCAGTTTTTGTGCAGCCGAACGGGTAATTTCCATCGTTTCTGACAAAAACAAATCAAGGCGTTTTCCCACATCATTTAGATTCGCCTGCATGATTTCCATCAGCATGCTCCTTTTTATCACTATAAAATATTACATATACTGCAAACAAGATCGCACCCACCGTTACAAAGCAATCGGCTATGTTAAAGATTGGAAAATGAATGAGTCTTAAATCGATAAAATCAACAACATAACCCAAACGCACGCGGTCAATTAAATTACCGACCGCACCACCTGCCATAAACATAATTGCTGTAAGCAAGAGTTTGCTTTCCGGTTTTTTTACCAGAACATACAAAAGCGCGACTGCGACAATCACAAGTGTCAAGACTGCCAAAAGCCATGTGTGGTCGGAAAAAAGTCCAAACCCTGCACCCGTATTTTCACAGTATGTGAAATGAAACACATTTTGTATAAGCGGAATTGTGCCGATTGTAAAAAGTGTTTTTACCGCAACAAGTTTTACAATCTGATCGATTGCTGCAATAAAGATAATGCCTGCAAAAAAGGGAACGAGCAACGGCTTAGCCCTCCTTTAAGACACTTGCACATCTTGCGCAAAGTGTGGGATGCGTATCATCTTTACCTACACTTTCGCTATACATCCAGCATCGTTCACACTTCTCGCCTTCTGCCTGACTAACCAATACAGAAATACCGGTTTCACCTAAAAATGCATTGCTCGGTGCATCTTCTTTTGTTTTAACCGAAACGCCGGACACAATAAAGTAAGTTAAAAGGTCTTCTTTGATTTCGGAAAGAAGTTTGAAGTTTTCACCCTCTGCAAAAATCTCAACGTTTGCACCCAGAGAGTGTCCGATGATTTTTTCTGTTCTTGCATTTTCAAGAGCCTTTGAAACATCTGCTTTGATTGCATGAATGTTTTCCCATTTTGCTTCAAACGCTTCATCATAATATTCCGGCGTGGGCTTTGGCATATCGTTTAATAAAACGAACGCTTCATTTTCGCCCTCTGCGTGCGGCATGAAAGACCAGATTTCTTCTGCTGTGTATGCCAATACCGGAGCCAAAAGTCTTACGAGCGAACTTAAAACTTTGTACATAACAGTCTGCGCTGCGCGTCTTTCGATTCCGTCTGCTTTTTGTGTATACAATCTGTCTTTGATTACATCTAGATAGAAGTTACTCATATCAACAATACAGAAATTATGAATTGCATGTTGAACAATGTGGAATTCGTATGCTCTGTATGCCGACAAAACTTTCTCGGTGAGTTTTGAAAGACGAATGAGTGCCCACTTGTCAATTTCGGGCATATCCTTAAAGTCAACCATATCTGTATTTGGATTGAAATCGTGGATATTACCTAAAATGTATCTTGCTGTATTTCTGATTTTACGATACGATTCGGACAGTTGTTTTAAAATACCGTCAGAAATTCTCATATCGGTTTTGTAGTCTGCCGATACAACCCAGAGTCTTAAAAGGTCTGCGCCATATTTGTCGATGATATCCTTGGGACTAATGCCGTTGCCCTTGGATTTTGACATTTTTTCGCCGGTTTCATCCACAATCATACCGTGTGTAATAACCGTTTTATAAGGCGCTTCACCACGAGCGGCAATAGATGTCAAAAGCGATGACTGGAACCAACCGCGATACTGGTCGTTACCCTCTAAATAAAGGTCTGCCGGGAAACGAAGTCCGGGTTTTACATCAAGAACACCTGCGTGGCTGGAACCGGAATCAAACCAAACATCCATGATGTCCTGTTCTTTTGTAAATTCTTTGCATCCGCATTCTTTGCATACTGTTCCCTGTGGTAAAATATCTTTTGCATCTGTTTCGTACCACGAAGTAGAACCTTTTTCGCGGAACAACTCTGCCACGGCTTTGATGGATTCTTCTGTGATCAGTTCTTTTCCGCAATCTTTACAATAGAAAATCGGGATGGGAACACCCCAAGTTCTCTGTCTTGAAATACACCAGTCTGCTCTGTCAACTACCATGCCAGTGATACGGTCTTCGCCCCATTTGGGAATCCACTGAACCTTTTTGATTGCATCAACCGCAGCATCTTTAATATCGTCAACAGATGCAAACCACTGCTCTGTTGCACGGAATACGATGGGCTGATGACATCTCCAACAATGCGGATACTGGTGAATGATTTCTTCGATTGCATAAAGTGCATTTAAGCTTTTTAATTTTTCGATAATCTTTTCGTTGGATTTTTCATAGAAAAGACCACTAAATTCGCCAGCAAGTTCGTTTAAGTAGCCTTTTCCGTCAACCGGAACGATAATCGGAATGTCTTTATAGTTTCTGCAAGCAACATAGTCCTCCGCACCGTGTCCAGGTGCTGTATGAACGCAGCCCGTACCTGCATCTAATGTTACGTGGTCGCCCACAATAACCAAAGATTCACGGTCAATAAAAGGATGTGCGCACTTGATGAGTTCTAATTCTTTGCCCGTAAATGTTGCGACTTCTTCGTATTCTGTAACTTTGCCTGCATTCATCACGTTTTGAATGAGTTCCTGCGCAAGAACAAAATATTCACTACCTACTTTTACCAGGCTGTACGTAAATTCGGGATTTAAAGCAATCGCTACGTTACCGGGAAGTGTCCATGTTGTTGTTGTCCAGATAACGAAGTAAATGTTTTCAAGAGCGATTCCGGTATCTTTAAACACACCGTTATCGTCAGAAACACGGAATTTTACATAAATAGAGTTTGTTTTATCTTCCTGATATTCGATTTCGGCTTCTGCAAGTGCAGTTTCGCAATCGGTACACCAGTAAATCGGCTTTAAGCCTTTATAGATGTATCCGCGTTTTGCCATTTCGCCGAAAATTTCGATCTGTTTTGCTTCGAATTCGGGAGCCAAAGTGATATAAGAATTATCCCAGTCACCGAGCGCACCAAGACGCTTGATCTGGCTTTTCTGATTTTCAACCTGTGTTAAGGCAAAGTCACGGCAAATGTCACGGAATTTCACGATACCTGCTTCGTGTCTGTTAACGCCTAAAATTTTAATTGCCTGACGTTCAATGGGAAGACCGTGCGTATCCCAACCGTGAATATAGGGCGCTTTAAAACCGTCCATATTTTTAAATCTTGTGATTACGTCCTTTAAGGTCTTATTTAAAGCGTGACCCATATGCATGTCGCCATTGGCATACGGAGGTCCGTCATGAAGAATAAAGAGCGGTTTACCCTCATTATGCTCCATGAGTTTTTCGTACATATTTTCATCCTGCCATTTTGTCAAAAACTCAGGTTCTCTCTGCGGTAAATTTGCGCGCATAGGGAACTCGGTCTGTGGCAAGTTCAGCGTCTTTCCGTAATCTTCTGCCATAATATCTCTCCTAACTGTGGTATGTAAATGGTCTTAATTTCTAGTTTATTCTTCTTCGTCTTCGATTTTAACTGTTTCGATGCGTCTTGTTTCCTGATTTTCTTCCGGAAGTTCATCTAACATGTTAAGATATGTGTTTAAAACCGTTCTGAGTTTTGCGCGAAGCAAACTGGAACGCCCTTCGATTTCGGCACACTCGCGGTTTAATGCCTGAATGCGTCCGTCCATATCGTTTAAAATTTCCTGCGCACGCACTTTGGCTTCTTTTACGATGTTGTCAGCCTGCTCGTGTGCAGTTTTAATAATTTCTTCACTTGTTCTCTGCGCGGTAATAATTGCGCTACGCATGGTTTCTTCCATGCCTTTGTAATTTTCAACCGCATCGTTTAAAATCGCATTTTTATCTTTCATGCTTGCATTTTCACGATAAATACGGCTATAATCTTTTGTTAATTCTTCTAAAAAGGTTTCAACTTCTTCAATATCGTAACCGCGAAGACTCCTTTTAAACTCTTTATTTTCTAAATCAATCGGTGTAATCATACTGTTTAAAACCTTTCTGCCCGCAAAATTAAATGTCTTACTTAAAGTTAAGACACAAAGCACAAACTTACCGCGAGCGTTTAAGTTGTGTTATAAAAAGCCTGAATGGCTAAATATACTTTTTAAATTCTACGCTAAGGCGGCCTTTTCTTGTTTCTCCAAGAACGGAACCTAGCCGGAATCTTCCGTAATGTCGAACGGAAATGACATCCCCCTCGCAAAGCTTTTTAGAGGGGGATGTTGCCTGACAAAAATTAACACTGACTTTTTCACCGAGAATGTAGTCGGTTGCATCATTTCGCGAAAGGTTGGT
This sequence comes from Congzhengia sp., assembly GCA_045576635.1. Lineage (GTDB taxonomy): Bacteria > Bacillota > Clostridia > UBA1381 > UBA9506 > Congzhengia. Next base: position 32,460 of record JAZNGT010000028.1, on the reverse strand, counting down.
CATTGCAGATACGCAAGCGTCAAGCCTTAACGATGCAACAACACATCGTAAAGTCTCAAATGCATGCGCAAGTGATACGCCCTCTCTACCATCATACAATGATACAGATACTTTTTTTCTGCCAACCGTTTTTAAGTTAAAAAGCAGAAAATCCTGAATCTGACTGTCGCACATAATCACAGCATTTGCGCCGTCTACAAAAATGTCCCCCACCATTTCGCGCTTGACACCAAGGCCAAGCACAGAACCTAAAATGTCTCTGTGCGTAAAACCCGTCACATCCGTGACCAAGATAGGCGTAATGGGAAACAATGATACATCCGGCTCCAAAAAGTCGGGAAAAAAACCGATTTGCGCCCGTTCGCAATCGTCTGCTCCACCGTAAACAAGAACGGAAACGTCGGCAGACAGCGTGTAACGCGCACGAAACACGACTAAATCGTGAGGAGTCGCAAAACGAGAAAAACGAACACTCTTGTACCGAAGGCAAGACTGCTCGAAATCCTCTAAACGCTTCAACCACGCATTGTCTGTTGATAATACGTTTTCGCTTTTCACTTTAATTTACAAAGGGAAAACCTTTGATGTTGTCATGATAATTGCCGGTCACTTCTACTGTGTTGGGCGTAATCAAGAAAATTCTGTTGGAAACATTCTGAATTCTGCCTGCAACACCGTATACTGCGCCTGATAAAAAGTCCACTACTCTGCGTGTAGTATCGTTATCTAATTTTTCTAAGTTTGCAACCACGGGTTTTTTGTTCTTTAAGTGGTCAGCCGCATCCTTTGCGTCATCAAAATTCTGAAACTGGATTACAACTACCTTAGAAGGTGAGCCACCAGAAATGGGAGAAACCTTTGCTTTTCTGCCAAATGAAAAAGCAGGTTCAATCACTTCTTCCTCTTCTGCTTCTAATTCGGGTTCGAAAAATTCTTCCTCTTCGTCACCGATTCCAATCCATTTCAGTACTTTGTTTACTGCGTTCATAATAATCCTCCTATGTAACTCTTTTCTTTTGAATTCTTTATTAAAATTTTATAAAAAACTATGCAAAGAGTGCGGTACCAATCCGCACGATTGTGGCGCCTTCTAAAATTGCCTCGTAAAAGTCACCGCTCATACCCATAGACAGATGTTCCATACTTATATTATCATATTTTTTGTCACGTATGTCAACTGCTAATTTATGTAAATCATAAAAAATTTTCCTGCAATTTTCAGGGGTTTCCATAAAGGGTGCCATTGTCATAAGTCCGGAAACGGTAAGGTTTTTAAATCCGCTTAGTGTTTCTAGAAAATCAAATACCGCATCCGGTTTAATGCCATACTTGCTTTCTTCTCCCGATACGTTAACCTCAATTAAAATATTTGCTTTTCTCCCGACTTCGCCAAAGCGGCGGTCAATTTCTTCGGCAAGTTTTATGCTTTCAACCGAATGAATCATAGAAACTTTGTCTTTAATATATTTTACTTTGTTGGTTTGCAAGTGTCCTATCAGATGCCATGTCGGCTCGTCACGCAAAACCTCGTATTTGTCTAAAAGACTCTGCACGCGGTTTTCACCGAGATTTGTAACGCCTGCCTCCATAAGTTCCTGCGCTTCTTTGTACGTGACGGTTTTTGTGACACCGACCAAGGTAATATCTTCGGGAGTTCTTCCGGACAAAACAGCAGCTTCTGCAATTTTATCCATCACCCTTTTTACATTGTCAGAAATCATGTTTTCTCCCTTCAGACTATTGAGAAACAATTACTTTTCCATCAGAATATTCCGGCGCAGAGGTTACAATTTCGTCGTATGACTTAATCGGCTTATCGTCACTTGCTGCCGCTACCACTGCATCATCTTCGGTGCTGTAAATAATCGTTACGGGAATAAATTTCATCACAGCACCACGCTTTATGAATATGCCGACAGCATTGTCTACCGTGTGAATGTTCTTCACTTTCACTTTGTAGCCCGTTGCGCTCTTTTTCACAAAATCAACGTTCACAACGCGTTTTGACAAAAGTCCGCCGACATACATATTACATTCGACTACAACGGCGCGGAGATTGTCTTTGTCGGGCTCTGAAATGAATCGCACGGTCGCAGGACAGTCTTTTGCCGCAAAATCTAAAAAGCGAAGTTTTACACTATCGCCAACTTGAAGTTCGTTTATAAGTGGCTCACCGATATTGAGCGACAGGAAATAGGAATAGTTGTCAATAATTTTATACGTGTATGTGCCCTCTTCCTGATGGAACACTTCACCGTTTTTGTCTTTGTTTATAACATCGCGGATTGTGTCGGGCGTGAGTGTTGTAATCGCGTCGGGTGTAAGTGTTGTTTCAAATCCGTCCGTTCCCTCTACAAAGATTCCGGGGCGGTCAGCAATTGCAACACCTGTGATTTTACCAAGTTGTGCTTCTAAAATGGATTTTTCTGATTGCAGTTTAACTAAATCATTCGAATATCCGGACTTTTCATTTTTTGCTACTGCCTTTTGGTCTGCCAGTGTGCTTAAACGGTATTTGTATTCTGAAATTGCCTCCATATCTTTTTTCGCTACATCGGCAATAATTTCATCAACACAACCTGCAATTTCGTGTTCAATTTTTGCTGCATCGTTTATAAATACCGTATCTCCCGAATTACTGCCCTTTATGGCATTGATTCTTTTATTGATATCAGCAAGTTTTAATTTTAAAGATTCATCCGTTGTGCCGCTATATACAGTCGCAATCAGTTCTTTGTTTGACACACGCTGACCGTTTTTTACAGAAATTTCGGTGGCACCGGCAACCGAAATGGAATTTACGGATTCAGATTTTATCAAAACGCCCTGCGTGGAAACGCTTTCTTCGATTTTATCTGTCTGCAACATTTCTACGGTAATACGCGACTCGAAAAACAGACGCGCAACGTAGCAAATCAGCAGGACGACAAATAGCACAACAGGTATCAGCCATTTATTTTTCATATCGTATCTCCCGTATGCTGAAACTACATTTTTACACATTTGTAACATCGTATCTATCATATCATATTTTTTGTACTTTTGCAACGAAAAAACGAAAAAAATTTCATATTTTTGTAAAAATTTTTTAAAAAAAACATATACTGATAGCAAAAGCAAATCATGCGCCTTAAATTTTAAAAAAAAGCGCTTTGTTTTGTGTCTTTAAGACCGCGGGGTGAGAAAAAAGGAAATGAAAAAATTTTGTTTTCAAAAACTCTTTTTAACACTCGACAACATAGAACGCAACGAATTATGTAAACTACTTCACAAAGAGCCTTGCCCTTGTGCTTTCCAGAAAAAGCACCCAAAAGACAGGCCGCAAAAACATCAGAAATGCAATTAAAAAAGTGCTGCTATTTTTGCAGCACTTTTTTTGCTTTTTATTGCAGACTCTCCCACTCTTCGTAATATGTAAGAAGCGTTTCGTTTAACGCGTCAAGTTCTTCCGAAAGTTTGGCACACTCCACATAATCTGCCGCAATTTCGGGCATTTCGAGTTTTTTGTTTAAAGCATCAATTTCCGCCTCTTTTGCCTCGATTTCGCGTTCTAATTTTTCGAGTCTGTTTTTTCGTTTTCTGTTTTTAGATTCTTCTTCTTTTCGTTTTAAAAAATCTTCTTTGCTACCTGATATCTGCGTTTCTTTTTTCGGCGCAAACTGAACCGAATGATTTTGTGTACGTTTTTCCAGATAGTATTCGTAATCGCCATCATAGGATTGAAGTATCCCATTTTCTAACAAAAACACACGGTTTGCAAGTTTATTGATAAAATAACGATCGTGCGAAATCGCAAAAATGGTGCCGTCATATTCTAGCAGCGCATCTTCTAACATTTCACGTGATTTGATGTCCAAATGGTTGGTCGGTTCGTCTAAAAGCAGAAAGTTTGCGCATTTCAGCATCAGTTTTAAAAGGAGAAGTCTTGCCCGCTCCCCTCCTGACAAAGAGGATATTGTCTTAAATACATCGTCTGCGCGGAATAAAAACCCTGCAAGTGCATTTCTGAGTTCCGTATCCGAATGTTCGGGGTACGCATCTCTTAACTCTTCAAACAATGTTTTAGAATGAGAAAGTGTCTCCTGTACCTGATCAAAATAACCGATTTCTACATTAGAGCCAATACGGATATCGCCTTTATCCTGCGTTTCTGTTCCCATGATAAGTTTAAAAAGCGTTGTCTTTCCGCATCCATTCGCACCCAGCAAAAACGCTCTTTCTTTTCTGCGGAGCAAAAAGTTTACATTGGAAAACAGTTCACGTTCTCCGTACCCTTTGGAAAGATTTATTCCTTCAACAACCTCATTTCCTCCGGCTTTTTTCGAGACAAAGCGTGGTTTAATATTCAAAAGTTCTGCCTCAGGAATCACAAGGTCTTTTTTGAGCCTTTCCACCATTTTTTGTTTGCTCTCGGCAGTTTTGATATTACGTTCTCTGTTCCACCGTTTTTGCTGTTCGATAATCCCTTCAATTCGGTGAATTTCACGCATCGTGTTTTCATATTTGCGTTCTATATATGCTTCGTTTTCTGCTTTTTGTTTTAAGAAAACCGAATAATTTCCGTCATAGCAAGTAAGGCGTGAATGCTCAATTTCAAACGTTTTATTTGTAACCTTATCTAAAAAATAACGGTCGTGCGAAATCACGATAAATGCGCCCTTGTAGTTTTGTAAAAACGATTCTAACCATTCTACCGACTGCATATCAAGATGATTGGTCGGCTCGTCCAAAAGCAAGAGATTTGCGTCGCTTAAAAGAAGTTTTAGAAGGCAGACTCTTGTTTTTTCGCCGCCGCTTAACGCAGCATACGGCTTTTCGAGATCGCTTTCTGAAAAACCCATTCCCAAAAGTGCAGCACGCGCACGACTTTTATACGTGTAGCCATCCAACGTTTCAAACCGTTCCGTTAAAGCGTGAAGTCTTTCGGCATTTTTTGTATTATCTCCCATTCCTGCCTGAATGAGACCTGTGACCTCGGTAAGTTCTTCTTCGATTTGGCGCACCGTTTCAAACACGGTCAAAAGTTCATCGTAAACGCTTTTTGCGGATTCTTTTCCAAGGTGCTGTTCTAAGTACCCGAATTTTGTTTGTTTTGAGAGGAATATGTCTCCGCCATTTAAGGTGTCCCCTGAAAGCAGCATCTTAAAAAGCGTTGTTTTTCCGCTTCCGTTTACGCCGATTAAACCAATTTTATCGCGCTCTTCAACAGAAAAGGATACGCCCTCAAACAGCAAACGGTCGCCAAAATATTTATTCACTTTTGAAAGCGTAAGAAGATTCATATCAAACCTCGACTGTTTCGGTTCCGTTTACTGCTTCATCTACTAAACTGTCGAACGGAAGCAGTTGTTCGGATTTTTTAATATTTTCAAGTTTCGGCTTTGTTAAAGGATGTCTCGGTGTAAAAATGGTACAACAATCCTCGTAAGGAAGAACCGATGTTTCGAACGTGTCAATTTTGCGGGCAATTTCTACAATTTCTTCTTTGTCCATACCGATAACGGGGCGGAAGACCGGAATATGCACCGCGTCGTCTGTAACGCAGAGCGCCTCTACCGTCTGGCTTGCTACCTGACCAATGCTCTCTCCCGTCACCAATGCCCTCGCGCCTTGTTTTTTGGAAACCTTCTCTGCGATTGCCATCATAAATCTTCGCATAATGAGTGTAAGTTGCTCCGGAGGGCATTTCTCCTTAATCGCAAGCTGAATATCGGTAAACGGTACAATGTGTACTTTAAGACCGCCCGTATAAGCAGAAAGAATTTTTGCAAGCGTAAGCACTTTATCCTTTGCGCGTTCACTCGTATAAGGATGTGAGAAAAAGTGAATCGCTTCAAGCGCCACACCACGTTTTGCAACCATGAAACCTGCCACAGGACTGTCAATGCCACCTGAAAGCAGAAGCATCGCTTTGGAATTTGAGCCAACCGGCATGCCACCCAAGCCCTTAATTCGCTCGCAGTATACGTAAATATTCGTTTCACGCACCTCGACCGTTACAAGTTTTTCAGGGTTTATTAAATCTACTTTGAGGTGCGGATAACACTCGTGCAAAAACCCTCCCAATTCATAGCAGATTTCGGGCGATTTCATAGGATATTTCTTGTCTGCACGTTTTGCCTCTACCTTAAATGAAGACGCATTTGTAAGTTCCTCTTTTAAGCATTCTTTCGCTTCTGTCTTTAATGTTTCAAAATCTTTTGAAAGAACATATGCTTTTATAATTGCAACAATACCAAACACCTTTTGAAGACGGAAAATCGCCTCGTCGAGTTCGTCCGCATTTAAAACGTCAACATAAATGGTTGCCTGTGCACGCCAAACATCTGCTGCAATCGGTTTTAAAGCAGCTTTCATATTGCGCATTAACATATCCTCAAAGGTATGTCTGTTTAAGCCTTTTAATATAATTTCGCCGTATTTTACCAATAAAATCTGTTTCAAGTACGTTCCCTCCGCTATTTGATCGCTTTCATCTGAATCGAATCCACATTTTCGCAAACATAAAACGCGCGTTCGCTTGAATTCTCTTTCGGATTTTCCGTAAAGCCGTCGTAAATATATTTTATCGAAAACCCGTTGGATGTGAGCATTTTTTTGATTTCCTCATCCGAATATGAGCGCTCTGTATGTACTTCGTCAAAGCGCGTATAAAATTCTCCCGTTTTTTCAAAAAACGTAAGATAAAAATCGCAAAGTTTTTCCTCGGGAAAATAGGCATTTTCCCACGTGTAAAACACATCTTCGTCATCAAATGCAAATACGTTGTCATTTAAAACATGTTCAAACTTATACTCTGTATTGATGTCAAAAATAAGCAGTCCGCCCGGCTCTAAATAGTTGTTGCAAAGATGAAAGGCGCGTTCTAGTGCGCCATCTTCCGTAAGATAGTTAAAACTATCAAGCGAGCAGACAATTGCACCTACCGTACCAAACAGTTCAAACGAATCCATCGCCTGATTCAAAAACAGAATATCAGGATGTTTCTCTTTGGCGATTTGAAGCATCTCGGGTGATAAGTCCACCCCTATCATGTCATAACCTTTTTCTTTTAAAAGACCGGTAAGTATTCCTGTGCCGCACGCCAAATCAAGCACCAGTTTGTTTTTTACGCTATGTTCTTGAATAACCGCATCAATTTTGTCTGCAATTTGTTCGTATGGCACATCCTGCATGAGTCTATCATACAGTTTTGCAAATTTTCCGTAAGACTGCATATTAATCGTCCTTTTTTATTTTTTCCCAGTAGGCCTTGATTGCCGATTCGGTTTTGTTTTCCTGCGGTCTGTAATACCGCTTGTTTTTTAAAGTTTCAGGCAGATACGTCTGTTTGACGTAGTTGTTTTCGTAATTATGGGGATAACGATATTCTACGCCCCTTCCAAGTTTTTTTGCGCCACTGTAATGTGCATCTTTTAAATGGTCAGGAACATCGCCGGCATTTCCCGATAAAACATCCTGCATTGCTTCATCAATCGCGATTACAACAGAGTTCGATTTTGGTGCTGTTGCCAAAACAAGTGTTGCCTGACAAAGCGGAATTCTTGCCTCAGGAAGTCCAAGTTGAAGTGCACTGTCAACGCAACTTTTTACAATACTTGCACCCTGCGGGTACGCAAGACCGATGTCTTCCGATGCAATTACCATAAGGCGACGGCAAGCCGACTGCAAATCACCTGCCGACAAAATCCGCGCAAGATAATGTACTGCTGCATCCGGATCACTTCCACGAATGGATTTTTGAAACGCCGACAATACATCATAATGACTGTCTCCGTCGCGGTCATGACGAAATGCTTTTTTAGACGACGCCTGTTCAACCATATTCTCCGTAATGAAAATTGTACCATCAGGCGCATCGCCTGCTGCCATTACACACATTTCAAGTGTGTTAAGTGCTTTTCTTACATCACCACCACATGTTTCAGAAATGGCAGAACATGCATACTCCTCAAAGGTAATCGTAACATTTAATTCTTCTTCTAAATTAGCGATGCCGCCCGATACCGCTTTGTCAATATCTTCTTTTAAAAGAGGTTTAAATTCGAACACAGCAGAACGACTTAAAATCGCGTTGTAAACGTAAAAGTAAGGATTTTCCGTTGTGCTTGCAATCAAAGTAACCGAGCCATTTTCAATGACTTCCAAAAGGGATTGCTGCTGCTTTTTGTTAAAATTTTGTATTTCATCTAAGTACAGCAAAATGCCGTTTTCGCTTCCCAATGTGCCGACATCCTGAATAACTGCTTTCACATCAGAGACGGATGCGTTGGTTGCGTTTAATTTATATAGGCGCTTATTCGACATTTTTGCCACGATATTTGCCATCGTTGTTTTTCCCGTGCCGGAAGGTCCGTAAAAAATCATATTGGTTGTTTTCCCTGCACGGATTAAGTTATTAAGAATCATCCCCGGCGCAACTAAATGCTGCTGCCCTACAAAATCTTCTAACTTTTCCGGTCTGATTCTGTCTGCAAGTGGGCGCATATGTAACCCTCCCTGTATAGTTTAAAAAGGCCTGATAGACACGAATGTTTCTCAGACCTTTTAAAAGCATATTATTTCTTTTTCGGCGATATAACAACCTTACGATTCGGTTCTTCACCGATACTGAAAGTGTCAACGCTCGGATTGTTTTGAAGTGTCGCATGAATAATACGGCGCTCATTCGAATGCATCGGCTCTAATGTGATTTTGCGATTATTTCTTGTAACGGATGATGCCAGATTTTTTGCAAGTTTAACAAGCGTCTGCTCGCGTCTTGCGCGATAGTTCTCAGCATCTAAAATAACTTTTACATACTCGCCGTCACCTTTGTTTACGCAAAGATTTGTAAGATGTTCAAGCGCATCTAACGTATCGCCACGTTTTCCGATGATAATACCTAAATTCTCGCCGATTAAATTGATGGTCATGATTTTGCCTTCTGTACGGACATCAAAATCAACCCTTAGTCCCATAGTAACAAACACATCGTCTAAAAACGCGGTTGCACGGGCCTCTAAATCAATGTTGGGCGCAACGCGTACCACTGCATCTTTTGCACCAATGCCAAAGAGTCCGCGACTGCCTTCTTCTATTACTTCAATTTTTGCACTGTCTCTATCTATACCCAATTCCGTCAGGGCAAGCTTGACCGCTTCCTGAATGGTCTTGGCAGATTTTTCAACATATTTACTCATTTACAATCCATACCTTTCTGCCTGCAAAAACTGCCGGCATAATGTATCCAATGTCTTATTTTTTCTTTTTCTTTCGTTCTCTGAAATGGGTGTTGTCATCTGTATCCGCCGGAACATCTACTGTAATAAACTCATTCATAATCACCATCTGGGCTATCTGGAACAAGTTCGACACAATCCAGTAAATACCGAGTCCAGCCGGGAGCGAAATAGAAAACCAGGCCGTCATCAAGGGAAACATAAAGTTCATTGCCTTCATGCTCGATGCTGCAGAGTTGTTATTTTGCGCTGTGCCTGCCATCTTATTCGAAACGTAAGAAACAAGGTACGTTGTACCACCGGCAATCAGCGGGATAAGAACATAAATCAAATGTTCAGAAATATAAGCGATTGACGGCACTACAGAAAGATTAAGCCCAAAAAAGTCAAAATTGATTAAGTCATTTGCACCGACAAAATCACCAAGCTTATCGAGTGCATCACGCATTTTATTTGCAAGGTCAATCTGGTCGATACGTGCAAAGTCTGCAGCAGCACCATGAACGCGCTCATAGATTTGTAAAATAGAATCTTTTGAAAGCATCATCAAATAGCTCATGGGCTTTCTGATAATATTATAAAGTGCAATCAAAATCGGAAACTGAATCAAAAGCGGTAAGCATCCACCCATGGGGTTTACGCCGGATTCCTGATACAGTTTCATGGTTTCCTGATTTAACTTTTCTTTGTCATATTGATATTTTTCCTGCAATTTTGCAAGTTTTGGCTGAATCGCCTGTGTCTGTTTCATCGAACGCTGTTGCTTGAGCGTAAGCGGAAACATAATCAGTTTAATAATCAGTGTAAATAATACGATTGTCCAGCCGTAATTTCCGACTACAAAGTAAATCCCCTTGAACAAATAACCAAGAGGAACATTGATAATATCAAAAACTGAGTTCAAGGTTTTCCTCCTTACATGGTTTTTTCACCGAAAGAAGATTATTTTTCTACGGGGTCAAAACCGCCCTTAGAAAACGGATTGCAACGCAAAACGCGCCACACTGCCATAAGTCCACCCCGCAACACTCCCTTTTTTTCGATTGCCTCAATGGCATAAGATGAGCAAGAAGGATAAAAACGGCAACAAGGTTTTTTCATCGGTGAAATATGCTTTTGATAAAAACAAAGAAACCGAATTAACATTGTTTTCATAACGATTTACCATTCGATGCGCCACAATAAAGTCCCGCACGGGAAAAGAGTTTGTCCAAAACGAACGTAACCTCATTTAGAGAGTTTACATCGAGGCTTCCCTCTTTTGCTGCCAGAATAAAATCGTAACCGGTCTGTATCCGGTACTCATTTAACCGATAACTTTCTTTTAAAAGACGTCTTACACGATTGCGTTTAACAGCTTTTGCAAGTTTTTTTCCAACACGAAACCCCAAACGGTTTACAGAAAGACCGTTCGGCACGTAATACAAGGTAAAAAATTTGTGGTATGACCTTTTTCCTTTTTTGTAAACATGCAAAAATTGTTCGTTTTTGTTTAAGCTAATGGTATGTTTCATGATTTTTCCAAAACTATGAATAAAGTCGCTGAAGGAAGCCCTCAGCGACCAAATGTTCATAAACTAAGGTTATGCAGACAAAACCTTTCTACCTTTCAGTCTTCTTCTGGCTAAAACCTTTCTACCCGAACGGGAACTCATTCTGTTTCTGAAGCCATGATCTTTTTTTCTTTTGCGCCTGTTTGGCTGATATGTTCTGAGCAAGTGCCACACCTCCTGTAAATAACTGTCACAGCACACCACAAATTTCTGTGTATCCTTAAACATTATACATAATTAATTTTTAAATGTCAATACCTTTTTCATAATTTCACAGAAATATTATGCAAAACAAAATCATAGATTTATGTGAATAAACCGTAAAATTTTTAGAAAAGACTTGTGCTGTGTTTTTATAATATGATATAATAAAAAACAAAGCAAAACCTTGTAGGGTTAATTTATGTTTGGAGGTACTTTTATGCGCATCGATTTGTCGTGTCCCGTTGAAAATCAGGGGACGATTATAAAAACAAATACAGAAACAAACGAACCTTATCTTTTGCTCAAACTGTTCAATTTGAGTGAAAAGACGATTTCTTCCATGGAGTTTCGCGTCTTGGCATACAGTGCAAACGGCGACGAGCTCGATCAGATGGAGGTTTCATTACAGGGCCTTTCTGCACAGCCAAAAACGTATTTTGCGGAAAACAAGGCGGTATCCCTCGTCGGCATGGAACACGCAAAACACTTTTTTGTTGCAGTAGATAAAGTTACGTTTTTAGATGATTCTGTGTATGAACCAAATGAAGAAAACATCATCGAAACGGATGATGCCATAGCGTCAATTGATGATGCTATTCTTTTGCGACATTTTGTTCCACAGGCTGTATGCTTTGCATCAGAACACGAAGACCACTGGACCTGTGTTTGCGGAAGACCGAATTTTGTAGATGCTCCCCAGTGTGTCCGCTGTTTTAGTGAAAAGGAAGACGTTTTAAGACGTTTTTCATCTCGCGAAACTGTAAATTGTGCATTGGAACAAGAACACGAAGAGGAAGAAAAACGCATGCAGGAAGAAGAAGCGCGCCTCAAACTCGAAAAAGAGCACAAAAAGCAAAAAACAAAAAAGGCGATTACCATTTCTGTAATTTCTGTTATTGTTTTGGCTATACTTTTTGTTGCAGGTCTTTTTACATACCGCACAGTGCTTAATGTAATTGCTGACAAAGCGGTAGAAAACGGTAACTACTTAAAAGCGTATGAACTTTTCGCAAAAACAGGCAGCAGCAAAATCGGTGAAGTTACAAAATATGTGCAGGGTAACACCCCTGAAAACTTAATGTTCCAGAGCGGTTTGGTCGCAGAAGACGAAGAAAACCTTTATTATCTTACACTGGACAACACAACGTATTCGTTCCACTTAATTAAAGAAAATAAAGAAACGAAAGAAACGGCAACACTTACCGATGCAGCAGGCGGCTCTTTAAATGTTACAAGCGACTGGATTTATTTTATTGACGTTGAAAACGGTTATGTAAAACGCATTTCAAAAGACGGTCAGAATATTGAGTCAGTGATTGACCATGGCGTGTCGCATCTTTCTGTAATCGGAAATGCCATTTATTACACCAAAACAGATTATGACAACCCCGGCAATCTTTCCGAAGAACAGTGCGCAATTTTAGCGGCACAAGGACAGATTGCAACATATTCTCATCTTTACAAAATGGATGCAGAAACGAAAAAATCAGAACTTGTGAGTGACGTAAACTTAAACACACTTGCAATCTACGGAAACCGCATTTACTATCTGACACAAACAGAAGACAAGTGGACGGGTTACAATCTTCACTCTATGGACTTAAACGGAAAAGATATAAAAGTTGAAGTGGATGTTCCCGTTGCAACTTTCTTAATTCACGAGGACGATTTGTATTTTGCAAAAATGTATAATGACGATAAAAAAGATCAGGAAATCTCAGGCGCTCCCGATTTAGATTACTCGATTGTTAAGAAAAATCTTACAACCGGCGAAACTGTAACAATTAACGATTCTTATATGACAACATATATGAATGCAAACGAAAATGCGCTCTTCTTCATGGCCCTTGATCGCAACGAATATCTTGCTTCCCTTTCGGGCGAGTCAGATACAGATGCTACGCAGTCCCTTTACAAATTAGACTTTGAAACCGGAAAAATTGAGCGTTTGGTTGCCGGCGAACTGCAAATTTTTAACGTAGCAGGCGACGAAGTGATTATGTATCTTGGCGCGCAGGGTATGTGCAGAGTAAAAGCAGACGGCACCGGTTTTGAACAGATTTTAACAGAAAGTCAAATTGCATCCCAGCTTTTAGAGTTAGAAGATGCAGTGGATTCAGAAGAAATTATTATAGAATAAAAAAATGTATAAATTCGGTAATTTGTGAGCATACTGATAATGACCTCACAAAATACATTGGCATCTAGATGATGCCGTCCCCCTTTTTCTAAAAAATGTGGTTGCCAAAGGCAACCACATTTTTTAATCCCCTAAAATGATTGTTTGAAATACTGCGTTTGTATTTCTCTTTACATCTAAGAATTTAAGCACCTGCCATACCATTTCTGCTGCCTGCGCACGCGTGATATTTGAATTGGGTCTTATGGTCCCATCCTCATATCCCTGAATAATGCCGTACGCCTCTAAATTGCGGACAGACTGCATTGCCCATGCAGGAATTTGATTGACATCTTTAAATTCTGCCTCGTTTACGCCATAACTGTCAAGTCTTAACGCGTAGTCTAAAATGGTAATCGCCTCAGCACGCGTAATCGGTTCATTCGGGCGAAAATAAAGTTTTCCGTCTTTTCCTTTTGCACCCTCTATGATATCGTACTCATGCGCCGCGATTCCTACGCGCATTACATAAGACGGCACATTTTTATCGGAAAATGGGTTTCCGTTTAAACTGTCTTTCGGCGACACACCAAAAATGGCATTTACCATCAGCACAAAATCCAGTCTTGTTATAATTTCGTCCGGATGAAAATAAAACCGGTTTCCGTAATCTTCGCCTATAATGTAACCCCTCGATGCAAGCATGCCGGCAGAATACGCACCCCAGTGATTTAACATATCTTCATACCGCAAAGGCTTTAATTCGTTTTGTGTTGCCTTTGGTGTTTCGCTTTTTGGTGTTTCTACTTTTGTTTTGTCTTCTTTCTTTTCAGAGTTACTATCTTTTTTTGTCTCTTCTTTTACAGACGTTTCTTTTTTGGGAGGAACTTTTTCTTCCGTTTTTTGCTGTTCAGGTTCTTTTAAAGAATCTTTCTCCTCTTCAAAAATAACAGATGGTGTACCTTGACCTGATCCCACGGTAATCACAACCGCACCGGGAAAAGGTGATGATGCACCACCATAGTTTGCTGTCCACGTGAAAATTGCCTCCCCGCGATACCCTGCATTGGGAACAAAGGTTAAGCGGTTTAAATCATTTACCGCGATTGTATTGCCCTTTTTAACCGTATTTCCGCCTAGTTTAAGATTGCCTGCTTTCTCGTTAGTCACCTGATCAAACCGAACAGAAACAAGGCTTTTGCCTGCGGGCGGATTTGCATTTTGAGTAAAATCTTCTTTTGAAAAAGAAAGCGTTGTATCCTGCGGTGTCTGTTTTGTAAAATCGTTTGCAATTAAGGTTTCTGCATACGCCGCATACGGATACGAAACAAGTAAAAATAAAAAAACTGTTAAACATACTCGCCAAATAGTCTTCACATATTACACCTCCAAAATTAAAATTTGAAAATACCGTTTTGATATCCTCTTATGTTTAATTTTTGCATGTAAAGTGAATCTATCCCCGAGACATTTTAACAGTTTTACTATTTTTTAATCGTTATGTAAATTTAAAAGCCGATACGCATTTTGCCAATAAATTTTTTCGTATTCTTCCTTTTTTAATCGAAGTTTTTTAAGGCACGCATATTCAAATGCGTGGTCTGAAAGCGGATAGTCCGTACCAAACAGTACCTTATCCACGCCGTGCGCGCGGATGAGCGCTTTCGCCTCTTTCGGCGGCAAAAAGCGTGTTGAACTTGATGTATCAATATAAAGATTTTTACCAATTAAATATTGTTTTGCTTCTTCCCATTCAGAAAAACCGCCAAGGTGCGCGGCAATAAAAGTTACATTTGGAAGTTCTTTCATAACATTTAGAAGTCGTTTCGGGCGCGCGTGGTCAACGTTTTTGTCTCCCACATGGATTAAAATCGGAAACTTATCACCAATTTTTTCGTACATTTTAAGTGCCTTTTCGTCATCAATTTTAAATCCCTGAAATATGGGATGAAACTTAATGCCACAAAGCCCCAATTTTTTCATCCGGACCAATTCTTCATCTATGGTTTCAAAATCCGGATGAAGTGTTCCGAATCCTAAAATATGTTCTGAACCCAAACGGGAAATATAGTCGTTGATCATTTGAACTTGTGTAGGTTTTGTTGCAGTTGCGCAGACAACCAGTTTGTCCACCTTATTTCTTTTGGCACTTTCGGTAAGATAGTCCAATCTTCCGTCAGATACGGGTGGAATATGATAATAGTCTTTTAAATTAAGCGTTGCTTTTTCTGCAATTTTATCATCAAACGCGTGTGCGTGGATGTCTACAATTTTTTCGGGCATTTGCTTCAACTCCAATGAATATAGAGCCGCAGCACGTATGCTGCGGCTCCTTTTTTAAAACAAAATTATTTTGAAAGATTTGCCTTTAAAGTTTCAAGTTCTTCTTTGATTTCTTTCGGTAATCTGTCGCCAAACTGTGCAAAGTATTCTTCCTGATTTTTAACATCTTCAAGCCATACATCTTTTTCTACGGTTAAGAGTTCGGTAAGTGTTTTTTCATCAATGTCTAAATCGGTAACATCAATGTCTTCTTTATTTGGGAGGAAGCCGATTGCACTGTCATTTGCATCCTTTTTACCTTCGCATCTGTCTAAAATCCAGAGAAGAACGCGCATGTTGTCACCAAATCCCGGCCACATGAAGTTGCCTTCTTCGTCCTGTCTGAACCAGTTAACGTGGAAGATTTTCGGTGCTTTATCAGCATCCATTTTTTCGCCCATTTCAATCCAGTGTGCAAAGTAATCAGCCATGTTATAACCAACGAACGGCTTCATCGCCATGGGGTCGCGTCTTACAACACCTACTGCACCGGCAGCGGCTGCTGTTGTTTCAGATGCCATGGTAGCACCAACGAATACACCGTGATTCCAGTCTCTTGCCTGATATACAAGGGGAGCGGTTTTTGCACGTCTTCCGCCAAACACGATAGCAGAAATCGGCACGCCTTCCGGATTTTCAAATTCACTCGAAATGCAGGGGCAGTTAATTGCAGGCGCTGTAAATCTTGAGTTCGGATGTGCAAGTTTGCCTTCGTATGTTTTGCCGTTTACCTGTTTTCCTGTCCATTCTGTGCAGTTTTCGGGAGGATTCTTGTCCAAGCCTTCCCACCAAACTGTCATATCGTCGTTATTGATTGCAACGTTTGTAAAGATTGTATTTTTCTTTGTGGATTCAAGAGCGTTGAAGTTTGTTTTCACGCTTGTTCCAGGTGCAACGCCAAAGAAACCTGCTTCGGGGTTGATTGCATAAAGTCTTCCGTCTTTGCCGATTCTGAGCCAAGCAATATCGTCACCAACGGTCCAAACTTTGTAGCCCTTTTCTTTTAAGTATTCGGGCGGAATAAGCATTGCAAGGTTTGTTTTACCACATGCAGACGGGAATGCTGCTGCAATATATTTTACTTCACCCTTGGGATTTTCGAGGCCCAAGATAAGCATATGTTCAGCCATCCAGCCTTCTTTCATACCCTGGTAGGAAGCAATACGGAGTGCGAAGCACTTTTTACCTAAAAGTACGTTACCGCCGTATGCAGAGTTAACAGACATAATGGTGTTATCCTGCGGGAAGTGAACGATGTATCTTTCATCAGGATTTACATCTTTTTTCGCATGTAAGCATCTTACGAAATCGTCGCTGTCGCCAAGCGCGTCAATAACGGATTTACCGATTCTTGTCATGATTGCCATGTTGAGTACAACATAGATACTGTCGGTAAGTTCAATACCGATTTTAGAGAACGGCGAACCAACCGGTCCCATAGAATACGGGATGATGTACATGGTTCTGCCTTTCATTGAGCCTTTGTAAAGTGCATTTAATTTTGCATACATTTCAGAAGGCTCCATCCAGTTATTAACGGGGCCTGCTTCTTCTTTTGTAGGTGTGCAGATAAACGTTCTGTCTTCAACGCGGGCAACGTCATTTTCTGCTGTTCTATGATAGTAACATCCGGGAAGTTTTTCCTGATTGAGTTTAATCATTTCTCCGGTTGCAACGGCTTCTTCTCTTAATGCTTCGAGTTGTTCTTCCGAACCGTCAATCCATACGATTGTGTCGGGTGTTGTCAAGGCTTTCATTTCTTCGAGCCAGTTTAACACGGTTTTGTTGTTTGTCATTTTATGTTCTCCTTTCACCTTTTGGGTGTTGATTTTTAACAAAAGTCGATTTATGTAATTTTTTAACTTAAAAGAAAAGCAAATTTCTTCTTTTTTATTATACACTATTTTTAAAAAAATTAATAGTATTTTGTCAAAAAAATCACTCGTCTTATTCTACAAATTTCTTTCCAAAATCCTGTTGGAAATTTGTGAAAATTGTACCAAATCCAGTGCTTCACCGCGGATGGTTTCTGAAATGCCCAGTTCTGATAAAATAGTTCTTAACATTTCTTTGTCAGTTAAAAGCGCAGGATTTTTCGAAACACTGTTTAAAAAAGTTTTGCGACGCATCAAAAACGCCGCTTTTATAAGCGTAAAAAGGTGTGCTTCATCTTTTACCAAAACGGCTTTTTCATCGCGCACAGTAAGTTTTATAACCGATGACCAGACCTTCGGGGCAGGAACAAACGCCTCGGGCGGAACGTGCGTTACAAGTTCTGTTTCGCATCTGTAATTTACGCTGTACGTTACCGCTCCGCAAAGTTTGCTTCCGGGCTCTGCGATAAGCCTTTCGGCAACTTCTTTTTGCACCATAATGACCAAACTTAAAAACCCCGGATTTTCTTCTAAAAGTTTCATTACAATCGGTGTTGTTATATAATACGGAAGATTTGCGACAACCTTAACGGTTTCGCCTTTAAATTCTTCATCAAACAGTGTGTTAAGCGAGATTTTTAAAATATCTTCATTAATGATTTTAACATTTTCAAAATCAGATAAATTCTCTTTTAAAAGCGGAATCAAACCGGTATCAATCTCAACCGCAACCACTTTTTTTGCTTTTTTTGCAAGTTTTTCTGTGAGTGCTCCTGCACCGGGGCCGATTTCCAATACACACTCATCCGGCGTAAGTTCTGCTGCGTCTACAATAGCATCTAAATACGATTCGTCGGTCAAAAAGTTTTGGCCAAGCGCCTTGTTAAACATAAGGCCATGCTCAGACATTTGGCCCCTGACAGCACTTTTTTTGTTGTTATGTTTCATAAAAAGAATACACCTTTCTTCTTTTTGTCAATATAGTTATTATACGACAAAATCTTATGTGAAATCAAATACGGTTTTTCCACCATCAAGTTTTAATTTTGCGCTGAAACTTTTTCCGCTTTTGGGAGAAACAAACCCGTCAATCTGATACGTTTCGCCATCTTCTAAAAGTTTTTTCACATTTGAAAGCGAAATCACTCTTCCTAAAATGACACCGCTTATTGTAAATTTGCATCCGTCTTTATAGCCGCTGCAACCGTAGCCGAATGACGTTCTTCTGACTAACGCACCGCAAAGCGGACACGTTCCTGCGGTGTCTCCTACAAAGCCGTCATCTGTATCCTCGGACGGTTTCGTCGCTTTTTTATCAAATACCTTTTTGATTTCCTGTTTTGCTAAATCCACACTGTCAGATACAGTACACTCACCACGGAATACTTTTTTGAGCGCTTTACCAAGTTCTGCGGTTTTGTATTTATCCATACTGATACCCATACGTAGAAGTGCCTCAATCAGAAATTCGCCGTCGCGTAAGATGGTATAAACGTCCTTTTTAAGTTCGATATAGCCACTTTTTCTTGCGTTATCTATAATACCTGTTCTGGTCGCTTCGGTTCCAAGTTCCAACCCCTCAAATATTGCGCGGTATTCTTCTGCATCATCTTCCGTCTGGGCATTTGCCTTTTCTTCACGGAACGGATTTTTTAAGTAATTGTTTAAGGTTTCAATGGTGTAATGTTTCGGAGGACTTGTTTCTTTTTCGACCGGTTTAAAGTCTATATTTACAACATCGCCTTTTTTAAGAGGCGGAAGTAATTTATCTTTCTTTAAAGAATCGTCATATTTGGTCCAGCCCGCCTCTAAAATGACAGTACCTTTTAACGTAAACGTTTCCAATTCCCCTACACTGATTGTAATTTCAGTTTTGTTAAGACGGCATTCTTCGGCGCAAAATACCGCAACAAATCTTCGCATAATGGTACTGTAAACTTGATATTCTCTGTCGGTGAGTTGGTCTTTTTGGGGAATTTTTGTAGTCGGTGTAAGCGCAGAGTGTGACTCAATTTTACTGTCGTCAAAAATGGTTTTTTTAAACTGAAATTCTACCGGATAACCAAGTGCTTTTACTGCCGAAAGTATCTTTTTTACTTTGTCCTGTTCTGCCACCGCAAGGTACTCGGAGTTTGTTCTCGGGTACGTTACGTATCCCTTTTCGTAAAGTCCCTGCACGATGGAAAGACTTTCTTCCATGGGCATTTTATATTTTTTACCGAGTACGTTCTGAAGTTTTGTAAGAGAGTAAAGTTTTCCCGGTTTTAAGGTATCCTTTTTCTGTTTTACGTCCGTAACGTATGCCGTTTCGTTATTATAGCGCGCACATAATTCGGATGCTTTTTGGTAATTTTCTTTTGAAAACTTTTCTTTTGAAAGAAGTTCTACTTCTTCGCCGTTTGTGATTGCTTTGCTTTGGATCCCGTAGTAGATTTCGGGAACAAAGTTACGGATTGCCATATCGCGGTCATAAATTGCCTTTACAATCGGCACAATGACTCTGCCGACACGCAAAAGTTTTCCGGTTTTAAGCGTTGCATAACGCGTTAAGTTAACGCCGTAAAGCCAGTCAATAAATGTGCGGGCATAGCCTTCGTCTGCAAGTTTGTCGTATTCTTTCTCGTCTTTTAAATCACGAAGTCCTTCTAAAATGGTTTCTGCCGTCTGATCAGGAAGCCATAAACGTTTTTGCTTTTTTTCAGTTTTAAGTGCATGCTTTACTACGGTTCTTATAATAATTTCACCTTCGCGGTCAGCATCACCGGCATTTACAACGGTGTCAATATCGTCACGGTTTAAAAGTGCCTGAATGACTTCAAACTGCGCTTTCACGCCATCATCTGCCTGTTTTTTACTGTCACGGCGAAGCGTAAATACAAATTTTTCAGGAAAACACGGAAGATGTTCCATACTCCATTTTACTTTATCGGACATTTGTCCCGTATAATATTCGATATCTGCGAGCGAAAACAAATGGCCAAATGCCCATGTGACAACAAAGCCGTTTCCCTCGTGATAGCCGGAAAACCGCTTCATGTTGCCGATTGCAGACGATATGTTCCGAGCGAGGCTCGGTTTTTCGGCAATAATTAAAATCATATCAGCATTCCTCTTTCGCTCATAATAACACAAAAAGGTGAAAGAGCGCTTGCCCTTTCACCTTACTTGTCGCCAGTGATTATTTTAAAGCGTCTTTCAGCGCCTTACCTGCTTTGAATGCAGGAACCTTAGATGCAGCAATTTTGATTGCTTCACCTGTCTGCGGGTTTTTACCCATTCTTGCAGCACGTGCTCTTACTTCAAATGTACCAAAGCCAACTAATGCAACTTTGTCATTCGCCTTTAATGCACCTGTGATTGCATCGATTGTAGCGTTAACTGCAGCGTCAGCATCTTTCTTGGAAAGACCTGTTTTTGCAGCAACTGCTGCTACTAATTCTGTTTTATTCATTATTTTCACCTCATTTTTTACAATATAGTCTCATTCTAACATATTTTCTAAAAAAAAACAAGTTCTTTTTAAAAAATTTTTAGAAAGCCCGAAAATAATCTGTATTTTTAAATCAGAGAAATAAATTGGAATGTAATTTCATTTTTATCTTGACAAAAATGAAAAGTAGTGCTAAAATATCTAAGTCAGGTATTTGCCGCTGTGATGGAATTGGCAGACGTAGCGGACTCAAAATCCGCCGGTAGCGATACCGTGCCGGTTCGACTCCGGCCAGCGGCACCACATGAAAAAGGACAAGCACACGCTTGTCCTTTTTTTTATGTTTATTCTGTCTCTTCATCTGAAATAAGATTTTCTTCCGGAATTTGTTCGCCAAGGAGATTTTCCTGTACTTCCTGCGGCATGCCGGATTCATACGGAAGTACAATGGTAAACATACTTCCCTTTTCTTCTTCACTCGAAACTTCAATATATCCGCCATGGAGTTTCACGGCATCCATTGCGATTGAAAGCCCGAGTCCCGTACCGCCTGTATCTCTTGCTCTTGCTTTGTCTACGCGGTAAAAACGGTCAAAAATCTTCTGCATCTCATCTTTTGGAATACCGATGCCGGAATCGGTAATACGAATTAAGACATTACCTAAATCACGCATAATCTCAATTTTTACCGTTCCGCCGTTTTCCGTATATTTTATGGAATTGTCTGCAATATTGTAAATCGCCTCGGTAATACTGTCACGGTCTAGCGGCATAAACAAATCTTCTTCTGGTCTTAAATATAAAAGGCTGATTTGCTTGTTTTCCGCAAGCGGCATAAGTTTTTCGCACACTGTTTCCGTAATTGCTGTAATGGACGCAACCTCAACATTCATGTTGGTGTGTGTCTGGTCCATCTGCGTCAAATCCAAAAGCCTTTGCACAATTCTGGTAAGACGTTCCACTTCGTCGTTCATATCGGTTAAAAACTCGCGTAAAAACTCAGGGTCGGGATTTTGCGTTTGAAGCAGAGAGTCCGACAAAAGTTTAATAATGGAAAGCGGTGTTTTAAGTTCGTGCGATGCATCCGAAACAAACGCCTTTCGCTTTTCTTCAAGTTCTGCCACACGGTCAATGAGTTCGTTAAACGCCTGCACGAGTTCGCCGGTTTCGTCTTTACTGTTTACCACTTCGCACTTTTGCAGTTTATCTTTTGGCATGTTCTTAATAAATCCGGTCAGTTTTTTTACAGGTTTTGTAAGAACACCTGCCATAGACGTACCAAATAGTACAACAAACAACAAAAGCAAAACACCAAAAATTAAAATTGCACGGGTGATATGCTCTAAAATACTTTGTATTGAATCATCATTTGCCGTAACCAAAACTGCACCAATGGTTTTTGTGTTTCGGATAATCGGAACCGATGCTTCGATGTTCCATTTCCCGTCTTCCTTGCGGTAACCCGCATTGTCTTTCCCGTCTAATAAAACCTGCGTTACGGGGGCATAAATAAAAAGTTTTCCCTCGTAACTGCTCTCCTCATAAGAATCGTAATACACACGGCTCTGACTGTCGAAAATCATTGCGCGGAATCCGACTTCAATCGGCATGGTTTCCATTTTATTTTCGATTACGGTTTCGTCGAATTCGTCTATCTGTATGCTGGCAATGACGTTTGCACGGGTAAGTGCTTCCAGTTTTCGTTGCTCTAAAAGATACGTTTTGAGCGTACCTAACATATAACTTGCAATGATAACCAAAACGAGTACTACAATAATGATATATGTAGCAATAATTTTGCCTTTGATGCTGAAAAAGTTGTTTTTAAACTTCTTTAAAATAGTAACCTACCCCCCATTTTGTATGTATAAAGCGGGGCTCAGCGGGATTCGGTTCGATTTTTTCACGGAGTCTTCTTACGTGAACGTCTACGGTACGCACATCTCCAGGATAATCGTATCCCCAAACAATGTCCAAAAGATTTTCTCTTGAATACACCTTACCTGCATTACAAACAAACAAATCAATGAGGTCAAACTCTTTTGCGGTAAGTTCAATCACTCTTTCACCAATTGCAACACGTCGCAGATTATAGTCAAGCGACACGCTGCCTACTGTGATCATAGATTCTTGTCTTACAGCACCTTCTGCCGGTGTCATACGGCGCAAAACCGCCTTTACACGCGCTTTGAGTTCTAAAATGTTAAACGGTTTTGTAAGGTAATCATCCGCACCGTATTCAAGACCCAAAATTTTGTCCATATCCTCATTTTTTGCTGTAAGCATAATGATGGGCACATTCGAAAATTCACGAATTTTCTGGCAAACAGAATATCCGTCAACCTTCGGGAGCATCAAGTCCAAAATAATAAGGTCAATGCTTTTGTCGTATGCGGCTTTAATGGCTTCTTCCCCGTCATACGCACAGACAACTGTATAGCCGTCCTGCTCAAAATTGTATTTAATTCCTTTTACCAACAGTTTTTCGTCATCAACAATCAGAATTTTCAAAACAATTCCTCCTCACTGATAGTAATTAAGTCTATTCTAGGTCTGCCTTTATTGCCTCTACCTTGTCAAGTCTTTCCCATGGCAAGTCCAAATCGTTTCGTCCAAAATGACCGTACGCCGCAGTCTGCTTATAAATCGGTCTTCTGAGATCAAGCATTTTGATAATGCCGGCAGGACGAAGGTCAAAGTGTTTTCCGATGAGTTCTGTGATTTTCTCTTCCGGAATGTGCGCTGTACCAAATGTTTCAACAGAAACAGAAACCGGTTTTGCTACACCAATAGCGTATGCAATCTGCACTTCCAAACGGTCTGCAACGCCTGCTGCAACAAGGTTTTTTGCAACATAACGGCCTGCATATGCGGCACTTCTGTCAACTTTTGTGGGGTCTTTTCCGGAGAACGCACCGCCGCCATGTCGCGCGTAGCCACCATAGGTATCTACGATGATTTTTCTTCCTGTATGACCGGAATCACCGTTCGGTCCGCCCACTACGAATCTTCCTGTGGGATTTATGTAATATTTGGTACTTTCCGATAAAAGTTCTTTCGGAATAACCGGCAGAATAACTTTTTCAATCATATCTTTTTCGATGGTATCGTGTGATACTTCTTCTGCATGCTGTGTGGAAATAACCACAGTATCCACATAAAGCGGTTTTCCGTTTTCATCGTATGCCACCGTTACCTGCGATTTTCCGTCGGGACGGATATAGTCCACTTCGCCCGATTTTCTCACCGCAGCAAGTTTTCTTGTAAGTTTATGCGCCAAACTTATAGCAAGCGGCATATACTCATCTGTTTCGTTGCAGGCATAACCAAACATCATACCCTGGTCACCTGCACCGATAGAGTCGATTGCATCTTTGCCTGCTTTTGCTTCCAATGATTTATCAACGCCAAGTGCGATGTCCGCCGACTGTTCGTCAATTGCGGTAATTACCGCACAAGTATCACAGTCAAAGCCGTATTTTGCTCTGTCGTAACCGATTTCACGGATGCACTCGCGCACCGTTTTCGGAATATCTACATATGTAGTCGTTGAAATTTCGCCAACCACCAGAACAAGTCCCGTTGTAACAGTAACCTCGCAGGCAACACGGCCCTGGGGGTCATTTTTATAGATTTCGTCTAATATTGCGTCAGATAAAATATCCGAGATTTTATCCGGATGTCCCTCTGTCACTGATTCTGATGTGAAAAGTTTGATTGCCATACTGTTCATCTCCTGTAAAGTATATGTAGTCCGGTATATTCCGGACAAAATTTTAAACTTCTGTAATAATAGGAAGTATCATGGGGTTTCGTTTTGTTTCTTTGTATACAAAATCACCCATAGATGATTTTAAACTTGCTTTTAAACTTGCCCAGTCAGTCTGCTTTTTTTCCGCACATTTTAAAAGTGCAGTTTTTGCAACGACCTTTGCTTCTTCCATTAAGTCGACAGATTCACGTACATAGACAAATCCGCGGGAGATTACCTCAGGTCCTGCTAAAATAGAGCCGTCAACCTTTGACATGGTAACCACCACAACAATGATACCGTCTTCCGCAAGATGCTTTCTGTCACGAAGCACGATGTTGCCGACATCGCCAACGCCGAGTCCGTCAATTAACACTGCTCCCGACGGAACGAGACCGTTTAATTTTATACTGTTCGGTGTAAGTTCTATGACTTTACCGATATCGCCAACAACCACATTTTTGTGATGCATCCCCATAGATTCTGCCAAAGCAGCATGCTGTTTTAAGTGACGGAATTCGCCGTGCACCGGAATGAAGAATTTGGGGTTTACCAAAGACAGAATGAGTTTTAATTCCTCCTGGCAGGCGTGCCCTGAAACGTGAATGTTTTCAAGCGATTTATAAACAACGTCTGCACCCTTTTTAAAGAGTTCGTTAATTACCGTAGATATCTGCTTTTCGTTCCCCGGGATGGGCGATGCTGAAACGATAACCAAGTCGCCTTTTCCGATTTCCACTTTTCTATGATCCGAAAACGCCATTCGGGAAAGCGCTGACATTGCCTCACCCTGACTACCGGTTGTTATAATCACAAGTTGATTCGGTCTGTATTTTTTAATTTCATCAATTGATATGAGTACTTTATCGGGAATATTGATGTATCCCAAAGTAGAAGCAACTTCTACAACGTTTTCCATACTTCTTCCCGAGATTGCAACTTTCCTTCCGTAGCGGTGTGCAGAATTGATAATCTGCTGTACACGGTGCACATTGGATGCAAATGTTGCAACAATAATGCGTCCTGTTGAGTTTCTGAAAAATTCGTCAAACGTATTTCCTACGGTACGTTCCGACATGGTGTACCCCGCACGCTCTACGTTTGTACTGTCTGACATAAGCGCCAAAACGCCTTTTTTGCCAAGTTCTCCAAAGCGGGCAAGGTCAATCATATTGCCCTCGATAGGGGTGTTATCGACCTTAAAGTCACCCGTATGAATTACGGTGCCAACAGGCGTATGAATTGCAAGCGCCACAGCACCTGCGATAGAATGATTCGTGTGAATAAACTCAATCCCGAAACTGCCGAGTTTAATGCGGTCACCGGCTTTTACGCGGTTTAACTTAGTTTTGGAAAGAAGATTAAACTCTTTTAGTTTTACTTCTACAAGACCAAGTGTCAGCATTGTTCCGTAAATCGGCACATTCAGTTCCTTTAAAAAATAAGGAATGGCACCGATGTGGTCCTCGTGTCCATGGGTGATGACAATACCGCGTATTTTATGCTTGTTCTTAACGAGATAAGAAATATCGGGAATGACAATATCAATACCCGGCATACTCTCGTCAGGAAACGCCATACCGCAATCCAATACGAAAATATCGTTTTCGTACTCAAAGACCGTCATATTTTTTCCGATCTCATTCAGGCCACCCAACGGGATGATTTTCAGTTTTTGTTTTTTTGCCACAAAAAAACCTCCATGTTTTCATTTATTTTCCGTTCATTTATATTGGCCTTTCGGCTCATTTACTTAAAATTTATTCGGCTAAACTTCCGCACATTTATACTACTAATATATTATATCAAAAAAATTCCAAATAATAAAGAACTTTTTTAAAAATTTTTTCTTGGTTCATAAACATTCTTTCAAAATGAGAACAATCGACAAAATGACATCTAAATATTATAATTCGCAAATTTTCGTCATGGTTTTGCTTTAATTTTATACTTTCCTGTCAGTTTCTGTTTGATGTTTGTAATTGATTTGTAATACAAGATACTATATAATGTGTTCATAAAGCAATTGCACACAATATGAAGACAGGAGAAAGAAAATGAGCATCAGAAAATTGGTACAAAAAACGACCGTAACAGTTGAGGGAGAAAACTCTCTGCAAAGTTTTACTTTGGAGTATTACACACTAGAGCGCGAAACCGATGTAGACGGCTTTTATGTAAACACGTTCGGCATCGAAGTGTTAAAGCGTCATCATCCTGATGAAAAAACGCTGAAAGTTGAATACAGAAAAATATTTGACATTTTCTGTACCGAAGAAAAAGCGAAAGAAGTGGCATGGATTCTTGCAGAAAATACGGTGACGCCCATATCGTTACGCGACATCATTGAGCAGTTTATCGGAACGGACGAAATTGCATGTGAAGAATATGAAATCATTGCAGTTTAATAAAACAAAACACAAGGGTTTAAAGCGATTCGCTTTAAACCCTTGTCATATTTTTCAGGGCTTGTCAATATAATGGTACAAACTATCAAAAGGAGCAGTTTGTATGAATATTCGGGAAAGAAATCAAATGTATAGAAGGTACATACCAAACGACATTGAAAGCAGCAATCGTGTTTCATCGTCATTTACAAAGAGAACTCTTCTTTGTATTCTCATTTTGATTGCATGTGTTTCTGTGCGTCTCTCCCCTCCCGAAAACCATCAGGCAGTAAGGCAAAGCATTCAACTTATTGTAACTAAAAATACGGATATAAAGGCTACGTATGAAAAAACAAAAGCATATTTTACTCAGGATGCGTCTATGGAGCCGTTAGACCCCGTTTCAAATCTTCAAAGCCCCTACGACGGTACCATTGTAAAAGGATTTGGTATACAGGATGCCTCTGGAAGCGGATTTCATTACGGACTGGATATTGCGGTGAAAAAGGATGACACGGTGTGTTCAGCAGG
The DNA here is from genome assembly GCA_045576635.1 of Congzhengia sp. Classification (GTDB taxonomy): domain Bacteria; phylum Bacillota; class Clostridia; order UBA1381; family UBA9506; genus Congzhengia. Next base: position 5,068 of record JAZNGT010000028.1, on the reverse strand, counting down.
CGACGGCGAGATTACGGAAATTGCAACCAATGAAGAATACGGAACGTATGTGATTGTAAAGCACAGTGAAGAAATCTTTACACTCTACGGAAACTTAAATAAAATTCTTCCCAACACGGGTGACCACATAAAGAAGGGTGACCCTCTCGCGCGAAACGGTGACACAGACAGCGTATTTTATTTCGAACTCCGCCGTGGTGATACCTATTTAGACCCGACACAGTTTATCGACTTTAAGGAGCAGTCATGATTAAAATCAGCCGTTTTTTTTATGTTCACATTCTTTTACTGCCTTTGATTTTGGTTGCGTTTGTAACGAAAAGTCAGATGACTTTTTTTATCTCTTACGGCATTGTTTTGATTCATGAACTCTCTCATCTTTTGACGGCTATTTTACTTAATGTCCCCGTTTACTCGATTATCGTTATGCCGTTTGGCATGACGATAAGGCTTAGTACATCTTTAATGAAACACCCGAAAAAAGAAGCGTTGATTGCGCTTTCAGGTCCTTTTGCAAATGTTTGTATGCTCGTAATCGGTATGTTCTTTTATGACAGAACTCCCTCTCTCAATTTTATGTTGTTTTTGGTAATAAACATTTGTATGCTCCTTTTAAATCTCATCCCCGTCCCGCCCTTAGACGGAGGCAGAATTCTTCGCACACTGATTACGCACCGCGCAGGGTTAATTCCTGCTGTCAAAATTATGCGCCGTATCTCTTACTTTTTCATCGGATGCATTTTACTTTGCGGCATTTTTCTTTTAGTCTTTTTTCAGGGAAATCCCAGTCTTGTTATGATTGCCGCTTTTTTGTTATACAATTTAGCAGATGAGAAAAAGAACAGTGATATTTTAATCATGCGCGAACTTATCTATCAAAAAGAAACACAAAAAGAAAACGCGCTCATTCCCTCTAAAACACTCTGCATTTTAGATAACACCCCTGCAAAGTATATCTTAAAAAAACTGAATTTGAGCACGTTTTATATGATTTCTGTATTAGACGATGAAATGCGCCTTTTAAAAACCGTAACCGAAAGTGACGTCATCCGCACGGTCACTGCATACGGATACAATGTACGCGCAATTGACGTCATAAACTTTTCAAAACAAAACGATGTACAAAAGCGCAAGCAGTAACAAAGTGTCATCGCATCCCGTAATGAGAAGTAAAAGAATCAGTCCAACAATAAGCATCGTATCACGGTCAGGCATTTCCTGTGAATGTTTGACCGTTTCTTTTTTTTGCATCTTTGGCTCACATTCATCACACGGACGAAACGGTTTTGGTTCGCGTCTTATTGGTGCACTGAAATTGTTGCTTGCGTTATAATAGTTTGTTACCACTTTTATCACCTCTATAATTTTAAGTTGTTAAATAAATCGCTCTTTTGCGCAGTTTCCGCCATTTTCGCAAGTTTTAAAAGTTTTGCGGCACCGTCAATTTTTGTTTTTTTCTCTTCACTCAAAAAAGGTTTCAGTGCGTATAAAAGATTTAACCGTTCGTCTTCGCCTCCAACACCTTTTAAAAGACTGCCAATCTTTAAAATCATTTCAGGATCAAAGTCACTTTTGTTTGTTATCGTTTCTTTCTCTTCTTCCTTTTTTTCAATTCCGATAGACGAAAGTGCTGCTTTAATTTTCTCCTCGGGATTGTCCCCTAACATTCCAAGCAAAGAGGACAAAAGTTCTGCATTTTCTTCTGCCATATTGTCACCCCTTTTCGTCAGAAGAGTTTTTTAAGTTTTTCTAAAATAGCGGGGTTTTGCTTTACTTCATTTAAAAGTTTTCCTAAATCTGCATTTTTTGTTTTTTCAGAAAGGCCAAAGTCGTCAATCATTTTTTGTGCTTTTTCTGTGTCAACCGTATCCAAAATATCAGAAAGTTCTCCGCGCTCTGCTTTTTTCATAAAATCCGAAATCTTCGCCTTGCTCACTGATTTTAATAATGCATCCAAATTCTTTTCCATAACGAAACACCCCTTTATTGATATCGCTACATTATATGATACTGCGCTCACTTTATTGACAGGGAACAAAAAAAATTTATTTTCATATGATGTAACAAAAACAAAATAAGGTGAACAATATGATATATCTTGATCATGCAGCAACAACATTTAAAAAACCGCCGTCCGTTTATCAGGCAGTTTATGATACCATGGTAAAACATGGTGCAAACGCAGGCCGTGGCGGCTACGGTGCAGTGGCGCACGCAAACGAACTTTTATACGAAACAAAAGTAAATCTTGCAAATTTGTTTCATGTTAAAAATCCTGAGCGCATTGCGTTTTCGTATAATACAACGCACGCTTTAAATATGGGAATTAAAGGCGTGCTCTCCTATGGCGACCACGTGATTTTATCGTCAATGGAACATAACTCTGTACTCCGCCCTGTAAAAGCATTAGAAAAACGGCTTCGTGTTTCGTACTCCCTTCTTCGTGCAAATGAAAAGGGAGAATTGAATGTAGAGGATCTGGAAAAACTGATACAGCCAAACACAAAACTCATTGTGCTGACACACTCATCAAATGTAACGGGAAACATTACCGACATCTACAAAGCAGCAGAAATTGCACATAAACATAACATTTTATTTATGGTCGATGCCGCGCAAAGTGCAGGAACATTAGATATTAACGCTTCAAAACTTGATATTTTGGCATTTCCCGGTCATAAGGGGCTTATGGGTCCCATGGGAACAGGCGGAATTTATGTAAGAGAAGAACTTATGTTAAACACCATCATAGAGGGTGGTACAGGAAGTCTTTCCGAAAGTATGTATCAGCCTGAAATGATGCCCGACAGATTAGAAAGCGGAACACAAAATGTGCCTGCGATTGCAGGACTAAATGCTGCGGTAAAATTTATTTCGGAGATTGGTACCGATGCAATCTATGCACACGAAAAGATGCTTTTAAAGCGCTTTGAGGAACGTGTTTTAGAAATTCCGGGCGTTAACGTTTACGGAGGCGAACAGAAAACTGCAATCTGTGCAATGAATTTAGGGGATTTTGACTGCGTTACACTTGCCACACTTTTAAACGACAGATACAATATTTCTGTACGTGCCGGGCTTCACTGTGCTATTTTGGCACACCAGACGCTTCACACAGAAAGAACAGGTTGTGTAAGATTCAGTTTTGGATTTTTTAACACCCCTTATGAAGTTGATAAAGCTGTAAACGCTCTTTATGAAATTTCAAAAGAACTGTAAAATGAAAAAATATTTACAATTCTGTAAAAATAAAAGCATTGACGAAATGGTGGCAAAATAGTATAATAGGGAGTGTCTCGGGGACGTAATGGTTTCGACGGGGACGCAGAACATTTGGGAGCGGGTAGTGGTGCGGTGCCACTTTAAAAGCCGCAATTTAAAAATAATCGACAAATACGATTTAGCTTACGCTGCCTAATTAGGCAGCTGTCCTGCCTTAGGTTACCGCGCTTAGGGGTCAGGGCATCATGATGCGGTGAACGTGAGCAGTCTAAGCTTTGCGACTGCCATGACTTATGAAGCTACTAACCCTTAAAGTTTGTTTGTGAACTTTAAGCAGAGGGAATGTATAATCACAAACTGCACCCGGAGCGCCTGAATCGGAAACGTTTTCGGACAGGAGTTCGACTCTCCTCGTCTCCACCATGAAAAAGAGATGATTTTACTGTCGGTAAAATCATCTCTTTTTCAGTTATATTTGCTTATCGCAAGTTATATTGCTACGCAGTTATATTCGGCTTGCACCGAGTGGTATTGTGCTTCGCACAGTTTAAATGCAAATATAATACCACTGAAACCAAAGGTTTCAATATCACTTTTGATTTATCAAAAATATCACTCCATCGAAGATGGAATATCACTCACAGTAAAATCATATCGTTCATACAAAAAACAGCCATAGGCTTTTGCTTATGGCTGTTTTTTTATATGTAAGAGAGTCGAACTTAAGAAAGGCACGAACATATGATGTTCTGATTTAATTTTTAAAAAAGGTATTGACATTTTTATTTTAAAGTGTTAAAATACATCTAACAAATGCAAAGATCAGAAACCAGTAGGTTGGAAAGAACCTGGAGAGAGTTGCCGGTTGGTGCGAGGCAAAGGGGGCGTCCTTCTCGAATTCCTTCTGTTAGCAGTGCACTGAACAAGATTCGTCTTAAGTAGGAGGCAACGGGTGTTCCCGTCATAGAACTAAGGTATACTAGTACCTGATAAGGTCGCTACCGTGAGATAGCGGCGAACTGAGGTGGTACCACGGAAATGAAATTTTCGTCCTCTGTATCCTAAAGCAGGATTGCAGAGGACTTTTTTTATTCACCTTGCAACCTGTCTGAACAAAATTTTAAGTGTAATGGAAGGGATGAACAAAAATGGCTCAGAATTACTATCAGAAAGAAATTGAAACGATGCCTGCCCACGAGATGAAAAAGCTTCAGTCGGAAAAATTGGTAAAACAGGTTAAGCACGTTTATGAAAACGTACCTTACTACCGCAATCTTATGGATGAAAAAGGTGTAAAGCCTGAAGATATCCATGGGATTGAAGATTTGCATAAGCTCCCGTTCCTTACTAAAGCAGATTTGAGAGATGCCTATCCTTACGGATTACTTGCTAAACCTCTGGAAGACTGTGTCCGTATTCAGTCCACATCAGGAACAACAGGCAGACGTGTAGTTGCTTTCTATACGCAGAAAGATGTTGACCTTTGGGAAGATTGCTGTGCCCGTGCTATTGTTGCAGCAGGAGGCAGTAACAAAGATGTATGTCAGGTTGCTTATGGTTATGGGCTTTTCACAGGTGGTCCCGGACTCAACGGTGGTTCACACAAGGTGGGATGTCTTACTCTTCCAATGTCCTCCGGTAACACCGAACGCCAGATTCAGTTTATGACAGACCTCAGTGCTACAATTCTTTGTTGTACTCCTTCTTATGCGGCTTACATCGGTGAAACATTAAAAGAACAGGGGTATAAGCCGGAAGATATTCCGCTTAAAGCAGGAATCTTTGGCGCGGAGCCTTGGACAGAAGAAATGCGCAGAAGTATTGAAGAAACACTTGGCATTAAAGC